>DATHUW010000084.1:0-8274 GCA_035461825.1 Gemmatimonadaceae bacterium
GCGGGCGGCTTCCTGGAACGGCTCGATCCCGGCGAGGTCGCGGACCTGCTCGCGAGCGGATCCGCCGACGAGTCGATCGGGCGCTACCGGGTGCTGCGGCGCCTCGGCCGCGGCGGGATGGGGCTCGTCTACCTGGCGCGCGATCCGCGCCTAGACCGGCCGGTCGCGCTCAAGCTCCTCCCTGCGCTGCTCGACGCCGACGCGCGCGCGCGCGAGCGGTTCGCCGAAGAGGCGCGTGCCGCGTCGGCGCTGGACCACCCGCACATCTGCACGATCTACGAGATCGATGAGACGCCGGATGGGCGGCCGTACATCGCGATGGCGTATTACGAGGGCGGCACGCTCGCGCAGCGGGTGCGCACCGGTGCGCTCCGGGTTCGCGACGCGCTGGCGTTAGGTATTCAGGTCGCCGACGCGCTGGCCGCGGCGCACGAGCGTGGCATCGTCCACTGCGATGTCAAGCCCGCCAACGTCGTGCTGACGCCGACCGGACTCGCGAAGGTCGTGGACTTCGGCATCGCGCGAATACTCGGCACCGGCGAACGGGGGCGAGGTGCACCCGGCACGCCCGCGTACATGAGTCCCGAGCATCTCCGCGGGGACATTGATCCGCGCTGCGACGTCTGGTCGTTCGGCGTCACCCTGTATGAAATGCTCGCCGGCCATCGGCCATTCGAGGGCACCGATGCCGACGCGATCCGCCGTGCCGTACGCGCCGGCGACATCCCATCGCTCGAGGAGCGCCGTCCGGACGTGCCGCCGGCGCTCACCGCCCTGGTGCGCCGCTGCCTCGACCCCGATCCGGAGCGGCGGCCGCCGAATGGGCGCGCGCTGTTCGATGAGCTGCGGGCGATCGAGACCGCCCTCCGGGCGCCGGCGACGTCCGCCCCGCGGCGCCTGACGACCCGCGTCGGCTGGCTGGCGGCCGCGGTCCTCGTGGCGTCGCTCGCCGGCGTCATGTGGCTGCGCGGGCGCGGCCCGGCCGGCGCACCGCCCCTGGATGGCGCCGCATTCGCGGTCATGCCGTTCGGCGCCGTCGGCGGCGACACGGCCCTCGTCAGGCTCGGCCGGGAGCTGGTGGTGACGCTCAGCACGAGCCTTGACGGCGTGGGGAATTTCCGCACGACCGAGGCGACCACCGTGCTGGCGCTCGTCCCCGAGGCCTGGCCGCTGGAGCGGGCCGCCGCCGTCGCCGAGCGGCTGGGCGTCGGCCGGCTGGTGCATGGCACGCTGGCGAAGGTGGGCCGCGAGGTTCGGCTCGATCTTGGCGTGTTCGATGCGGCCAGCCGCCGGGCAATCGGCAGGGCCAGCGTACGTGGCCCCGCCGATGACATCGCCGCGCTCACCGACTCGGCCAGCCTCGCGGTGCTTCGCCAGGTCTGGCAGGGCGACTCCATGCCCGCGCCCAACCTGCGCGCCATCACCACCAGCTCGCTCCCGGCGCTTCGTGCCTATCTGGAAGGCGAGCGCGCGTTCGCCGGAGCGGAATTCGGTCGGGCCATCGAGGCGTTCGAGCGCGCGTTCGCGGCCGACTCCACGTTCTACTTCGCGTACTGGCGATCGATCTACCCGCGCGTCTATGAGGGAGGGCCACCCGACAGCGCGACGCTCGCGGCGGTGCTCGCCAACCGTCATGCCTTCCCTCCCGCCGACCGGGCGCTCGTCGAGTCCTGGCTCGAGACGAGCGTCTCCGGAAAGCTCGAGCATTTGCGGGCGGCAACCGCGCGCTTCCCCGACTACTGGCCGGCCTGGTACTCGTACGCCAACCTGCTCGTCCATCAGGCGCCGTACCTCGGATCCCGTTATGCGGAAGCGATCGCGGCGCTCGAGCGCGTCGTCGAGCTCAATCCGGGGTTCGTCTCGGGATGGCGGCACCTGTACTGGATGGGGGTCCGCGAGCGCGACACGCTGGTCGCGCGCCGTGCGCTGGACGCGCTCGAGCGGCTGAATCTTGCCGGCACGTCGCACTTCGACACGTCGACGCTGAATTTCTACCGCAGCGTCTTCGAGCCTACGGCTGGGCGCCGCGCGCCCGAACAACTCGTGAACGCGGGCGCGGCGACGGTTGCCCACATGCAACCGATGCCGAATCCCGAGATCTTCGCGAGCGGCATGCTCTCCTATGGATTCCCCGACGAGCAGCTGCGATTCTCGCGGGCGGTACTCGCGCTGGATCCCGGGCCGCAGACCGCGGCGGCGCAGACCATGGGGATCGCGTTCTCCTGGGCGCACCGCGGCGCCTGGGATTCGGCGATGGTGCACGCGCTGCGCTGGACGCGGCTGGATCCCACCTATCGCGCCGCGCTCATGGCCTACGGCCTGGCGGTGGTCGGAGTCAGGCTCGGCAGCCTAGCGCCGGAGGCTGCGGTGGCACTGCGACCCGATCCGACGCGGGCGCTGCCCGCTCCAACCGCGGCCGAACTCGCCGAGCTGGCGTGGCAGGATGGTCTTCTCGCGCACGTGCCTGGCGACACGTCCGCAATCGCAGAGGCGCGGCGGCGGCTCCGCGCGAGCGGCGCCGAGTTCGCCGGGCTGCTCGATCGCTCGCTCGCGGCGTTCGCGCTGGATGCCGGCGGACGGCGTGCCGCCGCGGCGCGGCAGCTGGCGACGCTCGAGTGGGAGAGCGGGGAACGGAGCCTCCACCAGCGCTTCGGCGGCGTCCATCCGTTCGTCAACGCGCAGAACCGCATGGCCGCCGCGCAGTGGTTGCTCGAGCTGGGCGATACGGCGCAGACCGCGCGCCTGCTCACCTGGCACGAAGGCGTGCTCTGGAGCGACTTCTACCGCAGCGCCATGGCCAACGGCGTGGTTGAGCCGCTCGCCCTGCTGCTGCGTGCGCGCATCGATGAGGCGTCGGGCCAGACGACTCGCGCACGCGCCAACTACGAGAGCTTCCTTCTCCGGTACGACATGCCTCCCGCGGCGCACCGGTCGCTCGTCGCGGAAGCCGAGCGCGCGCTGGAACGCCTGACGCCGCCTGGCTGATCGTCGTTCGGGCCGGCCGCCGGCTAGAGCTCCAGCCGCAGGTTGATCTGGAGCAGGACCGACTTGGGCGCCGCTTCGATCACAACCCGGTCGGGCGCCGGCCGGATGACCATCTTCTCGATCGGCCCGTGCCCACGACCGCGGCCGTTGTTGCCGCGCCGGTAGTACACGACCCGAGCACCGTCCACGTGCTCGACGCGCACGAAGATGTAGCCCTGCTCCTTGAGCACGAGCTGGGTGACTTCGACCGCACGGTCGGGAGTCACGGCCTTCTTCTTCTGCTGTCCGGGCGGCGTGGCGGGCGGACCGCCGCCGTTCTTCTTTGGGCACTCGCGTCCGTGACGGTGAGGGCGGCCAGCGTGGCGACCGCGGCGAGTACGGTGACAAGTCGAACGCGCATGAGACTCCGAAGCTGAGGACATCCGGGTGCGGCACTCCCTGATGACGGCATCGGCATAACGGGCGACCCGGACTGCGACGATCCGTTCCACGCGTGCAACGCGGCGTGCCAGGGCGACCCGTCCGCGCGCGGTGCGCCCATCGCGCGCCGATCGCCTAGCGAGGCGACTGGTACTCCCATCTCGCGTACACCGTCGCGTACACGGCAATCTCGGGCGGCGGAATCTCCGTCTGGACGTACCCCATTTGCAGGTGCACGGACGACAACGAATCGCCGAGGCCACCGCGGAACGGCGGACTGGTGCTCATCTCGAGCAGTCGGCCCAGGCGGCCGCCCGTGGCGCGCGCCAGGGACTCGGCGTCCCGGCGCGCGGCGAGCGCGGCCTGCTCGAGCACCGACCGTCGGGCGCTGTCGCTTCCCGTCGCCACGAAGTGGACGCCATCGATACGATTCGCCCCGGCGCCCAGCGCGGCATCAATGACGGCCCCGACCCGATCGAGTGCCGCAAGTTCGACCCGCACCGCGTTCCGGGCCAGATATCCGTCCTCGCGGGCCGGCCGCCCGTTCTCGCCCGGGCGCCAGTGCACGGCCACCGTATATCCGGCGGTCACGATGCCGGTCGAGTCTACCCCCACGTCACGCAGCGCCGCGAGCACCGCGAGCAGGGTCTGCGCGTTGCGCACTCCCGCGGCCGCCGCGGTCGGCGCGCGCGTCTCCACGGCGATGCGCACGAACGCCTTGTCGGCAGGAATCGTCGCGCTCGCCGAGCCGCTGACCACCAAAACCGACGTCGCTCCTGGGGTCGCGATGGGCTCCTGCGCGTGGGCGGTAGCAACGGCGGTCAGCAGCGCGAGCGCGCATCGGATGGGCGGGCGCATGATCGTTCTCCAGCGTGCGTGGTTGACCGGCACGAGACGTCGCGCGAAAGAAGGACGCTCCCGGCGCTTTCGCTTGCACACGCGGCTCCGAATGCCCCGCGGCATGCTCGGCCGGGCATTCAGATCCGCGGAGATCGGCCGCTCGCGGCCGATTCAGATCCGCGAAGGATTCCTAACAGGATTCGTACGACCCAGCCCTCGCACCGCGCGGGTGTCGCTCGCATCGTCAGCGCATCGCTCGGTGCGCCGATCCACCCGGAGTCGTCATGTCGCTCGCCCTCGGTCTTCTGCTCGCGCTGCAGGCCAGCGCCGCCCCCTCGCCGGCCGACACGATCCGTATCGAGGTAGGCTCGCCGCTCGTGAATGGACGCGTGTATCTGCCGCATCGGGCGCGGGTCCGCGTGCACCTGAACTCGCTGGACACGCCTCCGACCAACGAGTGGACGAACGAGCTAGCGATCGGCGATTCCGCTGGGCGCCCGGTCATGCGCTGGGTGACGCTGGGCCAGTTCGATTCGACCACGCGCGCGCCGGGGTTCGACCTCCGGCAGACGTTCGACCTGGTGACGATGGCGCCGTTGGGCTACGCCCTGACGACGCGCGCGGGCGCCCGGGTCCGCCTCGCGATCGACGGCAACCGTGTCCGCGGCACCCGCAAGCTACCTAACGATTCGGTGGAGTGGCAGGTCGACCAGGTCGTGCCGCGGATGGGCTTCATCGCGTCGGCCTCGGACCTCGTGCCACTGGCCGTGGGGCTGCGCGCCGGCTCGGTGATCGTCGCGCCCGTGTGGGGGCCGAACATGGCGACCGCCGAGTCTCGCATCTTCACCATCGTGGGCCAGGCGTCCACGATGGTGGAAGGCAGGGAGTGGCTCGCCTGGAAGGTGGAGGAGCGGCGCGAGTCGGACCGCCGGCTGATGGCGGTCTGGTTCCTCACCGATGCGTCGCCGTACATGGTCGCCGGCGAGGTCTACCTTCCCAACGGCAACGTGCAGAAGATGACGGAGATCGCGCTCCCGTGAGGCTCGTCAGGCAAAGCGCTTGGCGGACCGCTCGCGCGCCCTGCGAGCCTCGGTCTCGCGGTCCCGGGGTGGCGCGTTGATCGTCAACGAGTGAATCAGCCGCCGCGCGGCGTCGGTGACCTCGTCCACCGCGCGGTTGAACACCTCCTCGTTGGCGCGCGAAGGGCGCGTCGTGCCGCTCAGCTTGCGGACGAACTGCAGCGCGGAGGCGCGGATCTCGTCATCGGTCGCGGGCGGCTCGAAGTTGGCCAGGGTCTTGATGTTCCGGCACATCCTGTCCTCCAGGGTCTGAGCGAGCTCGCGCAAGGAGCCGGCGCCCGGACGCACCGCGCGCGCCGATCCCGTCGCAACTCACGAATCGCTACCGCTCCCAGCGGATCTCCGCGCCCGCTCGTCCGGCGATCGCCTGACGCAGGACCTCGAGCAGTTCGGGATCCGCGCCGCGCTTGCCGAGCATCTCCACGGTGGCGGCGTCGATGTAGTAGTCCCGGTCCGACGACGACTCCTCCTCCAGCTCGTCGATCAGGAATCGCAGCTGCGGTTCGCTGATGGTGCCCATCGGCTCGTCGCTCTCGGCATCGAACAGGCGGATCATCGGATCTCTCGTGAGGGTGGCGGAGGTGACTCGCCGGGCGTGCGCACGTCCCGCATCACGAATGATAACGACCCTCGCGCCGGTCCGGTCAACAGGTTACGGGAGCGGTGACGCTGCCGCTGCCGCCGTTTCGCGTTGCGTCACGCGGAGTTCGGCCAGAACTCAGCGCGGCGCAGCGGGCCGCAGCCCCGGCGTAATTCGCCGCGCGTTCTCCGCGTAGACCTTCTGCAGCACCTCGTCGGGAAGGTCGATGCCGTAGAGCTTCCAGAACGCGTGATAGTCGCGGTAGTAGTCGAAGTAGTCGTCCTTCGTCTCGAACACGCGCCAGTAGTACGGATACTCCTCCGGCTGGAAGGAATCCTTGCCGAAGAGAATACGGTCCTGGTACTTGATGAAGAAGTCGCGGGCCGCGCGAGGTTGGCGACCGATGTCGTACAGCACCGCGCCCACCTCGGTGTACACGTTCGGTAGCTCGTCCATCAGCCTGCCTAACCGCCCGAGGTCGTGGGCGAGCCACCCCAGGTGGGCCGTGACGAACATCGTCCGCGGGTGGCGGCGGAAGAGGTTGTCCCGCTCGGTCATGAGCTGGTCGAAGCTCGGATACTGCTCGGGCGGATAGCGGCGGTTGGGGAACAGCGCCAGCTCCAGCCAGCGCTCGTTCTCGTAGTCGATCGTCTCGAAGAACTGCGCCGGATCCGCCGTGTGGATGAACACCGGCACGCCGAGCCGCGCGCAGGCTTCCCACAACGGGTCGAGTGCCGGGTCGTCGATGCGCAGCCGCGATCCGTCCGCCTTGCGCATCGAGAGGCCGAGCCCCTTGGAGATCTCGCCGACGCCGACCGCGCCGGCGGCGATGTCGGCCTCGAGCTGTCTCACGGCGCGCTCCGCCCATCCCGGGCCGACGTTCCGGAAGTCCACGCCGGCGAGGACGCGCACGCGGTCCTTCATCTGTGGGTGCGCGGCGATGGCGCCAAGGGTCCGCTGCAGCCGTTCGCCGGACTGATTCTCGGCGGCGACCATGATGCCGATGTTGAGGCTGTCCATTGCGGCGCGGAGGGCATCGAGTCCCTCGCGGCTCGTGATGAGATCGCGCGGGTGCCCGTGGAAGTCGATCACGGGGTACTTCGCGCGCCTGACGAGGTGCGCGGGCACCACGAGTGTCGAGCGCGGGCGGTAATCGAGGATACTCGGCGGCGACACCTGCGGCGCCATGCACCGCGACGGGCGGATCTCGGTCATGCCCGGTGGGCAGGGAGCACCGGGTGCCACGGCCGTGTCGCGCCGTGCCCCGGGTCCGCCCTGGGCCGCGGCGACGCTCGCCAGCACGATCGAGGCGAGCGCGACGACGGCCCGGCCGGCGCGGGGCGCAATGACGGCGGGCGAGGCCGCGCGGCCGATGTGCCGCGCGGCAGCGGAGATTGTTGGTGGGCGCATGGCCGTAAGCTGTGCCATGAACCGCTCCGGCACCACGGGGCGCGGCGGAATTCGCGCGCCTTGCTCGCGCCGCAGTCCGTGGCTTCTGCCTCGCCCCGTGGGGTTCTGTCTCAGCCCGTCGGCTTCGTCGCCGTCATCATGACGGACTTCACGCCGAACGCCTCGGCCGAGTTCTGGGTGGACTGCTGGCGGAAGCGGAATCGCGGGACGATGGCCGAACGCACGCGCGTGAATCCGGACTCCTCGAGCAGCCGAAACATCTCTCCCTCCGGGAGAGCACCGCCAATTCAACTCGCCCAGAGCTTCGGATCGTTCACGATCGATTGCGACAACGGTTTGGCGCTGACGATGTCGACGATCGAGATGCGCCCCCCGGGCCGCAGCACCCGGAACATCTCCTCGATGACGCGGCGCTTGCGGAATGACAGGTTGATGACCCCGTTCGAGATCACGACGTCCACCGACGCGTCAGGCAGCGGCAGGTCTTCCATCCGACCCTCGTGGCACTGCATGCGGAGCCCCGCGCGTTCGACGTTCCGCTGCGCCTTGCGGCACATCGCCGGGTTGAGGTCCACGCCGATCACCGAACCGGTGGGCCCGACGCCCCACGAGGCGATGGTGGCGTCGAGACCAGCGCCGCTGCCGAGATCCAGCACGGTCTCGCCGGGCTGCAAGGCGCTGCGCAGGTGCGGATTCCCCACCCCCGCGAACGACGCCACCGCCTCCTCCGGCGCGCGGTCGAGCAGCTCGGCCGGATACTCGAACAGCTCGGCCGCCTGACGGCCATGGTAGAAGTGGTATTCGTTCTCCGGATGCTCCGCGACCTCGTCGTACATGCGGATGATCTCATCCTTGAGGACGAGCTCCAGCGGGGCTTGGGCGGCGCTCAGGTCGGTCATGCGGTCCTCCGGCTGTGGGCTCTCGTGGCGACGGCTTCACCCAGGGAACTGCGGCGGCGGG
>DATHUW010000085.1:0-45958 GCA_035461825.1 Gemmatimonadaceae bacterium
CCGAGCTACGGCGAGGAGGCGGCGCGTCTGCTCGTCGAGGAGCGCTCGGTGGCCGCGCTGGGCGCCGACGTCGCGTCGATCGACTACGGCCGATCGGCGGACTTCATCGTGCACCGCATCGCCGCCGCGCGCGACGTGTACGGACTGGAGAACCTGACGAATCTCGACGCGCTGCCGGCGGCCGGCGCGGTGGTCATCGCGCTGCCGATGAAGATCGCGGGTGGGTCCGGCGGACCGGTACGGGCCGTGGCGCTGGTGCCGCGCGACTGAGCGGCGCGGCGGGGCGTCCGCTCAGGCTAGCGGACGCCCACCGCGGTCGGGCACCGGTCGGTCGTCAGGGATCCAGCGCCCGATCGATCCGCACGAGCGCATCCTCCAGATGGATGCGGGTGTTGCGGTCGCGGACCCCGCGCGACAGCGCCGCCCGCAGCTCGCCCCGCAGCAGCGTGAGCTGATCGCGGATCAGCGGGCGGATGTCCGACTGCGCGATCTTCAGGTCGCCATTCAGCCGCGGGTCGGTGTCGCTGCCCACGCGCAGGTCTCCGGACTGCGGCGGACTCCAGCCGTCGTTGTTCGCCTCGTTGAGCAGGTGGTGGGCCTGCGCCAGGTAGGCGCGCTGGAGGTTGCGGCGGTAGGTGTCGACCGCGCGTCCGGCCCTCGCCTCGCGCCAGACGGCCGCGCGCACGTCGTCGAGCATCTGCACCGGCGTGTATGTGCTGTCGCCGTGGAGGGCCTCGTGCTCGATCATCCGCGCGAGGCGCGCGTGATTGAGCATGCGCTGCACCGCGAGCTCCTGATAGGCACGAATGCGCTCCACCGCGCCCGCGTGCTCGAGCCGCCGCAGCACCTCTGTATTGAGCGCCCACCTGGGCGTGGCGAGCACCTGCGCATCGATGAACCGCATCGCCTTGCGTTGATAGGCAGGCTCCACCGGCGTGTAGACCACGCCGGGCTCGCCGTACCGCTTGTGATGCGTCCACGATCCGCCCACGGCCGCGGCGGCGTGCTGCGCGTAGCGGTTCCACTGCGTGAGCGCCTGCAGATAGTGCGTCTCGAGCTCGTAGTAGTCATCCCCCTCGCGGAGAAGCCACGGGATCAGGCTGTCGACCATCACCGTCAGGTTGCGCATGCCGAGCGACGCGGCCTCGACCGGGTCGGCGCTGATGCCTTCGGTCATGCGGTGCGGATCCCATTCCTCGTCCATGCCGAATTGCGCCGAGGCGAAGCGGAACCACGGTTTGTCGGCGCGCTCGGTGATCCAGGCGTGCAGCGTCGGCGTCTCCTCCTGTGGCGTCGTCGCATCGAGGATCGGGCGGTAGCCCCAGTACACGGCCCAGCGGTCCCAGATGCCCATCCGGCGCTCGGGGGGCACGCCGTCGCCGGGCTGCGCGGCGTAGTTGAAGCGTGTGCGGCCGACCGACGAGCCGGAGTGGCCCATGCGGCGCACGAAGTCGGGGTTCCGGATGGAGTCGATGGGGAAGACGAAGTTCGCGCGCTGGTTGTGCGGCAACCCCACCGAGTGCGCCGTCTCGTGAGACGAGACATAACGAATCGCCTCGCCCATCAGCTCGTCGGGCAGCCGGGCGCTGCGGTACCGCTTGTCGTCGGCGGCGGTTGCCACCTGCGACAGCAGCTGCCAGCGCATCCGTTCGGCGACGGCCTCGTACATGTTCGTGTGCGCGCGCAGCACTTCGCCGCTCCGCGGATCGATCACGTCGCCGCTCGAGTTGGCGGAGCGTACCGTGGTCGGCACGTAGCGCACGACGGAATGACGAGCGTCCAACAGGGAGAAGGTGGGATCCTGCTCCGGCGTGGGCGCGCGGCGCACCTGGATCGCGTTGCGGAATCCCGCGTCCTCGAAGGCGGCGTTCCACTCGAGGATGCCGGCCTCGATGTAGGGCACCCACTTCTCCGGCGTGGCGGGATCGATGTACCAGACCCACGGCTTCACCGGCTCCACCAGCTCGCCGCGCCGGAACGCCGCCGTGTCGCTCGGCTCCAGCCGGTAACGGCGGATGTACCGCTCGGAGCGCACGCCCTGGAAGTCGCGGTCGTAGTTCGTGCGCTCGGAGCTGATGAATCCCACCCGCTCGTCCCACAGGCGCGGCATCATGGGCACGGCCGGGAGGACGATCATCGAGTGGTTGACCTCGTACGACAGCGCGCCGGCGCGTGCGTTGCTAGGCGCCTGATCGGCGGCGTAAGTCTGCACCACCCGAACGTCGACGTTGGTGGGGAAGCTGCGGGCGAACTCCAGCCAGCTACGGTCCCGTTCGTAGCGACGGATGGCGAGCGCGGTGCGCTGCTGCCGCTGGAGCGTGAACGCCGGGTGCTCGCCCACATACAGGTCGGTGACGTCGATGACGCTGGAGCCGGTGCCGCGCGCGGCGACGGCGAACGACTGGAGCACCGGGGCGAAGTTCTGGTGGCGCACGGCGAGCGAGCGGGCCGTGCCGGAGTCGGCGGTCGTCTCGTGCGAGGTCGCGCGGAGGTGGATCCGGTCGCCACGGCGCTCCCACCTGACGACGATGTTCGGCGCCATGGTCGCGCCCACCTGCGAGAATCCGTGCTGCACCTGGCCGTATCGCGACATGATGATCATCTCGCGACCGAGCAGGGAATCGGGGATCTCGAAGAGGAGCTTGTCGCCGACGCGGTGCGCATCGAAGAGGCCGCGCTCGGTGCGGGCGCTGTCGGGGACGACCTGCGCGTAGGGGCGCGGCTGTGCGGTGGCGGTCTGCGGCCAGCCGGCGATCGGCGCGAGCAGCGTGAGGGTGAAAGCGAAGATGATCGGGAAGCGACGCATTCGGCGGGGTGCGGAGGATGAGGAGATGAGGGCGCGGTCACGACGCCGGCGTCGAATGTACGGCGTGTCCCGCCGGGGAGTAAGGCGCAGTCGTCACCGTCGGCGAGGGGCTCATCATCATACCGCCGAGCGTGCCCGGCCCGGAGGGTGGTGGCGCTCCGTGCCATTCGCGGCGCTACGGAGGGTCGCCTAACTCGTACTGACGATGGCGCTGGCGTAGTCCCGGTGCGGGAGGTAGAGGATATGGATTGAGTCGCCCGAATCCCACCGCTCGGCGATGGGCCGGAGGACGCTGTCCACACCGCGATGCACGGCGCCGTCCGCCTCGAACTCGTAGCGCACTCGCATCATCTTCATGTCGAAGGCGGTGCTCTCCTTCTCCATGTCGAGGATTCGCGCGATCGCCGGGGTGCCATCCATGAGATATTCCTGGATCTGGCGCTTGCGCGTGCGCGCGAAGCTCCACGTGACGAGGGGGAGGATCCCGGCGGTGATGATCGAGAAGAACGCGACGACCGCCATGTCCGCAACGCCCGGCCGCCAGTTGGGGTCGCGGTTCCCGGCGATGAGCTGCCACTGGGAGTACGTGAGCTTGCGCAGCAGCGCCGCGGTCTCACCTTCGATCCGCCTTGGAGCGGCTCCGAACCCGAGTAGTGCCGGAGGCGCGGGCCGATGGCGTGGAACGGGGGGCCTCGAATCTCGAACGGCGACTCCCGCTCGCGCCGCGGCGAGCGCCGCGCCGCCGAGCATCGCGTCGATAGTCTCGCGCGCCGACTGGAAGCGGTCGGCGGGCGACGGCGCGAGCAGCCTGACGAGAATGGAACGCAGCGGCTCGCCGCAGGTCACCTGATCGGGCACCTGTACGCGCCCGTCTTCGGCCATCCAGTCCGAGGGCGCGCGACCGGTGATCAGGTGCAGCAGCGTGGCCGCCGCCGAATACAGATCGCTTGCCGGAGATGCCCGGCCCATGTACTGCTCGTAGGGCATGTAGCCGTACGTGCCGGCCACCGTCGATCCGGCTTCGTCCGGCCGGCGTACGACGTGGCGAACGGACCCGAAGTCGACGAGAGCGATCGCCCCGTCGGGGCGCAGGATGATGTTCGCGGGCTTGATGTCGCGATGCAGGATCGGCGGCAGCCGGCTGTGCAGGTACTCGAGCACGCCGAGCACCTCCATGAACAGCCGCCGGATCGCGGCGGGGTCCATTGCCCGGGACTCGGCGATGCACTGCGCGAGGGTGGTTCCCTCGATGTATTCCATTGCCAGCCACGCGCTATCGGCGTCGTTCCACGGCGCGCGAAAGGTGTCGTACATCGCCGGGATGCCGGAGTGCCGGAGCGTGCGAAGCACCGCCGCCTCGCGCTCGAAGAGCTCGTACGTCTTCCACTCGGCCGTGTCGCGGAGCGAAAGGACCTTGAGCGCGACGTGACGATCCCCTTGCTGGTCCCGCGCGAGCAGCGTCTGCGCGAACGCCCCCTGGCCAAGGGGGCGGATGACCTCATAGCGACCGGCAATGGGGTGGGAGGACATGAGCCCGCAATTGGCAGCGGACCACAGGGCTCTGTCAATGAGGCGTGCGTCGCGGCAACCGGCCGCTCGGGCGCTCAGCGCTCCGGCGCGAGGAACGCGACCGCGTGGCTCGAGCGAGGCACCACGCGCACCCTGTCTCCCGGATGGAGCGGCGCGTGCGGCACCGCGTCGATGTCGCAGCGGAGCCGCCTGCCTGACGCGAGCGTCACGCCGTAAATCCAGTGCTCGCCCGCAAACGCCGCGGATTCCACGATCGCGCCGCCGTCCGCGTCCCGGTCCAGCAGGCAGTCGCCCGGCCGGATGAGCACGTCCACCGGCGCGCCGCGCGGATGCGCGCGCGACGCGTCGAACACCCCGATCTCGGTGGCGATTCCGCTGTCATCGGCCCGCCCCGGGAGAAACGTCGCGTGGCCGAGGAAGTCGGCCACGAACGGCGAGGCCGGCTCGCGGTACACGCGCTCGGGCGTGTCGAGCTGGACCAGCGAACCCTCGCGCAGCAGGCCGACCTGATCGGCGAGCGCGAACGCCTCCTCCTGATCGTGCGTGACCAGCACCGCGGTGGTGCCCGAGATCTCGAGGATGCGACGCACGTCCTCGCCGAGGGCGGTGCGGTGCAGGGGATCGACGTTCGAGAGCGGCTCGTCGAGTAGCACGAGATCGGTCCGGCGCGCGAGCGCGCGCGCGAGCGCGACGCGCTGCTGCTCACCGCCGGACAGCTCGTGGGGGTAGCGCCCCGCGAACGCGGCGAGTCCGCACAGGTCCGCCAGCTCCTGCCATCGCGCGCTGCGTGCCGCGCGCGATTCGCTGCGCAGCCCGAAGACCACGTTGCTCCTGACGGTCAGGTGCGGGAACAGCGCGCCCGACTGATGCACGAAGCCGATCCCGCGCTCCTCGGGCGCGAGCCAGGTGCCCTCGTCGGCCAGGACCCGCTCGCCAAGGACGACCGAGCCGGCATCGGCGCGCTCGAACCCGGCGATCACGCGCAGCAGCGTCGACTTGCCCGCGCCGCTCGGGCCTAACAGCGCGCAGATCGTTCCCGCCCGCACCGCGAACGACACCGCGTCCACCGCGGGCCGGGCGTGCGTGCCATAACGCTTGACGAGTCCGCGGACCTCGAGCGCGACGCTCATCGGGCCGCTCCTGCCCGGGCGACCGGACCGAGCATCGTGCGGCCGAATCCGCGCGTGAGCAGCAGCACGAGGACCGTGCCCACGATGACGATCGCGAGCGCGGGCGGCGCCGCCTGGAGCCAGAGCGACTCGGTGGTCGCCTGCCAGATCCCCACGGCGAGTGTGTCGAACCCGAATGGCCTGAGGAGCATCGTCGCAGGCAGTTCCTTCATGACGTCCACCAGCACGAGTACTCCCGCGGTGATGAGCGCGCCACGCAAGAGCGGCGCGTGTACGGTCGTGAGCAGGCGCACAGGCGAGGCGCCGAGCGAGCGCGCCGACTCGTCCAGCGCAGACCCGACTCGGGCGAGCCCGGCCTGGATCGGAAGATACGACACGGCGAGGAAGCGCACGACGTAGGCGAACAGCAGGCCGATGGCGGAGGTCGCGAGCAATGGCGGCGGTGCCACACCGAGCAGGTCCGCCGCGCCGGCCACCGCACGGTCCACGCCGGCCAGGACGCCGATGACGCCCACCGCGACCACCGTGCCGGGTATCGCGTAGCCGAGCAAGGCGACGTTCCCGAGCCGCGCGATCACCCGCGACCGCACGAGCCGAGCCGCATACGCAAGCAGTAGCGCAGCGGCCAGGCAGACGGCCATGGCGCCGACACCGACCAGCGCGGTGTTGGCCGCCTGCCTCCAGAGCGGCTGGATCGTGGCGCCGTCCGCGAGCGCGCGAGCGCTCCACACCACGAGCACCGACGTCGGCAGCACGAACGCGATACCTAACACCGACGAGCACACGCCGGTCGCCATCCAGCCGGCGCTCCGGCCGAGGGTGGCGCGTGTGGGCGCGGCGCCGCCCGACGGGAGCGAGAAGCGCGCCGAGCGCCGTGCCCACCGCTCGAGACCGAGCACGATCGCGGCGAACAGCAGGAGCACGGTCGCCAACTGGCCGGCCGCCACCCGGTCGAACATCCCGAACCACACCCGATACACCGCGACGGTGAAGGTCTGATACCCGAACAGCGAGACCGTCCCGAAGTCGGCGAGCGTCTCCATTAGCGCGAGCGCGAGCCCTGCGGCGATGGCCGGGCGCGCGATGGGCACCGCGAGATGGAGAAAAGTCTGCCGCGGCTGGAGGCCCAGACCGCGCGCCGCCTCGATGAGCGACGCGCTGCGCTCCGCGAACGCCGTCCGCGTGAGCAGATACACGTAGGGGTAGTAGACGAGCGCCATGACGATCACCACTCCGCCATACGAGCGCACGTCAGGCAGACGCGCATCCGCGCCCGCGATCGCCTGCCAGAGCCGGGCGACCGGCCCCGCGTAGTCGAACATCCCGAGGAGGACGAAGCCGACGACGTAGGCCGGCATCGCCAGCGGCAGGACGAGCGCCCACTCGAAGAATCCACGTCCGGGGAAGTTCCGCGTCGCGACCAGCCACGCGAGACCGACGCCGATGATCGCCACGAGCGCGCCGACCCCGAGTAGCAGGGCGACAGTGTTGAAGGCCAGCCCGCCTAACTGCGTGCGGACGAGGTGCATCCACACCTCGACCCGGGGCGTCGCGGCATTCCACGCGATCGCGGCGAGCGGCAGCAGGACGACGACCGCGAGCAGCCCCGCCGCCACCGCGAGAGGGCGCGTGGCGTCACGCGAGCGACTCACCCGGGGGACGACCGGCGGGCTCGCCGGCCGCAGCGCATCAGCGATAGCCGGCACGGTCGGCGAGTCGTACCGCAGCTGCCTGGTGCTCGCCCGCCGCCGCGACGCCGATCGTCTGCGGCTTGAAGCTGCCCCAGCTCTTCAGCACCGGCGCCGGCTCCACGGCCGGGTTGGCGGGAAACTCGAAGCTCGCCGCCGACAGCACCTGCTGCGCCGCGGGGGTGCTGAGGTACTCCAGCAGCCGGATCGCGTTGGCGCGGTTGCGCGCGTACCGTGCGACGCCGCCGCCGCTCACGTTCACGTGCGTTCCGGCACCCTGCTGATCGGCGAAGAGGGGCTTCACCTTCAGCTCGGGCCGAGTGCGGAGCAGCCGCCCCAGATAGTACGTGTTCGTTATGCCCACGTCGCACCGTCCGGCGTCGATCGCCTCCAGAATCTGCGTATCGCCGTTGATGTACACCGGCTCGTTCGCCATCCACCCGCGGACCATGCGCTCGGTCTCGGCTTCGCCGTGGATCGCGATGAGCGAGGCGAGCAGCGACTGGTTGTAGACGGAGGTCGACGTGCGGAGACAGAGCCGCCCCTTCCACTTGGGATCGCCGAGGTCGGCGTACGTCGCCAGGTCCCCGGGACGCACGCGCTCCGTGCTGACCATGATCGTGCGCGCCCGCACGGCGATCGCGAACCAGCGGTTCTCCGGATCGCGCAGATGCGCCGGGATGTTCGCGGTGAGCGTCGCGGACTCGATCGGCTGCAGCAAGCCTTGCGAGGCGGCGAACCAGAGATTTCCCGCATCGACGGTCAGCAGCACGTCCGCCTGCGTGCGGCTCCCCTCGGCCCGCATCCGCTCGATGACTTCGTTGTTGTTGCCGCTGAAGAAGCGGATCCGGATCCCCGTCTCGCGAGTGAAGTCCTCGAAGACCTTCTCGGCCCCGTAGTGCGAGCGCGACGAGTAGACGACGACTTCCTGCTGGGCGGCGGCGGGGGCGAGCGGCGCGGCGGCGAGGGCGGCGAGCGCAAGCGTTGGGATGTATCGCAGCATTAGTTGAGAATGAGTTTCATTTGGGCTTAGGGGACAATATTGGTCGGGAATAGGCTGGGTCAAGGCGGAAGGTCCCGGATGGTGCCGAGTCCAAACACTCGATTGGGCGTGGCCCGGCCTTCTACCCCGCTGGATCTTCGAGGAATTCGCGTCGTGTCACCTGCCAGACCATGGTGTCGCGAGGGACACCCGTCGGCGCGACCGTGTCCGCGCGGAGGGTCTCGATGTGGCGAAAGCCGAGGCGGCGCGGCACGGCGGCGCTTCGCTCGTTCCGCGGATCGCAACGGATCTGCACGCGCTCGATTCCAGGGTTCGCGAACGCGACCTCAACGAGGGCGCGCGCGGCTTCCGTCGCGTATCCCCGTCCCGTGTGCGCGCGCGCGAGCCAGAAGCCGATCTCGGCCCCATCTTCGCTGAGGGGGTGGAGCCCTGCGCCGCCGAGCACGGTGGCTTCGTCCGGCGTGAAGATGGTGTAGCCGCCGGCGATTCCCGCGGCGAAATCGCCGGTGAACTTCTCGATGCGGGCGGCGATGACGTCGAGCGGCGACGGCTCGTCCATGGCCCACGGCATCCAGGCACGCAGATGCTCGAGGTTCTCATCGATGACCGCTTTGAGCCTCGCCGCCTCGGAGACGCGCCACGGGCGGAGCAGGAGCCGCTCGGTCCTGATCGACCGGGGGAACTGAAGCGGCATTTGCTCTATGCGAAGCGCGACGGTCGCTCGGCGATCGCCGTCGTCAGTCCTGCGCGGCGTGCCCGCCGCGCAGCTGCCATTTCGCGCGAGTGTACGCGACGCGAAAGCCATGACGCTCGGCGTTGCGCTGCGAACCGCTGCCCGGCGATGCGACCATCATGGCGAGCCCCGCGCCATGAGCGGCGGCGAATCCGAGGCGGGCCTCGAGCAGCGCATGCTGCGCTCCCTGCTGGCGATGCTCCGGAACGGTGCTCGCGCCGGCAAGGAGTGCTACGTCGGAATTTAGGACCAGGCTCGCGGCAGCGATCGGCTGTCCCCCCCGAAAGGCGAGGAAGCAATGCGCGCCCGTCGCCAGCCCGATCACCCTACCGAAGCCCTCGACGACCGCGGCCAGCTCGGCCGACTCGCTGGCCCAGCCGGCGGCGGCGACGCGCGCCCACAGGTCGATCTCGGATTCCCCGACGCGGCGCACGTCGAAAGCGTTAGGCCGTGACAGCGGACCGGCGGCCGTGGGGCGCACGAGGACCGACGAGAAATCGATCGGCTGGTAGCCTCGCGCGTTGAGGAGCTGCAGCACGCTCTGCGGGATCAACGGACACACCTCGTGGCACACCGGTGCGCCGCGGTCCAGGAAGAACGCCTCGAGCCGGGCGAACTCCGGCGCTCCCGTGGTATCGAAAATCCCGAGCCCGAAGGTCTGGGTGAGAGGCGACTCGGGACCATCGAACATGGCGTAGACGCCCGCGACGTCGATCCACGTGGCGCGGACGTCAGGCTCCAGCTGCGCCCGGGCGTCGACAAAGGCGGCGCTGGCGGTGGCCTCGGTCCGCTCGAGGCGGCGGGCCAGGGCGAGGTCCGTGAGCGGATGCGGGTCTTCGACCTTGATCGGCATGGTCAACAGGGGAGTCGTTCGAGGGGCTCGCGCGTCATCTGCGTATCCACAGGGAGCGCTGTGTTTGTTGGGTTCGGCCGCGCGAGGCCGTTCTCGCGGATCTGCAGCAGGTCATCGAAGGTGCCTATTGCCGGTCAGCCCGATGGTCACACCGGCGCGCGCGGCTCCGCAGCCTCACGCCGCGTGAGCTCGCGCCCCAGACGGAGCGCAAGCACGAGCAGAGGGACGGCTGTGAGCACGCCCGGGGTGTAGCCGCCCTGCATAACGCTCCAGAGTGGATGGCCAAGTCCGTTGATGGTCTGGATCGCAACCCAGAACCACAGGAGCGGAACGGCCGCCGGCCAGCCCCGCCGCACCGGCCAGAACATACACCACACGCCGAACGCCACGAGACCGACGTTGATGATGAGGAACCCGACCTCGAGGTCGCTCGAGACGATGCCGGTCAGGTACCGCGCCGGAGGGAAGGACTCCCACAGCCGCCCGGCGTACTCCTCGACCGAGTGCGCCGCCTGCGCTGCCACCAGCCATCCAAAGAGCGGTCGTGCGGGAGACGCCGCCGTCATGTGGGCACTTTCCATGATCCCCAATGGAACCGCGTTGCCCTATCCGCCGGGAGTGTCGCCATGGGCCGGTTGCCGGCACCGGCCTGCGGACGCGGGGCTGGAACGGGCTTTCCGCGGAACGCGCTCCCATCCCCCGCGAGGCAAGCAGCCTGCGTCAGTCTCAACTCTGCAGCGCCGCCGCGGTGAGCGCGTACACTTCCGCGCATTGCAGCAGCTTCCGTACGGAGACGAACTCGTGAGGTCCATGGGAAACGGAGAGCAACCCGGGACCATACGCCAGCGCGGGAATACCCAGGGCTGCATAGTGGCGCGTCTCGAGCGCGCCGGGGCAGAGCTCGAAGCGGGCCGGCTTGCCGGTGACCGACGCGATGCTCGCGGAGAGCGCGCGACCCAGCGGGCCGGAGGGATCGGTGGACGCGGAGCGACCCTCCTGCATGACCTCGGCTTCGCAGTCGATGCCATCCGCGCGAGCCTGGTCGATCACCTCGAGGAGCGCGTCGCGCTCCAGATCAAAGTCTTCCTCCGGGTTGGGCCGCCGGTCGACGGTGAACGACACGCGATCGGGCACGACGTTGAAGTTGCGACCGCCGCTCAGCTCACCCCCGAGGAGCATCACCGAGCGCTTAGCCGCCTCGGGAGCGATGTCGAACCCGGTGCGCCGTTCCGAGACGCGGCCGTTCAGCTCGGCCAGGCGGTTGGCGACCGACAGCATCCCGAGGAAGGCGTTCACGCCGCGGAAGTGGAGCCCGACGTGCGCCGGCTGGCCGCGGACCGTCACGCGCAGCGAGACGACGCCGCGGTTGGCGTTCCAGACGACGCCGCTCGTGGGCTCCATCGTCAACATCCCGACGGCGTCCCGCTCGAGCACGTCCGCGGCGGCGAGGGCCACCGTGCCGTTGGGGCCGGACGTCTCTTCGTCAGGCACCGACATGCTGATGATGCGGCCGGCGGGCTGAAACCCTGACGAGGCCAGCGCGCGGATGGCGAAGGCCATCGCCGCGATGCCACCCTTCATGTCGGCCGCGCCGCGCCCGTGGATCCTGCCCTTCGCCACCGTGGGCGCGAACTGCGCCGGCGCCTGCGCAGGGACCACGTCGTAGTGGCCGCTCAGGTAGAGCGGGCGCCCACCCTCGCCGAACGTCGCGGCGACACATGGTCCGACGCCGGACGGATCGTGCACCACGACCGAGAGGCCCAGCTCGCGGAGCCGCGTCGCAATGAGCGCGGCGCACCGGTCGTACGCGGCTCCGGGCGGGTTCTCGCTCGGGATGCGGACGAGGTCCGCGACGAAGGCGACCAGGTCCGCCTCGTCGCGGCGGAGCCGTCGCCGAACGTCGGCGGCGAGCGCGGCGGCGCGCCGCGATTCCGCGCGCCCCATCGGTGGTTTCACTCGAGACATCGTCAGGGCCGGAGGTGAGTGGCGCGGAGGGCGTTTGGCCATTCAGATCTGCCAGGTGGCGGGAACGCATCGGCGCGGTGATGGCAGGTGTCGAACACCTAACGGAATCGGGCCACGGTTCGAACGATGCGCGAGCGTCGGGTGGCCGGCAACGGAAGAGGGACGAACGGTGCGTCCTCCGCGCTCACGTCCGTCGCGGACTTGGCCTCGTGCCGCACCGGCCCCATACTGCACCTCATGTGGTCCACCTGCATCTTCTGCCACCACCCGCTCGGCGCCAACGAGGTGCTCGAGCGCTTCCCGGTCGGGCGCCGGCTCGCGTTCGACGGCGAGCGCGGTCGCCTCTGGGTGGTGTGCCGCCGATGCGAGAAGTGGAACCTCTCGCCGCTGGAGGAGCGCTGGGAGGCGATCGAGGACTGCGAGCGGCTCTACCGCGGCACGCGGCTGCGCGTCGCCACCGACCAGATCGGCCTGGCGAAGCTGGGCGACGGCACGGAGCTGGTGCGCATCGGGCGCCCGTTGCGGCCCGAGTTCGCTGCCTGGCGTTACGGGGACCAGTTCGGCCGCCGCCGGCGCAACATGTACCTCCGGGTCGGCCTCGGGCTTGGTGCGTTAGGCGGGGTCATGGTGGGCGGATTCGCCATCGGGGCCTCGCTCGGCGGCGCGTGGTACGGGCTCTGGCAGCTCACGGAATACATCGTCCGCGGCAGCCCCGAGCAGGTCGTCGCGAAGCTCAAGAAGCCGGACGGCGCCCTCGCGCACGTCAGGCGCCGGCACCTCCACGAGATGCGGCTGATGCCGGGCGAGACTGACGATCAGTTCGGCCTGTTCGTGCGCGCCAAGAACGACGCCTTCACGCTCCACGGCCCCGATGCCGTGCGTGCCGCCGGCATCCTCCTGCCGGCCGCCAACCGCTTCGGCGGCTCCCGCACCCAGGTCGCCTCCGCCGTGGCGGCCATCGAGCAGGCCGGCGGATCGGAGCCGTTCCTGCTCGAGACCGCGCGTCGTCAGGCCCGCGACCTCCCCGTGCTCGCGAAGAAGCCCAAGAAGGCGCGCGAGCCGCTCGCGCTCGCCCCCGGTCTGCGCCTCGCCGCCGAGATGGCCGCCCACGAGGAGAGCGAGCGGCGGGCGCTCGAGGGCGAGCTCGTCATCCTCGAGGAGGCATGGCGTCAGGCGGAGGAGATCGCCGGCATCGCCGACAACCTCCTCGTCTCGGATCAGGTCGAGCGCAAACTGCGGGGCCTCAAGGCGCGCTAGTTCCCCGCGCTCCAGGGCGGCACGACCTTGTTCGTCCTCGCGTACGCGATGGCCTGGCCCAGGTGCTCGTGGTTGTGGGTCACGTACGTGAGCAGCGCCGACGGGAACGGCGTGTCGCGGCCGAACATCTTCACCTGGCTGTTGAACTGCGCATCGGTAATCCCGGTGACGACGCTCCGGCCATGAGCGAACGAGGCGCGCAGCATGTCCAGGATCTCCTGCTTGCTCTTCACGGCCTCGAACGCCTTGGGTGTCGGATACCTAGCCTTGATGTCGGCCGGCATCGGCGTGCCGAGTATTTCCCCGAACAGGTAGTTGGCAAATGCCACGTGGGTGAACACCTCGGCCACGGATCGCACTCCTTCGCCGGGACGCCAGCCGTACGAATCCTCGGGCATCGCCTCGGCTAGGCTGACGTATCTGCCCTCGATGAAGGCCAGGTCGTCGAGGTAGGCCTGCTTTCCAGGACTCACATCCTGCGCGCCTAGTGGGACGGCGACGAGCAGCAGTGCTGCGAACGTCGTGATTCCGAAGAGTGCCGGGTGACGGCTGCGCATACGAACCTCCGGGAGGTTGATAGTTTGCCCGTATACTGGCGCGGTCGGCCGAACCCCGCCAGCGAACGCAGGTCAGCGACGTGCAAGCTCCGCGCGTCGACCGCCCGGATCGGCGCCGGTGTCACGCACGTGCGCCCCCCCGAGGTCCGATACCTGAGCTCGGCTCGCTTGAAGCGTCCCTCGTCCCCTGGGCCTATCGTGGCGATTCAACCTGCCGCGCGCCTCCGCCGGTCGGCGTACCAGAAGCCGATCCGCACCGCGAACAGGAGCGAAAACAGCAGCACGTAGGTGAGCGGCCGAGCGATGTCCTTCTTCACCGACATCCAGTAGTGGATGCTGCCCGCGATCGCGGCCGGGTAGATGAGCTGGTGCAGCCGGTTCCAGCGCCGGCCGCCTAACCGGCGGATCCAGCCCTTCGTCGACGTGACGGCCAGGGGAAGGAGCGCGATGAACGCCGCCATCCCGATCGTGATGTAGGGCCGCTTCATGATGTCCTCGCCGATTTCACCCCAGTCGAAGAAGAGGTCGAGGACGATGTAGTTGAGGAGGTGGATGGTGGCGTAGAAGAACGCGATGAGTCCGAGGGTGCGCCGGTAGGTGACCAGCCATCCCCAGCCGAACAGCCGGCGGACCGGGGTGACGGCGAGCGTGGCGACGAGGAAGTTGAGGGCCCAGTCGCCGGTGCGGTGCTGGATCTCCTCGATGGGGTTCGCGCCGAGCCCGCCGAGGAAGATGCCGGCGACGAGTCGTGCGGCGGGGATGAGCGCGAGGAGGATGACCAGGGGGTGCGCGAGCCGCGCGATGCGCCGCGCGCGATCGCGCCGGGGGGCGGGGGATCGATGGCGCGCGGGCGGTGGGCCGATGCCATCGTAGTTGTTGGGGGGGGCCCCCCGCGCGCCAGCTCCGCCGGCGCGCTCCCGCACCGCCGCGCCGTCTCCCGCCGCGACCCCTCCACCCTCCGCGTCCACCACGCTCAGTACTGCTTCCGCAGATCCATCCCCGCGTACATCGACGCGACCTGGTCCGCGTACCCGTTGAACATCAGCGTGTCCCGGCGGCGGAACTCGCCGATCCGCCGCTCCTTCGCCTGGCTCCACCGCGGATGGTCCACCGTGGGATTCACGTTCGCGTAGAAGCCGTACTCGTCAGGCGCGGCCTTGTTCCACGCCGTCGCCGGCTCGCGGTCGGTCAGCGTGATCCGCACGATGCTCTTGATGCTCTTGAAGCCGTACTTCCACGGCACGACGAGCCGGAGCGGCGCGCCGTTCTGGTTGGGCAGCGACTTGCCATACAGTCCGGTGGCCAGGATCGTGAGCGGGTGCATCGCCTCGTCGAGGCGCAGCCCCTCCGCGTAGGGCCAGTCGAGCACCGGGCGCCGCTGCCCGGGCAGCTCCGACGGCCGCATCACGGTGGTGAAGGCCACATAGCGAGCCGACGCCGAGGGCTCCACCCGCCGCAGCACGTCGCGCAGCGGGATGCCGTTCCACGGGATCACCATCGACCATGCCTCGACGCACCGCAGCCGGTAGACCCGCTCCTCCACCCGGTGCGGCTTCACGAAGTCCTCGAGGGCGTAGTCGGCGGGTTTCGCGACCATGCCGTCGACGCGGACGGTCCACGGCGCAGGGTTGAAGCTCCCAGCGAGCTTCGCCGGATCGCCCTTGTCCGTGCCGAACTCGTAGAAGTTGTTGTACGTCGTCACGTCGTCGTAGGGCGTCAGCTTCTCCTGCTCCGCCTCGCTGGCCGGATCGCCGCCGTTGCGCTCGAGCTCCTCGGCGGCGCAGGCGGTCGCCGCCAGCGCCGGTCCGACTGCCCCGGCCACCATCGCCGCCCCCGTCAGGCGCAGGAACGCGCGCCGGCGCAGGTACACGCCCTCGGGGGTGATCTCGGAGGCGGGGATGTCGGAGGGTCGCCTGATCAGCATGGGGTTCTGGTCCTGTCGAGGTGTGGACGGTCGCGCGGCCGGCAGGGCCTATAGAACCCGGCTCTCCGGAACCTGGTTCCCGGCGAATCGGTCCCCGCGCGATTCGGCCGAGTCGCCGGTCGGCCGGACGTCGTCCGGCGCGGGCTTGTGGCCGTGGCGGTCGTCGCGGGCGCGGTGCTCCTCCCTGCCGTCCTGGATGCTCGCGGGAAGCGCGAGCCGGAAGGTGCTGCCACGACCGGGTACCGATTCCACCGACAGGGAGCCGCCGAGCAGTTCGGTGAGCCGGCGCGAGATCGGGAGGCCCAGCCCCGTGCCCTTGTCGTCGCTGCGGACCAGCTGGACGAACTCCTCGAAGATGCGCGACACGTGCTCGGGCGCGATGCCCACGCCGTGGTCGCGCACGCAGATCTCCACGCCGCCGTCGGGCAGCGCGGCGGTCAGGACCTCGACCGGCTTGCCTTCCCCGAACTTGATCGCGTTGGAGAGGAGGTTCAGCACGATCTGCCTGACGCGGCGCGGATCGGTCGCGACGCGGTGCGCAGCACCCTCGTGCCGGCAGGAGAGCTCCACGCCGTGCTCGTCGGCGAGCGGGCTGACCGAGATGAACAGATCCTCGATCAGGCCGGGGAAGTGCACCGGCTCCACGTGGAGCTCGATGCGACCCGCCTCGATCTTCGACAGGTCGAGCACGTCGTTCACCAGCTCCAGCAGGTGCTTGGCGGCCTTCTCGACGCGCCGCAGACTCTCTGCCTGACGCGTGGTGAGCGGCCCGTAGATCTCGTCCAGCATCAGCGTGGTGTAGCCGAGCACGGCGTTGATGGGCGTACGCAGCTCGTGGCTCATCGAGGCGTAGAAACGGCTCCGCGCCCCCATGGCGCGCTCCAGCTCCGCCTGGCGCTCGCGCAGCTCCTCGTTCGCCGCCATCAGCTGCTCGTTCACCGTCCGGAGCTGCTCGGCGCTGTACGCCTCGTGGGCGGCGAGCTCGGTGGCGTGCTTGAGCTCCAGCGTGTGCCGTTCCGCATCGCGGAGCTGCATGGCCTGCCGCTCGAGCTGGCGCGTCTTGCGGTGGAGGTCGACGAAGACGCTCACCTTGGAGCGCAGGATCTCCGGCTCGAACGGCTTGAAGAGGTAGTCGACGGCCCCGACGGCGTACCCTTCGAAGACGTAGCGCTCCTCCTTGCTGATGGCGGTGAGGAAGATGATCGGCAGGTGCTTGGTGCGGTCGCGCGACTTGATGAACCGCGCCGTCTCGAAGCCGTTCATGCCCGGCATCTGCACGTCGAGCACGATGCAGGCGTACTCCTTGGCGAGGAGCCGGCGGAGCGCCTCCTCGCCCGACGTCGCGCGGTCGATCTCGACCCCCAGCGGCTCGAGAATCGCCTCGAGCGCAATGAGGTTCTCGACGCGGTCGTCGACGAGCAGGATGCTCGCCAGGCCGTTGTCCAGGCTCATGCGGGCCTCCGCCGGGTCGTTCCGCCCGACAGCCTGACGAGCTCCCGGGGAATCTGGCGGAGCGGCAGCATCGCGGCGTGTGGCACCGCCTTCAGGGCGGCGGCCGGCATCACCGGGCTCGTCGCTTCGGCCGGATCCTCGACGATCGCCATTCCGCCCCGGTCCGCGATGCGCCGGAGGCCGACGGCGCCGTCGTCGTTGGCCCCGGTGAGCACCACGCCGATCGCGCGGTCGCGATAGGTATCCGCCGCGGACATGAAGGTGACGTCGATGCTGGGCCGGCTGAATTTCACGACGTCGCCGGTGTCGAGGCTGATGTAGCCATCCTCCACCAACAGGTGGTAATCCGGCGGCGCCAGCAGCAGCCGCCCGGGCTCGAGCACATCCTTGTCCTCCGCCTCGCTCACGGTCAAGCCCGTGACGTGCTGCAGGAGCCCGGCCAGCATCGGGCGTGCGTCGCGGCCGCGGTGCTGCACCGCCACCAGGGGGATCGGGAAATCGGGGGGCAGCCCGCGGACGATGGTCCCGAGCGCCTCGAGGCCGCCCCAGGAGGTGCCGATCACGATGACGGCGTAGTGGGACACGCGGCGTGCACCTTCCGGTAGAGCTTGGCCGTGGCATCGAGCGTCTCGTAGCACGGCTCGAAGGGCGAGAACTTCAGCGATTCCTTGGCGCCGAGCGCCAGCACGCCGAACGTGGCGAGGCTCTCGAACAACAGTTCGTGCACGCGCGCCTGCAGCGTGCGGTCGAAGTAGATGAGCACGTTGCGGCACAGCACGACGTGGAACTCGGCGAACGACCGGTCCGTCACGAGGTTGTGCTGCGAGAAGACAATGTTCCGGAGCAGCTGGCGCGACAGCAGCGCCCCGTCGTACATCGCGGTGTAGTACTCGGAGAACGTCGAGCGGCCGCCCGCCCGCTGATAGTTCTGCGTGTACTCCTGCATGCGCTCGAGCGGAAAAATGCCCTCTTTCGCGCGCTGCAGCGCGATTTCGTTCATGTCCGTCGCGTAGATGCGGGTGCGGTCGAGCAGGCCCTCCTCGTGCAGGAGGATGGCCATGGAATACGCCTCCTCGCCCGACGCGCATCCCGCGTGCCACACGCGCACGAACGGATACGTGCGCAGGTGCGGCACGATGTGCTCCCGAAAGGCCACGTAGAACTCGGGATCGCGGAACATCGCGGTCACGTTCACCGACAGGTCGTGCAGCAGCCGCTCCATCGTGGGGCGGTCGTGCAGCACGCGGTCCTGCAGCGCGCTCACCGAGGGCAGCCCTTCCGCCTCGATGCGCTTCCAGATGCGCCGGCGGATGGACGAGTACGCATAACTGCGAAAATCGAAGCCGTAGTGCCGATAGATCCCCTCGAGCAGCAAGGTGATCTCGATCCGTTCGATCTCCGGATCGTAGGTGATCGGCGCGGCGGCGAGCGTCATCGGTAGAGCCACACCCGCATGAGGGACAGCAGCTGCTCGGGATCCACCGGCTTCACGATGTAGTCGGAGGCGCCCGAGTCGATGCACTTCTCGCGGTCGCCCTTCATCGCCTTCGCCGTGAGGCAGATGACCGGGAGCGACTTGTACTCCGGGTGCTCGCGGATCTTCCGGGTGGCCTCGTAGCCGTCCATCTCCGGCATCATCACGTCCATGAGGACGAGATCGAAGCCGTCCGTGCCGCCGTCCTCGAGCAGCGCCAGCCCGTCGCGGCCGTTCTCGGCGTACCGCACCTCCATGCCGTGCTGCTCGAGCAGGCTCGTCAGGGAGAAGATGTTCCGCACGTCGTCGTCGACGATGAGGATGCGCTTGCCGGCGAACACCTCGTCCTCGCTGTGCAGCTGCTCGAGAATGCGGCGCTTCTGCTCCGGCAGGTGCGACTCCACCCGGTGGAGAAACAGCGCGGTCTCGTCGAGGAGCCGCTCGGGCGACTTCACGTCCTTGACGATGATCGTCTCCGCATAACGACGCAGCGCGGTGTCCTCGGCGGCGCTCAGCGAGCGGCCGGTGTAGATGATGATCGGCAGGTCGCGGTGCTTCGGATCGCTCTTCACCTCCTCCAGCAGCTCGAATCCGTTCCGATCCCCGATGCCGAGGTCGAGCACCATGCAGTCGACCCGCCGCGTGTGCAACGTCTCCATCGCCTCGGCCGCCGTGCCGACCGCGGTGATCTCGATGTCGTCGTCGCCGACGAGGTCCACGATCGCCTTGCGCTGGGTCTCGTCGTCCTCGACGACCAGCAGATGACGCACGCGCTGCTCGATGAACTTGCTGATGCGCCCGAAGGCATCGTCGAGTGCCTCCTTGCTCACGGGCTTCTCGAGGAAGGCGAGCGCACCGGCGCGGAGCCCCCGCTGCCGCGTGCCGTGCCCGCTCACGATGTGCACCGGGATGTGGCGCGTATCCGTGCTCCGCTTGAGCCGGTCCAGCACCGTCCACCCGTCCATGCCGCCCGGAAGGTCGAGATCGAGCGTGATGGCGTCTGGCACGTACTCGCGCGCGAGCGCCAGCGCGCTCTCGCCGTCGACGGCGACGATGCCCTTGAACCCCTTCGACCGCGCCATGTCGAGCAGCACGCCGGCGAAGGTGACATCGTTCTCGACGATGAGGACCGACCGGTCGCCGTCCTCCACCGACTGGCGGTCATCAGCCACGGCGGCGGCGACGACGCGCGGACGCTCGCGGCGCTCGACACTCGGCTGCCGGGACGGCGCGCGGAGCGGGTGCGGCTGGCCGCCGGACGGCGTGCGGCGGCGCTGCGGCAGGTGCGGCAGCTCCACGGGCACGAACAGCGTGAACGTGCTGCCCCGGCCCGGCGCGCTCTCCACCCGGATCTCGCCGTGCAGCAGCGCCGCGATCTCCCGGCTGATCGACAGCCCGAGCCCCGTGCCGCCGTAGCGCCGGCTGGTCGTGCCGTCCGCCTGCTGGAACGCCTCGAAGATGAGCTGCTGCTTGTCCTTGGCGATGCCGACCCCGGTGTCGTGCACCGCGAACGCCAGCACCTGACGCGCCGCGTCCAGCGACGCGTTGGCGAACCGCCGGCCGCGTTCGGCGACCCGGATCGTCAGGCCCACCGCGCCTCGATCGGTGAACTTGAACGCGTTCGAGAGCAGGTTCTTCAGGACCTGCTGCAGCCGCTGGCCATCGGTGTAGAGCGCATTCGGGACGTCCGGCTGCACTTCGATCGAGAAGTCCAGGTCCTTCTGCTCGGCCACCGGCCGGAACGTGCGCTCCACGAAGTCGCGGATCTCGTCGATCTCCACCTGCGCGGGCACGAGCTCCAGTCGGCCCGCCTCGACCTTGGAGAGGTCGAGCACGTCGTTGATGAGCGTGAGCAGGTCGGTGCCCGCGCTGTAGATCGTGTGGGCGAACTCGACCTGCTTCTCGGTCAGATTGTCGTCCTTGTTCTCCGCGAGCAGCCGCGCGAGGATCAGCAGCGAGTTGAGCGGCGTCCGCAGCTCGTGGCTCATGTTCGCGAGGAACTCGCTCTTGTACTTCGAGCTGATCGCGAGCTGCTCGGCCTTCTCCTCGAGCGCGACCCGCGCCGCCTCGACCTCGCGGTTCTTCTGCTCGACCTTCTTGTTCTGCTCGGCGAGCAGTGCCGCCTTCTCCTCCAGCTCCTCGTTGACCTGCTGCAGCTCCTCCTGCTGGTCGCGCAGCAGCTCCTCGGACTCGCGCAGCGTGCGCGCCTGCTGCTCCAGCTCCGCATTCGACCGGCGCAGCTCCTCCTGCTGGTCCTGGAGCTCGCTGGCGAGCGACTGCGACTGCTCGAGCAGCTCCTCGGTGCGCATGTTCGCCTGGATCATGTTCAGCACGACGCCGATGCTCTCCGCGAGCTGGTCGAGGAAGAGCTGGTGGATGGCGCTGAACCCCTGGAACGACGCGAGCTCGAGGACGGCCTTCACGTCGCCCTCGAAGATGATCGGGAGGACGAGAATGGTCCGCGGCGGCGACTCGCCGAGTCCGGAATTGATCTGGATGTAGTCGTCAGGCACGTTGGTGAGCAGGATCGGGCTCCGCTCGAGCGCCGCCTGTCCCACGAGCCCTTCGCCGAGGGCGAACCGCGTGGAGACGTGCCGACGCGCCTTGTACGCATAGCTCGCGATGAGCCGCAGCACCGGCGCCCCCTCGTGCGCCTCGGCGATGAAGAACGCGCCGTGGTGGCCGCCCACGAGCGGCGTCAGCTCGCTCATGATGAGCCGCGACACGCTCTGCAGATCCTTCTGGCCCTGCATCATCCGCGAGAAGCTCGCGAGGTTCGTCTTGAGCCAGTCCTGCTCCGCGTTCTTCTGGGTGGTGTCCTTGAGCGTGAGGATCATCCGGTTGATGTTGTCCTTCAGCTCCGCCACCTCGCCCTGCGCCTGGACGTCGACCTGCTGCGTGAGGTCGCCGCGCGTCACCGCGGTGGCGACGTCGGCGATGGCGCGCACCTGCGTCGTCAGGTTGTCCGCCAGCTGGTTCACGTTGTCGGTCAGCGCCTTCCAGGTGCCCGCCACGCCCGGGACGTTCGCCTGCCCGCCGAGCTTGCCCTCGAGGCCCACCTCGCGCGCGACGCGCGTCACCTCGTCGGCGAAGACGCGGAGCCGGTCCACCATCGCGTTGATGGTGTTCTTCAGCTCCAGGACCTCGCCCTTCGCCTCGACGGCGATCTTCTGGCTCAGGTCGCCGTTGGCCACCGCCGTCGTGACGAGCGCGATGTTGCGCACCTGCGTCGTCAGGTTGGTGGCCATGTCGTTCACGCTGTCGGTGAGCCCTTCCCAGGTTCCGGCGACGCCCGGCACCCGGGCCTCGCCGCCCAGCACGCCATCGGTGCCCACCTCGCGGGCGACGCGCGTGACCTCGTCGGCGAAGATCTGCAGCTTCTCCACCATGTTGTTCACGGTGTTCTTGAGCTCCAGCACTTCGCCCTGCGCGTCCACCGTGATCTTCTGGCTCAGGTCGCCCTCGGCCACCGCCGTGGTGACCAGCGCGATGTTGCGGACCTGATTCGTCAGGTTGACCGCCATCGAGTTCACGTTGTCGGTGAGCGCCTTCCAGGTGCCCGCCACGCCCGGCACGTGCGCCTGGCCGCCGAGCTTCCCTTCGGTGCCCACCTCGCGCGCCACGCGCGTGACCTCCGACGCGAAGCCGTTGAGCTGGTCCACCATCACGTTGATGGTGTGCTTGAGCTCCGCGATCTCGCCCTTCACGTCGACGGTGATCTTGCGCGACAGGTCGCCGCGCGCTACCGCCGTCGTCACGTCCGCGATGTTGCGCACCTGGTCGGTCAGGTTGCTCGCCATCGCGTTCACGCTGTCGGTCAGGTCCTTCCAGGTGCCCGCCACGCCGGGCACATTCGCCTGCCCGCCGAGCTGACCCTCGCTGCCGACCTCGCGCGCCACGCGCGTGACCTCGTTGGCGAACACGCCGAGGCTGTCGACCATGCGGTTGATCACGTCCTTGATCTGCAGGATCTCGCCGCGCGCGTCGACGGTGATCTTCCTCGTCATGTCGCCGTTCGCGATCGCCGTCGCGACCGCGCTCACGTCGCGCAGCTGCACCGTGAGGTTGGACGCGAGCTCGTTCACGTTCTCCGTGAGGTCGCGCCAGATCCCGCCCACACCCGCCACCCGGGCCTGGCCGCCCAGCTTGCCCTCGGTACCGACTTCCTTCGCGACGCGCGTCACCTCGAACGCGAACGCGTTGAGCTGGTCCACCATCGTGTTGATGGTGTTCTTCAGCTCCAGCATCTCGCCCTTCACGTCCACCGTGATCTTCCGCGACAGGTCGCCGCGCGCCACCGCCGTCGTCACGTCCGCGATGTTGCGCACCTGACTCGTCAGGTTGCCCGCCATCGCGTTCACGCTGTCGGTCAGGTCCTTCCACGTGCCCGCCACGCCCTCTACGCGCGCCTGGCCGCCGAGCTTCCCGTCGGTGCCCACCTCGCGCGCGACGCGCGTGACCTCGTTGGCGAACGAGCGCAGCTGGTCGACCATCGTGTTGACGATGTTCGCGATCCGCGCGAACTCGCCGCGCACGCGCCGCCCCTCCAGCTCGAGCGACACCTTCTGCGACAGGTCGCCCTCGGCCACCGCCTGGATCACGCGCGCGATCTCCGCCGTCGGCTGCACGAGATCGCCGATCATCGTGTTGATCGACTCGACGGACGTCGCCCACCCCCCGTGCACCTCGCCGAGCGAGACACGCTCGGTCAGCCGCCCTTCCCGCCCGACCGCGGTGCTCACCCGCACGACCTCCTGGTTGAGCTGCTGGCGCATCGTCATGACGCGATTGAACGTGTCCACGACTTCCGCGGCGAGCTCGTCGCCCTGACCGTTCGTCAGGCGCACGCTGAAGTCGCCGAGCTCCATCTCGCGGAGCCCCTCCAGCACGTCGCGCAGGGTCTCGGTGTGCACCCGGCTCGCGCGCGCCGGGCGGCTGCCACCGGTCTTCCCTCGCCTGCGTCCGGCGCTCTCGCGCGAGGGTTCACGGTCCACGGGCGGTTCGGCGAGCTCCACGCCGCTCTCGGCGTTGTCGGCACCGGCAAGCCGTCCGGCGCGGGCGGCGCGTACGGCGCGCTCCCCCCGCGCGCGCTCGCGCGCCGGGGCGGGGGCGTCCTCTTCTCGGGGGCGATCCATGCGGTCGTCGCTCGACATCGGGGTCCGAGGTGCAATTCGGGTGTGATCCAGGGCACGCCGGAGGTGCAAGAAGCGCGCTCATCTGCTGCGTCCGCCGCGTGCTCGCGCTTAGCTTTCCGCCATGAGAATTCTCCTCTGGTGGGCACTGCTCTCGGTGGGCCTCGTCCCGGTGGCGGACGCGCAGCGCGCGACCCTGGAGCGCATGATCCAGCGCCGGACCCTCGACAACGGCATGGAGATCGTCGTGGTCGAGAACCACGGCGTTCCCCTCGTCACGCTCGAGGTGAACGTGCGGAACGGTGCCTTTACGCAGACCCCGGAGACGGAGGGGGTGGCTCACCTCTACGAGCACATGTTCTTCAAGGGGAGCACGGACTTCCCGGATCCCGACGCGTTCCTGTTCCGCGCCGCGGAGCTCGGCGCCACCTTCAACGGCACGACGCAGGAAGAGCGCGTCAACTACTACGTGACCCTGCCCGCGGACAGCGTGGAGGGAGGCATGGCGTGGCTCGCTGGAGCGCTGCGGTCTCCGACGTTCGACGCGGCCGAGCTGCGGCGCGAGCAGGAGGTGGTGATCGGGGAGTACGACCGCGCGGAATCCAGCCCGTATTTCGGGCTGAGCCAGCGGATGGACTCGCTGCTCTACGGCGATCAGGTGGGGCGGAAGAACACGATCGGCCGGCGGGAGGTGATTCGCGGCGCAACGCCGCGGATCCTGCGCGAGATCCAGCGCCGCTACTACGTCCCGAACAACTCGGTGCTGATCATCGCCGGCGACGTGGATCCCGCCCGTGCGTTCGCGCTGGCCACCCAGCTTTTCGGCGACTGGCCGCGCGGCCCCGACCCATTCGAGGACGATCCGATTCCGGCGGTGCCGCCGCTCGAGGAGAGCCGGGCCATCATCGCCGAGCAGCCGGTCTCGGATGCGCTCGTCATGATCCAGTGGCAGGGCCCGAGCGTTCGGGAGGATCCGGAGGCGACCTACGCGGCGGATGTGTTCTCGGATGTGCTGAACGGCGCGGGCTCGACGCTCCAGAAGCGGCTGGTGGAGAGTGGGCTATTCCAGAGCGTCGGCGTGAACTACTACACGCTGGCGAACGTGGGGCCGATCTCGATCGCGGCGGTCATCGCGCCGGAGAAGGTGAAGGAGGGCGTGGCGGCATTGCACCGCGAGATCGCCCAGCTCGCGGACAGCGGCTACTACACCTCGGCCGAGCTGGAGCCGGTGAAGCGGCGGCGCGCGGTGAGCACGATGCTGAATCTGGAGCGCGCGTCAGGCTTCGCGCACCAGCTCGGCTTCTGGTGGAGCGTAATTGGGCTGGACTACTTCATGGGGTACGTGGACAACATGGCGGAACGGTCGGTGGAGGATCTTCGGGCCTACGCGCGGAAGTACATCGTGGGCAAGCCGTACGTGGCAGGCGCGATCCTCTCGCCGGAGGCGCGGCGCGCGACCGGATTGCGCGAGTCGGACCTGCTGTCGCCGCCGGAGGCGCCGTGATGTCCGGCCGGGCGCTGCGCGCCGGCACGCTGGCGCTGGCGATGCTGGGCGCCGGCGTCGTGCCTGACGCGATCGCGCAGGAGCGGCGTTCGGGTGTGCCCGCGGCGCGACCGGCGCCCGACACGGCGACGGTGGACTTCGTGACGAATGGCGTTCGCGTGATTCTCCGGCGCAACGCCGCGAACGACGTGGTGGCGGTGAACCTCTATCTGCTCGGCGGTGTCCGGCAGGTGACGGCGGAGAACGCGGGGATCGAGCCGTTTCTGCTGGCGGCCTCGGAGCGCGGCACCCAGCGCTTTCCGGGGGATCGGGCGCGCCTGACGGCGGAGGCGCTCGGCAGCACCTTCGTGATCGAGCCTACCGCGGACTGGACGATGTTCGGGTTCCGGGCGCTGCGGGCGACGCTCGACAGCACCTGGGCGCTGTTCGCCGACCGCCTGATGGCTCCGACGCTCGATCCGCAGGCGGTGGAGCTGATTCGGGCCCAGCTGCTGGCGGAGACGCGGAGCCGTCGCGACTCTCCCGACGCGCTGGTGAACTTTCTGGCGGACAGCATCGGGTTCGAGGGTCACCCGTACGGGCTGTCGCCGTTCGGGACCGAGTCGTCGATCGCCCGCCTGACGATCGATGCGTTGCGCGAGTACCGTCAGGCGCAGATCGTGACTTCGCGCATGCTGCTGGTGGTGGTCGGCAACGTGGACCGCGCCGGGATCGAGCGTCTCGTGAGGCGGACGCTCGGCGAGCTGCCCAGGGGGTCGTACGCCTGGAACCCGCCGGGGCTGCTACCCGAGCATGCGGGTGAGTTGACGGTCGTGCGGCGTCCGCTGCCGACGAACTACCTGCAAGGCCGGTTCGCGGGTCCCGCGGCGGGGGACTGGAAGGATTATCAGGCGCTGCGGGTCGCGACGGCGATCCTGTCGGGGCGGCTGTTCAACGAGATCCGCGGCCGGCACAACCTGACGTACGCGGTCGACGCGTCGTTCACCGAGGGCGCGATCTCGAGCGGGGGGATCTACATCACGACGGTGGTGCCGGACTCCGCATTGACGCTGATCCGCCGGGAGATCGTCAGGCTGCAGATGGAGCTGGTGGATCCGTCGTCGCTGGGGCGGCTGGTGCAGGGGTTCCTGACGGAGTACTTCCTCGAGAACGAGACGAACGCGGAGCAGGGGGACTTCCTGGCGCGTGCGGCGCTCTACCGGGGCGACTACCGGGCGGCGGGGCGGTTCGTGGACGAGCTGCGGCACGTGACGCCCGAGGACGTGCGGCGGGTAGCGCGGCGATACATCCGGAACGTGCGGTGGGCATACGTGGGGAACCCCGGACGCATAACGCGGGAGCGGGCGACGGGGATGGAGTAGCGCGGGAGGCGGGAGGCGGGCTGTGCGGCGTCAGGCGTTCGGGTCGGCGTTCGCGTCTCCGGCGGCGTCCGTGTCGGCCGGTGCGATGGCGGCCCGCTCGCCTGACGCGGCGACGCGGAGCGGCTCGGGGTCGGGTGGAGGCAGCGGCGCGTGGCGCGACGCCAGCGCCCCGTACAGCGCGCCCACCGCCGTGCCGGCGAGCGCCGCGCCGCCGATGGGCAGCAGCGGCCACGGCTCCACGATGGGGATCAGCCACGGCGTGACGGCCCCGAACACCGCGCCGAGCAGCGCGCCCAACGCCGCGGAAGCCGGGACGGTATCGTGGCGCGCCCAGCGCATCAGCGCCGTGTGCACCAGGCTCGCCACCAGTGCCGTCGGCAGCGCCGCGATGTACGTGCCGATGAAAGCCAGCAGCGCGAGCAGCACCGACGCCAGGCCTTCGCCTCCCGCGAGCGCGACCACGAAGTAGCCCGCGGCGATCACCCCCGCGATCAGCGGCATGACGCGCCGCAGGAGCACGAACACGCGGTCGACGTAGCCTTTGCCGCTGGTCGGGTGCACGGGCAGGGCGCGCGCCGCATCGAGGTGCAGCGTGAGCAGCTCCGCTATGGCCTCGCTGAGCATCTGCCGAGCGCGTTCCGGCGTGGTGGGCTCGAGCCCCGGCGTCTCGACAGGCAGCTCGATCACATCGACGAGCTCGCCCTCGCGATGGAACCACACCATGGCCGCGGATTCCCGCATGCCGGCGAGCTCGCCGCGATCGGCGATGCCGCGATACTCCGCGCGCAGTCCCACCTTGGCGAGCGCGACCTCGTACCGCGCGAGGGTGTCGCGGAGGGCGGAGTCGAGGGTGGGAGCCAGGTCCGAGGACATGGCCGAAAGATATCGGGAAGCGGGAAGCGGGAACTGGGAAGCGATCACAACGCTGGTGCCCGCCTCCCGCCTCCCGATTCCCGACTCCCGACTACAGTCCCTTCACCTCGCCGACGAGCTTCGTAATGGACGCCTTCGCGTCCCCGAACAGCATGTACGTCTTCGGGTTGTAGAAGAGGTCGTTCTCGATGCCCGCGAATCCGGGGTTCATGCTGCGCTTGAGCACGATGATGCTCTTCGCGTGATCGACGTCGAGGATCGGCATGCCATAGATCGGACTGCCGGTATCCGAGCGCGCCGCGGGATTCACGACATCGTTGGCGCCGATGACGAGCGCCACGTCCGCCCGGTCGAACTCGGGATTGATGTCCTCCATGTCGTAGAGCTTGTCGTACGGCACGTTGGACTCGGCCAGCAGCACGTTCATGTGCCCCGGCATGCGCCCGGCCACCGGGTGGATCGCGTACTTGACCTCCCCGCCGCGCTTCTCGATCTGCTCCGCCAGCTCGCGCACCGCGTGCTGCGCCTGCGCCACCGCCATGCCGTAGCCCGGGACGACGATGACCGAGCGGGCATAGGCCAGCTGCAGGGCGGCGTCCTCCGGCGCGATCGACTTCACCGTCAGGCCCTCGGCCGAGCGCGAGGAGATGGCCTGCGTCGCGCCGAACGCGCCGAACAGCACGTTCGCGAGCGACCGATTCATCGCCTTGCACATCAGCTGGCTGAGAATGATGCCCGCCGAACCAACGAGCGCGCCCGCGATGATCAGGACGTTGTTGTTGATGACGAACCCCGTCATCGCCGCGGCGATCCCGGAGTAGGAATTGAGCAGCGAGATGACGACCGGCATGTCGGCGCCGCCGATGGGAATCACGAGCATGACGCCGAGGATCAGCGAGATGCCCACGACGGCGTAGAACGGCCAGAGGAACGACTCGGCCGTCGCGAGCTGATACGCGCTCAGCGCGACCACGATCAGAAAGCCGAGCGCATTCACCGCCTGGAGGCCGGGGAAGGTGATCGGGCGGCCCGTCATCAGCTCCTGCAGCTTGGCGAAGGCGATGAGGCTGCCGCTGAACGTCACGGCGCCGATGAGCAGCGCGAGCTGGAGCGCGATGCCGCTCATCAGCGGCACGGCCTCGCCAACGAGCTCGGTGCGCAGGAACTCCGCGCCGCCCACCACGAGCGACGCGGCGCCGCCGAACCCGTTGAGCAGCGCGACCATCTGGGGCATCGCGGTCATCTTGACCGTGCGTGCCATCCAGACGCCGACCGCCGTGCCCACGAGCACGCCGGCGATGATCACCTCGTAGGACACGATCTGCCGGTCGAGCAGCGTGACCGCGATGGCGATCAGCATGCCGATTCCCGACATGCGGTTGCCCTGTCGCGCCGTGGCGGGACTGTTCAGCCGCTTCAGTCCGATGATGAACAGGCTGGCCGCGAGGAGATAGCTCAGCTGGATGACCGGTGTCGGGATCATTCGGTCTTCTCCCGCTTGAACATCTCCAGCATGCGGTCGGTGACCGTGTACCCGCCCGCCACGTTGAGCATGGCGAAGACGATCGCGAGGAAGCCGAGCACCGTGGAGATCCAGCCGTGATCGGATCCGGCGACGATCAGAGCGCCGACGATCGTGATGCCCGAGATCGCGTTGGCGCCGGACATGAGCGGCGTGTGGAGCGTCGGCGGCACGCGATGAATGAGCTCGTACCCGAGAAAGGTCGCGAGCACGAAAATGACGATGTTGATCATGACACCGGGAGCTGGGATCGAGGAGCTAGGAGCTAGGAGCTGGGAGCTAGGAGCTGGGAGCCAGGAGCATCGCCTTCACGATCTCGTCGTTCTCATCGAGGGCGAGCGAGCCGTCGGGGGCAAGGTGCTTGATGAGCGTCTCGAGGTTGCGGGAGAACATCTGGCTCGCGTGCAGCGGCACCGTGCCGGGCAGGTTGCCGGGACCGAGGATGGTGACGCCGTTGGCGACGACGGCCTCGTCAGGTTTGGTGAGCTCGCAGTTGCCGCCGGCCTCCGCGGCGAGGTCCACGATCACCGATCCCGGCTTCATCGACCGCACCATGTCGGCGGTGATGAGCCGCGGCGCCGGCCGCCCGGGGATGAGCGCCGTCGTTATGACCAGGTCCTGATCGACGATGTGCTTCGCGATCGCCGCCATCGTCCGCGCCTGCTCGTCCTCGGTCTGCTGGCGCGCGTAGCCGCCGGCGGTCTCCGCATCCTGCGACACGGTCTCCGCCGCCACGAACGACGCGCCCAGGCTCTGCACCTGCTCGCGCGCCGCGGGCCGAATGTCGAACGCCGAGACGATCGAGCCGAGCCGTCGCGCGGTGGCGATCGCCTGCAGGCCCGCCACGCCGGCGCCGAGCACGAACGTCTTCGCGGGGGCTAGCGTCCCGGCGGCGGTCGTCATCATCGGCAACAGCTTGCCCAGCTCCGCCGCCCCGATGAGCGCCGCCTTGTAGCCGGCGACCGTGCTCTGGGACGACAGCACGTCCATCGACTGCGCCTTGGTGATGCGGGGGACCAGCTCGAGCGACAGCCCGCGGATCTTCCGCTGCGCCAGCATCGCGGCGAGGTCGTTCGCCGTGGCCGGCTGCAGCAGCGCGACGAGCACCGTGCCGTCGCGCAGCGCGGAGACCTGCTCTGCGACCGGGCGCCGGACCGCGAGCACCAGGTCGGCGTCGCCGGCCGTTCGCGCATCGGGGGCGATCGCCGCCCCCGCCTTCTCGTACATCGCATCGGGGAACCCCGCGGCGACGCCCGCATCGCGCTCCACCCGTACCTCGTGCCCACCCTTCGTCAGGCGCGCGACGCTGTCGGGAATCAGCGCCACCCGGCGCTCGCCCGGCATGCGTTCGCGCAGCACGCCTATTCGCATCAGCGCCGTCCTCCGGCGCGCCCGTCGCGCGTCTCGCTCTGCACCGTCGCACCCTCCGGGGGGAAAAAGTCGAGGCTACGGTACACCCTCACCGTGCCGCTCACAAGGTTGGCCGCACCGCGGTTGCCGTCCACCCGCACCGTGGAGAGCATCTGCGCGTCCATCTCTCACACGGTCGCCGGCCGCGCCCTTTCGTGCTGCCGGCGGTATGCCGATACTTGTGTGAGGCACTCCCGGACTGCGCGACTCGACCCACCGCTCATGCGTGCTCGCGGACTGATCGCCACACTGCTCGCGCTCGTGATCGCCGCGCCGCCATTGGCCGCGCAGGAGCGCGCGGTAGAGCGCCGCTCCTTCTCCGATGGACAGGGGAAGCTGATGGCGTTCTACTCGGCGGTGCTGACCTTCACGCCGGTCGAGGCGCCGCGCGAGCGCCGGCGCGGCGAGCTCGCCGTGGGGCTCGAGCTGGGTTACGTGCCCCAGCTCAACGCTGAGCAGCGCCGGGTGGGGGACAAGCCGGAGTCCACGAATCTCGCCCCGGTCTTCCCGCGCCCGCGCGTATCCTACGCGCTGACCGATCGCCTGGCGATCGAGGGGAGCTGGATCCCGCCGGTCGCGTTCTTCGATGTGAAGGCGAACGTCGTCAGCCTCGCGGTATCGTGGACCGCGCCGGTGCGCGGCGCTCTGCGTCTCTCGCCGCGACTGGCCGGAGCGCTCGGTTCCGTCGAGGGGGCCATCACCTGCTTCGACGACCTCGCGACCCGCTCGCCCGACCTGGCCGAGTACTGGGGACTGATCTGTTATGCGCGCGAGAGCGAGGACGACTTTCAGCCGCGTCACCTGCTCGTCGAGCTGATGGCGGCGTGGGAGCGCCCGGCGGCGCGAGTGACGCCGTATGCCGGTCTGGGTGCGCGCGGCGACTGGACGGAGTTCGACATCGGCGTGATCCGCGGCGACGGCTCGCGCGATCCCGACCAGCCGATCCTCGCGCTGCGCACGGTGCGGCCGTACGGGGTGCTGGGGGCGACGTGGCGCGCTGCGCCTCGCGCCCGCGCCACCGCCGAGCTGCTCTATGCACCCGGAAGCCTCGTGACCATCCGCCTGCAGGGAGTGGTCGATGCGATTCGCCGTTAGGCTCGCCGCGGCCGCGACCCTCGGCGGCGGGCTGGCCGCCGGGTGCGCGGACTTCACCGCGCTGGAGGATCCCGCTTTCGGGTTGCCCGACGTCGAGGTGGAGCAGCCCTCCTTCACCTCCGATGTCGAGCCCATTCTGGTCAAGCGCTGCGCTCTGGGCGGCTGTCATACGCCCGGCGCGTCGCAAGGCGGGCTGGCGCTCGCGCCGTCCGCAGCCTACGATGAGCTGGTCGGCGTGCCCGCCGTCACGAGCGGCGGACCATTCCAGCGGGTCGAGCCCGGCAACTCGGCCAATTCCTGGCTCGTTCGGCGCATCCAGGCCGACCCGGCGCCGCGGAACGGCCTGCCGCGCATGCCGCTCGCGGCCACTCCCCTCACGCCGAACCAGATCGCCACGATCGTCAACTGGATCGATCAGGGCGCGTTGCGGAACTGACACGAGGCTGTGACCGGCAGCACTGTCGGCCGACCCCGTTCCGCTGCAGTATTCCTGAGGCCGGCGCCTCGGTCCGGTGGAAGTCTCCGGGAGGCCTATGCGCATACTCGTCGTCGCACGACACGCCATTCTCAGCCGCCACATCGCCGCGCTCTGCGCGGACGCAGGTGGCGATTGCCGGACTGCCGTCGGCTCCGATGAGGGGCTGCGCTCCGCGCGCAGCGAGGCGCCGGATGTCGTGCTCTGCGAGGTCGATCTGCTGGCCCCCGAGGCGCTCGGCGATTGGGCACGGGAGCTGGAGGCCGCGCGCGTGCCGCTCCTCGCCGTCAGCCTGACGAGACGGCAGAACGAGTCGCCGGTCGTCGCCGGCACGCTCCTGGCCGGCTACCTGTACCTGCCAACGCTCGGCCGCGCGGATCTGTCGCGCGTGCTCTACGCGGCGACGGGCCACGGCGCCTCGGCGCCGGCGAATGCCTATCGATGGAGCGTCGTCGCGGAGCCGACGCCGGCCATCTATATTCCCGCCCGGTGCACCGGCGGCGGACCACCGGCATCGCCAGCCTGACGAGCGCCAGACGCGGGACGGTGCTCGCGATGCTCGCCGTGGCCGTGGCGTGCGGCGCGCCCCAGGACGCCCGCGATGCCCCGGCTGGGGGATCCCCGAACGCGAGTCCGCAGACCGTCCTCGACATGGACTCGGTCGCGCGCGTGCAGCGCGCGGAGAGCCTCGCGCTCGCCAGCGGCCGGTGGAACGCGGTCGAGGTCGTGAGCCGCCTGGAGGCAGCCGGTCTCGTGGTCCGCGATCTCGGCCGGCCGGTACGCGCCGCCGGCTTCTCGGGGGAGGGGCGGACGCTCGCCGTGAGCGGGGGTGAGCTGGTGGTGTTCCTCTACGATGATGCCGCATCGCGACAGGCCGACACGCGCGCGCTCGACTCGGCGGCCGCGGCCCCGCCCGGCGCGGATCCGGTATGGCTGACCGCGCCGCGCCTCATCACCTCCGGCAACCTCGCCGCCGTGCTCTTCACCGACCGCGAGCAGCTGGCCGAGCGCGTGCGCAACGTGTTGACGGCGCGACACGGAAGCTGAACGACGCGGAGTGCGGGACGGGACGGGGGCGCGGAATACGGAACGCGCGACGAGGGGAACGAATCCCGCGTCGCGCGTCGCGCATCGCGCCCCCCGGTCGGGGGATGCGAAAAGGGCCAGGCACTTGGCCTGACCCTTTCCCGTGGAGTACCGTTCGCGATCAGCTGCAGACCGGCGCGCCGTCCTTCTCACCGGCGTTCGTCGCATCCGTACCGACGTACACGTCACACTGCTTGGTCGACACGAGTGCGTGCACCGAGTTCGCCGTCCAGCCGTCGACGCCGACGTTGGTCACGGTCACCGTCACGTTCTTCGACGCCGCGTAGTTGGCGGCGACCAGGTCGTTCGTGAACGCCTGGTTGTCGGAGAAGTACGCTTCCTGCGCGGTCACGAGGTTACGCAGGTCGGTCTTCATGGTGGCCATGTAGGCCTTCTCCTTGGTCGTCGCGAACTTCGGACTCGCGATCGCGGCAAGAATGCCGATGATGACCACGACGATCAGAAGCTCGATCAGCGTGAAGCCCTTCCGGGTGTTGCTGAACATTGTCGTACCTCACGGGGAGTGGTCCAACGGCGGGGGCCTGAGTGCCTCCGCTCGGCCGGTGGAAAGGCACGCTCGGTGCCAGCCGGAGGACGAGTAGTAACCAATTGCCATGCAAGGGGTTATGGTTCGGTGAATCGAAACGTTCCGGCCCCATTCGCTTGCGGTTTGCAAACCACGGCGCAGTCTGCAATGTGGCGTTGGCGCCGCGTAGGGCCTGCGCCACCCGGCTCGCCCTGGGGGTCTGCATCGAACCGTTACATGGTGCAGATCTTGCCGCCCGCGGCGGGATTATCGTGACTACACGCCCCCGTCCTTCCGATTCCCTGGCGGTTGCCGATGTGACGCCGACCCCCCTCGCCGAGGCAGCGCTTCGGCTGCTCGACGACGGAATTGCCATCGTCGACGCGGCGAGGCGCATTGCGTTCGCCAATCCAGCGATGGAACGGCTCCTCGGGGTTTCGGAAGGCGCCCTTACGTCGCTGCCCGCGTCCGATGCGCTGCGTGCCCTCTCCCCCAATGAGGAGGCGCTCAGGAGTGGCCTCTCGGCGCGCAGCATGACGCCACGGCGCATCGAGCGCACGGTGAAGGGAAAGTCCGAGGGTGTCGAACTGTCGATTCATCCCCTCGGCGCGGACGCCACACTCGTTCGCGTGCGGGACATCAGCGCGCGTCTCGACGCGGAGCGCCGGGCCCACGCGCAGGAGGAGGAGAACGAGTCGTTCCGCATCGTTGCCTGCCTCCTCGCCGAGGAGAGCGACATCCATGAAGTGCTCAAGCTGCTGTCGGCGCAGGCAGCCTCGCAGTGCGGCGCGGATGGCGCGACGGTGATCCACATCGAGGCCGAACGCGGACGGGCCGTCGCGGCAGTCGGCATGCTCGTTCCCCTGCAGGCGCGGGAGTTCCTCGTCGGCGGGTCGCTGGCCGAACGCGCCATCCGGACGCGGAGTCCGGTGGCCGTTTCCGATTTCCAGCGGGAGTATCCGGACCATGCGTGGACGGATGCCGCGGTCGAGGTCGACGCGGGCCCGATTCTCCTCGCGCCGCTGTTCGCGCACGACTCGTTGATGGGCATCGTGACCGTCACCCGGCAGCGCGGGCGCGAACCGTTCACCCGAACGGAGGTCCGCCGCATCCGCGCCCTCGCGGACCAGGCGGCGCTCGCGCTGTGGAAAGCGCGATTGCTCGAGCGCGCGGAGGCGGCGAATCGCGCGAAGAACGACTTCATTGCGGTGATGTCGCACGAGCTGCGCACGCCGCTCGCCGCGGTGGCCGGCTACGAGGAGCTGCTCGCCGATGAGATCCTCGGCGCGCTCAACGAGGAGCAGCATAACGCCATCGACCGCATGCGGTGGGGCACGCGGTTGCTCGGCAGCATCATCGAGGAGATTCTCACCTTCTCGCGCCTCGAGAGCGGGGAGGTGCACCTCAATCGCGAGCGCGTGCCGGTGAGCGAGATCCTCGCCTCGGTGGGCGCGGTGCTCGAGCCGCTGGCATCGGCGCGCGGGCTGTCCTTCGCCGCCGAGCTGCCCGCGGACGGGCTGGAGATCACGACGGATGCCGATGTCGTGCGCCGGGTGCTGGTGAATCTTGGCTCGAACGCGGTCAAGTTCACCGAGCAGGGCGGCATCGAGCTTTCCGGGCGCCTGAACGGCGACCGGCTCACGCTCTCGGTGCGGGACACCGGCATTGGTATCGCCCGAAACGACCTGCGCCGGATCTTCGATGCGTTCACCCAGGTTCACACGGGAACGTCGCGTCCCTACGGTGGCACCGGACTCGGGCTCCACACGGCCCACCGCCTGGCTCGCCTGATCGGCGGCGAGATCACGGTGGAATCGGCGGAAGGGCGGGGGAGCACCTTCTCGCTCGTGCTCCCGATCGACCGGGATTCGTAGGGGACGCCGCGGACGCCGGTCCGCGAAGCTCAATTAGATTTGGGCATGCCCAACGTTCCCATTACCGGCGCATTCAACGACGCCTTCATCGCCGGCCTGTACGAGCAGTGGCTGGCCGACCCCGAGTCGGTCGACAGCTCCTGGCGGCAGTTCTTCACGCTTGCCCGCTCGCTGACGGGCGGAACCAGCGCGGCTCCGGCAGCCGATTCGTCCATGCTCCGGGCCGTGGCGGGAGCGGCGGCGCTGGTGGATGCCATTCGCCTGTACGGTCATTACGCGGTGCAGCTCGATCCGCTCGGTGCGCCGCCGCTCGGCGCCGCGGAGCTGGCGCCCGAATTTCACGGGATCACCGAGGAATCGCTGCGGAGCATCCCGGGGTCGGCGCTCGGATTCGAGGATGAGACGGCGGCGGATGCCGTCGCGCGGCTGCGCGGCCTGTACTCGTCCACCATCGGCTTCGAGTTCGAGTACATCGACGACGAGCGGCAGCGGCAGTGGTTCCGCGAGCAGATCGAGAGCGGCCGGATGCGGCGCGCGCTCTCGCCTGACGAGAAGCGGGCGGTCCTGCGGCGCCTCACGGAGGTCGATGGGCTCGAGCGGTTCCTGGGTCGCGCCTATCAGGGCGCCAAGCGGTTCTCGATCGAGGGGACCGATGCGCTGGTGCCGATGATCGATGCGGCGATCGAGGGCGCCGGGCGGGACGGGGCCCGCGACGTGGCGATCGCGATGGCGCACCGCGGCCGCATCAACGTGCTCGCGCACATCCTCGACAAGCCGTACGCCACGCTGTTCCACGAGTTCGCCGGCCTCCACGCGACCAGCAACGCGGAGAGCGGCACGGGCGACGTGAAGTACCACCTCGGCAAGGCGACCACGCGCACGCTGGATACGGGCGAGCAGGTGGACGTGCGCCTGCTGCCGAATCCCAGCCACCTGGAGTTCGTGAACCCGGTGCTGTCCGGCGTGGCGCGCGCGGTGCAGCGCTCGGCCGACGTCCCGGGGCAACGCGACGAGAACGCCGTGCTGCCGATCGTCGTGCACGGCGACGCCGCGTTCCCCGGCGAGGGGATCGTCGCCGAGACGTTCAACCTCGCGGCGCTGCGCGGCTACCGGGTGGGCGGCACGCTGCACATCATCGTCAACAATCAGCTCGGGTTCACCACGGACCCGCAGGACGGCCGCTCGACGTACTACGCGAGCGACGTCGCGAAGGGGTTCGACGTGCCGATCGTGCACGTGAACGCCGACGATGCGGAGGCGTGCCTGGCGGCGGTGTGGCTGGCGCTGGCGTACCGGCAAGAGTTCCACCACGACTTCGTCATTGACCTGGTCGGCTACCGCCGGCACGGTCATAACGAGATGGACGAGCCGGCGTACACGCAGCCCACGCTGTACGACCTGATCCGCAAGCACCCGTCTCCGCGCCTCGTGTGGGGAAGGCGGTTGATCGACGAGGGGGTGAGCACCGACGAATCGGTCGCGGAGGTCGACGCCGAGATCCAGGGACGGTTCGAGCAGATTCACGACGACCTGGAGTCGGGGCGCGTGCATCCGCCTGAGCATCTGCCGGGCGACCAGAGCGAGTGCGGGGCGCCGGACGACATCGACACCGCGGTGAAGGCCGAAACGCTCATCGCCCTCAACGAGCGGCTGCTCGCCTGGCCCTCGGACTTCCGGCCGTTGGGCAAGCTCGCGCGTCAGCTCGAGCGCCGCCGCGTCGCGCTGACGGAGATGAAGGACACCGCGCTCGGCTCGCGCGGCCAGATCGACTGGGGCCACGCGGAATCGTTGGCGTTCGCCTCCCTGCTGATGGATGGCGTCTCGGTGCGGCTCACCGGGCAGGACACGGAGCGCGGGACCTTCTCCCATCGTCAGGCGGTGCTGCACGATGGATCGACCAACCAGCGCTACACGCCGCTGGCCCATCTGCCGGGAGCGACGGGCGCGTTCGAGATCTACAACTCGCCGCTCAGCGAGACGGCGGTGATGGGGTTCGAGTACGGCTTCAGCGTCGCCGCGGCGGACGCCCTCACGCTGTGGGAGGCCCAGTTCGGCGACTTCGTGAACGTCGCGCAGACGATCATCGACCAGTTCCTCGCCGCCGACCGGGCCAAATGGGGACAGGACTCCGGCCTCGTGCTGCTGTTGCCGCACGGCTACGAGGGCCAGGGGCCGGAGCACTCCAGCGCGCGCCTCGCGCGGGTCCTCCAGCTGTGCGCGGAGGGCAACCTGCGCGTCGCCTATCCCAGCAGCCCCGCGCAGTACTTCCACGCGCTGCGGCGTCAGGCGCTGTGCGAGACGCGCCGCCCGCTGGTGCTGATGCAGCCCAAGAGCCTGCTGCGGCTTCCGGAGGCGGCGTCCGCGCTGGACGATCTCGCGATGTTGCGCTTCCAGCCGGTGCTCGACGACCCGGCCGCGGAGCCTGACGAGGTCCGCCGGCTGGTGTTCTGCACCGGCAAGATCTACTACGATCTGGCCATGCGGGAGCGCTCGCCACAGGTGGCGCTGGTGCGCGTCGAGCAGCTGTCCCCCTGGCCGTACGAGCGGATCGCCGCAATCGTCGACCGGTACCCCAACGCCACCCACGTCGTGTGGGCGCAGGAGGAGCCGAAGAACATGGGCGCGTGGACGTACGCGGCTCCGCGGCTGCGCGCCGCCGTGGGCACCACGATGCCGATTCGCTACATCGGTCGGCCGGAGCGAGCGAGTCCGGCGGAGGGGTACATGTCGTCCCACCAGGCGCAACAGGCCGAGATCGTCGCCGAGGTTCTCGCGGCGGAACAGCCGGCGGGTGAGCGGCGGCGACCCGCGCGCGTGGAGGCGTGACCCCGCCGGCGACGTGACGCGCCGGCGGGGGTCGCCCGCGGGAACTCGCGTGCGGCGAGGGACGTTCCCCGCGCGGGGACTTCCGCCGGGGCGTGGCGGGCCGCACCATCTTCCACCGCTCATGCCGACGCGACTTCTTCCAGCCGTGAGGGCGCTGTTCGCCGCGTTCCTCGTCCTCGCCGCGCCGCTCGCCGCGGCCGCCGGCCAGACCGGGGGCGCCGCCGCGCTGGGGGCGCGCCTCGCGGGGCTCGGCGTCTCCGCCCGCGTCCTGGTGATCGGCGCCCATCCCGACGACGAGGACACGCGGCTCATCACCTTCCTGGCGCGCGGGCGGCACGTGCGCACCGCCTATCTCTCGCTCACCCGCGGCGACGGCGGCCAGAACCTCATCGGCAACGAGCTCGGGGAGGCGCTCGGCGTGATTCGCGCGGAGGAGCTGCTCGCGGCCCGGCGGCTCGACCGCGGCATCCAGTATTTCACGCGCGCGTACGACTTCGGGTTCTCCAAGAGCGCCGAGGAGACCTTCGAGCACTGGCCGCACGACTCGCTGCTCGGCGACGTCGTGCGGGTCGTGCGCGCGTTCCAGCCGCACGTCATCGTCGGGCTGTTCAGCGGCACGCCGCGCGATGGGCACGGCCAGCATCAGGTGTCCGGTATCCTCGCGCGTGAGGCGTACGATGTGTCCGGCGATACCGTGCGGTTCCCGCGGGCGGCGTTCGGCCCGCCGTGGACGGTGGGCAAGTTCTACCGTTCGACGCGCGCGCGCGTGGAGGATGCGACGCACGCGTTCAACGCCGGGGAGTACGATCCGCTCATCGGCCGCTCGTACGCCGAGATCGCCGCGGAGAGCCGGAGCCAGCACAAGTCGCAGGCCTTCGGCCAGATCGCACCGCTCGGGGCAGCGTACGCCGGAATCCGCCGGGAGGCGGCGCGCATCGGCCCGTCGGACGCGGCGGCGGAGCAGGATCTGTTCGCCGGGATGGACACGTCACTCGCCAGGCTGCGCGACTCGCTGCCCTGCGCCGCGGCCAGAGGGGCGGTCGACTCGGTGCGCGCCGCGGCGGCGGAGGCCCGCCGCCGGTTCGATGCGTTCGATCCGTCGGCGGTCCGCGCGCCGTTAGGGCGGGCGCTCGCAGCGCTGCGCCGCATCGATTGCCTGCCCGCGAGCTCCGACGCAGCCGCCTCGATGTCGGCGCTCCACGAAGATCTGCTCGATGCCTGGGCCCTCGCGAGCGGCCTGGCGTTCGACGCGCTCGTGCCGCGCGAGATCGTCGCCATCGGGAATTCGATCCCCATCGTCCGCTCCGTCCACAACCGCGGCACGGCGGCGGTGCGGCTGCGCGCGGGAGAACGCGAGATCGAGCTGCTCCCGGACAGCGCGTGGCGCGACACGGTGCCACGCGGGTTCTCGCCGGCGACGCGAGACGAGTGGATCGCCCTGATGCAGCCGGCGTGGCTCGCCGCGCCGCGCGCCGGCGACATGTTCGCGGTCCCGCTCGGCCCGCGTCCCTCGAGCGCGCCACCTGACGCGGCGGTGGCGCGGGTCGGCGTAGTCGTCGAGGGCGGAGTGGAGTCGCTGGCGGCGCCGATCGTCCACCGGTACGCCGATCCCATTCGCGGCGAGGTGCGGCGGCCGCTCGCCGTCGCCCCCGCCGTCGCGGTCACACTCGACCGGTCGCTCCAGCTCGCGCCGGCGCGCACGGCGCTGGACCGCGTGGTACGCGTCCAGCTTCGCTCGGCCGACACCGCGCCGCGCGAGGTCCGCGTGTCACTCGCGCTGCCGGCCGGCCTCCGCGCCGACTCGGCCGCGCGCACCGTCACCTTGCAGGGGCCCGGCGCCACGGCGACGATGGAGTTTCGCCTGACGGGAATGCTCGCGCCGGGCCGCCACGAGGTCGCGGCCGTCGCGGAGAGCGGCGGAGAGCGGTTCACCGCGGGCTACGCGCTCATCGACTACGAGCACATTCGGCCGCGCCGACTCTACCGCGACGCCGTGCTGGCGATCGAAGCGGTGGACGTGCGGATTCCGGCCGGGTTGCGCGTGGCGTACATCCCCGGGGTGAGCGACAACGTGGCACCGGCGCTGGTGGACCTCGGCGTGCCGGTGACCGTCGTCCCGCCTGACGAGGTAGCCGGCGCCGACCTGTCGCGCTTCACGACGATCGTCGTGGGTCCGCGGGCCTACGAGGCCTCCGACGGGCTCGTCGCGGCCAACGATCGACTGCTCGCGTTCGCACGGCGGGGCGGCACGCTGGTGGTGCAGTACGGCCAGTACGAGATGACGCGCCCCGGGATCATGCCGCACCCGATCACCATCGCGAGGCCGCACGACCGCGTGACGGTGGAGGAGTCGCCCGTCAGGCTGCTGCGTCCGGATCACCCGCAGCTCCGCGCGCCGAACCGCATCACGCTCGCCGATTTCGAGGGGTGGGTGCAGGAGCGTTCGCTGTACATGCCGCGCACGTTCGGCGAGGCCTACGTGCCGCTGGTGGCCGTGCGGGAGCCCGGCGACGAGGAGCGCACCGGCGCGCTGCTGATCGCGCCGTTCGGCGAGGGGGTGTACGTCTACACCACCCTCGCTTTCTTCCGCCAGCTGCCCGCGGGCGTGCCAGGGGCCGCGCGGCTGTTCGTCAACCTGCTCGGCGCGAGCGCCGGAGCGAACGGAGGATCGCGATGACCGGAGCCCGCCCGGGGCGGTGGATCTGCCTGACGATGATGGTGTTCGTGCTCGCCGCCTGCGGCGGTGGAGACGGACGCACGGTGCTCACCGTCTACTCGCCGCACGGCAAGGAGCTGCTCGAGCATTACGAGACGGCCTTCGAGGCGGCCAACCCCACGATCGACGTGCAGTGGGTCGACATGGGCTCGCAGAACATTCTCGAGCGCCTCCGCGCCGAGGGTCGGAATCCGCAGGCCGACCTGTGGTTCGGCGCGCCGGCCGAGATCTTCGAGCGGGGTGCGCGCGAAGGGCTGCTGGCGCCGTACGAGCCCTCGTGGAGCGCGGCCGTCGACGCGGAGGCCCACGACCCCGAACACCGCTGGTACGGCACCTATCTCACGCCCGAGGTCATCGCGTACAACACCGACGCGGTGCGCCGCGAAGAGGCGCCCCGCGACTGGGACGACGTGCTCGATCCCAAGTGGCGGGACCGGATCCTCATCCGCAATCCCATCGAGAGCGGCTCGATGCGGGCGATCTGGGGCGCCATGATCCTGCGCTCCATCCGCGAGACCGGATCGGAGGAAGCGGGCTACGAATGGCTGCGCCGACTCGACGCGAACGTCAAGGAGTACACCGCCGACCCCTCGATCCTCTACCAGAAGCTCGGCCGGCAGGAGGGGGTCGTGACGCTGTACAACATGCCCGACATCGTGATCCAGCAGCAGCGCGGCTACCATGTGGACTACGTCTTTCCCTCGAGCGGCACGCCGCTGCTCGTCGACGGCATCGCGATCGTCGCGGGAACGGAGCTGCCCGAGGAGGCGCGGGCCTATTACGAGTTCGTGACGTCTCGTGAGGCGCTGCTCACGGCTAGCGAGCGGTTCACGCGCATTCCCGCGCGCACCGACATCCCGCTGGACAGCCTCCCGGAGTGGGTCCGGCGGGCGCGCGAGCAGATCACGCCGATGCCGCTCGACCGCGCCGTGCTGGCCGAGCGGCTGGACGAGTGGATGCGCTACTGGGACGCGAACATCCGCAATCAGTACCGCGGTCGGTGAACGCCGGTCCGGCGGTGGACGCTCGAGGTGCGGCGACCGGCGCGCCGGCGCCGGCCGCGACGGCCGGCTCGCTCGCGCTCCGCGGCATCACGCGGCGATTCGGATCCCACACCGCCGTCGATGATCTCTCGCTCGAGATCGCGCCGGGCGAGCTGCTCGCCCTCATCGGCGCGTCCGGCTCGGGCAAGACGACGACGCTGCGGATGGTCGCCGGCTACGAGACGCCTGACGCGGGACGCATCGAGCTCGATGGGCGCGACATCACCAGGCTGCCGCCGCAGCGCCGCGACTTCGGGATGGTGTTCCAGCACTACGCGCTGTTCCCGCACATGTCGGTCGGTGAGAACGTCGCGTTCGGTCTGGAGGCGCGCGGTGTGGCGCGGCGTGAACGGCGCGCGCGCGCCGAGCGCGCGCTCGCGAACGTGGGGCTGGAGGGCGCCGTGGGGCGGCCCGTGCAGTCGCTGTCCGGCGGCGAGCAGCAGCGCGTGGCGCTGGCCCGCGCGCTCGTGATCGAGCCGCGCGTGCTCCTGCTCGATGAGCCGCTGTCGAACCTCGATCCCACGCTGCGCCGCGCCACGCGCGAGGAGCTTCGCGCCACGCTCCACCGGTTGGGCGTGACCGCGCTGTTCGTGACGCACGACCAGGAAGATGCCTTCGCCGTCGCCGATCGGGTCGCGTTGATCCGACGCGGCCAGCTGCTGCAGGTCGGCCCCGCCGACGAGCTGTACGACCGGCCGGCCTCGCGCGGCGTGGCCGAGTTCATCGGACACGCCACGCTGGTGCCCGGGCGGCTCGCGGGGGACGAGGTGACCGTATCGATCGGCGGCCTGGAATGGCGGCTGCGCGCGGTCCGCTCGCCGGACGCCCGCGATGGGGACGTTCAGGTGGTGCTGCGGCCCGATGCGCTCTCGTTTACGTCACCCGACGCGCCGGCCGGCTGGCCGGCGGCGGTGACGGAGCGGCGCTTCGCCGGGGCGCTCATCGCCTATCACGTGCGCCTCTCCGACGGCCGGGTGCTCGAACTGTACGGAACGGAGCGCGAAGTGCACATCGGCGACCGCGTCGGCGTGCGTGTGGCGCGGGAGCCCGTCGCGGTCGTCGCGCCGTGAGTTCCAGACCGCCGGCTCCCACGCCGCACACGGCGACCGGCGTGCCGCCGGTGGTGAGCGAGCCGCGCAACTGGCGCGGTGCCGGCACGTGGGCGCTCGCGCTCCCCATCTTTCTCCTGCTCGGCTGGGCCGTGGTACTGCCGAACGCGTCGGTGGTCGCCGCGTCGTTCGGCAACGGGCTGGATGCCTGGCGAGAGTTCGCGCGCAGTCCAGCCGATCGCGAGGCGCTGTGGGCCACGCTGGTCATCTCCGTGTGGTCGGTGCTGGCGGCGACGGCGATCGGCATCCCGCTCGCGTTCCTGCTCACGCGGTTCGACTTTCGCGGGCGCCGCGCGCTGAGCGCGCTCGCGACGCTGCCGGCCGTGCTGCCGCCGCTGGTCGGCGTGATCGCGTTCCTGTTCCTCTACGGCGAAACGGGGGTGTTCACCCGGGTCGTGCAGCTGGCGCTGGGACTCGAGCGACCGCCGTGGACGCTCACGGGGATGGGCGCGATCATCTTCGTGCACGCGTACACGATGTACGTGTTCGTCTTCCTGTTCGTCTCGGCGGGGCTCGAGCGGATGGACACGAGCGTGGACGAGGCAGCGGCGGGCCTCGGCGCATCGCGGCTGCGCCGCCTGGCGAGGATCACCCTGCCGTTGCTCACGCCCAGCATCGCGGGCGCGATGCTGCTCGTCTTCATGAACTCGCTGGGTTCGTTCAGTGCGCCGTACATCTTCGGCGGCGGGCTGCGGGTGCTTTCCACGCAGATCGTGTCGTCCAAGACGATCGGCGCGATGGAGCTCGCGTACGTCGAGACCACGGTGCTGGCCGTGAGCGCCGTGCTCGCGCTGGCGCTGTTCCGCTGGTTCGAGCGCCGGCGCCAGTACGCGATGTCGGGAAAGGGCGGCATGACGCGGATCGTCGTGCGATCGCGTCTGGCCCGCGTGGGGGGTCCGCTGTTGGGCGTGATGCTCGTGGCGCTGCTGGTGATGCCGCACGCCATGGTCGTGCTCATCTCGTTCGCGCGCGAGGGCACCTGGACCACGCAGATCCTGCCGCCCGAGTACACGCTCGACAACTTCCGCCGCCTGGCGACGGACCCGCAGCTGTGGGTGCCGATCCGGAACAGCGTGACGATGGCGGGGATCGCGACCGCGGCGAACATCGTGGTCTGCTTCGTCGCGGCCTATCTCATCGTGCTGCGACGGTTCCGCGGGCGGCGGCTCCTCGAGCTGCTGGTGGCGCTGCCGTGGGCGATCCCGGCGACGGCGATCGGCATCGGGCTCATCGCGACCTTCGACCGGAACGAGCCGGCGACGGGGCGCGTTCTGCTGGTGGGCACGTTCGCGATTCTGCCGCTCGCCTACTTCATTCGAGGGATTCCGCTCGTGGTCACCGCCACCGAGGGATCGCTGAAGCAGATGGACCCGTCGCTGGAGGATGCCGCACGGGGGCTGGGCGCGTCGTGGTGGCTGACGATGCGGCGCGTGGTGCTTCCGGCGGCGCGTCCCGGACTCGTCGCCGGGGCGATGCTCGCGGCGGTGATGGCCGTCGGCGAGTTCGTCGCGAGCATCGTGCTGTACACGCGGGCCAACCGTCCGATCTCGATCGAGATCCTCGCGCAGCTGCGGGACCTCTCGTTCGGCACGGCGGCGGCGTACAGCGTGCTGCTCATCGGCCTGACCCTCGTCATCACGCTGTCGGCGCGCTGGCTCGAGGCGCGCGCCACCGCGCGGGAACGGGCCACTGCCTGACGCGATGAGCGCCGCCCTCGCTGCGCGCGCGCGCCCACACGTCGTGATCATCGGCGGCGGATTCGGTGGGCTATATGCGGCGCGCGCGCTGCGCAACGCGCCGGTGACGGTGACGGTGCTCGACCGCACCAACCATCACCTCTTCCAGCCGCTGCTCTACCAGGTCGCGACGGCGACGCTCGCGCCCTCCGATGTGGCGCAGCCGATCCGCTTCCTGCTTCGCAAGCAGCGGAACACGTCCGTGCTCCTGGCGGAGGTGGAGCGGGTGGACGTGACGGGCCGCGCGGTGCACCTGACGGGCGGGGGCGCGGTGCCGTACGACTATCTCATCGTCGCGACCGGCGCGCGACACAGCTACTTCGACCGGCCCGAGTGGGAACGGGACGCGCCGGGTCTCAAGACCCTCGACGACGCCCTGGAGCTGCGCCGGCGCTTTCTGATGGCGTTCGAGAACGCCGAGCAGAGCGGGGACCCTGACGAGCGCCAGGCGTGGCTGACCTTCGTGATCGTCGGCGCCGGGCCGACGGGGGTCGAGCTCGCCGGCATCCTGCCGGACATCGCGAAGCAGGGGATGCGCGACGACTTCCGCAACGCGGACCCGAGCGCGCTCCGGGTGATCCTGCTCGAGGGCGGCCCGCGCGTGCTGCCGGCATACTCCGAGGCGTCGTCGGCGCGGGCGCAGGCGGACCTCGAGGCGTTAGGCGTCGACGTCCGGGTCCGGACGCTGGTGACCGGGGTCGAGCCGGAAGGAGTGCGCGTCGGCGAGGAGTTCATCCCGGCGCGCACGGTGTTCTGGAGCGCAGGCAACGTCGCGTCGCCGCTCGCGCGCTCGCTCGGCGTCGAGCTGGACCGGGTGGGTCGCGTGCCGGTGAACGAGGACCTGACGGTGCCGGGGCATCCCGAGGTGTTCGTGATCGGCGACCTCGCGGCAGTGCGGCGGAAGGACGGCGCGATGGTGCCTGGCGTCGCGCCGGCGGCGATGCAGGAGGGCGCGTGGGCGGCGAAGAACGTCGTGCGTGCCCTTCGCGGGGACGCGATGCGGCCCTTCCGCTATCGCAACAAGGGTGAGCTCGCGACGATCGGCCGCGAGCGCGCGGTTGCGGAGTTCGGTCGTCTCAGGTTCGGCGGACGTGTGGCGTGGCTCCTCTGGCTGTTCGTCCACATCATGTATCTGGCGGGCTTCAGAAACCGCATCAGCGTGCTGGTGGAGTGGGCCTACGCGTACTTCACCTATCGACGCGGCGCGCGGTTGATCACCTCACGCGAAGCCGGACACCTGCCGGAGCCGTCGGTGCGGGTGCGGGCGCTGCCGCCGTGGGGGGACAGGGGACGGGGGG
>DATHUW010000086.1:0-61541 GCA_035461825.1 Gemmatimonadaceae bacterium
CCTCCGTGCCGCGATTCATTTTGAGGAGTCCCGATCCCCGGTCAGGTGCCCGCGTCGCGCGTCCCGTTACTCTTCATACCGCGGGTGGCCCGGCCTCGGCTTGTGCTCCTCGACGTCGTCGTACTCGTCATCGAGATCGACGAGGTCATCCTCCTCCTCGTCGTCGAAGTCGTCGTCGTCGTCCTCGTCCTCGTCGTCGTCATCGTCGTCGTCGAGGTCGTCATCCTCGTCGTCGTCGTCGTCGAGATCGTCCTCGTCGTCCTCGTCGAAGTCGTCGAAGTCGTCGTCGTCGTCGAAGTCGTCCTCGTCGAGCGGCTCGTCGTCGGAGTTGTCGTCATCGCGCCGGCGAGCCCGCGCTACGCCCAACAACTCGAACTCGTCCCACATAACCGTGGTCTCCCTAACGCTTAGAGGGTGAGGAATGGTGACTACACGGAGGCGCGTTCGCGCTCGCGCTTCGCTTCGCGCGAAATCTTCTTCCGATCGTTGGCCTTGAGCAAGCGCTTGCGAAGCCGGATGGACTGCGGCGTGATCTCGATCAGCTCGTCGTCCTCGATGTACTCCAAAGCGCCTTCCAAAGTCAACTCCCGCGGCGGCTCGAGCTGGATGTTCTCGTCACTCGATGTCGTCCGCATGTTCGTGAGCTTCTTCTCCTTCATCGGATTGACGTCGAGATCGCCAGGCCGCGCGCTCTCGCCGACGATCATGCCCTCGTAGACCGGCGTGCCCGGTCCGATGAAGAGCGTGCCGCGCTCGGACAGGTTGAACAGAGCGAACGCAACTGCCACGCCACTCTCCATTGCCACCAGCGTCCCGCGCTTGCGGCCCGTGAGCGGGCCCGCCCAGCGCCCGTAATCGAGGAACCGGTGATGCATGATGCCGGTGCCTCGCGTGTCGGTGAGAAACTCCGAGCGGTAGCCGAACAGCCCGCGCGCCGGAATCCGATACAACAATCGCACCACGCCCTGGCCGGGATTCTTCATCTCGATCAACTCCGCCCGCCGTGGCCCGAGCTTCTCGATCACGGCGCCGAGGTATTCCTCCGGCACGTCGATCGCCAGCTCCTCGTACGGCTCGAGCTTCTCGCCCGATGCGCCTTCGCGCGTGATGACGCGCGGCCGCGAGACCTGAAATTCGTAGCCTTCGCGGCGCATGGTCTCCATGAGAATCGAGAGGTGCAGTTCCCCGCGCCCCGACACCGACCAGGTGTCCGTCGCGTCAGTGTCCTCGACCTTGAGCGCCACGTTGCGCTCGAGCTCCTTGTAGAGGCGCTCACGCAACTGCCGCGAGGTCACGAACTTTCCTTCCCTGCCCGCAAAGGGTGAATCGTTCACGACGAAGTCCACCGAGATGGTTGGCTCCTCAACGGCGATCCCCTCCAGACGTTCCTGCACGTCGAGATTGGACACCGTGACGCCGATCTCGACCCCTTCGAGCCCGGCGAGGGCGACGATCTCGCCGGCCGACGCCTCGGTCACCTCGAGCCGGTCCAGGCCCTCGAAGGCATACAGCTTGGTGACCTTCGCACGCTCCACCGTGCGGTCGGGGCCCAGCGGCAGCAGGGCCACGGTCTCGCCGAACCGTACCGTGCCGCGCTCGATCCGGCCAATGCCGAGCCGGCCGAGGTATGGTGAGTAATCGATGGTCGAGATCAGCATCTGAAACGCGCCGGTCGCATCGCTCGGCGGCGGCGGGACGTGCGCGATGATGGTCTCGTAGAGGGGGGTGAGATCTTCGTTCGGTGACTCGAGGTCCCTCGTGGCCGTTCCGTTGCGCGCGGAGGCGTAGACCACGGGGGCGTCCAGCTGGGCCTCGTCCGCCTCGAGCTCGATGAGAAGATCGAGCACCTCGTCGTGCACGCGCATGGGGTCGGCGCCCGGCCGGTCGATCTTGTTGATGACGATGATCGGGGTGCGGCCAAGGGCCAGGGCCTTGCGGAGGACGAAGCGGGTCTGGGGCATGGGCCCATCGAACGCATCGACCACGAGGAGCACGCCGTCGACCATGCGCAGGATGCGCTCGACCTCTCCGCCGAAGTCGGCGTGGCCGGGGGTATCGACGATGTTGATCTTGACGCCGCCCCACCGCACGGATGTATTCTTGGCGAGGATGGTAATGCCCCTCTCGCGCTCCAGCGGGTTGGAGTCCATGACCCGCTCGACGACGACCTGGTTCTCACGGAACGCGCCGGCCTGGCGCAGCATCTTGTCCACCAGCGTCGTCTTCCCGTGATCGACGTGCGCGATGATGGCGACGTTTCGAATTTGCATAGCCACGAAACTTAACCGGCCCGGAGGAGCCCCAACAAGCGCGCCCATGTGAGCGTGCCGCGGGCGGCGAGGCGTGCCGCGGACGCACCGAGCGACCACCAGACTGCAGGAGGTGCTCATGGAGCAGCACGACGAAACAAACTCGAATCATTATCCTCTCGGTCGCGGCTACGGCCACGACTACATGCGTGGCGGCGAAGTGTTCGGCGGGTACGGCTACCGCGAGCGAGAGGATTATGCCCGGACGCGCGGCGGCGAGGTCGTGGAGCTCGCCGAGTTGGAGCCCGCGCCGCCGGCCGGCGACACGGCGACGCCGAGCGTCGCCCCCCACCCCGAAGGCGCGCGAGCCCCCGGCGCCGAGCCCGACGTGCCGCGCCGCGACCTGACGGAGGCCCCCGTCCCGCACCTCGAGCGCACCTACGGCGACATCGGCGCCGGGTGGCGACATTCTCGCAGCTATTACGTCACGCAGGCGCAGCTGCAGCAGCGATTCTACGGGCCGCCCCGGAGCGGGCACGGCCCGTACGGGGAACGGCTGCGTGCCTTACGACGCGACGACGCCGACGTGCGTCGCGACGTGCAGGACGCGCTGTTCTACGATACATGGGTCGACGCGCAGCGCATCTCGGTGGAGGTGCAGGAGGGCCGCGTGACGCTCCGCGGAGAGCTCGCCAGCGAGCAGGAAGTGCGTTATGCCTGCGACGACGCCTGGTCGGTGGCCGGCGTCCGCGAGGTGGTGAGCGAGATGAGCGCGCGGGAGGCCGAGCTGGGAAGGAGCTAGGAGTTAGGGGATAGCGGATAGGGAGGGGGCAAGGGGCCAGGGGCAAGGGCATTCGCGGCTGCTCATACGCCAGGTCCGCGAATCGGTAGGCAGGCGGAACACGTGCCGCGGGTCCCTAAGCCCCTCCCCTATCCCCGAATCCCCTGTCCCTCCTGTCCACTGCAGCGCGCGATCGCGCATCCCGCATCCCGCGTCCCCCGCCCCCCCTCAGGCGTGCAGATGCAGCTCCCGTTCGTACATCTCCTGCCGCTCCAGCTGGATCGTGACGTGATGGATGCCGAACAGCCGCATCGCGTCGAGGGCGTGCTCCAGCACGTGCTGTTGGCGCTCCGGCTCCCGCACGATCGCGTGCGCGCTCATGGCGATGTGGTTCGACGTCACCGTCCAGACGTGCAGGTCGTGCACCGACTCGATGCCCGGAATCGCCTCGAGCTGCGCGCGCACGGCGCCCAATGAGATGTGCGCCGGGGTCGATTCCAGCAGCACATCCACCGATTCGCGCACGAGCCGCCATGCGGCGCGCACGATGAGCAGCGTGACGAAGACCGACGCGATCGGATCGGCGGCCAACCATCCGAAAGCGCGCACGAGCAGCGCCGCCGTCACCGTGCCCACCGATCCGAGGAGATCGCTGAGCACGTGCAGGTAGGCACCGCGGATATTGAGACTGCCGCCTTGCGAGGGGTGTAGCGTCCACGCCGCGACGACGTTCACGGCGAGGCCGAGCAGCGCGACGATCAGCATCAGGTCGGCGGCGATGGGCTCGGGCGCGCGGAAGCGCAGCGTTGCCTCGACCATGATCCAGATCGAGAGCACCAGCAGCGCCGCCCCATTCACGAAGGCGGCGAGGATCTCCAGCCGGAGGTAGCCGTACGTGCGCCGGTCGTTCTCGGGACGCCGGCTGAACCAGGCGACGAACAGGGACAGCCCGAGCGCCGCGACATCGGTGAGCATGTGCCCGGCGTCGGCGAGCAGCGCGAGCGAATTCGACAGCACGCCGCCGACGACCTCGGCGACGAGGAACACGCTGGTGATCGACAGCGCGATCCACAGCCGGCGTACGCTGTCGCCGTGCGCGTGCCCGGCGTGATCGTGATCGTGGTCGTGGCCGTGCGCGCGCACCATCTCGTCAGGCGTGGGCCCTGGCGGGTAGCCGGGCGAGGCGCGCGCACTCCAGGATCGCCGCGATGAGGCTCGACGGATCCGCGATCCCCTGCCCCGCGATGTCGAGCGCGGTGCCGTGGTCCGGCGAGGTGCGCGGGAACGGCAACCCGAGCGTCACGTTCACGGCGCTGCCGAACGATGCGACCTTGATCGCCGTCATGCCGACGTCGTGATACGGGGCGATCACGGCGTCGAAGTCGCCCTTCATGGCGCGCACGAAGACGGTGTCCGCCGGGAGCGGCCCCGCAAGCCGCGCCGCGCGCGCCACCGGGGCGAGCAGGTCGTCATCCTCGGTGCCGAACCGTCCGCCATCGCCCGCGTGCGGGTTGAGGGCGCAGAGCGCGATCCGCGGCTCCGCGATGCCGTACCAGTTCCGCAGCGCGTCCCTCGTGAGGCGGGCGACCTCGAGGATCACGCCGCGGGTCAGCATGGCCGGGACGAGGCGGAGCGGGATGTGCGTGGTCGCGAGGACCACGCGCAGCACCGGCGATGCGAGCATCATCGCCGTCCGCGCGCCCGTGAGCTCGGCCAGCATCTCGGTATGTCCGGGATGGTCGTAGCCGCCCGCGAGCAGCGCGCGCTTGTCGATCGGGCCGGTGACGAGACCCTGCGCCTCGCCCTGCGCGATGAGCGCCACGGCGCGCTCGATGGCGAGTCCAGAGAGCTCGCCGGCCAGCGCCGCGTCGCCGTCGAGCCGCCAGTCGCCTATCGACTCCTGCACCGCGACGCGCGTGCCGCGCGGTCCCACCACGACGTAGCTCGCCGCGGCACGCACACGCGGATCGGCCAGTGCCTTGCCAATGATCTCGGGACCAATGCCGCGCGGATCGCCGACGGTGATGGCGATGCGCGGGTGCGCGGGCTCGCTCATTCCACCGGCTCGTCGCGCAGCACGCGCACCAGCTCGCGCGCCTTCGCCTTGCTCACGCTCTTTCCGATGTCGCCGAGCAGCTCCACCTCGAGGGTGCGGTGCGCGTAGTCCACGCGCAGAACGTCCCCTGGGTGCACCTCGCTCGAGGCCTTGGCGCGCTTTCCGTTCACGTGGACGGCGCCGACGTCGCAGGCCTCCTTCGCCTCGGTCCGGCTCCTGACGAGCAGTAGTCGCTTCAGCGCGAGGTCCACGCGCACGACTCAGAGCATGACACGGACGTACATCTGCTGCCGGAGGCTGGCGATCAGCCGCATGATCGCGCGCTCCTGCGAGAGCTGTTGCCGGATGATGTCCTTCATGTCGGCGAGCGTCGCCTCGTGGGCCTCGACCTCGCTCGTAATCTGCGCCACGACGAATTTGGGTGCCTCGCGACGGGGATCATCGACCGGGAACGGATCGGTGATGTTGCCCACCGTCCTGCCCTCGAACGCCTGACGATACGACGGCGGGAGCGAGTCGCGGAGGAACTCCGGAATCGCGCGGTCTTCCGTGGCGTCATGGTAGCGCGCCGCCAGCGTGTCGAACGGCACGCCCGCCCGCCACCGCTCCGCCACCGTGTCCGCCTGCGCCCGCGCCCGCTGGACGTCCGCCGAATCGATGTCGGGGCTCAACAGAATGTGCCGCACCTTGTACTCGCCCGCCTGCACGCGGTCGACGCGCAGGATGTGGAAGCCATAGGCCGTCTCGAATACCGGGCTCGGCCGCCCGACCGGCATGGCGACCATCATGTTCTCGAATTCCGGCACGAAGGTGGAGCGGCGCGACCATCCGAGATCCCCACCCTGTTCGCGCGTCCCCGGATCGTCGCTCTCACGCCGGGCCACGGCGGCGAAGTCCGCGCCGCCGCGAATCTCCACCAGCAGCGACTCGGCCTTGGCGCGGCTCGCCGCGCGCGCCGCCTCGCTGGCGCGCGGCGCGACGATCACCTGACGAAATGCCACCGTCGAGGGAATGCGCGGCAGCTGATCCTTGTTCTCCGCGAAGTACTCGGCGACGTCGGCGTCCGTCACGGGCACGGGCGCCAGCTTCCCCTCCTCGCGCAGCTGCGAGATGAGCCGCTGCTGGAGCACGTTGCGCCGCTCCTGCTCCTGCAGGCGGCGCCGAAACTCCTCGGGGCTCCCGAAGCCGACGCGGCGCAGCTCCTCTCGAAAGGCGGCTTCGGTGGGGAAGTTCCCCTGGATCGCCTGCATGCGCCGCCCGACGACGCCCGCCACTTCCTCATCCGTCACCTCGATGCCCAGCTGCTTCGCGCGTTGCACCATGAGCGCGTCGTTGATCATCCGGTCGAGCATCTGCAGCCGGAACTGTCGCAACGAGGCGGAGTCGGTCGGCATCCGCTGCCCGCGCGAGGCAAGCTCCTGCGCGTACTGCGCCAGCCGCTCCTCGACCTCGGTGGCGAGCACGACCTCCGCACCGGCGATGGCCGCGATGCGCTCGACGGGGAACTGCTGCTGGGACTGGGGGGGCTGCGGCTCCTGGGCCGCACTCGTCTGGGCGACGAGAAGCAGCGCGATGCCGGGAACTAGGCGGATGTGCATGGGCCAAAGATACACGGCCGGGCCCGTCGTGTTCAGCGGCGGCACACGATTGGTCGTCGCAGCGAGGGTGGAGCGGAGCGCGAGCAGGCCCCCACAACGAAACGAGGTGCCAGGGGAAACCCCTCGCACCTCGCACTGCCGCAGGCGCTCGAGCTTACGGGGTGTTCGGCGGCGCCTGCTGCGGCGGCTGCACCTGCGGTTGCGGCCGCATGCCCTGCGGTCCGAGCGGCACCTGCGACGGCGGCTGCTGCGACGCGCGCGTCGAGTCCATGACGGCACGGACGCGCGCCGCGCGCTCGAGCGAACGTGTGATCCCCGCGCGATTTACGCTGTGGTCGTACTTCTCGCGCAGCACATCGTGCAGCGGCTTCGGCACCTCGACGTAGGGCACCTCGTCCTTCACGAGCTGGTTCATGTACGTCTCGACCATCTCCGAGGCGACGCGCTCGCGCTGCGCCGGCGCCTGCGCGCTCTCGGCGAGCGCGTTGGGCGAGATCTTGAGCTCGGCCCACACCCGGTGGACGAGCTGCGCGAACTGGTTGCGCGCGTCCGTCAGCTCGGCCGGGCTGAGCTGGACCTTGGCGCTGTCCGCCTGCGCGAGCACGAGCTCGCCGCGGATGAACTGCGCTCGCGTGAAGTCCCGCAGCACCGAGTCCGGCGCCTGGGCCGCCTGCGCGCGCATCATCCCCTGCTGCCGCGGCGGATAGGCGGAGATCCAGCGCGCGAGCTTCTGCGCGGTGAAGTCTCCCGCCTTCGAGGTCGCGATGACCGTGCGGTCGTTCGCATGATCGTCAGGCGACTGCATGACCTTCTTGATCGTGGCGGCCGCGTTATCGCGGAAGCGGATGTTGCCGGCCGACTCGACACCGGCCAGGTACGTGCTCTCCGCCACCTGCACGGCCGAGCCGGCCACGATGCTGGCAAACTCCTGCATGTGCCCGCGCTCGATTTCGGGGTATGTCAGGCGCCGGATGATGTGCCAGCCGAACTGCGTGCGGACGGGCGCGCGCGTGATCTCGCCGGGCTGGAGGCTGAGGACCGCCTCCTCGAACTCGGGCACGAACTGGCCGCGGGGCACGACGTAGATGCCGTCACGCTCCTTGGAGCCCGGATCCATCGTGTACTCGCCGACCAGCCGCGTGAAGTTCGCCTCCGTCGCCTCACGAGCGATCCGCTCCGCGACGCGCTGCAGGCTGTCCTGCTTGCCTTGCGAGAGTCCCTGCGCGGGCACGCCGATGAGAACGTGCGCCGCCGCAATGACGTCGCCGCGCATGTAGGCCGCCTGGCTCGGCATCGAGTCGATGGTCCACGTGGCCTGCACCTGCTCGTGCCACTTGTTGGCCTTCTGCTGCGAGAGGATCGCCCACATCGCGTCGTCGACCGTCTCGGGTTCGTTCAGCGAGTCGTTCTGCGCCGCCGCACGACCGAGCAGCTGATAGTTCACCCAGAGATTGGCGATCGCGCGGGCCGCCTCTTCGGTGAGCGGGATCTGCGAATTGCCGATCAGCTCGGCCATCCGCTCGGTGGTGAGTTCCTGGCTGCCGGCACGCGCGACGACATCGACGTGGGCCGTCATCGCCTCGCGGAATCCATCGCAGCCGGGGAGCATGAACAGCGACGCCGCGAGGGCAAGGGAGAAGCGCTTCATGAAGTCGAGGGCACGGTTTGGGGTTTGGCGTCGGCGGATGGAAGCAGCGTTCGCAGCGCTCGAACGAGGCCGTCGAGCATCTCCATTCCGCCGAGTCTGGTGAGCTTGAGCGCCAGCGGATGCATCCGGCGCACTTCGGCCTGGAACTGCACCTCGCGGAACGCCGCGGTGAGGCCCTTGAGCCGGGGTGCCGCGTCGTCGCGAAAGCTAATACGCGCCTCGCTGCCGCGCACCAGCACGCCTTCTATCCCCAGCCGGCCGCCCAGGATCCGCAGCTGGGCGAGCGCCAGGAACGCCTCGGCCTGTGGCGGCAGGGGACCGAATCGGTCCCGGAGCTCCTCTCGCAGCACCTCGATCCCGGCCGCCTCCTGCATCGCCGTGAGTCGCCGGTAGACGTCCAGCTTCGCCTCCTGCACGGGGATGTAGTCGTCCGGCAGATAGTGCGGGATGTCCATCGAGACATCCGCCGGGACGAACCTGGGGCCCGACTCGCCGCGCGTGAGGCGGTTCACGGTCTCGTCCAGCATGCGAAGGTAGAGGTCGAATCCGACGGCCTGCACGAACCCGGACTGCTCGGGTCCCAGCAGATTGCCCGCGCCGCGCATCTCGAGGTCCTTGAGCGCGACGCGGTAGCCCGACCCCAGCTCGGTGTGGTGCTCGAGGACCTGCAGCCGGCGCTCGGCCTCGTCGTCCACCGCGTCCGGCACGAGCAGGTAACAGTAGGCCCGTCGGTGCGAGCGCCCGACCCGGCCGCGCAGCTGATAGAGCTGCGCGAGGCCGAGGTGATCCGCCCGGTCGACGAACATCGTGTTCGCGTTGGGCACGTCCAGCCCGGATTCGACGATCATCGTGGAGATCAGCACATCGACCGCGCCTTCGACGAAGCGGCGCATCACGGCCTCGAGATCGCGCTCGCGCATTTGGCCGTGCGCGACCTCGACGCGCGCCCGCGGCGCGAGGCGCCGCACGCGGTCCGCCACGGATTCGATCGTCTCGACCCGGTTATGGACGAAGTACACCTGGCCGCCGCGGTCGAGCTCACGTGCGATCCCCTCCTCGATGAGCGCGTCGTCCCACGGCTCGACGAAGGTGAGGACCGGCGACCGATCGCGCGGCGGGGTCTGGATCAGCGTCATGTCGCGGAGCCCCGCGAGCGAGAGGTGCAGCGTGCGCGGGATCGGCGTTGCCGTGAGCGTCAGGACGTCGGTCTCCGTGCGCAGCTGCTTGAGCCGCTCCTTGTGCTTCACGCCGAACCGATGCTCCTCGTCCACGACGATGAGGCCGAGGTCGTTGAAGATGACATCGGCACTGAGGAGCCGGTGCGTGCCGATGATGATGTCGATCTTCTTCTCGGCGAGTCGCGCGAGCACGGCCGCCTGCTCCCTGGCGGTCTGGAAGCGGCTGAGCGTGACGACCGACACCGGGAAGTCGGCGAGCCGCTCGCCGAACGTGCGTCCGTGCTGCTCGGCGAGAATGGTCGTGGGCACGAGCACCGCGACCTGCCGACCGGACTGCACGGCCTTGAACGCCGCACGCACCGCGACCTCCGTCTTGCCGTAGCCGACATCGCCGACCAGGAGCCGGTCCATGGGTCGCGCGGTCTCCATGTCCTGCTTGACCTCCGTCGTCGCCTTACGCTGGTCGGGCGTGTCCTCGAAGAGAAAGGACGACTCGAGCTGCCGCTGCCAGGGGCCGTCGGGCGAGGCGGGCGGCTTTGCGGCCACCTTGCGCCGCGCGTACAGGTCGAGGAGCTCGACGGTCATCTCCTGCAAGGCGGCGCGGGTCCGGTCGCGCTGCTGCGCCCAGCGGCGGCCGCCGAGTTTGTGCAGGCGCGGCGGCACGCCATCGCTCTCGGCTCCGGCGGCGCGGTAGCGCTCGATCTGGTCGATGCGGTACAGGGGCACGTTGAGGCGGTCCCCGCCCTCGTACTCGATGACCGCCACCTCGACCGTGCTCTCGCGAACGAACATCCGCTCCATCCCGCGATAGATCCCGATGCCGTGCTCCAGATGCACGACGTAGTCGCCGGACTTGAGCGCCGTGAGGGCTTCGACGGAGGCGCCAGATGCATAACGCCGCTGCCGGCGGATGCGGCGGTCGCGGCGGAAGATCTCGTGGTCCGTGAGCACGCGCAGCCCCGGCTCGCCGGCCGCGCCGGGCGGGACGATGAAGCCGCCCCCGAGCACGCCCACGGCGAGCCCCGCGCGCACCGGGCCGTGTTCCGCCAGCAGCTCCTCCAGGCGCTCGGCCTGCCCCGCGTTGTCGCAGAGGATGAGCGTCGGCGTCTCGTCTTCGGTGAGCAGACGCAGGCGCCGCATGTCGCGCTCCACGACCTCGGGCCGCCGCACGCCGAAGGGCACGTCGGGCGCCGGCTCGACCGCGGCATCGGCGCGCAGCTCGATCGTGCCGAAGGCCGCGACGCGGCGCAGCGTCTCGTCAGGCGGGGCGAACAGCTCGGCGCGGGGCGGCGCGTCCTCGCCGCGACGCCGGGCGAGTTGAATGTGATGCTCCGCCTCCTCCCACGTGCGGCGGACCTCCGGCTCGAGGTGCGTCCCGGAGGGAAGCAGGATGAGCGAGTCGGGGGGCAGCAGGTCGAGCAGGGACCCGCGCTCACCCTCGGCCTCATCGTCAGGCGGCTCGTGGCTCTCCACCGGGAGAATCACCGCCACCTCGGCGTCGCGCGTGGATCGCTGGGTGAGGATGTCGAAATGCCGCAGCGAGACCAGTTCGTCGCCCCAGAACTCCGCGCGGACCGGGTGCGCCATTCCGAACCCGTAGATGTCGAGGATGCCGCCGCGGACGCTGAACTGCGCCACGTCGTCCACGAGCGCCACGCGCTCGAAGCCGAGACGCTCGAGCGCGGCGACGAGGTCGCTCAGCCGATGCGCCTCGCGCGGCCGAAGCTCGAGCCGTCCGCTCGCCAGGGCGGTAGGAAGCCGCGTCCGCTCCAGCACCGCGCGGGCGGTCGTGACCAGGAGTCTGGTCTCGCCACGGGCGAGACTCGCCAGGGTCTCGACGCGCTCGCCGGCCACCTCCAGGTGGGGCTCCACCTCCCCGAACCCTTCGCGCGGCGGATAGAGCACGGCTTCGCCGGCCAGCAGCACATCCAGGTCGGCGAGCCATCGCTCCGCATCGGGCAGCGTCTCGGCAATGACGATCAGAAAGCGCGATGCGCCGAGCCGCTGCGCCAGGGCTGCGCACAACACGGCATCCGATGACCCCGCGAGGCCTGCGACGGTGCGGCGCTCCCCGGGCGCGGGGAGCGTGTTCGTCAGGCGCGTGAACGCGGAGAGCGCGCCGAGGGATTCGATGACCAGCGGGAGAGGCACGGAATACGGAGATGCGGGATTCGAACGACGGCCGCGCGGCGGCGCCCCCAATCTAGCCCTTCGCGTCGCGGTCAGGCCGTGCCCGTCCGTCTCGTTCCCGCGATCGCGGACTCGGCCAGCAGCAAGGCGATGGCGAGCACGAGTAGCGGCATGCCGATCGCGCGGCGGGGCGCACTGTCGAAGACCTGGCCGAGGTGCTCGCGCACGTCCGTCTCCACCAGTGCGTCGCGCGCGCGGAGCCGCGCGCGGAGCGAGCCTGGATCGAGGCGGCCGAGCTCGGATTCGCCAGGCTCGGGGTTCGCGACCACCGCGCCGACACGCTCCTCGCCGCGAAGGAAGAAGTAGACGCCGGCGCGCCGCGGGATCGTCACCGAATCGCCGCTGATCGGCGAGCGCGTGCCGTCGGACAGCTCGAGGGCGTCGGCCCCGGCTGGCCGCGACACGCGGTCGCCCGGTAGCGCGGCAAGCACGTCGCCCTCCGATGCGAGCGCGCGCGATACCACCTCGGCCAGCCAGGGCACGAACGCGGCGCGGATCGGCAGCGTCGTCGCCTCCGGCACCAGCGGCGAACCGACCAGCACGTAGCCGTCGCCGCGAACGATCCACGGCGAGCCGCCGGCGGTGGCGAGCGTCTCCGCCGAGGCAGGCGCGGTGGAGGAGAGCGGATAGCGCAGCGCGACCCGGATCCGCTCGCCCGAGCCGAGCGCGCCGGTCTCGGCGCTGTCGCCGGAGGCGATGACGCTCGCGGTGTCGCGGCGCGCGGCGCCAAAGCGCCACGGCACATTGAGCCGCTCCAGCGTCCGATTCGCGGCACCGATGCGCACGGGGTCGCGGGGCGCCAGCAGGAGCGCGGGAAGTCGCGCGGCTTCATCCGCCGGAACGATCTGGATCGGTCCGCCGATCGCTATGCGCTCCGCTTCGGCAAGCGCCTCGACGGCGGTGCGGACGAATTCGCCGGCGGCCGGGTGCACGGTGACCGATGGGGCGGCGCCGATCCATGCCGCGTAGTAGCGCACGTTGTCGCCGAGCATCTCGTCCGGCTCGAGCTCGACGGCGCCGGCGGTCCATCCCCGCTCGGGCGGCGCCGCGCGGACCGTGATCTCCTCGTCGCGCGCCGCGGTGCCCCGCGCCAGCGTGCGGCCATCCATCGTTATGCGATAGGTGGCCGAGTCGCGCGTGAGCATCCGGGCGCGGACGGCGCCCCGCGGCGTCCACCGCGGTGGAACGGCGGCGGCGGCGACGACGCCGCGGTTGGACGGCGCCGAGTCGCCCGGGATCCAGGCGCGGATCCGAACGTCTCCTAACGTCACTGGCTCGGCCCACGTCGTCGCCTGCCCGTCGGTCAGGAGGATCACTTCCCGTTCCGGAAGGCCGCTCTGCCCGACGAGTGCCGCGGCCGCGGCGAGGGCGCGCGGCGGATCCCCCGCGAACGCGAGCGGCTCCACACGCTCGATGGCGTCGAACACCGCCGCGCGCCCGCCGCCGTACACCGTCCCATCCGCCGTGACCACCCAGATTCGATCGTCCGTGCCGCTGAGGCGCGCCACCGATCGCGCGCGGTCGCGCAGCCGCTCCAGCACCGGCCGATCGCCATCGATCGCGGTCGTGCTCAACGAGTTGTCGAACACGATCGCGACTGCGGTCGGCGCATGGCCGCTGCCTTCCACCCGAAGGACGGGCCGGCCCGCCGCCATCACGACCGCGAGAACGGCTGCCACGCGCAACAGCATGAGCAGCAGATTGCGCAGCCGGAGCTTGCGACTGTGCTCGCGCTCCGCGCGAGCCAGGTACCGCACGGCCGGGAAGTCCACCCGGGTGCCGATCCGGCGCCGCAGGAGATGGATGAGCAGCGGCACCGCGGCGGCGGCCGCCGCGAGCAGGTAGAGCGGTGACAGGAACGCGATCACGCGAGCCGCTGGCGGAGCGCGAAGGCCCGGCGGAGAGGCACGCCGAAGGGCGCGTCCGTCTCGACCACTTCATAGGCTGCGCCAATCGACGTCAGCGCCGTCCGCCACTCGGCGATCGCTTCGGCAACCGTCGCTCGATAGGCGGCGCGGACATCGGCGACCGTGGCCGGGATCTCGTCCCCGGACTCGGGATCGACGAAGATCGCATCGGCGGCCTGCGGGAGCTCGCGTTCCGCGGGATCCATGACGTGCAGCACCGTGACCTGGTGGCCCGCGCGCCGCATCCCGCGCAGCACCGCGAGGACCGGCTCCGGGTCGAGGAGCAGATCGGAGACGAGGACGATCATCCCGCGCCGCGAGATCAGACGACCCGCCGCCTCGAGCGCCTCGGGCGCGTGTGTGGCGCGCGCCGCACCGGGGTCATCGAGCGCGGCGACGAGCCGGCGCCAGTGTCGGGAGCGCGAGCGCGGCGGCACCGAGGTTCGCACGCGATCGTCGAAGCGTATGAGCCCGACGGCATCATGCTGTCGAAGGAAGAGCAGCGCGAGCGCGGCACACAACCGCTCGGCGTACGCGAGCTTCGTCAGGCGCGTCGGAGCGCCGCTCCAGTCCATCGAGCGGCTCACGTCCAGGACGATGGTCGCGCGGAGGTTCGTCTCCTCCTCGTATTGCTTCACCACCCATCGGTCCAGTCGGGCGGCGATCTTCCAATCGATGTAGCGCAGGTCATCGCCGCTCTGATACGGGCGATGCTCGGCGAACTCGACGGAGAATCCCTTGCGCGGGGACCGATGCAACCCGGTCAGGAATCCGTCCACTATCCAGCGCGCGACGATCTCGATGCCGCCGAGGGAGGCGAGCGTGGCGGGATCGAGAAGGTCGGGTCGGGCCATTCGTCGGGAATCGGGAATGGGGAATCGGGAATCGTCGAGGGTCGACGGCTCCGGTGACCTGGTCCCCCCAGGCGCGCGCATGGAGAACGTAACGACGGCGTGCAGCATTCGCGGCTGACCCGACAAACGAATTACAGCTTCCGATTCCTCAGTCCCCAATCCCCAATCCCCATTTCTGGCCCTGGCCCAGCCGTTGCTACTCCTCCCTGCACCTCAAACGGGAGGAAGCGATGGAGCTGCTGATCTGGCTTCTGGTGGGATTGGTCGCGGGCGTGCTGGCGTCCGTCGTCGTGGGCGGAATCGGGTACGGGATCCTCGGCGACATCATCGTCGGAATCGTGGGGGCGTTCATCGGCGGCTGGCTGTTCTCGGCGCTTGGGGTGACGTCGCCGGTGGGTGGCATCGCCGGCACGATCCTCGTCGCGTTCATCGGCGCGGTGGTGTTGCTGCTGATCGTGCGGGCGATTCGGAGGCCGGGGCGGATATAGGGAGCAGGGATCAGGGATCAGGGATCAGGGATCAGGGTCGGGGGATCAGGAATCCAGGCGCGATCAGTTTCGTCGCAGCCGGGGCGTGTCTGATATGGGAATCGATCCTTCCTTACAGACCCCCTGATCCCTGATCCCTGATCCCTCATCATCCCTCGCTCCCTGTCCTCCCCCCCTGTCCACCCGTGCGGACAACGGCAGCGGGCCCATCCGGCACTGTTCGCTCAAGTTCTTCGCAATCAATAAGTTACGAATATTGGCATTCCGGCATGCCCGGTGCTATGCTGGGAGAGCGAGCCTCACCTGGAGACGGCATGCTGACGCTGGCAAGTGCGATCCTTTCGCTCACTCCGTTCATCGCGGATGCTCCGCGCATCGCGGATGCTCCGCGCATCGCGGATGCGACGCCATTGACCGAGGGGCGTCTGCCGGCCCTGCCCTTCATCTGGGACCGGCAGCGAACCATCGAGCGGCAGCCGAACGTGCGGCTCTGGTTCCGTGGCGACAATCTCTTCCGGCGGGGCGACTACCCCGACGTCTACTTCCGCGCCGATGAGGACGCGTACGTGATGATCGTGCGCGTGGATACCGACGGGCGGTTGGACATCCTGTCACCGACGCATCCCGGCGACCCCCAGCTCGCCCGCGGCGGGCGGACGTATCGCGTCGACGGCTACTCGCGCGGCTCCTTCCACGTCTCGGATGACCCGGGCATGGGGTACGTGTTCGCGGTGGCGTCGTGGGAGCCCTGGGACCTCGACCGGATCGCGTCGTCCCGGTCCGGCGTCTATCGCTATGCCGGCCGCCGCATCCACGGCGACCCGTTCATCGCGGTACAGGACCTGGCCGACGACCTGTCCGGCGACCGGTACGGCTACTACGCGCTCGATCACGTCGCGTACTACGTGAACCGGCGGTACGAGTATCCGCGCTACCTCTGCTACGACTGTCACGGCTACCGCTCGTACGCGCACTGGGACCCGTATGCCTATCGATGCGTGAACTTCCGCATCGTGATCTACACCGACCCGTACTACTATCCGTACCGGTACTCGCGCGGCAGCCGGGTGATCTACGTGCGCGACCCGCGGCGCCCGCGCTACGAGTTCAAGGGCGCGACGACGGTCGGCTCCACGCGCGATCCATATATCGACTACCGCGTGCGAAGCGACGACGTGGACCGCCGGCGGCCGGGATCGCCCGCCACGGATCCCAATCTGCCGCGCCGCGCGGCCAGCGCGAATCCCGGGGCCACCCGGCCGGGCGACGACGTCCCGTCGCGCGGCGGCGTCGGCGGGCGGCGGGTGCTAGGCAGCGACCAGCCATCCAGCCCCGGGCCGGACGGCCGGCTGCCGCGACGGATCGACGAGGAATCGGGAGGCGATGCGCGCACGCCCCGGCGCGGCGCGGAGCCGCCTCGCAGCGGCGAGTCGCGACAGGCCGAGCCCCGGCGTGAGTCGGAGCGCGAGGGCACGTCGCGATTCGACCCGCTGCCTGGCGAGGGGCGGACGCCGCGCCGCGCCGACGATCCGCGCGGCGCGACGGAACCGCGACGCGAGGCCGAGCCTCGACGGGAGCCGGAGCGCCGGCAGACCACGGAGCCCCGGCGCGAGGTCGAGCGTCGTCCGGAGCCACGCGGGAACGAGCCACGGCGCGAGAGCGAGCCGCGACGTGAGGCGGCGCCGAGCCGGGAATCTGAACGCGGACAGGCGGAGCCGAGGCGTGAGCCCGAGCGCCGACCCGCGGAGGCCCGGCGCGAACCCGAGCGCCGGGATGCCGAAGCAAGGCGGGAGTCCGATCGCCGGGTGGAACCGCGTCGAGTGCCCGAGCGGCAGACGCAGTCACGGCCGGCGCCGGAGCGGCGGGAAGCGGGGAGCAGCGATGCGCGATCGACTGGCGGCTCGCGACCCTCGGTCTCCCGCAGAAAGCCCTGATCGGCAATGGGCGGGGATCAACGGCTGGGCACTGCGTGTATGGGGTGAATGCGTCTGACTGCCTGCGGCCGCGCCGGGTTGGCGCGGCCGTTCGCGTCTTCTAGCTTACTCGTCGACTTCTCACCCGGACCGAATCATGGCCCTCAGCTCTTTCGCGCGCGTCGCGGCATCCGGCGCGACGCTTCTCGCCATAGCGGCCGGCGCGGCCGCCCTCTCGGCAGCCCCGAGCGCGCGTGGCGCGGCCGAGGCCGCGCCGGAGATGACCGTCTACAAGACGCCCACCTGCGGCTGCTGCTCGGCCTGGGTCGACCACGTGAAGAAGAACGGCTTCGCCGTCAAGGTGAAGGACGTCCCGGATCTGAGCGCCCTCAAGCGCCATTACGGCGTGACGCCGGCGCTCGCGTCGTGCCACACCGCGTTCGTGGATGGCTACGTCGTGGAGGGGCACGTCCCGGCGGACGTCATCGCCAAGCTCCTGAAGGAGCGCCCGAAGGTCAAAGGGATCGCGGTCCCCGGCATGCCGATGGGCTCACCCGGGATGGAAGGGCCCCGGAGCGAGCGGTACCACGTCGTGACCTTCGACTCGACGGGCAAGACGACGGTGTACGCGAAGCGGTAGCGAGGCGCGGGACGGGGGACGGGGGACGAGGGACGAGGGACGAGGGACGCGGGACGCGCGACGCGCGACGCGGTGGGAGCCTGCGGCGACCGGCCGAAACGGGCCTAACTCGCCCGGTGACGCACGCCGAGCATGCCCGAGCAGGTCGGCTCACGCGTCGTCACGCTCCTCGCGAGCCCCGCATCGCGCGTCCCGCGTCCCGCGTCTGCTTATATTTCTGTTCTCCCACGGCACCGCTCGCGCTCGACGCAGTGGTGCCGTGACGTCATGCGACCCCGGCCGGATCCCGTTTGCAGCTCGACTCCATTCGCAACTTCTGCATTGTCGCACACATCGACCATGGCAAGTCGACGCTCGCCGACCGCCTGATCGAGGCGACCGCCACGCTCGGCAAGCGCGACATGAAGGAGCAGGTGCTCGACACGCTGGATCTCGAGCGCGAGCGCGGGATCACGATCAAGCTCAACGCCGTGCGGATGACCTATACCGCCCGGGCGGGGCGCGCATACGAGCTGAACCTGATCGACACGCCGGGGCACGTCGACTTCACGTACGAGGTGTCGCGCTCGCTCGCGGCCTGCGAGGGCGCGATCCTCGTCGTGGACGCGTCGCAAGGCGTGCAGGCTCAAACGCTCTCCAATCTCTTCCTCGCGCTGGACGCGGGGCTCGAGATCGTGCCCGTCCTGAACAAGATCGACCTGCCGGGCGCGGAGCCGGATCGGCGGCGCCAGGAGCTGGTGGACCTCCTCGGCGTGGAGCCCGAGCGCATCCTCGCGGTCAGCGCGAAGGAAGGGCTGGGCATCCCCGAGCTCCTCGAGGAGATCGTCGCGCGCGTGCCGGCGCCGAAGGGCGAGCCTGACGCGCCGCTGCGTGCGCTCATCTTCGACTCGTACTACGACCGCTACCGCGGCGCGATCCCGAGCGTGCGCGTGGTGGACGGCGCGCTCCGCGCCGGCATGAAGATCACCTTCGGCGCCAACGATGCGGAGTACGAGGTGAGCGAGGTGGGCTACCTGCAGCTCCGGCAGGTGGAGACCGACGCGCTGGAGGCGGGCGAGGTCGGCTACGTGGTGGCGAGCGTGCGGTCGGTGGGCGAGACGCGGGCGGGCGACACGATCTTCGATGCGACGCGACGCGCGACAGGGCCGCTCCCGGGCTACAAGGACGTGCACTCGATGGTCTTCGCCGGGATGTACCCGACGGACACCACGCAGTACGAGGCGCTCCGGGATGCGCTCGCCAAGCTGAAGCTCAACGATGCCTCGCTGCAGTACGAACCGGAGACATCGACGGCGTTAGGCTTCGGCTTCCGCTGCGGCTTCCTCGGCCTGCTGCACATGGACATCGTGCAGGAGCGGCTCGAGCGCGAGTTCGACCTCGATCTCGTGACGACGGTGCCGAACGTGGAGTACCACGTGTACCTCACCGACGGCGAAATGCAGATCATCGAGAACCCGTCCCGGATGCCGCACGGATCCACGGTCGATCGCATCGAGGAGCCGTTCGTGAAGGCGCGCATCGTCGCCCCGACCGACTACATCGGGGCCATCATGACGCTCGGCACCGAGCGCCGCGGCGTGTACAGGAACATGAGCTACATCGACGCGACGCGGGTGGAGTTCGACTGGGAGTTCCCGCTCGCCGAGATCGTGCTCGACTTCTACGACCGCCTCAAGACGATCAGCCGCGGCTACGCGAGCCTCGACTACGAGATGCTCGACTACCGCCCGAGTGCCCTCGTCAAGCTGGACATGCTCATCAATGGCGATCCGGTCGACGCGTTCTCGGTGATCATCCACCGCGACAAGGCGTACGAGTGGGGCCGCAAGGTCGCCGACAAGCTCAAGGAGCTGATTCCGCGGCAACTGTTCGAGGTGGTGATCCAGGCGGCGATCGCGACCAAGGTCATCGCCCGCACCACCGTGAAGCCGCTCCGGAAGAACGTGCTCGCCAAGTGCTACGGCGGCGACATCACGCGGAAGCGCAAGCTCCTGGAGAAGCAGAAGGAAGGCAAGCGGCGCATGAAGCAGGTCGGCGCCGTGGAGATTCCGCAGGAGGCGTTTCTCGCCGTGCTCCAGGTGGACGAGTGAGCTCGGCGCGGACGAGCCACGGCCGTGTCGACGGCGTGATCGTCCGCGCGCCGAATCATCTGGGCGACCTGGTGATGGCGCTGCCGGCGCTTACCGGGCGGGACGCGCGATGCGCGACCGGCGACGCGGGGGCGGCCGCGGATGTGGTGGTGGTTCGTGGGTTGACTCCGCTCCTCGAGATGGCGGGCGGGCACGGGGAAGTTCTGCCGCTCGACCGGGGAATGCGGGGGTTCTGGGCCGCGGTGGGGGAACTGCGGCGGCGGCGTTATGCGCGCGGCGTCCTGCTGACGCCGTCGTTCGGCTCCGCCCTGCTCTTCGCCGCAGGCGGCGTCGCGCATCGCCGCGGGACGCCGACGGATGCGCGCGGCGCCCTGCTCCACGACGGCGTACCGGTCGAATCGCTGCGGGCCATGCACCGGGCGAGCGCCTACGTGCTGCTGGCGACGGGTCACGCGCCTGACGAGCCGCCCGCGCCGGCGCTCGACGTGCCTGACGACGCACGCGATCGGTTCAGCGCCCTCGCGGGGCCCGACGCAGGCCGCCCGACGATCGGGCTTTTCCCGGGCAGCAACGCCAGCTCGCGCCGCTGGGACGCGGACCGCTACGCGTCGCTCGCCCGGCGCCTCGCGCGCGAGGGCGTCCGCGTCCTCGTGTTCGGCGGCACGCAGGAGGCGCGCCTCACGGCGCAGGTCGCCGGGGAGGCGGCGCTCGACCTCGGCGGGCGGACGGACCTGCCGATGCTCGCGGCGGGACTCGCGGCCTGCCGCCTGCTCGTCTCCAACGACAGCGGCCCGATGCACCTCGCGGCGGCGGTCGGCACGCCGACGGTCACGCTGCAGGGACCGGCGGACCCGGTGGTCACGCGGCCCCTGGGCGAACGCCACGTGATGCTCCGGCACCCGGAACTCCCGTGCGTCCCGTGCGTGAAGAACGTATGCCCGCGCAGCGGCCGCGGCTACGTGCTACCCGATGCCACGCGCGAGTGTCTGCGGTTGATCAGCGTGGATGACGCGCTCGAGACCGTGCGCGCGCATCCGGCGATGGCCCTCACCTCTCCCTGACGTTATGAGCGCGACGACGCGACGGCGCTACATCATCGGCGTGGACCTCGGCGGTACCAACATCGTGGTGGGCGCGATGTCGGAGGATGGCGACCGGCAGATCGGGATGCACTCGCAGCCGACGCAGCCGGACCGCGGCGTGGACGCGGTAGTGGACACGATGGCCGAGATGGTCGAGGCGACCATTGCGGCCGTGGGACGCGAGGCGGACGCCGCGCGCGACGACATCCTGGGCGTGGGCATCGGCGCGCCGGGCCCGCTGGACCGCGCCCGCGGCGTCGTCGTCGTCGCGCCGAACCTCGGATGGCGCGATTACCCGCTGCGCGACGCGATCTCGTCGCGGGTGGGACTGCCGGCGACACTCGACAACGATGCGAACTGCGCGACGCTCGGCGAATGGTGGCAGGGCGCGGCTCGCGGGGCCCGGCATGTCGTCGGCCTGACGATCGGCACCGGGATCGGCGGCGGAATCATCATGGACGGGCGCCTGCACCACGGCTCGTCGGACGTGGCCGGCGAGATCGGGCACACCACGATCGACATGACGGGGCGCCACTGTCGCTGTGGGAACTACGGGTGCCTGGAGGCGTACGCGTCGGGGCCGGCGATCGCGCAGCGGGCGCGTGAGGCGCTCGAGCGGGACGAGGTCTCGAGCCTGCACCGGATGGTGGAGGGCGACCTCGACCGCCTGACGGCGGCGACGGTCTACGAGGCGGCGAAGATGGGCGACGCGGTGGCGCGCGAGCTCGTGCGCGATACCGCCACCTTCCTCGGCGCCGGCATCGCGAACCTGCTCAACGTGTTCAACCCCGATGTCGTCGTGATCGCCGGCGGCGTCACGCAGGCCGGCGAGCCGCTGTTCGATCCGCTGCGCGCGGAAGTCCGACGCCGCGCGTTTCGGCCGGCGGTCGATGCGTGCCGCATCGTGCCGGGCGAGCTGCCGGGGACGGCGGGGGTGGTGGGGGCGGTGGCGACGTTTCGGGAATCGGGAATGGGCAATCGGGAATCGAATGGGCCTCCCGCTTAGACGAGAGTCTGTGGCGAAGCGGCCAGTTTGCTTCGGAGAGCCGTGGTCAGTTTCGTCAGCATTCGGCCGACGTGGTCGGCGAGTTCCTGCAGCGGCTCGAGTTCGTCGGGAGCTACGTAAGGTAGGCGGCGAATCAGCTCGAGCAGTGTGATCGTCTCGCCAAGCGAGCCGCGGGCAATGGACAGGTGTCGCAGGTAATCGCGGGGATGGAGCCGGAAGTTGCCCTCCGCGATGTTCATCGGATTCGACGCTGCGCAACGCCGAAGCTGGGATGCCGAGGCGTACCGTTCATGAGGGGGCAGCCGACGCGCGAGGAGACTGCAGGCCACCGCGAGATCCATGCTCTTCTGCCAAACGCGAAGGTCTCTGAAGTCGGACGCGATCATCGTGCGACGGTAGGATCGCACCACGTTACCATGCCTACCCGACCGACCGGCATCGAAAGCCCGCCCCGATGACGAAACCTGCCGATTCCCGATTCCCGATTCCCGATTCCCGACGCCGAGCCGGCGGAGCGAAGCGACGCCGGCTCGGCGTGATCGGTACCCTCGTCTGGGACACCATCCACGGCCGCGAAGGCACTCCCGCCGCTGGACCGATCGAAGAGTGGGGCGGCATCGCGTACTCGTTGGGTGGGCTCGACGCCGCGCTGCCTGACGGGTGGGACATCGTGCCGCTCATCAAGGTCGGAAGCGATCTTGCCCCGCAGGCGCACGAGTTCCTCCGCGAGCTCCGCCGCCTCGCGCCCGACGCGGCGCTCATCGAGGTCCCCTACCCCAACAATCGCGTCGAGCTGCGTTACGTCACCAGCGAGCGGCGCGCCGAGCGGCTCACGGGATTCGTGCCCGGGTGGAGCTGGCTCGGGCTGAAGCCGCTCCTCGCCGGACTCGACGCCCTGTACGTCAACTTCATCAGCGGCTTCGAGCTCGATCTCGAAACGGCGCAGCTGCTCCGGCAGTCCTTCGCCGGCCCGGTCTACTGCGATCTGCACATGCTCGTCATGGCGCTGCAGCCGAGCGGGCTGCGATCGCTGCAGCCGCTCCCTAACGTCGCGGAGTGGTGTCGCTGCTTCGACGTGCTCCAGGTGAACGAGGACGAGATCACGGCGATGGCTCCGGACCCGATGGCGCTCGCGGCGACCGCGCTCGCCGCCGGCACGCGCTGCCTCGTCGTGACGCTCGGCCCCCGCGGCGCGGTCTACTTCGCCGACCCGGGGTTCGACCACCTCCCGCTCGAACGCGCCGCGTCGGCGGTCGGTCCGGCCACGGGACCGGTGCGTACGGCCCTCCTCCCGGCCGAGTCGGTGGCGGCGGCGGTCGATCCGACCGGGTGCGGAGATGTGTGGGGCGCGACATATTTCTCCCGCCTGCTCGCCGGCGACGCGCTCGAGGTCGCGATGCGTGCGGCACATCGTGCCGCGGCGCGCAACCTCACGCATCGCGGTGCCACCGGATTGTCGCGCCATCTCCGCGGAGAGCTCATTCTACGGTGACCACGGTCATCAACCTGCCGCCCAGCCTCGACGACAAGCAGTTCGAATCGGTATTCGCGCAGCTCGCCAAGGCGCAGGCGGACGCGCGCGTGCTCCTCGACGCGCGGCACACCCGGTGGGCGTCGCCCCTCGGGCTCACCGCGCTCCTCACGGTCGCCCAGTCCCGACACGTGAAGCCGGCGTTGGCGGTGCCTGACGCGGACGACACGGTCTCCTACTGGGCGCGTGCGGGGTTCTTCCGCCACGCCGACGCGCTCTACGAGCTGCACGGCCACGTTCCCCGCGCGCGCGCGACCGGCGACAGCGACGTGCTGCTCGAGATCACGCCGGTCGTGCGCAGCGACGACGTGCACGAGGTCGTGAGCCGGATCCAGGAGCGGTCCCAGGCCATCCTGTCCAAGGAGCTGAACCTCGACGTGCGCGCGACGATGGGCTTCGCCATGACGCTGTCCGAGGCCTGCCAGAACATCGTGGAGCACGCGGGGCGCGGTGGATGGGTGGCGGTGCAGACGTACACGTGGAAGCAGCGCCTCGGGCGGCGCGTGGTCGTGATCGCGGTCTGCGACGCGGGGATCGGGTTCCGCCAGTCGCTCGAGAGCGGGAACACCGCGCGCGCGCGCAGCGACCGCTGGGACGACGGCATGGCCCTCGAGGAGGCGGTGATCCGCGGCGTCACCCGCTTTCGCGATCCGGGCCGTGGTCAGGGACTCGCAGGCATTCGGCGCTACATTGGGCGGTGGGACGGTAAGCTCTCGGTCCGCAGCGGCACCGCCCGCATCTCGATCGTGCCGTCGTGGGATGACGACGTGCCGCTCGAGGAGGGCCTGCCGCAGTTCCCCGGGGCGCAGATGCAGATCACGATTCCGGAGCGCGTGGAGAAGTGATCACCCACATCGATCTCGGCGCCATGCTACGGCGCACCGTGTGCGAGCTGTACTCCGATCTGGTCACGCGTCCCACGGGCGCGGCGGTCCGCACCGGGATCGAGCAGCAGCTGGCGGAGCTCGCCGGCCGCACGCTGACGGTGATCGATTTCTCCCGTGTGGGGCTCCTCGATTTCTCGTGCGCGGACGAGATCGTCGCCAAGCTGCTCGTCAGGTGCCAGGGGTGGGGCGGCGACCGGCCGCACGATGCGTACTTCCTGCTCGCCGGCATTCGCGATCTCCACATCGAGCCGATCGAGGCGGTGCTCGAGCGCCGCGCGCTGGCGGTGGTGGCGCAGCCGGCGGCCGGCCATCCAGACCTGCTGGGCTCCGCCGATGGCGCGGAGCGCGTGGTCTGGGCGGCGCTCGACCAGCTCGGGCGCGGCACGGGGCCCGAGATCGCGCTCGTCGCGGGCATGGCGCCGGCGGATGCGGAGCCGACGCTGGAGTCGTTATGCGACCGCCGCGTGATCATGCGCGACGCCGCCGAGTACATCGCGCTCGGCGCGGTGGCCCGCCCATGAGGCGCGACGACGGGTATACCCCGCCCCTCCAGATCGTCGGCTTTCTCGCGACGACGCGCGGCGATCCGGATCGCGGCCCGGTCATCCTCATGAATTCCGACGAGGCGCGGCTCCGATTGATGCAGGACGGCGAGCTCGTCTGGGTCTACGGGCCGCGGCGCCACGAGCTCGTCGAGCTGCGCATCGACGAGGCGCTCCGCCGCGGCGAGGCCGTGCTCCGCGACGTCGCCGGTGCGTCGCTCACCGAGATCGTCCGCGTCATCAAGGTCGAAACCGACGCTCCCCGCCGGAACAACCTCGCCTGAGGATCCCGCCCATGGCGCACGACGTGCGAACGCTCGGCCCCTCCACCATCGCGGTCCACGGCGGTCCGGATGGTCGCCACGCGGGCGGCGCGGTGGCGGCGCCGCTGTTTCAATCGGTCAACTTCGAGCAGGAGGTCGGCACCGGCGAGGGACTGCGGTACGCGCGCTACGGCAACAACCCTAACGCCGAGTCGGTCCAGCGGCGCCTCGCAATGCTGGAGGGGGCCGAGGCGGCCCTGGTCCTGTCGAGCGGCATGGGCGCGACGGCATGCGCTCTCCTGGCCCTGCTCCGCCCCGGCGACCACCTCATCTCCAGCTCGTGGATCTACGGCGGGACGCACAAGCTGCTCACCGCCGAATTCGGGTCGATCGGCATCGACGTCACCTTCATCGACCCCATGGACAGCCGCGGCTTCCGCCGCGCGATCCGGAAGAAGACGCGCGCGATCTTCATCGAAAGTCCCGTCAATCCGACCTGCCGCGTGGTCGACATGCGGCCGCTCGCCCAGCTCGCGTCCGAGCACGGCCTCGCGTTCGCGATCGATTCCACATTCGCGAGTCCCGTCAACTTCCGCCCCCTCGAGCACGGCGCCGACGTCGTGATCCACTCGGCCACCAAATTCCTGAACGGCCACAGCGATGTGCTCGCCGGCGCCGTCATCGGCACGGCGAGCTACGTCGAGGAAGTGCGGCAGAAGATGATCGTCTGGGGGCAGGCACCCGATCCGTTCGCCTGCTGGCTGCTCGAGCGCGGCCTCAAGACGCTCGCCGTGCGCGTCAGGCAGGCGTGCGCCAACGCGATGGCCGTCGCGCAATGGTGCGCGGAGCATCCGGCGTTCACCCGCGTCCACTACCCGGGACTCTCCTCGCACCCCGAGCACGAGCTGGCGACCCGCACGCTGGAACACTATGGCTCCATGCTGGGCGTCGAGCTGGCGGGTGGCGGGCCCGGTGCGGAGGCCTTCCTCCGGAAGCTCGAGGTCATCACGCACGCCCCGAGCCTGGGCGGTGTCGAGTCGCTCGCCTCGGAGCCGCGCTTCACCTCGCACGCCGGCCTCTCCCCGGCCGAACGCGAACGCATGGGCATCCCCGATGGATTCGTCAGGCTGAGCATCGGCATCGAGGATGCCGCCGATCTCATCGCGGACATCGAGCAGGCCCTCTCGTGATCCTCGGACCCGAGGAGACCGCCGACGACCGCCGCCGCCGCGAGCGCCGCGCCGAGCCCGTCGTCGCCGAGCTCACGCTCCCCGAAGTCCGCCGCATCGTCATCACCTCGATTCTCTTCCTCATCATCCTGGGGCTCTTTCTCTGGATGGTGCGGACGGTGCTGATCGCCGGCCTCCTCGCGCTCATTCTCGCGACGTATCTGCGCCCGCTCTACCAGCGGTTCGTCGATTGGGCCGGGCCCAAGGCGTTCGCCGCCCTCTTGACGATCGTCATCGTCATCCTCCCGGTGCTCGCGACCATCGTCTACAGCTACATCGAGCTTCGCGACGCGGCGACGTACGTCAGCGCCAACCAGGACGACATCATCGCGCAGATCGATCAGGCGCTGCGCCGCCTGCCGCTGCTGGAGGGTCAGAGCTTCACGGACCAGATCCGCAACGCCGTGCTCGCAGCGTCGAACTACGGCACGGAGATCGTGAGCGACCTCCGGGAAACGGCCGCCAGCCTGCTCATCTCCGCCGCGGTATTCCTGTTCACGATGTTTTACGTCCTGACGCATGGCGGCGCCATCGGCGACTACATGCGCCCGCGCATCCCGGCGCGATATCAGGACTTCGCCGCGACGCTCGAGCGCAACGTGAGCGGCGTGCTCTACGGAACGATCTACGCCACGCTCCTGACCCAGACGCTTAAGTCGCTCATCATCCTGGCCATGAACCTGACCTTCGGCGTGCCCCTGCCCTTCGTGCTCGCCATCCTCTCGTTCGTGATCGGGTTCTTCCCGATCGTCGGGTCGTGGAGCGTGTACGTGCCGGTCGCCGGTTGGCTGCTGGTCTTCGCCGACTCGTGGGTGTCCGCGTTGATCGTGCTCGCGGTAGGGTTCTTCGGGAACACCCTGCTCTTCTCGTTGTACATTCGTCCCAAGATCGCGGCGGAGAAGTCGCGAGTGCTCGACTTCTTCTGGATGTTCGTGGGGCTGGTGACCGGGGTCTACACGTTCGGCGTCGCGGGCATCCTCCTTGGACCGGTGATCATCGGAATGCTCAAGGCCACGCTCGACACGGTGACGGGTCAGGAAAGCTGGAAGCTGCTCGGCGCTGACGGAGAGCCGGGACCAGTCGTCAAGGAAGCATGATCCGGTTCTTTCACGTTACCAAGGAGTACGCGCGCACCGGCGCCGCGCTCAAGGACGCCTCGTTCCGCGTCTCCAAGGGCGAGTTCGTCTTCCTCACGGGGCCCAGCGGATCGGGCAAGTCGACGATCCTCAAGTTGGCCTTCGCCGAGGAGCGCCCGACCTCCGGCGAGGTGCGCGTTGTAGGGATGAACGTGAGCAAGCTCCGGCGCCGCGACGTGCCCCAGCTCCGCCGCAAGCTCGGCATCGTGTTCCAGGACTTCCGCCTGCTCGACGACCGGACCGCGGAGGAGAACGTGGCCTTCGCGCTGGAGGTGACCGGAACTCCGCGCAACGCGATCCCCGGCAAGGTCGCGCGCCTCCTGCAGCAGGTGGGGCTCGGCTCCAAGGCGGCCAGCTATCCCAATCAGCTTTCGGGGGGCGAGCAGCAGCGCGTCGCGATCGCGCGCGCCCTCGCCAACGACCCCTACGTGGTGATCGCCGACGAGCCGACCGGCAATCTCGATGGCCGCGCCACGAACGGGGTCTTCCAGCTCCTCCAGGACATCAACATGGGCGGCACCGCCGTGCTGATGGCCACCCACGACCTCGATCTCGTGCGCCGTGCGGACTACCGCGTACTCGAGCTGAACCGCGGACAGATCGTCTACGACTCCGCGGAAACGGAAACCCCGGCCCCTTCGGAGCTCTGATGCTACTCACCGTTCGTGAGGCGCTCATGAGCTTCAAGCGCGCTCCGCTCCTCAGCGCGCTCAGCATCATGATGATCGCCTTCAGCCTGTTCAGCTTCGGGCTGTTCGCGCTCGTCGCGATCAACTTCCGGCAGGAGCTCGGGCGCGTCGAGGAGCGGGTGCAGCTGCAGGCGTTCGTGGACGACAGCACCTCCGTGACGACGCTCACGGACGCGGTCGGACTCGCCGCGCGCTATCCCGAGGTGCAGCGTGCGGCGCCCATCACGCGCGAGGAGGCGCTCGCGCGCGCGCGCGAGGTGATGCCCGAATTCCAGGATGTGTTCGATGCGGAATTCCTCCCGGCATCGATCGAGGTCCAGATGAAGGAGGGGTTCCGCGACGCGGCGTCCGTGAAGCGCGTGGCCGACCGCCTCTCGGAGATGCCCTACGTCAACGACGTACGCTACGGCGAGGAATTCGTCCAGCAGCTCGACGCGATCCGCACCGTCGCCACCGGGACGGGCATCGCGCTCGGCACGGCCTTCGCCCTGGTGGCAATCATCATCATCGCGGCGACGATCCGCATTACGGTGCTGGCTCGCGCGCGCGAGATCTCGATCATGCGTCTGGTCGGCGCGACTGATGGCTTCGTGAGGCGGCCATTCCTGTTGGAGGGGCTCCTGACCGGCGTGGCCGGTGGGCTCTTCGCGCTGCTGCTGCTCCGCGGCGCGCACGCGCTCGTGACGCGACTGGAGTTCGTGAACGCGCTGTTCCTCGACATGAACATGGCGCTGGCCGGCATCGCGGCGGGGGGGCTGCTCGGATTCCTCGGCAGCGCGTTCGCCGTGCGGCGGCACCTGCGGCAGGTCTGATGCGGCCCGCCGCGCTCGGCTGGCTCCTCATTGTGCTGGCGGCGCTCACCGCCCCGCCGGCCTTCGCGCAGGAAAGCGCCGAGGCGCGCCTGCGACAGGAGCAACAGCGGCTGGAACAGATCCGTCGCGAGCGCGCGGAGCTCGAGCAGCGGATGCGGCAGCTCCAGGGCAGCGCGCACGACCTGGCGGAGGAGGTGCGCAACCTCGATCGTCAGGCAGATGCGACCGCGCGGCTGGTGCGCTCGCTGGTCACCCAGCTCGCCAGCATCAACGAGGAGGTCGAGCGGGCGACCGTCGAGCTCGACCGCACGGAGAACGAGCTGTACGGCGCGCACACGGCGCTGCGCCGCCGCGTGATCCAGATCTACAAGCGCGGGCCCCTCTACACCTGGGAGGTGTTGCTCACCGCGGACAACTTCGCGCAGCTGCTCGCGCGCTACAAGTATCTCCGCCTGCTGACCGATCGCGACAAGCGACTGATCGGCAAGGTCCAGAGCCTCCGCGACGCGACGCGGCGGCAGCGGGCGAATCTCGTCATGTTCCAGCAGCAGATCGAGCTGGCGCGACAGGAGAAGGCGTCGGAGGAGCAGCGGCTCCGGTCGCTGGAGCAGCAGCGCGGGCGGAGCCTTGCGGCGGTGCGCCGGCAGACCCGCCAGCTCGAGCAGCGCCTGGCGAGCATGAAACGCGACGAAGCGCGCCTGAACAACGTCATCGCGTCGCTGGAGGCGACGCGGCGGCGCGGCGGCGCGGCGGGCACGCCGAGCACCCTGCGCACGGCCGACCTGGGCAACCTCGACTGGCCGGTGCACGGCAGCATCCTCTACAGCTTCGGGCGGGTGGTGAACCCGAACAACACCACGACGCGCTGGAACGGGATCGGCATCGCCACGGCCGCCGGCACCGCCGTGAGCAGCGTCTCGGCCGGCCAGGTGGTGGTCGCCGAGCCGTTCGGCACTTACGGCCTGACCGTGATCGTGCAGCACGGCGGCGGCGACTACTCCGTCTACGGCTCCCTCGGCCGGCTCGCGGTGCAGAAGGGCGCGCGCGTGAGCAAGGGCGAGACGATCGGCTTCGTGGGCTCCGCCGACCCCGATCTCCCGCCCCACCTGCACTTCGAGATTCGCCCGAACGGCCGCGCCGTCGATCCGCTCGAGTGGCTGCGCGGACGTTAGGCTCCGCGCTCGGTGCGCACACCTCGATCGCCGGCGGGACCGCACTGGCGCCGCCGAGGGCGAAGGCGATCGGCGCCACCGCGATGCAGATCTTCACCAAGATGGCCAACCGCTGGGCCGAGCGGGAATGCGAAGTCGAGGAACGGGACGCGTTCTCGACGGCGATGCGCGACACCGCCGTCCGCGTGACGAGCGCGCACGACAGCTACCTGATCAACCTCGCCTCGCCCGACCCGGTGTTGCGCGAGCGGTCCATCCAGAGCTTCGAGTGCGAGCTGCGGCGTTGCGCGGCGCTGGAGCTCGACTTTCTCGTCTCCCACCCCGGCAACTACATGGACGACCGCGCGAGCGGCATCGCGCGGAACGCGGAGGCGATCACGCAGGCCCTGGAGCGAGTCCCCGGCACGACGATGCTGCTGCTCGAGACGACGGCGGGCAGCGGCACGGCGTTAGGGTCCACCTTCGAGGAGCTCGCCGCGCTCATCGCGGCCGTCGCCAAGCCACAGCGCAAACGCGTCGGCGTCTGCGTCGACACCGCACACGTCTTCGCGGCCGGGTACGACCTGCGGGAGGACTACGAGGCCGTCTGGGCGCGGTTCGACGATACGATCGGCTTCCGAAAGCTCAAGCTCATGCATCTCAACGACTCCAAGGTGCCCCTCGGCTCGCGCCGCGACCGCCACGAGCTGATCGCGGAAGGGGCGATCGGCGAGGCGCCCTTCCGACGGATCATGACGGACCCGCGCCTGGCGAAGGTGGCGAAGGTCATCGAGACCCCGAAGCTGGACGACCCGGAGGCCACTGACCGGCGCATGCTCGAGCGCCTGCGGGGGTATGAGAGGGCGGGATGAGGGACGCGGGGTGGGGGACGAGGCACGCGGGCCGCGAGAAGCCGGATCGTGACGCGCACCCCCAGCGGCACCGGCAGACCTTGCAGCGCATGGCTCGTCGCGCCGTCCCGCCCCCCGCCCCCCGCCCCACGCTCCCAACGCCCGGAACCACCCTCCCGTACTGCGGTAAGATGAACGTGCACCCGACGACCCCTCGACCCCGCTCCCGGTTCGGCCGGTTCGCAATCGCCCTGGCGGCGATGGCGCACCTGTTGGCGGCGTTCGTCGCGCCCATGGCCGACGCGGCCGGGGAACGCGGACTCGGCGTGCACGTCGAGGAGGCAGGCACCAGCAAGCATCACTCGCACGTCGACTCCACGTGCGTCGTCTGCGCCGCTCACACGCTGGTGGTGAATCCGGGGCCGGCGGTCTTCCGGCTCTCCGTCGCGAGCATGCGCTCGCGCGTCCCCGCCACTTCCGCGCTCCTCCCGGCGACCGCTTCCCTCGGCCCCCCGGTTGGCTCCCGAGCCCCCCCGCACATCGCGTGATGCGGAGCGCGCCCCTGGCGCGACCGCCCCAGGATCGGCAACCACGGCAGCGCGCCGTCGCGGCACCACTCCCGCGTACGGTTCCGGAGCTTCGTCCGGAGCGAGGCGGCTGCCCGGCTAACTACCCCGGGAGCACATGCGGTTCATCCTCTCTCTCATCATCCTCGGCACGGCGACCGAAGCCGCCGAGGCGCAGCAGCGGGATACCTCGCGTCGGGCGCCGCGCGATTCCGCGGCCATCGCGGACAGCATCGCGCGGGCCGATTCCATCCTGCTCGTACGCGAGCTCGAGCGCATTGCCGGCGAGCGTCGCACGCTGCCGCCGGAGGGCGCGGGCGCGCAGCGCGCGGCATCCCGTCTTCTGCCCGACATCAGCCTCCTCGGCGACCTGAGCGCGGACTTCTCGCCTGACGGCAGCACGCAGGAGGACGGGTCGCGATTCGGCATCCGCGAGCTGGAGCTCGGCATTCAGGCGGCGGTCGATCCATACTTCCGCGCCGACGCATTCCTCGGAATCTCCGATCTCGAAGGCGTTAGCATCGAGGAGGCCTATCTCTCGACGCTCGCGCTACCACACGGATTCCAGATCCGTGCCGGCCGCTGGCATCTGCCGGTCGGCAAGCAGAACACCACGCACCGGCCGGAGCTGCACACGATCGAGTACCCGCACGTCATCCAGCGCTTCCTCGGTCCCGAAGGGGGTAAGGGCACAGGTCTCTGGGTCAGCAAGCTGTTCGCGCCCTTCGGCTTCTATCAGGAGCTGCAGGTGGTCGCGATGGACCGGTTCGGCGGAGCGGCGCACGGCCACGGAGAAGAGGAGGAGGCGCACGACGAGGACCTGGCGATCGAGCCTGACGAACCGGTCAACGAGTCGCTGAGCGGCCTCGGGTACGGCGCGCGGCTCCGCAACTACTGGGATCTGTCGCAGGCCACGAACATCGAGCTGTCGGCAAGCGCAGTAACCGGCAAGGCAACGCAGGGGGTGTTCTGCGTGCCGACCGCGGGCGGCGGGGAGATCCCCTGCGCTGGGATGCCAACGGGCGTGAACGTGCGTACCGGGATCGTCGGCGCGGATTTCACCTTCCGGTGGCGGCCGCTCCAGCAGGGGCTATATCGCTCGTTCATCTTCCAGACGGAGTGGATGCGGCAGCTCAACGACGACACACCGGAGCTGTTCGACGCGCCCGCGGGGTTCGATCTGGAATACGAGGGCCCGACGCGGAGCTTCGATGGCATCTACGCCTTTGCGCGGTATCAGCTGTCGCGCCGCACGTATGTCGGCGCGCGGTACGACTGGCTCGAGGATCCGGATCTCGACGGATCGCGGGTCACTGCCGCGTCAGGCTACCTCACGTTCTTCCCGAGCGAGTTCTCGAAACTCGTCGCGGGATACGAGCGCGTCATGCCGTCGGGCGGGCTGGAGGCGACGAACCGCTTCCTCGTGCAGGCGACGTTCGCACTCGGGCCGCACCGGCCGCACCCCTTCTGAGATTCAACGCGCCGGCTCGCGCCGGCCATGGAGAATAGAGATGCAGTGGATTCGAACGTTGACCGCCGCTGGCGTTGCGCTGGGGCTCGCCCTGGCGCCCGCGCCGGCCGCGGCACAACTCAAGGTGGTGACGAGCACCACCGATCTTCACCACATTGCCTCGGCGGTCGGGGGCGCGCGCATCCGCGCGACACACATCGCCGAGGGGTACCAGGATCCACATTTCGTGGAGGCCAAGCCGAGCTACGTGCTCCAGCTTCGCGACGCCGATGTATTCGCGTTCGTGGGGCTCGATCTCGAGGTCGGCTGGATGTCGCTGCTCCTCGAGGGCGCGCGCAACTCGCGAATCATGCCGGGCGGCGCGGGGCACGTGGACGTCTCGAGGGTCATCCCGGTCCTCGACGTCGTCGTGGGCCCGGTGGACCGCTCGCAGGGCGACGTGCACCCGTTAGGTAACCCGCACTACTGGCTCGACCCGTCGAACGCGAAGCGGATCGCGATTCTGTTCCAGCAGGTGTTCTCGGGGCAGGATCCCGCAGGCCGCTCGACCTACGCCGCCAATGCGGCGGAGTTCGCGCGCCGGGTCGATGCGGCGGCGGCCGGTTGGGCCGCGCAGCTGGCGCGCATCGAGGGCAAGCCCGTGGTCGCGTGGCATACGAGCTGGCGGTACTTCGCGCAGTACACGGGGATGAACATCGTCGGCTTCGTGGAGCCCAAACCGGGCGTGCCCCCGTCGGCGCAGCATCTCGCCGGCCTGGTGCGGACCATCCAGCGGACGGGCGCGAAGGTCATCATCATGGAGCCGTTCTACGACCGGCGTGTCGCTGAGCGGATCGCCAGCCTGTCCGGCGCGAAGGTCCTCGTGCTTCCGCCGTCGGTTGGCGGCATCAAGGGCATCGACGACTACATCGAGATGATGCGGCACAACATCGCGGCACTCGCCGCCGCCGTCGCATGACGGTCTTCGTGAGCTTCGACCGGGTGACGCTCGGCTACGGGCGTCGTCCGGTGCTCACGGACATCTCGTTTCAGATTCCCGAAGGCGACTTCCTGGGGCTGGTCGGCCCTAACGGATCCGGTAAGACGACGATCCTGCGCGCGATCCTCGGCACGCTCGCGCCGATGGCCGGCACCGTGACCCGTGCGCCGGGCCTCCGGTTCGGCTACGTGCCGCAGCGCGATCAGGTCGACTACGGATTTCCGCTCAAGGTGGAGGATGTGGTGCTCATGGGCCGCTACGACCGCATCGGCATCGGCCGGCGGCCCACCAAAGACGACCGCCGGCTGGCGCAGTCGGCCCTGGACCACGTCGGCATCGCCGATCTCGCCGGGCAGCCGCTCAGCGCGCTGTCCGGAGGCCAGAAGCAGCGGACGTTGATCGCGCGCGCCCTGGTGGGCAAGCCGAACATGCTGGTGCTGGACGAGCCCACGAACGGGATGGATCTCGTGAGCACCACGCAGATCCTCGGCCTCGTGCGCGAGCTGCACGAGCGGGACCGCCTGACGGTGCTCATGGTGAGCCACGCGCTGAACGAAGTCGCGAACTACGTCGAGCGCATCGCGCTCGTGACGGAGGGACGCTTCCGCATCGGCCCCATTGACGAGATCCTCGGCGAGAAGGTGCTGAGCGAGTTGTACGGCATCCCGGTGGAGGTGGCCTCGATCGATGGGCGCCGGATCGTGCTCGCGCGCCGGGGGAACGGGCGCGTCCAGACGCATGATTGACGTCATCCTGCTGTTCCGCGAGGCGCTGTACGGCGCGTTGGTGATCGCGCTCGCCTGCTCGGTGCTCGGCGTATACGTGGTGCTGCGGCGGATCGTGTTCGTGGGGGCCGCGCTCGCGCAGATCTCCTCGGCCGGGATCGCGCTGGCGCTCTTTCTCGCGGGGTTGGGCGTCGAGGCGTTCGGCTTGACCCGCCACCCCGTCGCGCTGTCGTTGATCGTCACGCTCCTCGCAGCGATGCTCTTCTCGGGGGGCACGCGCCGCCGGCTCCCGCCTGACGCGAAGATCGGCATGGCGTACGCGCTCGCGGCCGCGGCCGGCATCCTGCTCATCGCCAAGGCCACCGCCGGCGAGGCGCACGACATCTTTCTCTCGGGCAACATCCTCGGCATTACCCGGGCGGACACGCTCGTGTTGATCGGGATCAGCATTCCCGTCCTGCTGATCCACGCGTTGTTCTACAAGGAGTTCCTGTTCGTGTCGTTCGACCAGGAGACGGCGCGGACGCTCGGCTACAGCGTCACCCGCTGGAACCTGCTGCTGTACTTCACGCTGGGGCTGGCAATCGCGTTCGCGATGCAGTTCGCCGGGGTGCTCCTCGTGTTCAACTTCCTGGTGCTCCCGGCGGTGACCGGGCTGCTCGTGGCGAGGTCGATGGGGGGGATGTTCGCGGTGGCGGTGGGGGCTGGACTCGCGGCGTCCGCCATTGGATTTTCCCTCTCGGTTCCCTTCGATCTTCCCACCAGCCCCGCGATCATCGCGGTCTCCGGGGCGCTCGCCCTCGTCGCATGGCTCATCCGGCTCGCGCAACGACGCTGATCGTCCTCCTCGCCGCCGCTCCGCTCGCCGCGCAATCGGATGGGCGACCGAGATTCGAGGCGGGGCTCGCGTACTCCACGAATCTGCTCGAGGACGCGAACGGCACGAGCGTCTCGTACGCGGTGGGCCCCGCGATCGGCGCCGGCTACGCGTGGACGCTCTCGCCAGGCACGAACGCCGTTCTCGGCGCGCGCCTGTCGCGCTCGGGCGTGTCGATCGACTACGCCGATGGCGGATCGGAGTCCGCGGGCAGCGGCTGGGTGATCGATGCGCGCGCCATGCTCGAGCGCGAGATCGGACCATGCGCTGCGGCGGAGCGTGGGTGCGCGACGGTGCACGCCGGTGCCGGCGCGGTCTGGGCGACGGGTCCGGACGACGTGGCGCCTTTCACCGTGGACCGCGGTGCGATGCTCGCGGGTGAGATTGGCGCCGCCGTGCGTGTGGCGCGCGGACTGCCGCTGTTCCTTACCGGCGCGGCGCAGGCGTTCCGGCTCGGCGGCTCCACGGTCGGCGATCCCGTGCGGGAAACGGGCACGGTGATGCGGGTCATTCTGGGGGTGCGGCATGGACGTTAGGCGAGGCCTGGTCCTCCTGCTACTGACCGCGGCATCCGCCTGCGATGCCCCGACCGTACCGTCGGAAGCGCCGGGATACGATCCGACGCTCCCGTTCGGCGCCGGTGTGATATACCACTGGCCGCTCGGACGTAGCATCGCGGTGTACGCCCACACGGCGGGTGCTCCCGACGGTTTCGACCTGCCGGGCGCGATCCTGCGAGCGAACGAGATCTGGGGCGACGCGCTGCGCTACCGCGAGTTCGATGTGCACCTCGTGAGCACCCCCGCCGAGGCCGATGTCGTGTTTCACTTCGATACCGATTCCGTCGTGAGCGTCAGCAGCTGTACGACGCCCGCAACGGGCGCGGCGGGCATCACCAGCTTCTGTACCAATCCTGGCGTCACTCAGTTCGTCGGCATTCCGCTCGTGAGCGGCGAACCCAGCAACGTGAAGTTCGACGTGCAGATCAGCGCGAGCCCCGTGCGGATCCCTAACGCCGCCGCATTCCAACGGATCGTCGCGCACGAGTTCGGCCACGTCATTGGCATCGGACGCCACAGCGCCAGCATGGCCGATCTGATGTTCGGCGCGCCCACCGTGGACATCCCCTCCGACGCCGACGCCCAGACGCTGCGCTACGTGCTCCATCAGCCCGCCCAGCTTCGACCCTAGCCGCGTGGGCGCTACATTTCTGCGCCCATGGACAGAAAACGCGAAGAGGCGCTCCGCTACCACGCGGACGGGCGCCCCGGCAAGCTTGCCGTCGTCCCCACCAAACCGCTCGCCAACCAGCGCGATCTAGCGCTGGCCTACTCGCCCGGCGTCGCCGAGCCCTGCCTGGCGATCAAGGACAATCCCGACGACGCCTATCGCTACACGGCGAAGGGGAACCTGGTCGCCGTCGTGACGAACGGCACCGCCGTCCTCGGCCTCGGCAACATCGGGGCGCTGGCGGGCAAGCCCGTCATGGAGGGCAAGGGCAATCTGTTCAAGACGTTCGCCGACCTCGACGTGTTCGATCTCGAGGTCGGCTCCGAGGATCCGGATGACGTCATCCGCTTCTGCCAGCTGCTCGAGCCCACCGTCGGGGGCATCAACCTCGAGGACATCAAGGCGCCGGACTGCTTCCGCATCGAGGAGACGCTGCGGAAGACGATGCGCATCCCCGTCTTCCACGACGATCAGCACGGGACCGCGATCATTTCGGGTGCCGCGCTGCTCAACGCGCTCGACATCGTCGGCAAGAAGATCGAGGATGTGCGGGTGGTGTTCTCAGGCGCCGGCGCCGCGGCGATCGCGACCGCCAACCACTACGTCCAGCTCGGCGTCTCACGAGAGCACATCATCCTCTGCGACCGGGCCGGTGTGATCTACGCGGGCCGCGACGGCGATATGGACCCGTACAAGGCGCGCTATGCCGGCGAGACCAGCGCGCGCACCCTCGGCGAGGCGCTCGAACACGCGGACGTATTCGTCGGGCTCTCGGTGGCGGGCGCCGTCACCGGCGAGATGATCGCGCGCATGGCCGACAAGCCGATCGTCTTCGCTCTGGCGAACCCGGTGCCGGAGATCATGCCTGACGAGGTCCGCGCCGTCCGGCCGGACGCAATCGTTGCGACGGGGCGCAGCGACTTTCCGAACCAGGTCAACAACGTGCTGGGATTCCCGTTCATCTTCCGCGGCGCGCTGGACGTGCGCGCGACGGAGATCAACGAGGAGATGAAGATGGCCGCGACGCGCGCGCTGGCCGAGCTCGCGCGGCAGGAGGTGCCGGAGAGCGTCGCACGGCTGTACGGGCTGGAGCGCGTGCAGTTCGGCCCCGACTACCTGATCCCCTTCCCCTTCGATCCGCGCGTGCTGCTCTGGGTGTCGCCCGCCGTGGCGTGGGCGGCGATCGCCAGCGGCGTGGCGCGCGCGCCGATCGACATGAAGGACCACCGCGACCAGCTGGAGGCCCGGCTCGGCCGCGCGCGCGGCGTCATGCGGGGAATCATAACGAGAGCGAGCAACGACCCGCGCCGCGTCGTTTTCCCCGAGGGCGAGGAGGTCAAGGTGATCCGCGCCGCACGGCAGCTCGTGGACGACGGCATCGCGGATCCCATCCTGCTCGGAGATCCCGCCATCATCCGGCAGACGGCCACCGCGGCGGGCATCCCGCTGGAGGGCATCGAGATCGAGAACCTCCACGATTCCCCGCGCCGCGAGGAGTACGCGCGCTACTACTGGGAGCGACGCCAGCGGAAGGGGCTCAGCCTCGCGATGGCGCGCCAGCGCATGCTGAACCCGAACTATTACGGCTCGGTGCTGGTGGCGATGGGTCAGGTCGACGCGCTGGTCTCGGGCGTCAACCACAACTATCCGGAGACGATCCGGCCGGCGCTCGAGGTCGTGGGGGCGCACCCGCGCGCGGGGCTGGTGAGCGGGCTCTACATGCTGGTGTTCGAGAAGCACCTGGTCTTCTGTGGCGACACTACGGTCAACACGGACCCGACGGCCGAGCAGCTCGCCCAGGTGGGGTACGCAGCCTCGCGACTCGTACGCAGGCTGGGGATCACGCCCAAGGTGGCGTACCTGTCCTTCTCGAACTTCGGCTCGGTGCGACACCCCGAGGCGCTGAAGGCGGCGCAGGCGGCCGAGCTCCTGCGGCAGCGCGATCCCAAGCTCATGGTGGATGGGGAGATGCAGGCGGACACCGCGGTTGACGAGAACATCCTGCGGACCCGCTACCCGTTCAGCGCGCTGACGGAGGCGGCGAACGTCTTGATTTTCCCCAACTTGAGCGCGGGGAACATCGCGTACAAGTTACTGCACCACCTTGGAGGTGCGACGGCGATCGGACCGATCCTCGTCGGCATGCGGCGGCCGGTACACGTACTCGAGCAGGGAGCCGCCATCCAGGACATCGTGAACATGGCAGCCGTCGCCGTGGTCGATGCGCAGGGCCGGTCGCAATCGACCGGCCCGATGGGCGCGATCGCCGAGCCGGCCGCAACTACTTGAGGATCGGTTTTCCGCATGGCGACTCAGACGACACCGCGCGCCGAGCGCGCGCCGAAGCAGTCGAAGCAGGGCCTGGCCGAGCAGGGGCTGTCGCCGACGGGCGAGGTGCACTGGAACCTCGTGGCGCCGCAGCTCGTGCAGGCCGCCATCCGGCGCGGCGAGGGCGAGCTCGCGGATATGGGGCCGTTCGTGGCCGTGACCGCGCCGCACACCGGGCGCTCCCCGAACGACAAGTTCGTCGTCGAGGAGCCGTCGTCGAAGGGCGACGTCTGGTGGGGCAAGGTCAATCAGCCATTTCCCGAGGAGAAGTTCGATGCCCTGCTCGCGGATGTGCGGGCGTACCTTAACGCGCGCGACGAGCTGTTCGTGCAGGACCTGTACGCGGGCGCGAATCCCGCCCACCGGCTCAACGTGCGCTACGTGACCCCTAACGCCTGGCATGCCAACTTCGTCCGGAACATGTTCATCCGTCCGGACGTCGACGAGCTCCCCGGTTTCGCGCCGAACTTCAGCGTGATCCACGCGCCGGAGTTCCAGGCCGATCCCGACACACACGGCACGCGGACGGGCACGTTCATCATCCTGCATCTCGCAAAGCGGATGATTCTCATCGGCGGCACGCGCTACGCCGGCGAGTTGAAGAAGTCAATTTTCACCGTGATGAACTACCTCATGCCGAAGGAGGGCGTGCTCTCGATGCACTGCTCCGCCAACATCGGCGCGCGCGACGACACGGCGCTGTTCTTCGGCCTCTCCGGGACCGGCAAGACGACGCTCTCCGCCGATCCGGAGCGCGGGCTGATCGGCGACGACGAGCATGGGTGGGCCGAGGATGGCGTGTTCAACTTCGAGGGCGGCTGCTACGCCAAGGTGATCAACCTCTCCGACGAGTCGGAGCCCGACATCTTCGCCACGACGCAGATGTTCGGCACGGTGCTGGAGAACGTCGTACTGGACGCGCACACGCGGAAGGTGGACTTCTCGAGTCAGGCGATCACCGAGAACACACGGGCTTCGTATCCCATCCACTACATCCGGAACCACGTGCCGAGCGGGCGCGGCGGGCACCCGGAGAACATCGTGTTCCTGACGGCGGACGCCTTCGGCGTGCTCCCCCCCATCGCGCGGCTCACGCCCGAGCAGGCGATGTACTACTTCCTGTCCGGCTACACGGCGAAGGTCGCGGGCACGGAACGCGGCGTGACGGAGCCGCAGGCGACGTTCTCGGCCTGCTTCGGCGCGGTGTTTCTGGTCTGGCACCCCACGAAGTACGCGGACATGCTCGGCGCCAAGCTGCGGGAGCACGGGTCGCGCGTGTGGCTGGTGAACACCGGATGGACCGGTGGCCCGTACGGCGTGGGTTCGCGGATGAAGCTACGCCACACGCGGGCGATGGTGAGCGCGGCGCTCAGCGGCGCCCTCGACCATGCGACGTTCGAGACGGATCCCGTCTTCGGCCTGTCGGTGCCGACGCACGTGCCGGACGTGCCTGACGAAGTGCTGCACCCGCGCCGCACGTGGAAGGACGCCGCGGCGTACGACGCGCAGGCCAAGAAGCTGGCGGACATGTTCCGCTCGAACTTCGAGCAGTTCGCGTCGCACGTGGGAGAGGCGGTGCGGGGGGCGGGGCCGAAGACCGCGGGATGAGCGACGCGGGACGAGGGACGCGGGGGGGCGCATTGGTCCGGCAGCGGCAGTTGCCCCGTACGTCCGACCGGCCGGTTCGTCAGAATCGGCCGGTTTCATTTCCAGACGCGGCGCCGAAGGCGCCGAGTCCGCATGTGGCCCGCATCCCGCGGCCCGCGTCCCACGTCCCGTGACGGTCATCCGCGACCCCCTCTGGAACAACATCCGCGTCGACGCGCTCGGCGAGGCGCTCATCGACACGGGGGCGTTCCAGCGGTTGCGGTACGTGCGGCAGCTCGGGCACGCGTTTCTCGTCTACCCCGGCGCGACGCACACCCGGTTCGAGCACGCCATCGGTACCTACCACCTGGCGCGCCGCACGGTGTCGCTCATCGAGGAGCGCGGCGAGCTGGGATCCGTGTCGCGCCGCCAGTGCGATGTGCTCCGGGCGGCCGCGTTGCTGCACGACATCGGGCACTATCCGTTCTCGCACGCGCTGGAAGAGATCGGCGCGCTGGACCACGAGCAGGCGGCGTTGCCGATCCTCGCCGCCGGCCCCGTCGCCCACGCGCTCCAGACGCACCTCGGTGCCTCGGCGCCTGACGATGTGCACGCGCTCATGCGCGGCACGAGCGACAGCCCGCTGCAGGGACTGATCTCCGGCTCGCTCGACCTCGACAAGATCGAGTACCTCAAGCGCGATGCGCTGATGTGCGGCGTGCCCTACGGCGAGGTCGACGTCGACCGGCTGCTGCACGCGCTCGTGCTGCTCCACGACCCCGACACGGAGCGAACCGCCATCGGGGTGGCGGAGAAAGGGCTCGCCGCCCTCGAGTCGCTCCTGTTCGCGAAGTACCAGATGTACCGCAACGTGTACTGGCACCACGCGGTGCGGAGCGCCACCGCGATGTACAAGCGCCTCGTGGACGACGCGCTCCGCGACGGCGTGCTGCAGTCGAGCGAGCTCGTGCGCCTGACGGACGAGGGCGTGCTGCATCGCCTGGAGGCGAGCGCCCCGGCGCCGCTGCTGCTCGCCCTGCGCGAACGACGGCTGCACAAGCGGGCCCTCGATCTGCCAGCGGCGGAGCTGGACGAGCACTGGGGCGACTGGATCGCGCTGGACCACGCGCGGGTCGTGGCGCTGGAGGATGCGATCGCCGACGAACTGGGCTTGGCGCCCGGCGAGCTGCTGGTCGACTACCCGGCCAAGCCCCAGATGCTGGGGCTGGATATTCCGCTGCGGACGCGCGACGGAGCCGTCAGGCGCCTGACGACGGAGGGATGGCCGGCGGCGATCAATCTCCCCGTGCTGTCGGCGCAGCTCTACCGGTCGGCGCGGCGGCTGCGGATCTTCATGGCCCGCGAGATGCAACTGCCGGAGCGCGAGTGGATGGCGCTCATCGAGCGGCACGGGACGCGCGGCAGCTGACCCGGCCTGCGCCGAGCCGTTTCGATTTCCCGATCCCGATTCCCGACTTCCAATGCCCGACACCGTCGGCACCATCGCCGAACTCTATCTGGGCAACCTCCTGTACGCGCTGGAACTGGCGGCGCTCTCACTCGAAGAACAAGGGCGCCGCGAGGACGCGGCGTTCTACCGGGGCATCGCGAGGAAGTTGGCGGAAGCCAGGGGAGGAGAGGGATCAGGGAAGAGGGGATAGGGGAAGGTGCCAGGGGTCAGGGGTCAGGGGTCAGAGGCAGGGCTGCGCCGCGTCAGGCGTGCCGTTGGTCGGCCAGGATGCTCTCGGATCGTTGTGCCCTGCCCCTGACCCCGACCCCTGGCCCCTGCCCCCCTTCCCTCGTCCCTATTCGCTATCCCCTTCTCCCCCTTCGTCCACCGTCAGCACGTGGATCACGATCGCCGTGATGTTGTCCAGCCCTCCGCGGCCGTTCGCCTCGGCGATCAGGGCCTCTACCACGCGCTGCGGCGTGGCCCGCGAAGAGAGGAGCCGGAACAGGCGCCGGTCGTCGACCATCCCCGTCAGGCCGTCGGTGGCCAGCAGGAACACGTCGCCGGTCTTCACGTCGCCTACCAGCGTGTCCGGCTGTACCTCCGAACCCGCCCCCACACAGCGCGTAATGACGTTGCTGTATGGGTGGTACCGCGCCTGTTCAGGGGTGAGCACCCCGGCGTCGACCTGCTCCTGGACGTACGAATGGTCCTTCGTGAGCTGCCGGAGCTCACCACTTCGGAGGAGATACACCCGCGAATCGCCGACCTGCCCGATGAAGTATCGGCCGTCCTTGAGGATGAGCGCGGAAACCGTCGTGCCCATTCCGTGCTTCTCCGTCTCCTGAACGGTGCGCTCGTGGATGCTCTTGTTGGCGAGCTTGAGCGCCGCGGAGATGCGCGCCTGACGCGCCTCATCGCCCTCGTCCGGCATCACGTGGAGCTCGCGGGCGAGGACCTCGACGGCCATCTCGCTCGCCACCTCGCCCGCCGCGTGGCCGCCCATGCCGTCGGCGACGATGAAGAGGCCGCGGTTGGCGTTGACGTCCCGATAGAAGTTGTCTTCGTTGCCGGACCGGATCATCCCGGTATCCGTTCGGGCGGCGACCAGAAGCTGCACGGAGTCGAGTGCTAGTGTGAGAGCCCGCGGCCGGGCTGGCAGAAACTACCCGGCCCCCAGAGCGCGTGCAAGTTGATCAGCCTGCCATCTCGGCGGGAAGGTTTCCGGCGGCGATGCCGGCCTGCAGCCGATACAGCCGTTCATATAATCCACCACGCGTAAGCAGGTCGCGATGCGAGCCACGCTCGCGGATCTGACCGTGATGCAGGACCAGAATTTCATCTGCCTCGAGTATGGTACTCAAACGATGCGCCACCGCGACGGTCGTCCGGCCACGCATCAGCACTTTGATGGCCCGCTGAATCTCGGCCTCGACCTCGCTGTCGACCGCGCTGGTGGCCTCGTCGAGCAGCAGAAGCGCCGGCTCCGCGGCGATGGCCCGTGCGAAGGACAGCAGCTGCCGTTCGCCCACGCTCACCGAGGCCCCTCGCTCGGCGAGGACGTGGGAATACCCCCCGGGCAACTTGGCGATCACGCGGTCGGCCCCAACGCGAGCTGCCGCCGCGGCCACCGCGCGGTCGTCCAGCGACTGCGAGAGCCGGATGTTCGTCGAGATGTCCCCCGCGAAGAGGAAGATGTCCTGCTGCACGTACCCGATGGCGGCGCGAAGCTCCTCGAGCGGAATCTCACGAATGTCCACGCCGTCCAGCGTGATCCGCCCGCGCTGCGGCTCGTAGAAGCGCAGCATCAGGTTGATGATCGTCGTCTTCCCCGCGCCCGTGTGTCCCACGAGCGCAATGGTCTCGCCGGGTCGCGCCGAGAACGACACGCCCCGCAGCACCCACTCCGGCTCCTCCGGTGCCTCGGCCTTCCGGGCGAGATGCGCCAGATCGTAGGCGAACCAGACGTCCTCGAACGCGACCGTGACCCCGCGCCCCGCCGCGCGGGGCGTCGCGGGCGTAGCGGGAACCACATCGGCCGCCGCCGGCGTGTCCAGCAGCCCGAAGATGCGCTCCGAGCTCGCCATCGCCGCCTGCAGGATGTTGTACTTCTCCGCAAGATCCTGGAGCGGCTGGAAGAACCGCCGCACGAACTGCAGGAACGCGGCGAGGGTCCCGACGCTCGCCACGTCCATTTCGACTCGGTAGGCGCCCGCCACGATCAGGCTCGCGAGCGCCACCGACGTCAGAATCTCGATCGCCGGAAAGTAGAGCGCGTAGATGCGGATCGACCGCAGGTGCGCATCGAGATGGTCGCGGTTCGCGCGGTCGAACACCCGTGCTTCGTGCGCCTCACGTCCGAAGAGCTGCACCACGCGCACGCCGGCGAGCCGCTCCTGTAGCACCGCGTTGATCCGCGCGAGCCGTGTGCGGATGTCTCGATAGGCGTCGCGGACGCGCGCCTGGAACAGGCGGGACACGCCGAACACCGCGGGGATTACGATGAACGCCGCGACCGCGAGCTGCCAGTCGATCGACAGCATCACCGCGCTGATGGCGACGAGGGTGAACACGTCGCCCAGGCCCGCCACCACGCCAGCGGTGAACAGCTCGTTCAGCGCCTCGACGTCCGACGTGACGCGGGTGATCAGCCGGCCGACGGGATTGCGGTCGAAGAACGGAACCGGCAGGCGCTGGAGGTGCGAGAAGATCTGCAGCCGCAGGTCTCGCATCACGCGCTGACCGAGCACGCTCGTCAGGAGCGTCTCGAGGTAGGTGAACAGGAACTGACCGACGAGCGCGGCGACGAACAGCAGCGTCGCCTGCACGATCATGTCCGTGTCGCCGGCGGGGATCGCCACGTCGATCACCCGCTTGGTGAGCAGCGGGCCGGCGAGCTGGAGGAGCGCGCTGCCGCTGAGCGCCGCCAGCGCGGCGAGTACGAGGCCGCGATAGGGTGCCACGTACCGCAGCAGGCGGCGCATCAGCCGGGCGTCGTACGCTTTTCCGAGCGCCTCTTCCTCGTGCGGCGCGGCAGTCGACAGCATGCGGCTGGAATGCTACGTTGGCTCACGCGACGGGTCAACGAACGGCGCACCGTGCGCCGCGCGCATCGCGCGCATCCATCGAACGCCGCAGGCGGCGGAAACGATCCGTGGGACTGTTGATCGCCATTGTGCTCGGCGGCGCCGTCGGCGCCATCGCGAGGCGTGCGTGGCCCGCACACACTCCGCGACGGCTCGACGTCGCAACCATCCTCGCGTCCGTCGGCGCGATGCTCGGCGTCCTCTCCGGGATCATCGCGGGCGCGCCGTGGGCGTGGCGGTTCTCGCCAGGCAGCGCGGGCGCCGCTGTCGCCGGTGCGGCGGCCATTCTGTTCGCCTTCGCTGCCCTGCCCCGCGCGGCGCCGGCGCTGACGAGCGCCCTTCCCGGCCGTCCCTCCTCCTAAGCGCCGGCCATGCCCCTCTGGCTGTACTGGATCCTGCTCGGACTGCTGGCCGGCACTCTCGCGAAGTTCCTGGTCCCCGGCCGCGATCCCGCCGGCTGCATCGTGACCATCCTGCTGGGCGTCCTCGGCGCGTTCGTGGGAGGACTGGTGGGAACGGCGCTCGGCTGGGGCACCGTGACGGCCGGCACGCTGAACCTCCGCTCCATCGCCATCGCAACGTTCGGCGCGATCATGGTGCTGCTCATCGCCCGGTTGGCGATGCGGAGAAAGAACTAAGGGCTGGGGGACGGGGGACTCGGGCGGGGGCGCGCAGCGGACTTCGTTCGGGTTTCGACGCTAGATTTTGCGGCGGCGCAGGCGCTCACCTCGCTAGACCCCAAACCCCCAACCCCGAACCCTCGAGTTGTCCGTCCTCGCAGTCCGCGGCGCCCGGCAGCACAACCTGAAGAACCTCGATGTCGACATCCCGCGGCGGTCGTACACCGTCATCACGGGACCGTCCGGCTCGGGGAAATCGTCGCTGGCCGTCGACACGATCTATGCCGAAGGCCAGCGGCGCTACGTGGAATCGCTCTCCGCCTACGCACGGCAGTTCCTCGAGCGCATGGAGAAGCCTGACGTCGACCACATCGAGGGCATCTCCCCCGCCGTGGCGATCGAGCAGCGCAATCCCGTCAAGACCGCACGCTCCACCGTGGGCACCGCCACGGAGATCTACGACTACCTGCGGCTGCTGTGGGCCAGGGTTGGCCGGACGCTCTGCGGGATCTGCGGCCGCGAGATCCGCCCGGACACGGTGCAGTCGGCCACCGACACGGTCCTCGGCCTCGCGGATGGGACGCGGTTCTCCGTCGCGTTCCCGCTCGCGCGGAGCACCAAGGTTGGCCAGGCGACGCTGTTGGAAAACCTGCGCGCGCAGGGGTTCCTCCGGGTCGCCGTGGATGGCGCGATCCTGCATCTCGATGAACTGGCGGTCGACGGGGACGAACTGACGCGTGCGGAAGAGCTGCTGGTCATCGCCGACCGGCTCGCCCTGACGAGCGACGTGGGTGGGCGGATCGCGGAGGCGATCGCGGCGGCCTTTCGCGAAGGAGACGGAGAGTGCGTGGTGCTGCTCGCGTCGCCCGCACGGCCCACGGGTTTCACCGAGCCGGTTCACCGCCTGCGGTTCACCGAACGGTTCGAGTGCGCGTACGATGGCTACCGTGCACCCACGCCGACGCCGCAGCTGTTCTCGTTCAACAATCCGCGCGGCGCCTGTCCCACCTGCAACGGCTTCGGCGCCGTGCTCGAGTACGACGAGGCGCTCATCGTGTGCGACCCCGAGCGCTCGCTGCGCGACGGCGCGCTCGACCCCTGGACCAAGCCGCGCTACGAGAACAAGCGGCGGGCGCTCGCCGAGTTCGCGAAGAAGAACCGCATTCCGATGGGTACGCCGTGGAAGGCGCTCGACCTGGAGCATCGTCAGGCGCTCCTGCATGCGCGCACGAAAGGCTACAAGGGGATCTTCCCGTTTCTGCGCGACCTCGAGGAGAAGCGCTACAAGCAGTACATCCGCGTGTTCCTCCGGCAGTACCAGACGGCGATGGAGTGCACGGCGTGCCGCGGCACCCGCCTCCGTCCCGAGTCGCTGGGCGTGCGCGTCGCCGGCCGCACCATCGCCGCGGTGGCCGACCTGCCGGTCGCCCAGCTGGCCGGCTGGCTCGGGTCGCTGCCGCTCTCGGAGCACGAGCGGACGATCGCCGCGAGCATCCTGCGCGAGGCGGAGAGCCGCGTGCAGTTCCTCGTGGATGTCGGCCTCGGGTACCTGACGATGCAGCGGGCAATGCGCACGCTCTCGGGCGGCGAGGCGCAGCGCATTGCGCTCGCCAACTCGCTCGGGGCGCAGCTCGTCGATGCGCTGTACGTGCTCGATGAGCCATCCATCGGCCTCCACCCGCGCGATCTCGACCGGCTCCTCGGCCTGCTCCGGCGGCTGCGCGATGCGGGTAACACGGTGCTCGTCGTGGAGCACGACCTGGAGGCGATCCGCGCCGCGGACCACATGATCGAGATGGGGCCGGGCAGCGGCGAGCACGGGGGGCGGATCGTCTGGAGCGGTCCGGTGGCGCGCGCCGCCGAGAGCCCGTTGACGGGCCGCTACCTGGTCGGCGAACGATCGATCCCCCTGCCTGACGAGCGGCGCCGGCTCGGCCCGCGCTGGGTGACGCTGACCGGGGCGCGCGAGCACAACCTGCGTGGCGTGGACGTCCGGATCCCGCTGCGCGCGCTCACCGTCGTGACGGGAGTGTCGGGTTCCGGGAAGAGCACCCTCGTGCACGACGTGCTGTACCGCGCCCTCGAGACGCACCTGCGCGGCGAGCATTCCGCCAAGCGGCACCTGGGGGAGCGCGTCGGCGCCTATGCGTCGCTCACCGGCTGGGAGCCGATCGACGACGTCGTGCTCATCGACCAGGAGCCGATCGGCCGGTCGCCGCGCTCCAATCCCGTCACCTACATCAAGGCGTACGACGAGATCCGTCGGATCTTCGCCGAGACGCCGGTGGCGCGGAAGCGGCGTTACACGCCCGGGACCTTCAGCTTCAACGTCGCGGGCGGCCGGTGCGAGGGATGCGAGGGCGCGGGCCAGCTCGAGGTCGAGATGATCTTCATGGCCGACGTGTTCGTGGCGTGCGACGACTGCGGCGGGCGGCGCTTCAAGCCCGAGGTCCTGCAGGTCACCGTGAACGGACGCAACATCCACGAGACGCTGCAGCTCACCGTGGACGAGGCGATCCGCGCGTTTCCGCGCGAGGAGAAGCTCGGTCAGGCGCTGTGGCAGCTGCAGCAGGTGGGGCTCGGTTACTTGCGGTTAGGCCAGCCGGCGCCGACGCTCTCGGGCGGCGAAGCGCAGCGCATCAAGATCGCGCGCGAGCTCACGGCCGGCGCCAAGACGCGCGGCCGCAAGATGTACATCATGGATGAGCCGACGACCGGGCTGCACCTGGAGGACATTCGGAAACTCGTCAGGGTGCTCGACCGGCTGGTCGATCAGGGCCACACGGTGGTGCTCATCGAGCATAACCTGGACGTCATCAAGCTCGCCGACTGGATCATCGACATGGGCCCGGAAGCGGGCGACGGCGGCGGCGCGGTGGTGGCCATGGGCACGCCGGAGGAGATCGCACGTGCAGCGGACTCGCACACCGGGCGGTGGCTTGGTCCGGCGTTGGGCATCGGCAAGGGCGAACCAGGAGACCGGCGCGATGCCGCCGTGGCTGGGCCCGAGCTCCGGTCGGGGTGATGTCACGGCGACGACGCGGACTCACTGGTGGCCGTCGGGACCGCTCGAGTCGCGTTGACCCACCGCCGGCCCCCCACTACCTTTCTGCGTTCCTTCCCGAGTAGCTCAGATGGTAGAGCAGGTGACTGTTAATCACCGGGTCGGGGGTTCGAGTCCCTCCTCGGGAGCCTTGCAGGGCAACGATCAGGCCGCCTCTTAGTTAGGCGGCCTTCGTCATTGTACAAGGATCATGTCAGAATCGGCGTCATAGGGCTGCAAGGCACGGCGCAAGCGCACGACGACGGGGCAGGCCTCCACGGCCTGCCCCGTCATCGTTCCCCCCCGGTTAGGCGCGACCACCCGAGCCTTTACCGCGCCCCGCCCTCTCGCAGGTTGATGCCGTACTCGAGATGCGCCTTGAGGCAGCACATCATGTGCATCCACCCGCCGCAGTTGTCGTACGAGCTCGCCACTCCCTCCGGCGTGTCGCGCCACCCCGACTCCCGGATCTGCACCATCGTCTCGTCGCCAGGCAGCGGCGCGAATCGCATCTCGACCGTCGTGTCGTATCCGCCCTCGCCCGACTCCCACTCCAGCACGATCCGTTCGTTTCGCACGACCTGGCGCACCTGCACCGGGAACTCGCCCTCGGCCTCCGCGAACCGCCACCACACGGTCGCGCCCTCCTCCAGGCGCCCCCGCGCCTCCTGCGTGAAGTAGCCGCTCAGCTCCCGCGGGTTCACCACTGCCTCGAACACCTCGCTCACCGGCTTCCGAATCTTCAGCTGCACTTCGAACGTCGGCTCCATCCCGGCCTCCCTGGTGTCCGCCTCTGGGGGTTGTCGCTCTCGGATTATGTTATAATATTATAACATGAAATCCGCGACGCAAGACGATCTCGTCTTCAAGGCCCTGGCCGACCCGAGGCGCCGCGCGATCCTCGACCTCCTGAGGTCGCGCGCCCGGACGACGGGCGAGCTCTGCGCCCACTTCGACGACCTCGACCGCTGCACCGTGATGCAGCACCTCGGCGTGCTGGAGCGCGCGGGGCTGATCATCCCGCGGCGCGAGGGTCGCCACCGCTGGAATCACCTGAACGCCTGGCCCATCAAGCAGCTTCATGATCGATGGATCTCACCGTACGCACGTCATGCCGTCGATCTGCTCGCGCGGATGAAGCAGGACTTGGAGCAGTGAGGGGTCGACGCGTCCTACGTGCCGACCGCCGGCATCACGACCCGGAGCGCGGCTCGTTCCAGCCGGTAGCGGAGCGGCGCCTGGAGCAGCGCCAGCTCCCCATCGATGGCGACCCACCCGCTGGCGCGCCGCAGCTCGATCGTGCACCAGTCGCCGAACATCTCCTCGGCGAGCCTGGCGGTGAAGCTCGCGCCGGCGGTCGTCCCCCGCGCCGCGAGCGCGTAGCGGCCGACCATGCGGATCCGCGTGCCCGGACGCGGGACCAGCACGTGGAGCGCGGAGCGTCCGGCATGGACGCGCGCGCCGGCATGGGGCAGCCCCAGTGAGCGCTCCCCGACCCCCACGAAGACGAGCGGCGTCTCGTACGCGCGCAGCTGGCCACCCGCCTCGATCGAGACCCTGAAGCGCCTGACGCGTAACAGGACCTGCAGCGCAGCCACGATGCTCGCGAGGCGATAGCCGAGGAGCCGTTCGAGGCGCTCGCGAGCGCGCACGAACCGCACGTACGCGCCCACGGAGCTGGTGTTGATGAAGCAGCGATCGTTCACCCAACCGACATCGACGGGTCGCGACGCACCGGTCCGCGCGAGCGCGAGGGCGTCATCATGCGACGTCGGAATGGCGTAGTCGCGGGCGAAGTGGTTGAGCGTGCCCGCGGGAAGCAGCGCCAGCTCGGTCCCGGTGTGCACGAGAACCGACGCCGCTGCCGACATGGTGCCGTCTCCACCGACCACGAGCACTCGGCGAGTTCCGCGCTCGACTTCGGCTCGAAGGAGGCCCGGGAACGCGTCCGGGGCGCTCACCCGGATCGCGAGGTCCGCATTCCGTTCCAGCGCGGACCGGGTTGCCTCGGGGAGCGAGATCCGCGCGTTGACGAACGTCGGTATGGGCACGTGTGGCCTCTGGCTCCCCCGGGGTGACGAGTCGAGCCATGCAACATGCAGGCTGGCGCGACCGCGGTTCTCCGTGCAGACTGAAAACGCCGTACGCTGCCCTTCCGCCGCGCCGATTCGCAGCGGCCGCCGGTAACAGACACCCATGGAACTCCAGTGAAATCACACGCACGCAGTCTCCTCCCGCTCCTCCTCGTCGCCCTCGCTGCCTGCGCGCGGGGGGACGATGCGACGACCTTCGCCGACTCGACCGCCAGCGCGGAGCACGTGGCCGCCGCGGCGCAGGCCATCGAGGCCGACGGCATGCTGGCGCGGATCAACGACCTCGCCGCGGATTCCATGGAGGGGCGCTCCCCCGGCACCGCCGGCGAGGAGAAGACGGTCGCCTATCTCACGCGCCAGTTCCAGGCGCTGGGACTCGAGCCAGGGAACCCCGACGGCACGTTCACACAGGACGTCGACCTGATCGGCTACACGTCGAGCCCCTCGGCGAGCTTCATTGCCGGCGGACGGCCGATCACCGCGCGATTCCCGCAGGAGTACGTCGCCAGCTCGCGCCACGATCGGGCGAAGACGACGGTGAACGACAGCGAGATCGTCTTCGTCGGATACGGCGTCGTGGCGCCCGAGTTCGGCTGGGACGACTACAAGGACGTCGACGTGACGGGTAAGACGATCATCATGCTCGTGAACGACCCGGCCGTGAAGTCGTCAGGCGACACGAGCCAGCTCGACTCGGCGATGTTCAAGGGCAACGCGATGACGTACTACGGCCGGTGGACGTACAAGTACGAGATCGCCAGCGAGAAGAAGGCGTCGGCGGCCATGATCGTGCACGAGACGGGCCCCGCCGGATACCCGTACGCCGTGGTCGAGGGGAGCTTCTCGCGGGAGCAGTTCGATGTGCCATCGGCGGCCGCCGGCGACCGCGTGCCCGTCGAAGGCTGGCTCTCGCTCGACAAGGCGAAGCAGATCATCAGCGCGGCCGGCTACGACTTCGACTCGTTGAAGGCCGCCGCCGCCACGAAGGAGTTCCGGCCGGTCACGCTCGACGCGCGTGCGAGCTTCGACGTCGACATCGGCGTTCGCCGCATCCAGTCGAAGAACGTGCTGGCGAAGCTCACCGGCAGCTCGCGGCCTGACGAGTTCGTCGTCTACACGGCGCACTGGGACCACCTCGGCCGCGACACGACGGCGCAGGGCGACCAGATCTTCAACGGGGCGCTGGACAACGCCAGCGGCACCGCGGCGCTGCTCGAGATTGCCGAGGCGTTCGCGGCCCTCGACACGGCACCGAGCCGTTCGATTCTCTTCCTGGCCGTGACGGCCGAGGAGAAGGGCCTGCTCGGCGCGAAGTACTACGCGAGCAATCCGCTGTACCCGCACGACCGGACCGTCGCGAACATCAACATGGATGGCATCAACCAGTGGGGCCGGACCAGCGACATGGTCGTCGTCGGCTACGGCAACTCGACGCTGGACGACGTGCTGCGCCGGGTGCTCGCGACCGAGAACCGGACCGTCAAGCCTGACGCGGAGCCCGAGAAGGGGTTCTACTACCGCTCCGACCACTTCGAGTTCGCCAAGCAGGGGGTTCCTGCGCTCTACGTCGATGCGGGCACGGACTTCATCGGGAAGCCCGAGGGGTACGGCATGCAGAAGCGCGAGGAATACACCTCGACGGATTACCACGCGTTGTCCGATGAGGTAAAGCCCGACTGGGATCTCACCGGAGCGGTGGATGACACGCGCGCGCTGTTCCGCGTGGGCTACATCGTCGCGCAGACGCCGGCGATGCCGGAATGGAAGGCGGGCACGGAATTCAAGGCGAAGCGCGATTCGATGATCATGAATCGATAGGCGGCATGCGGCGCGGGGCGCGAAGCCGGGTACGTTCGTCTCGCGCCGTGCGCCGCGCGGGTCACTCCGGCGACGGCCGCCGGCGGTCGATCGCGACCACCTCCCCGCCCCGCTCGCGGATCGCCGTCACCGTACGCTGCTGATACTCCCGCGGGCCGCCGAACGGCATGGCCTCCCGCTTTCGCCGCGTGATCGTGTAGACGGGCATGCGGATGCGCCACGCCTGGATGATCCATCCGCCGTCCGACAGGCGCCGGAAATCCACGCGCCCGCCGCGCGCCTCGCGCGGGACGATTCGCGGCAGCCGCGTGTACACGTAATCGAGCCATCGAAGCTCCGCGGTCTCGATGTCGAGCCAGAGGGTGCCTTGGACATCGGGGTGGCGCAACTCGTCCACGGGCTCGAAGCGCAGGCCGATCAGACCCTGGTTCACGAGCGACTCGTCGACGCCGAAGCAATGGGTATCGAGGAACGCGTCATGGACGAGCACCCTCGCATCCGGCGCGTAGTACGCGACGGTGTCGCCCGAGGGGCGCACGTAGCCGCTCTCGGCCAGCACGGGCGCGGGGAGCGCGGAAAAGGGGCTGCCGTACACGGTCCGGTCTTCGGTCCAGACGCGCTCGAACGACGGGCGGCCGCTCCGCCGGTCCAGCTCCTTCTCGAACTGTCGCGTCCGCGCCCAGTAGCCCGCATCGACGGCGAGTTCGGCGGCGAACAACGCAATGCGCGCCTCCTCCCACAGAGCGGCGGCCTGCGCGCCTTCGGCGGGCCTGACGAGGCAGCGCCGGTCGACCCGCACGACCATGTCGGCGAGGCGGACGGCATCCGACGAAGCGACGACATCATGTGCGAGCGAGCCGCGATCGGGCACCGCGAGCGTCGCGCCATTCACGCGTCGGTAGCCGATGCGCAGCACGCGAACTCGATAGGTTCCGCCCTCCGGCGCCGTGAGCCGGTATTGCCCGCGGTCGCCTGCCAGGACGCGCGCAACGGCGCGATCGCCGGCATGGAGCTCGACCACCGCGCCGGCGACCGGCGCTCCCGACGCATCGCGGACGGTGCCGCGCACCTCCTGTCCGGAGGCGCCGGCAGGCATGACCTGGAGCGCCGCGAGCACGGCACTCCAGGACGACATCAAGCGCGTCATCATTGCGCCCCACTGCGGAGACCGCGAGCATCGCGGTACGGGCGAGGAGCGCCCGTACCCCCAGTCTACGCTGCGATCCGCCCGCGCGCGAGATGCCCTCGGATGTGGCGCCGCCGAGCACGCCGACGTCGGCGGCGCGGACGGCTGGGGCGTCACGGCCGGTATCAACCGGGCCATCCCGATCGGACCGCCCGCGGTCTAACCTTCCGCGATGCCCAATTCCGCCGAGCTCCGGCTGCATACGCGCTTCAAGCCTGCCCAGCTCGGCGCGACCCGCACGCTGGCGGTGCTGCTGCCCCCCGGCTACGAGCGCGAGCGGCTGCGTCGGTATCCCGTGCTGTATCTGCAGGACGGGCAGAACCTCTTCGCCGCGACGTCGCCGCTGAGCCAGGACTGGCGTCTGGACGAGACGGTGCCGGCGCTCATCGACGCCGGCGCGATCGAGCCGGTGATCGTCGCGGGACTGTTTCACGCCGGTGAGCAGCGCATCGACGAGCTGACGCCCACCCGGGACGCCCGCGAGAAGCGCGGCGGGGGCGCGGAGCGGTACGAGCGGGCGCTGCTCGAGGACGTACTCCCCTTCATGGCGGCGCACTACCGGGTGCGCTCGGGGGCCGGAGCCTACGGGATCGGCGGTTCCTCGTTAGGAGGTCTGACCGCGCTGTGGATCGCGCTCCGGCATCCCGACGTGTTCGGCCGGGTTGCCGCGCTGTCGCCCTCGGCCTGGTGGGATCGCCGACGCATCGTCAGGCAGGTGCGCGCACTCCCCGCGCGATCCGCGCTCCGCGTCTGGCTCTCCGTCGGCACCAGCGAGGGCCGCACGGGCGCGCCGGCCGTGCGCGCGCTGCGCGACGCGATGCTCGGCAAAGGATGGATGCTCGGGCGGGATCTGCGGTATCACGAGGCGAGCGGCGCCGGCCACGACGAGCACGCGTGGGCGGCGCTCGTCGAACCGGCGCTCCGCTTCCTCCATCCGGCGCGGCGCGAGCCGCACGACCTCGGCGGGCTCGAGCGGCTCTGAGTCGTCAGGCCCCGTGGTGCACCGCACGGGCCTCGAGCAGCGCGCGCGGATAGTTCCCGATCATTCCGGCGCACCCGCGGCGCCAGAGCCGGACGCCCAGGGCCGCGTCGTTCACCGTCCACACGTGCACCGGAACGCCGAGCGCTCGCGCTCTCGCCACGAAGCCGCGCGTGGGCACCGGGATGCCGCGCCAAGTGACCGGCACGAAGAGGGCGCGGTACGGCACCGCCGACGGCGCGCGGGGCGCGAACTTGAGGCGCGCCGCCTCCCCGCTCGCCGCGCCGGTCATCCAGCCCTCCATGCGAAAGCGCGCGACCGCCAGCGGATCGAACGAAGACACGATGGCCCGGGGGCGGCAGCCGTGCCGCTCGAGCACGCGCAGCGCCTCCTCCTGCGCGCCCACCGTCTTGATCTCGATCACGAGCGGAAGATCGGGAAATGCGGTGACCACCTCCTCCAGCGTAGGGACGTGGATGCCCCGCCCGCGGAACGGAAAGGTGCGGCCGAGGTCGGGCGTGAAGCGCGCGCCGGCGTCCGCCTCGCGAATGGCGGCGTACGGGAGCGCGGCGATGGCTTCGCTGCGGTCGGTCGTGCGGCCGAGGGTCGGATCGTGGATCACGACCGGCACGCCGTCGGCGGCGAGGTGCACGTCGAACTCCAGCGCGTCCACGCCTGACGAGACTGCGAGCTCGAACGAGGGGAGGGTGTTCTCCGGCGCGTCCCCCGACGCGCCCCGGTGGCCGACCACCGGGCGCGCGTCAGGGTCGAGCAGCGGAGCGAGCAGCGCGCTCCGGCTCACGCGGTCCGGCTACCGCGCGCCGAACGTGTACTGCGCCTGCAGGAACACCAGGCGGCCGATCGCCGGCGCGCCGACGAACTGCTGCTTCTGATCGTTGAACGCGTTCTGCACATCGAGCGAGAAGAGCGTGTTCGGCGCGAAGTTCGGCCGGTACGACACGTTGAAATCGATCAGCGTATGGGATTCCACGTCGCCGATGTACACGCCGGAGTTCATCGGGAACGCCGCCGCGAAGCGCCCGCGGCCCTGCACGGTGACCATGTCCGTCCGGTATCGCAGCCCGGCCGTGCCACGCGTTTTCGGCGCGTTGAGCGCGATGTCGGTCAGACCACCCACCTCGGACTGCGGGAAGAAGTCGTCGCTCGCCCACGAAAACGTGCCTGACGCAGTCCACCGGTCCGTGAGGAGCACATCGACCCCAAAGTCCGCTCCGTACAGATCGAGCTCACCAAAGTTGCGATAGGTGAGAATCAAATCATGCCCCGAGGCCAGTCCTCCAACGGGCGAAACCGTTCCAAGCGGCAGGCCTCGAGTCGCGTTGTCGGAGATGCCGCCAATGCCGAACCCGAACTGCTGACCGAGCTGCGCCGCTTGCGCAGCCGGCATGCCGCCCTGCTCCAGGAGCGCCGCGATGTAGGCGGCGAGGCCCTGCGCTTCGAAGAACACATTCGGCGTCTCGACAATGAGCGGACCGATGAAGTTCGTCCGCTTCTCGTAGAAGACGTTCGCCGCCAGCAGGAGCCGCTCACCGAGAATTCCTCGGTATCCGCCTTCGAGCACTTCGTTGGTCGTGGGCTCGAGCCGGCTGATGTTCGTGACATCTCCGGGCTCGACGGTACTGAACAGTCCCGTCGTGGGGTTGAGGGCGCGGAGCACGGTCCCGACCTGCTGGGCCGTCGGCGCCGGCGCGGCACGCAGATCGATCTGCTGATTGGACTGCGCGTAGATGACTTGCGCCGCGAGTTGCCACATCAACGTTGCGTCGGCCGGAATGAACGCGTCGGGATTCGGCGCGAACGGCGAACGCATGCACAGTCCCCCGACGCCGGACGGACACTCGCGGCTGAAGGTGAATCCTTCCTTGGGCACGCCGAGCGTGCGCACGTTGTACGTCGCGGTGAGCACCGGGATCTGCGCCGCAACGATGTCGAGGAATAGGTTGTTCGTGCTCGGGGTACTGAAGGCCCGGTTGTAGCTGAACCGCAGGCTGTGGTTGTCGGTCGCCTTGAAGACCAGTGCGCCGCGCGGCGACCAGACGGGATCCTCGAGCTCGCTGTGATCATCGACGCGGATCGCGGCGAACAGGTCGAGCCGGTCGGTCAGCGCCGTCTTGCTGTGCAGATAGGCGCCGACCTCGGTGATCTCATCGATGTCTTCATTGCGTCCATTGATCGTGCCGCCGGTGCTGGGATCGGTCTTCTGGGCGTCCACGCCGTAGATGAAGTCGAACCGTTCGCCGACGAACATGCCGTGCTGCACCTGTCCGACGTACATGCGCGACTCGTCGATGATGCGCTGGCCCGTGCGAAGCAGGTACGTATCGCCCGCGTCGGACATGTTGACGAAGCCTTGCACGAACAGCCGGTTCCATCGTGCACGGCCCTGGACGTACGTATACCGCCAGTCCTTCACCTGGGCAGCGCCGAGGCCGGTCATCTCGATCGCGCTGCCGGCATGCGAGGCGCCGGCACCCAGGATGAAGTCGGTCTGCTCAGTAGGCCTGAAGTCCGTCCGTCCCTCGAGAGCCCACCGCTCCACGTCGAAGTCGCGCACGTTGAGGCACAGTCCACTCTCGCTGGAACACCGGCTCGGCGGGGCGCCTGGATAGGCACGGATGGAGTCCGGCTCACCCGGGTCGTCGAACCGCCAGTCGGTGCCCTGCATGTACTGCCCGGAGAGCTTGTAGCCGAACCGCTCGCCGACGACTCCCGCATGGCGCAGCGCCGCGCGCGTGAACGTCCGGTCGCCGAGGTCCTCATCCACCCCTGCCGGTAGCGCGTCGGACTGGCCACGCGTGCCGCCCCCCAGCGAGAGGGTGGTCCCTTGCGACTCGAACGGCGTCTTGGTGATCACGTGCATCACGCCGTTCGCGGAGTTCGGCCCGTAGAGCGCCGAGGCGGGGCCGAGCAGGACCTCGATGCGCCCGATGTCCTCGTTGGCGGTCGGCACGAGGAACGACGTGTTGACACGCAGGGAGGGCACGAACGCATAACGATTATCCGTCAGCGTCAGCATCGACCCGGAGAACACGTTGTTGAAGCCCCGCGTCACGGTGTTGTTCGTCACGAGGCCCGTCTGTGCCATGTCGACGCCGGGCTGGCTCTTGATCTGGTCGTTCAGGGTGAGCGTCGGGCTTTCCTGAATGTCCCGCTCCGGCACCACGGCGACCGACGCGGGCGCCTCGAGCGCCTTCTCCTCCACGCGCCCGGCCGAGATGATGGTCGGGTTCAGCTCCACGGCCACCGCCGTGAGCGTCGCGTCCAGCGTCACGGTCGCGCCCTCGCCCACCGTCGCGGTGCGCGTCGACACGGCGTAGCCCACTCGCGCGAACCTCACCGTGAACTCACCGGCCGGAAGCCCCCCGAGTCGGTACGAGCCGCTCGTCGTGCTGAGCGCCGTCCGCACCACGCCCCCACTCCGCGCCTCCACTCGCACATCGCTCACGGGCGAGCCCGTCTCGGCGTCGGTGACCCGCCCGGTGATCTGCCCTGACTGCGCGGCGGCCACGCTCGCGAACGCGGCGAGCGCGACGAGCGCGCGCGCGAGCCAACGCTGCACCGATCTGACCATACAGGACCTCCGAAGGGAGAATTCGTGGGAGTGGTTGAGCGGGCCGCGGCGGGTGATGAACCGCCAGGCTCGGCCGGGTCGATCCAGTCGGCCCAAGATAGCCTGTTTCCTGCATCCGTCGAGAGGGGCAACGACTGGTGGCCCGGCCGATTCGGCCTCCATCTTGCCACATCCTTACGATTTTCGGGGAGACCAATGCAATGAAAGTGCAGACGACCGTCGCTCTCCTGAGCCTTGCCTTCGCCATCGCGGGATGCTCGCGGGTCCGGCAAACCCCTTCACCGCAGCTCCAGTCGGCCCGCGCAGAACTCTCGGACGTCAACGGTCGTCGGGTCGGCGACGCCACGCTCCAGCAGGTCACGGACGGGGTGCTGATCATTGCCGACCTCGCGTCCATCCCGTCGGGAACGCACGCGATGCATCTGCATACGACCGGCAGCTGCACGCCGACCTTCGATGCGGCCGGCGGCCACTTCAACCCCGCCGGTGCGCGGCACGGCTACCGGAATCCGGAAGGACCGCATGCCGGCGACCTCCCGAACATCCATCTGCAGGCCAACGGGACGCTGCGGGTCGAGGTGTACGCGCGCGGGCTGCGGCTCGACGGCGATGGCGGGCTTCTGGACGACGACGGTGCGGCGCTGGTGATCCACCAGTTCGCCGACGACTACGCCACCGATCCAGCCGGCGCCGCGGGAGACCGCATCGCGTGCGGGGTCATCCGACGTTAGGAGCGCGGTCCGAGGGCGACGCGATCGCGCCCGCGTGCGCCGCGGCTCCGGACATGCAACCGGGCCGGCGCCGCGCATGATCTTCCGCCGCAGCGAGCCCCTCCCACGCCGCTTTCACGATCGCCGCGACGCGGGTCAGGCGCTCGCGTCGCTGCTGCGCCACTACGCCGGCGATCCGCGGGTGCTCGTCCTCGCGCTGCCGCGCGGCGGCGTGCCGGTCGCCCACGAGATCGCCGCGGCGCTCGGCGCCCCGCTCGATGTGTTCGTCGTCAGGAAGCTCGGCGTGCCGGGCCACGAGGAGCTGGCGCTCGGCGCCATTGCGACGGGACGCACGCTCGTGCTGAACGACGATGTGGTCCGGGCTCTGCGCATCACGACTGACGTGATCGAGGCCGTCGCCGCGCAGGAGGGCCGCGAGCTCGAGCGGCGCGAGCGCACCTATCGAGGCGACCGACCCGCGGTCGACCCGAAGGGCCGCGTCGTCATCGTCGTCGACGACGGGCTGGCCACCGGCGCGACGATGCGCGCGGCCGTCCGCGCGCTGCGCGATCGTGGCGCCGAGCGACTCGTGGTCGCGGTTCCGGTGGCGGCACCGACGACGTGCGACGACTTCCGGTTGGAGGTCGACGAGATCGTCTGCGCGATGACCCCGGAGCCGTTCGAGGCGGTCGGGCTGTGGTACGAGGACTTCTCGCAGACCACGGACGCGGAAGTGGAGGGCATTCTGCGGGAGTCGGGAGGCGGGAGGCGGGAGTCGAGCGCGTCGGACTAGTGCCGAGGTGGGTTGCGCGGTTCCGGGCGGAAACGGACAGCGACCGGGCCTCAGGATTCCGGGCTCCCGATTCCCGATTCCCGACTTCCGACGTACCATGCCCCCGTGCCCGACGCCTTCTCCTCGCCCCTCCCCACCGTCCTGCGCGCTCACGCCGTCTCCAAGCGCTATGGCGATGTGATCGCGCTCGACGGCGTCTCCATCGACGTCGCACAAGGAGAGTGCGTGGCTCTCGTCGGCGAGAGCGGCGCCGGCAAGACGACGCTCCTGCGCTGCTTCAATCGAATGGTGGAAGCTGACGCCGGCGAGGTCGAGGTCGATGGCGCGTCGGTACGCGACGCCGACCCCATCGCGCTTCGCCGCCACGTCGGCTACGTCCCGCAGGATGGCGGGCTTCTGCCACACTGGACCGTCCGTCGCAATGTGGGACTCGTGCCCTGGCTGCGCGGCGAGTCGCCGGGCGACGCCGCCGACGCCGCCGACATAGCGCTGGCGCTCGTCGGGCTGCCGCCTGACGAGTTCGGTGAGCGCCGGCCGCGGCAGCTCTCCGGCGGCCAGCGCCAGCGCGTCGCGATCGCACGCGCACTGGCGGCGCGCCCGTCGGTCGTGCTGCTCGACGAGCCGTTCGGCGCGCTCGATGCGATCACCCGCGGTGAGCTGCAGGAGAGCTTCGCCGCGCTCCGCGCCGAGCTGCGAATGACGGCGGCACTCGTGACGCACGACCTGCACGAAGCGGCCAGGCTCGCCGATCGCATCGCCGTCTTCCGAGCCGGCCGTATCGAGCAGCTCGCGCCTACCGCACAGCTGATCCAGGCTCCGGCCACCCCCTACGTCCGGATGCTCCTCGCTCGGAGCCGGCTCTCGTGAGGCGCCTGGCGATGGCGGCACTTACGGGCGCCCTGGTCTCCGCTCCAGCGGCGGCCGCCGCACAGTCCGACGCACCGGTGATCGTCGGCAGCAAGCCGTTCGGCGAGTCGTACCTGCTCGCGGAGATGTTCGCGCAGCTCCTGGAGCACGAAGGAATCCGCGTGGACCGGCGCCCGGGACTCGGCGCGACCGAGATCGCGTTCGCCGCGCTCCGCGCGGGGGAGATCGACGTCTACCCCGAATACACCGGCACCGGGCTCCTCGCGATCCTCGGGGAGGCGCCGCGCAGCGACCCCGGCGACGTCTACGCCCGCGTGTCGCGGGAGTTCGCGCGGCGGTACGATGTGCGGTGGCTTCCACCGCTCGGCTTCTCCAACTCGTATGCCATCGCGGTGCGCCGTGAGACGGCTGAACGGTACGGCCTGGCGTCGCTCTCGGATCTGGCGCGGGTGTCGGCGCAGCTGGTCGCCGGCTTCACGCCCGACTTCATCGGCCGCCCGGATGGTCTCCCCGGTCTCGAGCGCGAGTACGGCATTCGCCCGCGCGCCGTGCGCGCCCTGCTGCCGGCGGTCAAGTACCAGGCCCTCGCTGAACGGCGGGTGGATGTGATCGACGGGTACGAGACCGACGGGTTCATCGCGCGGTACGACCTGGTGGTGCTCGAGGATGACCGTCGCTTCTTCCCCGCGTACGATGCGGCCCCGCTCGCGGCACCGCGCCTCGTCCGGGAAAGGCCCGAGGCGGTCGTCGCGCTCACCCGACTCAGCGGC
>DATHUW010000087.1:0-4533 GCA_035461825.1 Gemmatimonadaceae bacterium
TTCACCTCCGATGGGAGCCCGATTCATCCCGTGCCCCCGGGCGGCACGCATGACTACGTGTTCACGCTCCAGCCGGGGTCGGCGGGGACGTACTGGTACCATCCACACCCGCACCATGCGACGGCGCATCAGGTCACGCGCGGCCTGTTCGGCGCGCTGATCGTTCGCGCGCCTGACGACCCGCTGGAGGGAATCGCCGAACGGGTGCTCGTGCTCTCCGACAATCGCTTCACGGCGGACGGGGGGATCGACTTCCCGGAGCCGGGATCGCTCGCGGCCACGTTCGACGAAGAGAACGGGCGCGAGGGTGACGTGATGCTCGTCAACGGGCAGGTGATGCCGACGGTGGAGATCCGGGCCGGGGAGACGCAGCGCTGGCGCATCATCAACGCCTCCGCGGCGCGCGTGTACCGCCTGGCGATTCCCGGACACGGCTTCCTCCACGTCGGGACCGATGGCGGGCTGTTCGAGACACCGGTGGAACGCGAGGAGATCCTCCTCGCCAACGCGGAGCGCGTCGAGGTTCTCGTGCGCGGCACCGCTGCACCGGGGACGCGCACGACGCTCCAGGCGCTGCCGTACGACCGCTACATCCGGCAGACCCGTCCAACCGACTGGGATCGAACGCGCGAACTGCTCACGCTCGCGTACTCGGCCGATGAGCCGCTCGCCTCGCGCGCGATTCCCACGCGGCTGCGGGTCGTTCCGCCCGTGGATACCGCGGACGCGACCGACACGCGGGTGATGGTTCTGACGCAGGGCATGATCAACGGAAAGCTCATGGACATGGACCGGGTCGACGTCCACGCGAAACGCGGGGCAACCGAGATCTGGCAGGTGGAGAATCTCGTCGGCATGGACCACCCGTTCCATCTGCATGGGTTCCAGTTCCAGGTGCTCGACCGCGACGGCGTGCCGGAGCCGTTCCGCAGCTGGAAGGACGTGGTCAACGTGCCGAAGCACCAGACGGTGCGGTTCATCGTCCGCTACGACGACTACCCCGGAAAGTGGATGTTCCACTGCCACATCCTCGATCACGAGGATCACGGGATGATGGGAGTGTTGGAGGTCGCGCCCTAGCGACGATCGCGAAGCGCCGCCGCTCCGACCTTTTCACCGAAGCGCGTCGGCGCGAGCCGGCCACCTATCGCGCCACGGGCCGCGCCAGACGATCCCGTCGGTTGCCGCATCCTCCCAGGCTCCCAATTCCTAACTCCTTCTCTTCACCAGCGTCAGGATCGAGTACAGCGCCACGGTTTCCTCGTTCTGATTCACCACCTCGACATCCCATTCGACCACGCCCTGCGGCACGCCGCCCTCCGGCGTGTCCTTCTTCGTCTTCTGCTTGACCGTCAGACGCACGCGAATGCTGTCGCCGGGGTAGACCGGCTTGGTGAAGCGCAGGTTCTCCAGGCCGTAGTTCGCCATGACCGGGCCTAGCGACGGCTCGACGAACAGGCCGGCCGCGGCGGAGACGATGAAGTAGCCGTGCGCCACGCGTCCCTCGAACACGCCGTGCGCCTTCGCGGCCTCGGCGTCCATGTGCGCGTAGAACTTGTCGCCGCTCAACTCCGCGAACCGCTCGACATCCTCGAGCGTGATGGTGCGCGCCTCGGTGACGAGCGTCTCGCCGATCTCGAGGTCCTCGAAGTGCTTGCGGAACGGATGCACGCCGTCCCGCTTCTGCTCGGCGCCCTTGCTCCACTCGCGCGTGATGGCGGTGAGCATCGACGGGCTCGCCTGCACGGCGGTCCGCTGCATGTAGTGCAGTACGCCGCGCGCGCCGCCCATCTCCTCGCCGCCGCCGGCGCGGCCCGGACCGCCGTGCACGAGGTTGGGCAGCGGCGAGCCGTGCCCGGTGCTTTCCTTGGCGCTGGTGCGGTCGAGCACCAGGAGGCGGCCGTGGTATGGGGCGACGCCGAGGACGACCTGGCGCGCCACGCTCGCGTCGGCCGTTACCAGCGATCCGCATAACGACCCGCGCCCCATCCGCGCGAGCGCGACGGCTTCGTCGAGGGTCCGGTAGGGCATCACCGTGTTGACCGGCCCGAACGCCTCGATGTCGTGCGGCTCGCGCACGCCGAACGGGTCGGCGCAGGCCATCAGCATCGGGCCGAAGAACGCGCCCGCCTCACGATCGGCGCCGACGACGTCGAAGTCGTCGCGCCCGTACACCAGCTCGGAGGACGCGCGGATCTTCTCGGCGTTGGCGCCCACGTCCCGCACCTGGCCCTTGCTGGCGAGCGGCCCCATGCGCACGCCCTCCACGCTCGGATCGCCGATCACCGTCTTGTCGAGCCGCGCCGCGATCGCCTTGATGACGTCCTCCTCCATGCCAGCGGGGACGATCGTCCGGCGGATGGCGGTGCACTTCTGCCCTGCCTTGGAGGTCATCTCGCGGACGACTTCCTTGATGAAGATGTCGAACTCCTCGGTGCCGGGCGCCGCGTCGGGGCCGAGGATGGAGCAGTTGAGCGAATCCGCCTCCATGTTGAAGCGGACGGAGTTCGCCATCACCGCCTTGCCCTCCTTGAGCATCTGGCCAGTGGCCGCGGATCCGGTGAAGGCCACCACGTCCTGCTCCATGACGTGGTCGAGCAGGTCGCCGGCGCTGCCGCAGAGGAGTTGGATCGCCCCCTCGGGGAAGATCTTCGCGTCCACCATCACGCGGAACATGGCCTCGGTGAGGTAGCTCGTGACGGTGGCGGGCTTCACGATGCACGGCACGCCGGCGAGGATGGCGGGGGCCATCTTCTCGAGCATGCCCCAGCAGGGAAAGTTGAAGGCGTTGATGTGGATGGCGACGCCCTCGAGGGGCACGCAGATGTGCCGCCCCATGAACGTCCCGCCCTTCGACAGTCCCTCGACCGGTCCCTCGACGTGAAACGTTTCGTTAGGGAACTCGCGCCGCCCGCGGCTCGAGTAGGCGAAGAAGGTCCCGACGCCGCCGTCGATGTCGATCCAGCTGTCGGTCTTCGTGGCGCCGGTCGCCGCGGAGATGCGGTACAGCGACTCCTTGTGCTCGAGCAGATGCTTGGCCATGGCCTTGAGCATCGCGGCGCGCTCGTGGAAAGTCATGGCGCGGAGCTTCGGCCCGCCGACGCGGCGCGCATGCTCGGCCATGGCCCCGAAGTCGATGCCGCCGGTGGAGGCCTCGCCGATCGTTTCGCCCGTCACCGCGTGCACGAGGTCGGTGGACTTCCCCGTCCCTTCGATCCATTCGCCGAGGGCGTAGTTCCTGAGTTTCATGCTGGGCATGTCGTGAGTGCTCGTATGGGTGTGCCGTGTGACAGCCGCAGGCGGCGACGCCATGTCGTACGTCGTTCGGCATGCGAACCTTTACCGCAGAGGAGCGCGGAGGTGCGCAGAGAGCGCGGGTCACGCGCGGCCTCTGCATTCAGAGAGACCTGATCTACCCGGGATCCCGCGTCTCCCTCCACGTCCTGTACACCGCCGCCTGCGCTGGCCGGTCGTCCGGCACCTCGCGCAGCGGCTCGACCGGCTTCCAGGATGCGCGCATCGCCGCCGGGAGCCGCTGGTAGAGCGCTGTGCCGTCGCTCTTCCACTGCAGCATCTCGTCGCTCACATCCTTCACGATCCGCGCCGGATTGCCCACCACCACCTTGCGAGGCGGGATCTGCATGTCCGCCGGCACGAACGTCAGCGCACCGACGATGCAGCCCGAGCCCACCGTCGCGCGGTCCATCACCACGGCGTTCATCCCAATCAGCGCGTTCGCGCCGATCCGGGCGCCGTGGATCACCGCCCCGTGTCCAATGTGGGCCGCCGCCTCCAGCACCACCGTCGCGCCAGGGAAGACGTGGATCGTGCAGCTCTCCTGCACGTTGCATCCGTCCTCGATGACGATGGCTCCCCAGTCGCCTCGAATCGCCGCGCCCGGCCCGACGTACACGTCCTGGCCGATCACGACGTTCCCCGTCACCGCCGCTTGCGGATGCACGAAGGCGGAGTCGTGGACGACCGGGATGAGGCCTTGGAATTCGTAGATCATCCGACGGGGATTGGGGATTGGGGATTGGGATTCGGGATTCGGGATTGGGGATTGGGATTCGGGATTCGGGATTGGGGATTCGGGATTCGGGATTCGGGATTCGGGATTCGGAACTCGAGATTGGCAGTTCCAATCCCCAATCCCGATCACACCTTCTCCAGCACCACCGCATACCCCTGCCCCACCCCGATGCACATCGTCGCCAGCGCGTGGCGTTTGCCCTTGACGTGCAGCTCGCGCACCGCCGTCAGCGCCAACCGCGCGCCGCTCATGCCGAGCGGGTGCCCCAGCGCGATGGCGCCGCCGTTCGGGTTCACCCGCGGGTCGTCGTCGGCGATGCCCATCTCGCGGAGGCAGGCGAGCGACTGCGCCGCGAATGCCTCGTTCAGCTCGATCACATCCATGTCGTCAATCGTCAGGCCCGCGAGCGCCAGCGCCTTCCGAGTCGACGGCACCGGCCCCATGCCCATCAGCCGCGGCTCCACCCCCGCCGCCGCACTACTCAGGACCCGCGCGAGCGG
>DATHUW010000088.1:0-1765 GCA_035461825.1 Gemmatimonadaceae bacterium
GCCGCGGTCGCGGCGGGTCACGTCGTCATGGTCGCCGTGATGGCCATGACTCCGGTCCACATACTCGGCGCCGGGCACGGAGCCGCGGGGACGCTCCGCATCGTCGGCGTCGTGCTCAGCCTGCACGTCGCGGGCATGTACGCGTTCGCGCCGATCACCGGATGGCTGAGCGATCGCTATGGCCGGCGACCCGTGATCGCCGGCGGCGTCGTGCTGCTGCTCGTCGCGTGCGCGGTCGCGGGCACGGCAGGGCACGACTCGGCGCGGCTCGCCCTCGGGCTCATGCTCCTGGGCATGGGCTGGTCGGGGACGATGGTCGCAGGATCTGCGCTGCTGAGCGAGTCGGTGTCGTCCGAGCTCCGGCCGTCGGCTCAGGGACTCTCGGACCTGCTCATGGGTCTTGCCGCTGCATCGGCCGGCGCGCTGTCCGGGGTCGTGGTGCAGGCCTTCGGCTATCCGATGTTGACGCTGCTGGCCGCGCTCACGACGGCGCCGCTGGCCGCGCTCGTCGTGAACGACCGACTCGGGTGGGTACATCGTGCCGGTCGCGCTGTCCATCCTGAACGAGGGAACGGATAGGCCGTGAGTCGCTGGCGGCCCCGGCGATTGCATCCGCACGGTTTCGATGCGGGGAGCACATCGCCTCGGTTGCAACGTGAGGCGTGCCACCTTGCCACGAACCAGTCACGCCGAGCATCCTATGGGCATGCCCGCTCTGCACCGACGCTGGACGGCTGCCCAGGTCCGCGAGCTCATGTCGGATCCGAATCCGACGCCTCGCTACGAGCTGCTCGACGGCGACCTCTTCGTGACTCCCTCGCCTCGGCCCATCCACCAGCGGGTGGTGCAGCAACTCTATCTTCTCCTCGCGCCGTACGTCGAACGGACGGGCATCGGCGAGGTGCTGTTGTCGCCGGCCGATCTCGAGCTGGAGCCGGAGACGATTCTCCAGCCGGACCTGTTCGTCGTCCCGCGCGGCCACATCCCTGACGACTCCTGGGCGGCGGTCAAGGCGCTGCTTCTCGCGGTCGAGGTGCTGTCGCCGTCGAGCGCGCATTTCGATCGCGTGCGGAAGCGGCGGTTCTTCCAGCGGATCGGAACTCCGGAGTATTGGGTCGTCGATATCGACGCGCGGCTCATTGAGCGATGGCACCCCGGAGACGAGCGGCCGGAGCTCGCTGACAGCCGATTCGAGTGGAGCCCGCCTGACGCGTCCGAGCCGCTCGAGATCGATGTGGTCGGGCTGTTCGAGCGCGCTCAGCCTCCGCGCTTTCGCGAATAGCGATCCGCAGCGCGGCCGAGGCTAGACCTCGCGCACCGGGCGCGGTTGGCCAGATTGCCCCCCGCGCCCCGCCGCCGCCCAGGACTCTGGCCCGAACTACTAGCCCGTCAGGGCGTCCCGAACCCTACGCTGCCGCCGCCAGTCTGCTCCGGCGCAACCTGCCTCACGCGCGGCGGCCGGCCGAAATTGTACTGGTAGCCGAGGAACACCATGCGTGACCGCGGATCCCGCTCCGTCACCTGCATCACCGTCCCATCGCCGGTGCGCACGCGGAACCGCATCAACTCGAAGGGATCGACGACCCGCAGCAACACCGCTCCCTGGTCGCCCTGGATCTTCCGCCGGACGACGAAGAACATCATCTGCTGCGCGGCGAACTCTCCGCGCTCGATCTTCATCGGCGCGCGATAGTTGTAGGCCGCCTGCGCGGTGAGCGTCGGCGTGATCTCCGACGTGAGGTTGAGGCGGCCCATCCAGCCCACC
>DATHUW010000089.1:0-32210 GCA_035461825.1 Gemmatimonadaceae bacterium
TGGCACCTCGATGTCGGCTTATCACATCCTGGGGCTGGAGAAGGTCCCAAGGGTCCGGCTGTTCGCCGGTTAAAGTGGTACATGAGCTGGGTTCAGAACGTCGTGAGACAGTTCGGTCTGTATCCGTCGTGGGCGTTGGAGTGTTGAGGGGCGCGGACCCTAGTACGAGAGGACCGGGTCGGACTGCCCGCTCGTGTCCCGGCTGTGGCGCCAGCTGCAACGCCGGATAGCGATGGCAGGCAGGGATAACCGCTGAACGCATCTAAGTGGGAAGCCCTCCCCAAGATGAACACTCCCGGGGCCTCGAGCCCCCTGAAGGGCCGTGAGAGACCATCACGTCGATAGGCCGCCCGTGGAAGCGCTGTAAGGCGTTCCGAGCGCAGCGGTCCTAATCGCCCGTGCGGCTTGACTACTCCCTTATTGCAACCAAGCAGAGCACCACGATCCCTCCTCGAGATTTCCTCGACCACCTTACCAACCCCGTTCGTCATACCAGCGCACACATACATTCGCCGGTGACTAGAGCGTAGGGGCCACACTCGTTCCCATCCCGAACACGATCGTTAAGCCCTACAGCGCCGATGGTACTCCGACCGAGAGGTCGCGGGAGAGTAGGCCGTCGCCGGCACCCCTGTACTTCGCCCCCGTATCGAGTTTTCCGATGCGGGGGCGAAGTGCATCAGGGAGAAGGGCCGAGGGGAAGGGGACACCGGGGAGGGTTCCCGGGCCAGGAGCGGGAGCACTCTCACGCATCATTCCGGTCTGACCATCATTCCGGTCTTGAGCCCTCGCCAAATCATCCCGGCTGGTCACGAGCCATTCGCGAGCCGCACAGCCGGAGGCGCCGATCGGGCGCGGCGCACCGGACCACCGCGTTGCCTAACGGCACTCGTATCTGCCCCTTGCCCCTGACCCCCCTACCCGGTGTCCCTCACCCCTGCAGCCCCCCAATCCCTTCTTCCCCTCCACGCTCTTTCCCCCTACCTTCCCGCGCTCATGACGCGCGCCGGTACTGTCTCCGTCGTCGGCAAACCCAACGCCGGCAAGTCCACCCTCCTCAACCGCATCATCGGCCAGAAGCTCAGTATCATCAGCCCCAAGCCGCAGTCCACCCGCCAGCGCATCGTCGGCATCCATAGCAGCGGCGATGTCCAGATGGTCATCTCCGACACCCCCGGACTCCTCGACCCCTCCTATCCCCTCCAGCACGCCATGCGCAGCATCGCCGTCCAGGCGCTCGGCGATGCCGACGTCGTCGTCTATCTGGGCGATGCCACCGAGGGCATTCCCCCCACGCTCGCGGACGCCGCAGGAACCACGGTGCCGGTCCGGGGGCACTTGATCGAGGTCATCAACAAGGCCGACGCCGTGTCCGCCCAGGAGCTCGAACGGATCCGCGCGGCCCGGCCCGGTGCACGTGTCATCTCCGCGGTTACCGGCGAGGGAGTGGACGACCTCCTCGCCGCCATCGCGGAGCGGCTCCCCGAGAGCCCGTTCCTCTATCCCGAGGACGACATCGGCACCCAGTCCACGCGGTTCTTCGCGGCGGAGCTCATCCGCGAGACGGCGCTCGAGCAGCTGCACGAGGAGGTGCCCTACAGCGTCGCCTGCGAGATCGAGGAATTCCGCGAGGATCGCTCCCCATGGTACATTCGCGCCGTCGTCTACGTCGAGCGCGAGAGCCAGAAGCGCATCCTGATCGGACACAAGGGCTCGCAGATCCGCGAGCTCGGCCGCGTCTCACGGCTCAAGATCGAGGACCTCGTCGGCCACCCGGTGTATCTGGATCTGTGGGTGAAGGTTTTGCCGAACTGGCGACGGTCGCCGCGCGATCTCAAGCGCTTCGGCTTCGAACTTCCGGAGGACCTGAAGAAATGACGCTGGCGCCCGAGCTGCTCGACATCCTCGTCTGCCCCAAATGCCGGGGCGAGCTCGAGTATCGCGAGGCCGAATCCGCGCTGCTGTGCCCGCGATGCCGCCTGCGCTACGAGATTCGGGACGAGATCCCGATCATGCTGATCGATGAGGCGAAGCCTTACTAGAGCGGCGTCGGCCGGCGCGGCACTCCTCGGCGTCGCGCTGAGCGGAGCCCCCGTGGTGGCCCAGCTCGCCACCGAGGGCGCCGCGTTCCTGCTCATCCCCATCGGCGCCAAGTCGGTCGCGCTGGGTCAGGCCGTCGTCGCCGAGCAGGGTGGCACCGAGGCGGTCTGGTGGAATCCGGCGGGGCTCGCGCGGGCGGACAAGAAGGAGCTCGCGGTCCACCATTACCAGACGATCATTGGCACCGGCGATGCCGTGTCGTTTCTCTATCCATCCGAACTGTTAGGCGTGCTGACTGGTTCGATCTACCTGCTGGACATCGGAGAGCAGGCGGTCACCGGGCCGGGTGGACTGCCGGTCGGCAGCATCCTCCCCAGGTTCCTCACCTACGCCGCGACGTACGCCACGCCGATCGGCAGCCGGGTCAACGCGGGCCTCACGTACAAGGTGGTCCAGTTCCGCGTCGACTGCACGGGCCTCTGTGCGGGGGTGCCGACGCTGTCGTCCACGGGCAGCGCCATCGACGCGGGCGTGCAGTACAGCCTTCCTTTGCCCGCTCCGATCTGGGTCGGGATCGCCGTGCGCAACCTGGGGCCCAAGCTCCAGGTGAAGGACAGCGAGCAGGCCGATCCACTCCCCACCCGGCTGCAGCTTGGCGCCACCTATCAGGTCACGCCGCTGGCGCGTTATGCGCGCGACGTCGACGTGCAGGTGAACGCCGATGTGATCGACGAGCTGAGCTTCGAGTCGCCCAGCGCTCGGCTCGGCGCGGACATCGGATACCGAAAGCTGGCGTACTTCCGCGCGGGTTACGTGTTCAAGGAGTTCGAGGGATCCGAGCAGTACGGCCCTTCGATCGGCATCGGCTTGACGGCCGGGAGTCTGCACGTCGACTTCGCGCGCCTCTTCGATGCCTTCTCGTCGGGAGTCGGCGATCCCCCGACGTATCTCTCGGTTCGGTACCTGTTCTGATGCGGCGCGGGGCCGCCGTGCTGCTCGGCGCTCTGCTACTGGAGAGCCAGGCCGCAACCGCGCAGCGCCTTCCGGTATCGCCGTTCCACGCGCGGGAGTCCCGTCTCCCCTCGCTCCACGCCCCCAGCGATTCCGGAGCCGGCCGCGCGCCGAGCCCCGATGCCGCGCCGGACACCGCGAGCCGCCTCCGATTCCCGCCGGCGTTTTCGCAGGAGGCGCATCGGCGCCCGCCCTGGTGGACCCCCCTGGCGTCGGCGGCCCTGCCGGGAAGCGGCCAGCTGATCATGCGTCAGCGGCGTGGCGTCCCATTCCTGGCCGCGGAGGCGTTCCTCGTCGTCCAGTATCTCTCGGTGCGCGGCGATGCGCGGGACTTCCGCCGCGAGTACCAACGACTGGCCCAGGTGGCCCGCAGTTTCTTCACGGATGACTTCCCGGTAGGCGACTTCGAGTACTACGAGCGCATGGAGCAGTTCGTCGAGAGCGGGGCGTACGACCTCGACCCGAATGGCGGCTTCCAGCCCGAAACCGACACGTCGACATTCAACGGCTTCACCTGGCGCCTGGCGCGCCGAACCTTCTGGGAGAACCCCGACGCGCCTCCACCCCCTGGGTCCGACGCCTACACGCGTGCCCTGGAGTTCTACGAGGAGCGGGCCGTGCGGGACGAGTATCGATGGTCGTGGCAGAACGCCCAGCTCGAGCAGGACCTGTTCAGCCAGACGATCCAGCGGAGCAACAGCGCCTTTCGACGCACCTCGCAGTACCTCGGGGTGCTGATCGCCAACCACGCGCTCAGCGCGATCGACGCGTTCGTCATGCTGCGGCTGGCCCGTGAGCCCGGCCCCGCCGGAGAGTACCGGATCGAAGGACGAGTTCCGTGGGCACCCCTGGGGCGTGGCGCCGGGCCCGCGCATCGCATGGACCGGGAGTGATGAATCGCGGCGTGCCGTCGTTGCGCGGCCTGCGACGGCTCGTCCTTGTTGGTCGGACGTAACATGCGATGCCGTCAGCATTTGAGGCAGCCGGCCCCGAAGAGTCTCCTCGGGGCTATTCTGAGGTCCGCCCACACGTGCCCCTGACTTCGGCCCTGCTTTTCCCGCACGACCACCTAACGCTTCCGCCCGCGCTGCGCGCGTGGCTGGAGCGATCCTCGGCATCCCTCGTCGTCGCGACGACCGAGGAGGAACTGGTCGGCGCGACTCTCCGCTCGCTGCCGTTCTGCATCGTCCTGGACGGCCGGGACGCCCCGGGCGCGCTCGTGCTGTGCGAGCGGCTCAAACGCGATGCCTTCGCGACGACCGCGCCCACGGCGGTCGTCGTGCCGGACGATGATGCCGCCGTCGCGGCCGCCTTTCGCGCCGGCGCGGACGAAGTGCTGCGCGAGAGCTGCCCCGCCGAGGAGATGTCGCTGCGCCTCGAGGCGATGCGCCAGCGCGCGGAGCGCGATCGCCACATCCAGCCGACGACATTGCTGCCCGGACCTCCGATGATCGAGCGGGAGATCCGCACCCGGCTGGCGCGGGGCGAGCTGTTCGCGGTCTGCTATGCGGACCTCGACCACTTCAAGGAGTACAACGACCGGTATAGCTTCGCGGAAGGCGATCGGGTGATCCGGATGGTCGGACGCATCCTGCACGATGTGGTGTTCGGTCTCTGCGGCGAGAGTGGCTTCGTGGGACATATCGGGGGCGACGACTTCATCGCGATCGTCTCCCCTGATCGGATGCGCGAGGTGTGCGACGAGGTGATCGCGGTGTTCGATGCCCTCACGCCGCTGCAGTACTCCGAGCAGGATCGCCGGGCGGGCTATTATTTTGGGAAGGACCGTCGCGGCCAGTTGCATCGCGTCCCGCTCATGACGATCTCGATCGGCGTCGTGACGAACGAGCGGCGAGCGCTCGTCCATCCCGGGCAGGTGAGCGAGCTCGCGACCGAGATGAAGAGTTATGCCAAGACGCGTCCAGGCTCCGTGTACGTCGTGGATCGCCGACAGGACGGCGTCCCTGAGCAGGAGCCGGCACTCGAAACCCAGGCCACCTGGGGTGTGGATACGCCATGAACGTGCGGTGTGGTGAATGCGGATCCGTCTTCCGGGTCGACCCCAACCGGGTGCCTGACGCCGGGATTCGGGCGCGGTGCTCGGTCTGCGGCGGAGTGATTCCCATCGGGAAGCAGGGTGCGATCGGCGATGACTTCGCGGCGCCGCTGCGCGTGACTCCCGCCCGCGTGGCGGTGATGGACAATGAGGCGTCGGCCAGTCCGCGGCAGCCCGCGGCGGACCGTGGCGCTGGCGTGTCCGCCCCGCGCCCCGTGGCATCGCCCGGCGCCCCGAGGCACGTTTCGCCGCCGGCGCCGGCTGCATCCGCGGCCCCCGAGGCGGTGCGTGGAGCCTTTGCGGCGCCTGCGGCGGCACCCGACACTCCCCGCGCGCCTGCGCCGCCGGTGGCGCCGGTGGCGCCGGTGGCGCCAGTGGGCACGCCGGCGGCTGTTCCGCGGCAGGCGGCGCGGCCCAGGACCCCTCCAGCGGGCGTGACGGGCATTCCCGCGCGGGCCCCCTCGGCGGCCACCTCCGCTGCGCCGAGCGGCGCTTCGATTGCGGCGCCGCCTCGACGGCCCACGACACCTCCGGCAGGGATCGCCGTCCCGGCGCATCGCCCGGTTCCGGCGGGGCCTCCGCCGCGCCCCTCGGCGCCGCCGCCGCGACCTGACAGCGCTGGCGATCCGGCCGCGCGGACCATGTCGCGGCCGGCGACGTCCCCGATGCCGGGGGCTGCGGCACCTCGTCAGGCACCCGGCGCGCCCGACGTCCGCCGGCCCATCAACCCGTTCCTCGCGAACGATCCGAACGCGCGCGCACGGCGGCTGGCGCGGGCGCTCGTTTCGGACATCGTCACGTACTTCCCCGAGAAGCATCGCGAGGGGCTGGCGCACAACACCCTGCCGTTGCTCTTCAAGGAGGAGATCAAGAAGAGCTACGAGGAGTACCGCGACCAGGTCGGCGGGGATTTCGCGGAGAGCACGACGCACTTCCAGGACGCGCTGAACGAGATCCTCGCGCAGGGCGCGCGCGTGTTCTGAGCGCCAGGGTGGACCGCTCCCGCCGGGGCGGTATATTACCGAGTGTCCATTGCCGAGCCGTCCGCCCACCATCGTGCGCGACGGCTCGTGTGCTACTCGGGAGAACTGACCATGCAGGATACGGAGCGCGCACAGCGCGTCGAAGAGCTCCAGGACCGCCTGGTGGAGCTACGGAGGTTCCTTTGACCTGGATCGCAAGCGCGAGACACTGAGCGAGCTGGAAGCCCGCATGTCCGAGGCGGGCTTCTGGGACGACCAGGAGCAGGCGCGCGAGGTGATCGGCGAGGTCAAGGCACTGCGCGCATGGGTCGAGGGGTTCGACACGCTCGGCACGCGCACGCGCGATGCGGCGGAGCTCGACGAGATGCTGGCCCTCGAACCTGACGAGTCGATGGCGCGCGAGCTCGACGCGGAAATCGACCGGCTCGAGGCGGATCTGCGGCGGTTCGAACTGCGGTCGCTGCTCCGCGGCCGGGACGACCATCGGGACGCCCAGGTGGAGATCAGCGCCGGCGCCGGCGGCACGGAGGCGCAGGACTGGGCCGAGATGCTGATGCGCATGTATACGCGGTGGGCGGAGCGGCGCGGATACTCCGTGGACGTGCTCGATCTCAGCGAGGGCGAGGAAGCCGGCATCAAGGGCGCGGTGCTCGAGATCAAGGGCGAGTACGCCTACGGGTTTCTCCGTGCCGAGACCGGGGTCCATCGCCTGGTGCGCATCTCGCCGTTCGACCAGCAGGCGCGGCGACACACGAGCTTCGCGTCGATCTTCGTCTATCCCGTCGTGAACGAGGAGATCAACATCGAGATCCGCGAGGAGGACATCCGGATGGATGTGTATCGCGCGTCAGGCGCGGGTGGGCAGCACGTGAACAAGACCAGCTCGGCGGTGCGCCTGACGCACATTCCGAGCGGCGTGGTGGTGGCGTCCCAGCAGGAGCGGTCGCAGTTCAAGAACAAGGCGACCGCCATGAAGATGCTGAAGAACAAGCTCTATCAGCTCGAGGTCGAGCGCCAGAACGCGGCGAAGGCCGCGCTCGACGCCACCAAGGCCGACGTGACGTTCGGCAGCCAGATTCGCAGCTACGTCTTCCAGCCGTACACCATGGTCAACGACCACCGCACCGAGTTGAAGGTCAGCGACGTGCACCGCGTGATGGATGGCGACATCGACGAGTTCATCGAGAGCTACCTGAAGAAATTCGGCGACGGCAGGGCGGCCGCGTGAGCGAGGACCTGAACTTCGTCCTGGCGGCGCGCCGGGAAAAGCTCGCGCGCCTGGCGGAGCGCGGCATTGCCCCCTTCGCCTATCGCTTCGAGCGCACGCACACTGCGGCCGAGGCGCTCGAATCGTTAGGAGATCGCGAGGAAGGGGAACGCGTCCGCGTCGGCGGCCGGCTGGTCGCGTGGCGTGGACACGGCAAGACCGCCTTCGCGCACCTCGCCGATGCCTCGGGTCGCATTCAGCTCTACTTCCGCCGCGACGACATCGGCGCCGAGCGCTTCGAGATCCTGCAGCTGCTCGACATCGGCGATGTGGTCGGGGTCGAGGGCCCGCTGTTTCGCACGCGCACCGGCGAGGGGACGGTGCGCGCCGAGTCGTTCGAGCTGCTCGCCAAGTCGCTGCGGCCGTTGCCGTTCGGCAAGGAGGAGCTACAGGACGGCGTCGTGGTTCGCCACTCGGGCTTTGCCGACCCCGAGCAGCGCTACCGCCAGCGCTACGCCGACCTCGCCGTGCACCCCGAGGTGCGGGCGGTGTTCGTCGCCCGCGCCAGCATGATCTCGGCCATTCGCGCCTTCCTCGACGGCCGCGGCTTCCTCGAGGTCGAGACGCCGGTGCTGCAGCCGCTCTACGGCGGCGCCCTCGCGCGACCGTTCGTCACCCACCACAATGCGCTGGACATGCCGTTGTACCTGCGCATCGCCGATGAGCTGTACCTCAAGCGGCTGATCGTCGGCGGATTCGAACGGGTGTACGAGATCGGGCACGACTTCCGCAACGAGGGAATCGACAGGACGCACAATCCCGAGTTCACGATGCTCGAGTTCTACGAGGCGTTCGCGGACTATGGAGACATGATGACGACGGTCGAGGCGCTCGTGACGAGCGCGGCGGACGCGGTACGCGGGGTAACCGACTTCGCGAGTGGGGTACCGACGCTCGCGCCCCCGTTTCCGCGTCTCGACTGGCTTGGCTCGTTGACCGCTGCCCTGGGCGTGGATCCGATGCAGCTCGCCGACCGCGAACTGAGGAACACGGCCTCGCGCGCCGGGGTTGAACATGTGGCGTCGATGAGCCGTCCCAAGGTGCTCGACGAGCTGTTCCAGCAGTTCGTCGAGTCGAAGCTCCAGGCGCCGACCTTCGTGCTCGACTATCCCGCGGAGCTGTCGCCACTCGCCAAGCCGAAGCGCGGGAATCCCGCGCTCACGGAGCGTTTCGAGCTGTTCGCCGGTGGGCGGGAGCTGGCGAACGCCTTCAGCGAGCTCAACGATCCTCTGGACCAGCGTTCGCGGTTCGAGGCGCAGGCGCGGCTCCGGGCCGCTGGCGACGAGGAGGCGAGTCAGGTGGATGAGGATTATCTTCGCGCCATGGAGTACGGGATGCCGCCCATGGGCGGCGTCGGGATCGGGATCGACCGCCTGTTCATGTACCTCACGGGGATCGCGCACATCCGTGACGTGATTCTCTTTCCGACCATGCGCCCCGAATGACCCGGCTCGAGCTCTCCATCGCCTGGCGCTACCTGCGCAGCCGGTCGGCGTCGCGCCTGCTGAACTTCATCAGCGTGATCTCGATCATCGGGGTGCTGGTGGGGGTCAGTGCGCTGATCGTGATCATCAGCGTGATGAACGGGCTGCAGAACGACCTGCGCGAGAAGATCCTCGTGGCGAGCCCCGACATCCGGGTGCTCACGTTCGGCGACGCGATGGTCATGCCGAACTGGCGACAGGTCATGGAGAGCGTGAAGGCGCATCCCGGTGTCGCGGCCGCGGCTCCGTTCGTCCTCACGCAGGGCCTCGCGTCCCGGCGGGGCGACCACGTGGAAGGGGCCATGGTCGTCGGCATCGAGCCGGCGTCGCCGAACGCGGCGCGGGTCACGGGTATCCGCGAAACCGCGCTTCAGGAGCGTGACTTCAGTTTCGTCACGACCAGCGGCGAGATCGCCGGCGTGGCGCTCGGCAAGCGGCTGGCGGAGCGACTGAACGTCTTTCCCGGCGACAGCATAACGCTGATCACCGCGGCGGGGGCGCAGATCAATCCGGTCACCGGCACGCCGGTGCCGCGCTACTTCCGGTTCGAGGTGACGGCCTGGTTCGAGACGGGCATGTACGAGTACGACAACACGTACCTGTACATGCCGCTGGCCCAGGCGCAGGAGTTCGCGGGGCTCGGCGAGGCGGTCACGGGGATCGAGGCGCGGTCGATCGACCGGTGGGCGGCCGACCGCGTGGCCGATTCGCTGCGATCGGCGCTGGTGAGCTACCGGGTGGTGGACTGGCAGGAGCAGAACTCCGGGCTGTATCAGGCACTCAAGCTGGAGAAGCTGGTGATGGGCGTGATCCTCCTGTTGATCGTGATCGTGGCGGCGTTCAACATCGTGAGCAGCCTGACGATGGTCGTGCGCGACAAGACGCGGGAGATCGGCATTCTGAAGGCGATGGGGATGCCGTCGCGGTCGATCCGGCGCATCTTCCTCGCGCAGGGGACGGTGATCGGGATGGTCGGGACGCTCATCGGCGCGGTGCTGGGGCTCGGTGCCGCCGTGGTGATCGACCGCTACCGGTTGATCACGCTGGACGCATCGGTGTATCTCATCGATCACCTGCCGATCCAGATCGAGGTGCTCGACGTGATGTGGATCGTGCTGGCGAGCATCGCGATCGCGGTGCTCGCGACGATGTATCCGTCGCTGCAGGCGGCGCGGCTGTATCCGGTGGAGGCCATTCGGGACGAGTGATGGTCATCGAAGCGCATGGAGTCGTGAAGAGCTATCGCGGCGGCGATGGTGGGACCCTGACGGTGCTGAACGGGGTCGACCTCGCGGTGCGCCGCGGCGAAATGGTGGCCATCGTCGGCGCGAGCGGCAGCGGCAAGAGCACGCTGCTGCACGTCCTGGGCGCCCTCGACCGACCCTCGTCGGGCTACGTGGTGATCGGGGGCGAGCCGCTGCACGCGATGACCGAGGAGGAGCTCGCGCAGGTGCGTAATCGCAGGATCGGGTTCGTGTTCCAGTTCCACCACCTGCTGCGCGAGTTCTCGGTGCTCGAGAACGTGATGATGCCGATGCGCATTGCCGGGCGTGACGCGCGGACAGCGCGCTCGCGCGCCGAGGAGCTGATCGCCGCCGTCGGCCTGACGGGACGCCTGACGCATCGGCCCACGGAGCTGTCGGGTGGCGAGCAGCAGCGCACCGCCGTGGCGCGCGCGCTCGCGCTCGATCCGGCCGTCGTCCTCGCGGACGAGCCGTCAGGCAACCTCGATCACATGAACGCGGAACGGCTGCACGAGCTGTTCGTGCGATTGGTGCGGGAGCTGGAGGTCTCGATGGTCGTCGTGACGCACAACCGCGCGCTGGCGACTCGTGCAGACCGGGTGCTGCTGATGGAAGACGGGCGGCTCCGGGAGACCGACGTGCACGAGGGGGTAGCGTGATGTTGTGCGACCACTGCAAGGAGCGCGACGCGGTGATCCAGGTCATGCAGATCGTGGACAAGGGGCCGGTGAAGCACAACCTGTGCGAACGCTGCGCCGCCGAGAAGGGGTTCGAGACCACCGTGAGCGCGCCGAAGTCGTCGCTGGTCGAATTCCTGATGCCGCTGCAGAAGGCCCTCGCCACGTCGCCGTCGGAGATCGGCCGCTGCGCCTCGTGCGGGTCGACGCTGCGGGACTTTCAGCGCACCGGGCGTCTCGGATGCGCGCACTGCTATGCGTCGTTCGAGACCAGCCTGCGCGACCTGCTGCGCCGCGTGCATGGGAACCACCGGCACGTCGGCAAGCGTTACGTAAGACCGGAGGAGGCGCCGGCGGAGAGCGGTGCCGGCCTGGGCGAGCTCCGGGACCGGCTCAAACGCGCCATCGAGAACGAGCAGTTCGAGCTCGCGGCCGAGCTGCGCGACAGGATCCGGGTGCTCGAATGACCATCGATCTGTCGCTCCTGCCCGACGGCGGGGTGAGCTGGCTCGACGCGTCGGGGGAAAACAGCGACATCGTCATCTCGACGCGCATCCGGTTGGCGCGGAACGTGGCCGGCTTTCCCTTCGCGGGTCGGGCGCGCGATGGCGAGCGGCTCCGCATCCTCTCGGCCGTGCGGGAGGCGGTCGGGGAGATTCCCGGGATGCAGGACATGCAGCTCATGCGCGTGGACGAGATGACGGGGGAGGACCGCCGGCTGCTCCACGAGCGTCACCTGGTGAGCAAGGAGCTAGCGGGGCTGGATCCGCAGCACCCGGTCCGCAGCGGGGCCGCCGTGTTTCTTGGCGACGGGTTGGGCGTCATGGTAAATGAAGAGGACCACCTGCGCCTCCAGGCGATGCGGTCGGGCTTCAGCCTCTCGTCGGCGTTCGCCTCGGCCGAGCGGGCGGACGCGGAGCTGGGGTCGCGGATGCCGTTTGCCTATCACGAGGAATTCGGGTTTCTGACCTCGTGTCCGACGAACACGGGCACCGGGATGCGGGCTTCGGTGCTCATCCATCTGCCGGGCCTCGTGTTGACGAAGGAGATCGCAAAGGTGCTCGCGGGGCTGCAGCACGTGGGTTTGACGTACCGCGGGCTGTACGGGGAAGGGAGCGAGGTCGTCGGAAACTTCTTTCAGATCTCGAATCAGACGACGCTCGGCCGGTCGGAAGAGGAGTTGCTCGAGGACCTGTCGCGGGTCGTTCGGCTGCTGATTCAACGCGAGGAAGAAGCGCGGCGGGTCTTGCTGCGCGACGCGGGATATATTATCGAGGATAAGCTCTGGCGCGCGTACGGCACCCTTCGCTATGCCCGCAGCCTCTCGTTCGACGAGGCGATGAATTTCCTCAGCGGCGTCCGCTTGGCGGTGGGGCTGAAACTGATCGCAGGCCTGAGTGTATATACCCTCAACAAGCTCCTGATTTTCTCCCAGTCCGCACATCTGTCACACGCCGAGGGGCGGGCGCTCAGCGAGAGCGACGCGAACCTCGTCCGTGCACGGTATGTGCGTGAAGCGTTGGCGGCAGAGGCTGGCACGTCGGGTTAAGCCCGGTTCCGGAGCCAGGATCGAGGGGACGTATGAACGGCTACAACTTCACCGAGCGCGTGCGGAAGGTCCTCGCGATGGCCCGCGAGGAAGCCGCGCGTCTGCACCACGAATACGTGGGCACGGAGCACATTCTCCTCGGCCTGATCCGCGAGGGAGAGGGTGTGGCTGCCGCCGTGCTTCAGAACCTCTCGATCGACCTGGACGAGATCCAGCAGAAGATCGAGGAGCAGGTCAAGAAGGGGAAGGCGACGCAGGCCACCGGTCCCGACCTCCCCTACACGTCGCGCGCCAAGAAGGTGCTCGAGCTTGCGATGAGCGAGGCGCGGGAGCTCAACCACTCGTACGTCGGCACCGAGCACCTGCTGCTCGGGCTGCTGCGGGAGGAGAAGGGGATCGCCGCCCAAGTCCTGACGGACATCGGGGTGAACCTGGAGACCGCCCGCACCGAGACGCTGCGCCTCCTCGGCACGGAGATGCCGCAGCCGGGGGCGACGTCCCAGCAGGGCAGCCAACCCACGCCGCCGGCCCAGAAGGGCGAGAAGAAGAGCAAGACGCCGGCGCTGGACCACTTCTGCCGGGATCTCACGCAGCTGGCGGCCGAGGGGCAGTTGGACCCGACGATCGGCCGCGCGAAGGAGATTCAGCGGGTGATGGAGGTCCTCACGCGCCGCAAGAAGAACAATCCCGTGCTGATTGGCGAGCCCGGCGTCGGCAAGACGGCGATCGTCGAGGGGCTGGCACAGCTCATCGCCAACGGCGAGTGCCCGGAGTCGCTGCGCGACAACCGGGTGCTGGCGCTGGACATGGCGGCGGTCATCGCGGGCACCAAGTACCGCGGGCAGTTCGAGGAGCGGCTCAAGGCGGTCATGAACGAGATCGCGCAGAACAAGAACGTGATCCTGTTCATCGACGAGCTGCACACGCTGGTCGGCGCGGGCGCGGCCGAGGGCGCGATCGACGCCTCCAACATGCTCAAGCCGGCGCTGGCGCGCGGCGAGCTGCAGTGCGTCGGCGCGAGCACGCTCAACGAGTACCGCAAGTACATCGAGAAGGACGGCGCGCTGGAGCGCCGCTTCCAGACGGTCATCGTGGATCCGCCGTCGGTCGAGGAGACCGTCGAGATCCTGAAGGGCCTGCGGAAGCGCTACGAGGATCATCACCACGTGACGATCCCCGATGTCACGCTCGGCATCGCGGCCAAGCTGTCGGAGCGCTACATCACCGACCGGTTCCTGCCTGACAAGGCGATCGACGTGATCGACGAGGCGGGCGCGCGGGCGCGGCTGGCCGCGCAGGCGCCGCCGCCCGAGGTTGCGGCACTCAAGACCAAACTCGAGGAGGTCAGCGCGGAGAAGGAGACGGCCGTGCGCGACCAGAACTTCGAGCGCGCTGCATCGCTCCGGGACAAGGAGCGCGAGATCCAGGGCGACATCCGCCGCACGCAGGAGGAGTGGGAGAAGCACCGGCAGTCGTTCCGTCCGGCGTTAGGTGAGGAGGAGATCTCCTTCATCGTCAGTCGGTGGACCGGCATTCCGGTCACCCGCCTGCAGGAGGCGGAGAGCACGCGCCTGCTCCGGATGGAAGACGAGCTGCACGAGTCGGTGGTCGGCCAGGACGATGCCATCAAGGCGCTCGCCCGGTCCATCCGCCGCAGCCGCGCGGGCCTCAAGGATCCCAATCGGCCGATCGGATCGTTCGTCTTCTGCGGTCCCACCGGGGTCGGCAAGACCGAGCTCGCGCGCGCGCTGGCCAAGTTCCTGTTCGCCGACCCCACGGCGCTCATCCGCGTGGACATGAGTGAGTACATGGAGAAGTTCTCCGTGTCGCGGCTCATCGGCGCGCCCCCCGGGTACGTCGGCTACGAGGATTCGGGGACGCTCACCAAGGCCGTGCGGCGCAAGCCGTACAGCGTCGTGCTGCTCGACGAGATCGAGAAGGCGCACCCCGATGTGTTCAACATCCTGCTGCAGGTGCTCGACGAGGGCCACCTGACCGATAACTACGGGCGCGTGATTGACTTCAAGAACACGGTCGTGATCATGACCTCCAACGTCGGCGCGCGGGACATCACGAAGGGGAAGGGACTCGGCTTCACGACACCTGACGACACCGAGAGCTTCGAGCGGATGGCGGAGAAGGTGAAGGAGGAGCTGCAGCGGGTGTTCAACCCCGAGTTTCTCAACCGCCTCGACGACACCATCGTCTTCCACCCGCTCACGCGGGCCCACATCGCGCAGATCGTGTCGATCCTGCTCAAGGATGTGCAGAAGCGGCTCGTCGACGAGGAACTGACGCTGCGGCTGACCGATGCCGCGACCGAATTCCTGAGCTCCCAAGGCTTCGACGAGAAGTACGGCGCGCGGCCGCTCAAGCGCGCGATCCAGCGCTTCGTCGAGGATCCGCTGTCGGAGAAGATCCTGACGGGCGAGTTCGCCAAGGGTGATGAGATCGAGGTCGACGCGTCGGCCGACAAGACTCGGCTCGATTTCCGCGTCCCGACCCGCATCACGCAGTAAGGCGGTCGAGAACGCACGGGCGGCCGGGGGAGCGAACGGCTCCTTCCGGCCGCTCGTGTGTATATTACCGCCATGTTTCGCCCCTACGTCCTGGCCGCGGCGCTCGTCGCGGCTGCTCTCGTCGTGCCCGGCAGGGCCGCGGGACAGGACGCCGCACCGGCATTGTGCGGCGTCCCCGATACCATCCTCGTGCGCGGGAACTCTCGCGTCACGGATGCCACGATCCTGTCGTCCGCCGGCATTCAGCGTGGGGACACCCTGAACTTCGTCGCGATCCGCAAGGCGATTCGGGACCTCTACGGGACAGCCCAGTTCGACGACGTGCAGGTCAACTGCCAGATCGCGGACGACGGCGCCACGGCGTCGCTCATCCTCACCGTCCAGGAACGCCTGCTGCTCGGGGACGTGGCGGTCGAGGGCGTGTCGCGGCTCAGCGATCGATCGGTGCGCGATCGCGTCGACCTGCTGGTCGGCCGGCCGCTCGATCCGCAGGAGGTGTCGCGGGTCATCCAGCGTATCGATTCGCTGTACGAGTCTTCCGGTTACTACCTCGCACGGATCAGCGCGGATACGAGCATGACGGGCGACCGCGTCAAGCTGACCTTCCGGATCGACGAGGGCCGCCGACTCGCTGTGTCGGGAATCGAGATCGAGGGCAATGAGAAGCTCTCGGCGCATCGCGTCGCGAAGGCCATGAAGACTCGGCCGGAGGGGTTCTGGTGGTTCCGCCGGGGCGAGTTCGATGAGGACGAGTTCGCGACCGACCTCGGCGCGCGGATCCCCGAGGTCTACGCGAACGAGGGCTTCATCGACTTCCAGATCCTGCGCGACACGCTGGAAGTCGACCGGGAGCGCGGCAAGGCGCTGCTGCGCATTGCGGTGGATGAGGGGGAGCGCTACCGGGTGGGCGACTTCTCCGTCACCGGGAACCGGCGCTTCAGCGCCGAGGAGATCCAGCGGTTCTTTCCCTTCGAGGAGCGGACGCCATCGCTGACCGAGCGGATGCGCGGGCTGCTCGGCGGTGGAAAGGATTCTCCGGAGGGCGTATTCAGCCAGGGGCAGTGGGACGAGGCGACGCAGCGGCTGAACACCGCCTACTATAACGAGGGCTATATCCGCGCGCAGATCAATCCGGTGGTCGAGCGCACGGTTGGACCGGATTCGCTTCCGGCGGTCGATCTGCGGTGGGAGATCTTCGAGGGCCAACCGGCAATCGTGAACAAGGTCATCATCGCGGGGAACGACTACACGACCGAGGCGTGCATCCGCGACCAGATCTTCATCCTGCCTGGCGACGTCTTCAACTACGACCGCCTGATTCGCAGCTATCAGAACATTCAGAACCTGGGGTTCTTCGAGGCTCCGCTGCCGCCGCCCGACACGCGTCCCGCGAACGACAAGGGCGACGTGGACATCATATTCAACGTGAAGGAGAAGCGCACGGGGAGCATCAACTTCGGCGCCTCGATGGGACAGGGCACCGGCGTCGGCGGCTTCCTCGGCCTCGATCAGCCGAACGTCTTCGGGCAGTGCAAGCGCGTGTCGCTGAACTGGCAGTTCGGCCGCTATATCAACGACTTTCAGCTCTCCTACCAGGACCCGGCGATCCGGCAGTCGCGGATCTCGGGGACGACATCGCTGTATCACACGCGGTCGCGCTACACGATCGCGGACCTCGGCCGCCAGACGCGGATCGGCGGCTCGCTGCAGCTTGGCTTTCCGGTGCCGTGGTCGCGGTTCACGCGGCTCTACGCCTCGTATGGCGCAGAGCGGGTAAAGGCGGGCGGCGGGCTGTTCGAGCGGGATACGTCGAGACTGCTCGTGCAGAACGGCTTCCGGTCGACGTTCGGCCTGACGGCAACGCACGACACGCGAATCGATCTGCCGTTCGCGACGGCGGGCGGGCTCCAGACGGTGAGCGCGCAGTTCAACGGCGGCCCGCTGGGGGGCGACGCGAAGTTCTCGCGGTACACGGGTGAGTTCCGCGCGTACGCGCCGTTAGGCCAGTTCGGGGGTGAGCGGCCCGGTTCGCAGCCCGGGAAGTTCGTGTTCGGCCTGACGGCCCGCGCCGGCGCCGTGTTCGGCGACGTGGGACCGTTCCTGTTCTCGCAGAAGTTCGCGCTCGGCGGCACACAGTTCGGCGAGATGCTGCGCGGCTACGACGAGTTCTCGATCACGCCCCAGGGGTACGTGCTGGGCACGAGCAACTTCTCCGCGCGGCGGGAATCGTTCGGCAACGCGTTCTTCACGACGACCGCGGAGGTCGGACTGCGGCTCAACCAGCAATTCTACACGAACATCTTCTTCGATGCGGGTAACATCTGGGACCGGCCCGGCGAGTTCGATCCGACGCGCCTGTTCCGGGGCGCGGGCGTCGGCGTCGCGCTGATCACGCCGCTCGGCCCGTTGGGGCTCGACTGGGCCTACGGCTTCGACCGTCTCGACCTGATCGGCAACCCGGATCCGAAGTGGCAGCTGCACTTCCGCCTCGGCAACATCTTCTAACTCGTTTCTCGGAGTTTGCAATGCCTGTCCTCGTCCGCACGGCCGCCCTGTTCGCTCTCCTCCTGGTGGGAGCTTCGAGCGCCGCGGCGCAGCAGAAGTTCGCCTACATCAACTCGCAGACGCTGCTCCAGCAGGCCCCCGGCCGGGCGGAGGCGGAGGCGCAGTTCCAGCGCGAGCTGCAGGGCTATCAAACCGAGGTGAAGCGCATGGGCGATTCCCTCCAGGCGATGGTCGTGGCCTACGAGAAGGACCAGCTGGTGATGAGCCCCGCCGCGAAGGAGGCGAAGCAGAAGGAGATCGCGGCGAAGGAGCAGGAGTACCAGCAGCGCACGGCGGAGCTCGAGCGCAAGGCCGCCGCGCGCGAGGACGAGCTGACCCGGCCGATCCTGGAGAGCATTCGTAAGGCGATCGAGGCGGTGCGCGCCGAGCAGGGCTACGCGTTCATCTTCGACGTGGCCGCGAGTGGCTCGGTCGTGGCCGCGGACAAGAACCTCGAGGTGACGAACGAGGTGCTTGCCAAGCTGCGGACGACCGCGTCGGCGACGCCGAACGCGCCTGCCGGCGGTCCGGTGGCGCGGCCGGCCGGTGCGTCCTCGTCCCCGACGAGGAACCCGCCCGCGAACCCTTGATCCAGTCCGCAGCTGGACCCGGCGGCGGTGAGGGAGCGCGCTTCCTCACCGCCGACGCCATCGCGAGACTGGTCTCCGGGACGCTGCAGGGCCCCGCCGACGTCACCATTCGGGGTGTCGCGCCACTCGACCGCGCGGGTCCCGACCAGGTGAGCTTCTTCGCGCACCGTCGCTACGCCGAGCACTTCGTCCGGTCGCAGGCCGGGGTCGTGCTGGTTGCGCCGGAACTGGCCGAGGAGCCGCAGGGGCCCACCTGCCGTATCGTAGTGCGGGCGCCGCACGAGGCGCTCCTGCTGGTGTTGCCGACGCTGTATGCCGCCCCCGCGGCGGAACCTGGCATCCACGCCACGGCGGTGCTGGGCCGCGGCATCGGGCTCGGGGAGGGCGTCGCGATCGGGCCGTACGTGGTCATCGAGCGCGACGCGAGGCTTGGCGACGGTGTCGTGATCGGCGCGCACTGCCACGTGGGCGAAGGCGTCGAGATCGGAGCGGAGAGCGAGTTGCGCCCGGGCGTGACCCTCTATCCCGGCGCGCGGATCGGGCGGCGCGTGCGGCTGCACGCCGGCGTGCGCATCGCGTCGGATGGATTCGGCTACGTCTTTCGTGACGGGATGCACGCGAAGATCCCGCACGTGGGACAGGCGATCATCGAGGACGACGTGGAGATTGGCGCGAACTCGACGGTCGACCGCGGCAGCATCGACGATACGGTGATCGGGGCGGGTACGCGGATCGACAATCTCGTGCACGTCGCGCATAACGTGCGGATCGGGCGGTTGTGCCTGATCATGGCGCAGGTCGGCATTGCCGGCTCGGTGCGGATCGGCGACGGCTGCGTGCTCGCCGGCCAGGTCGGGGTGAGCGGGCACGTCGTGATCGGCGATGGTGCGCGGCTCGCCGCGCAGGCGGGCGTGTTCGGGGACGTGCCAGCCGGCGAGACCTGGTCGGGCTATCCGGCGCGCCCGCACAAGGAGTCGCTGCGCGCCCAGGCCGCGATGTTCAAGCTTCCGGCATTGATGCGCCGGCTCCAGTCGCGCGACGGCGGGGACGAAGCCTAACGTGCGTCGCACCATTCGCGAGCCGGTCACGCTGGACGGTGTCGGGCTTCACCTGGGACGCGCCTGCCGCCTCACGTTTCGCGGCGCCGGCTCCGGGGCGGGGATCCGATTCCGGCGCGTGGATCTGCCGGATAGGCCCGTGACGCCGGCGCACGTGCGGCATGCCGTGCTGTCGGAGCGCCGCACCCAGCTCGGCGAGGGCGAGGGGGCGCTGCACACCGTGGAGCACGTGCTGGCGGCCGTGGTGGGGCTCGAGCTCGACGATCTGGAGATCGCGATGGACGCTCCGGAGCCGCCGGTGCTGGACGGCAGCGCGTTGCCGTTCGTCGACGCGCTCGAGCGCGCCGGGATTGCCGAACAGCCGGGGACCGTGCAGTATCTCGACATCCGGCGGCCCATTCGCGTGGAGGATGGGGAATCCACGTACGAGGCGCGCCCGTCGGACGTGCTGCAGCTCTCCGTGGAGATCGACTTTTCCCATCCGCTGATCGGGCGACAGGCGGGCGTCTACCGCCTGACGGGGGAGACGTTCCGCCGGGAGCTGGCGCCGGCGCGGACGTTCGGCTTCGTCCGCGAAGTGGAGATGCTGCGGGCCATGGGCCTGATCCGCGGGGCCTCCACCGCGAACGCCGTGGTGCTCGACGACGCGGGTGTGGTGGACTCGGCCTTACGCTGGCCTGACGAGTTCGTGCGTCACAAGGCGTTGGATTGTGTGGGTGACCTGGCGTTGGCGGGCATGCGTGTGCGGGGCAGCATCGCCGCGCACAAGCCGAGCCACCGCGGAACGGTACTGCTGGTACGGGAGCTCGTGACCATGGAAGAGGAACAGCCGCGAACGCTGGGGATCGAGGAGATCATGAAGGTGCTGCCGCACCGCTACCCGTTCCTGCTCGTGGACCGGATCGTGGACTTCGAGCCCCGGCAGCGCATCGTGGGGATCAAGAACGTCACGATCAACGAGCCGTTCTTCCAGGGGCACTTTCCCGGCCATCCCATCATGCCGGGGGTGCTGATCATCGAGGCGATGGCGCAGGTGGGCGGCATGCTGCTCATGGGCGCGATCGATGATCCGGAGAACAAGGTGGTGTACTTCATGTCCCTCGACAAGATCAAGTTCCGGCGACCGGTCAAGCCGGGGGACCAGATCCGGTTCGAGCTCGAGATGCAGCAGATTCGCGGAAGCGTGTGCAAGATGCGCGGCGTGGGCCTCGTCGACGGCAACGTCGTCGCCGAGGCCGAGATGGCGGCGGTGATCCGGGACAGATGACCACGCGCATACACCCCACCGCGCTCGTCTCGCCTGACGCGCAGATCGGCGAGGACGTCGAGATCGGGGCGTTCGCGATCGTCGGGGAAGACTGCGTGATCGGCGACGGGTGCGTCATCGCGCCTCGCGTCTCGCTGGAGCTGAGCGTGCGTCTCGGGCGGAACGTGAAGGTCGGCGTGGGCAGCGTGCTCGGCGGCGAGCCGCAGGACCTGAAGTTCGCCGGCGAGCACACTACGGTGGAGATCGGTGACGACACGTCGATCCGTGAGTACGCGACGATCAATCGCGGCACATCGCAGTCGTTCAAGACCACGATCGGGCGGAAGAGCTTCGTGATGTCGTACGTTCACCTGGCGCACGACTGCCACGTCGGCGATGGAGTGATCCTCGCCAACGGCGTGCAGCTCGCCGGCCACGTGACGGTCGAGGATCGCGCGATCATCTCGGGGCTCACCGCGGTCCACCAGTTCGCGCGCATCGGGCGCTACGCCTTCGTCGGCGGGATGACGCGCGTGTCCCAGGACGTGCCCCCGTACCTCAAGGCGGTCGGCAATCCGATGAAGCTGTACGGCCTGAACAGCGTGGGCCTGCGCCGGCACAACTTCGATGAGGCAGTGCTGCGCGAGCTCAAGCGGGCCTATCGACTGCTGTTCCGGTCGGAGCTGAACGTGTCACAGGCGCTGGAGCGGGCACGCAGCGAGCTCGCCATGCACCCGGAGATCGTGCTCTTCCTGGACTTCGTGGAGAACTCGCAGCGCGGCGTGGCGATGTGAGCGGGCCGACGCGGATCGGCACGGTCGGGGCGGGGAGTCTCGGCTATCACCACATCCGGATCCTGCGCGACCTTCCGGGTGCGGAGTTCGTCGGCTTCGTGGAAGCCCGACCCGACCGTGCGGCGGCGATCTCGGCGGAACTGGGCGTCCCGGCGGTCGACGACGTGGAGTCCCTCGTCGAGCGCGCGGACGCCGTCACCATCGTCGTGCCGACGCCGGCACATTACGAGGTCGCCCGCATCCCGCTGGAGCGTGGCTGCCACGTGCTCATCGAGAAGCCGATCGCGGCGTCGCTCGATGAGGCGGATCGCCTGCTGGAGCTGGCGGCGCGGTCGGGGGCGATCATCCAGACGGGCCACGTCGAGCGATTCAACCGGGCGATCCGCGCTGCGCTGCCGCACATCGACTCCCCGCGGTTCATCGAGAGCGACCGTCTCGCGCCCTTCAATCCGCGCGGCTCGGACGTGGCCGTGGTGCTCGACTTGATGATCCACGACATCGATCTGGTGCTGTCGCTCGTCGGGGGGCGGGTGTCGGAGCTGCACGCGGTGGGGGTGCCGGTCCTCACGCCCTCGGTCGACATTGCGAACGCGCGGCTCGCGTTCGAGTCCGGCGCCGTCGCGAACATCACCTCGAGCCGTGTGTCGCGCGAGCGGCTGCGGAAGATCCGCATTTTCCAGCGCAGCGGGTATCTTTCGCTCGACCTCGCGCAGGGCAACGGCGAGTTCTACCGGCTGCGCCGCGACGTCGACTTCGGCGCGCTCGCCAAGGCGCCGCTCGAGCTCGCGGCGTTCGTGGAACGGGTGCCGCTCGAGGCGCCGGAAGGCGAGCCCCTCCGACTGGAATTCGAGAGCTTTCTCGCCGCGGTCGAGGGTCGTCAGGCGGTGGAGGTGTCGGGGCAGGCGGGGCGCGAGGCGCTCGCCGTGGCGCTGCGCATCGTGAGCGAGATCGAGCGCGGGCTGCCGTCGCTGGCCGGAGCGCATGACGGGTGAGGTGCTGCTCGTCGCCGGCGAGACGTCGGGCGACCTGCACGCGGCAATGCTCGCCGCCGAGCTGCGTGCCCTTCGTCCGGAGCTGAGACTCACGGGCGTCGGCGGCGCGCGGATGGCCGAGGCCGGCGTGGACCTGTTCGAGCGCTCCGACCGTCTGGCCGTGATGGGCTTCGTGGAAGTGCTCCGCCACGTGCCGCGGCATCTCGCCCTGCTGCGGCGGATCCGCCGCCGGCTCGCGAGCGGTACGGTGCGGCTGGTCGTCCTCGTCGACTATCCCGGGTTCAATCTCAAGGTCGCCGCCGCCGCTCGCGAGGCGGGGGTGCCGGTGCTCTACTACATCGCGCCGCAGGTCTGGGCCTGGAACGAAAAGCGCGTTCAGACGATGGCTCGGGTGATCGATCGGGCGGCGGTGATCCTCCCGTTCGAGCAGGCGTACTTTGCCGAGCACGGCGTACGCGCGACCTTCGTGGGGCACCCGCTGCTGGACCGCGCGTCGGCGCTTCCGGAGCGCGCGGCGGCGCGCGAGCAGCTGGGTCTTCCGGAGGAGGGCCCGGTGCTGGCGCTCTTTCCAGGGAGCCGGGCGCAGGAGGTGGAGCGGTTGCTCGAGACGTTCGTCGAGGCGGCGCGGCTCCTCCAGGCGCGCCGACCCGCCCTTCGCGTGATCGTGAGTGTGGCACCGGGCATGTCGGTGGACGAGGCGCGGTGTCCGTACCCGCTCGTGCACGGGGCGTCGTTCACCGTGCTGCGAGCCGCGGATGCGGCGTTATGCAAGAGCGGGACGACGACGCTCGAGGCTGCGGTGGCCGGATGCCCGCTGGTCGTCGCCTACCGAACGAGCGGCTGGAGCTACGCCATCGCCCGGCGGCTCGTCCGCATTGCGGACATCGCGCTGGTGAACATCGTCGCCGGCCGCCGCATCGTCCCCGAGCTCGTGCAGGAGCGGGCGACGCCGGCCGCGATGGCTGAGCGGCTGCATCCCCTGCTGGACCCGACGTCGGAGGAGCGCCGGGCACAGGTCACCGGCCTCGCCGAGGTACGCGCGATGCTCGGCGAGCCCGGGGCGGCGCGGCGCGCCGCGGCCCTCGCGAGCGAGTTGATCGGATGAGCGACGATCCGGCGCGCGAGCGGCGCCGACGGCGCCGTATCGCATGGGCCGTCAGGCTCGGACCCGTGGTGCTGCGACTCCTCGCGATGACCTGGCGCGTGCGCGAACTCGACGGAGAGCGCATCCGCCGGCCGCTCCGTGAGCGCCGGCCGTTCGTCGCCGTGTTCTGGCACGGCCAGATGCTGCCCCTCCTGTGGCATCACCGGAATCGGGGCATCGCCATTCTGATCAGCGAACACGGTGACGGGGAGATCATCGCCCGCATCGCGCAGCGTCTCGGGTATGCGCTGGTCCGCGGATCCACCTCCCGCGGCGCGGAGCGCGCCCTCCTCGAGTCGATCCGGCTGGTGTCGTCAGGCGCGCCGGTCGCGATTACCCCTGATGGGCCCCGCGGCCCCGCCCGCTCGTTCGCGGCCGGGGCGCTCCTCGTGTCCCACCGCTCCAAGGCGCCGATCCTTCCGGTCGCCGCCTCTGCCTCGCGCGCCTGGCGACTGCGCAGCTGGGACCGGTTCATGATCCCGAAGCCGTTTGCCCGGGTCACCGTCGCGTACGGTCCCCCCGACACCGTGCAGGCCGCCTCCGCTCGCGATGCGGCGGCGCAGACAACCCGGTATCATGGTCGGCTCGAGGAGCTCGGTGCGTCTATCGGTGCCTGACGTCTCATTGCTCGAGCGGATGTGGTTCGGGCGCTCGGCGACCGGTGCGCTGCTGCGCTTCGTCCTAACGCCGGCAGAGGCGATCTTTCGGGTGGCCGTGGGGCTCCGTGGCGCGGCGTACGACCATGGCTTCGCGCGGACGTACCGGCCGGAGGTGCCGGCCCTGAGCGTCGGAAACCTCTCGGTCGGCGGCACCGGGAAGACGCCAGTGGCGGCCTGGTTCGCGCAGCGGCTGCGCGAGGCCGGGGCTCACCCTGCGATCGTCTTGCGGGGCTACGGCGGCGACGAGCCTCTCGTGCATCGCGCGCTGAACCCCATGGTCCCGGTGGTGATCGATGCCGACCGCGTGGCGGGCGCGCACGCGGCGGTCTCGCGCGGCGCGGACTGCCTCGTCCTCGACGACGCCTTTCAGCACCGGCGCATCGCCCGCGCGGCCGACGTGGTGCTCGTGAGCGCCGATCGCTGGACCGGATCGCACCGGCTGCTCCCTGCCGGACCGTGGCGCGAGCCGCTGTCGGCCCTCGAACGCGCCTCGCTCATTCTCGTGACACGAAAGGCGGTCGACGAGGCCGTCGCTCGCGGCGTCGCGGACCAGCTCGCCCTTCGGACCCGCACCCCGGTCGCCACCGCCGCGCTGGCGATCGGCGCGCTTTCGAGGGGCGAGCGGGGCGACGAGATGGCGCTCGAGACGCTCGCCGGCCGTCGCGTGCTCGCGATCTCGGCGGTGGGCGACCCGAGGTCCTTCGATCGGCAGCTCGAATCCGCCGGCGCGCGCCTGCGATCGGCGCGTTTCCCGGACCATCACCGATTCACCGCCGGGGACGCGGCCACGTTGGCGGACGGCCTCGCCCCCGACGAACTGCCCGTTTGCACGCTGAAGGATCACGTCAAGCTCGCGCCGCTGTGGCCTCGCGCGGCCACAGCGTTGTGGTATGTTTCTCAGCGCGTTGCGCCCGAGTCGGGTGCGAGCGCCATCGATCAGGCGCTCGATGCGGTGCTGCGCGCACGCATCCTCTGACCTTCGACCGGCCGGCAGAACCGGCCCGATTCCGATATGGCGACTGACGTCCGGCTGCCCACTCACAAGATCGTCCAGCCCGACAAGGACCGGTTTCTCAACGAGGAGAATCCCTTCGAGGCGATGATGTCGCGCTTCGATCGGGCGGCCGAGCTGCTCGACCTCGAGCCCGGGCTCTACAAGATCCTCCGCCACGCGGAGAAGCAGATCCTGATCTCCGTTCCCGTCATGATGGACAACGGCGACATCGAGGTCTTCACCGGCTACCGTGTGCTGCACAACACCTCGCGGGGACCGGGCAAGGGCGGCATCCGTTTCGACCTCAACGTGACGCTCGACGAGGTGAAGGCGCTCGCCGCGTGGATGACGTGGAAATGCGCAGTGGTGAACATTCCGTTCGGGGGCGCGAAGGGCGGGGTGGTCTGCGATCCGCTCAAGCTCAGCGTCGGCGAGCTCGAGCGGCTCACGCGCCGGTATACGGCCGGCATCATGAGCACGCTCGGTCCCGACTCCGACGTGCCCGCGCCCGATGTGAACACGAACGAGCGCGTCATGGCGTGGGTGATGGACACCTACTCCATGCACGTCCGGCACACCGTGACGTCGGTCGTTACGGGCAAGCCGGTCGAGATGGGCGGCTCCCTGGGCAGACGGGAGGCAACGGGGCGCGGCTGCATGATCGTTACGCTCGACGCCCTCAAGCATCTGGGCATGCCGGTATCGGGCACGACGGTCGCGGTGCAGGGATTCGGCAACGTCGGCTCGGTCGCCGCGCAGCTCCTGCAGCGCGAAGGCTGCCTGATCACCGCAATCAGTGATCGGACCGGTGCGCGGTACAAGGCGGGCGGGATCGACGTCGATGCCGCCGTGCGCCACGTCAGACAGCACCGGTCGCTCGAGGGGTTCGACGGCGGCGACCGGATCAGCAACGACGAGCTGCTCACGCTCGACGTGGACGTGCTGCTTCCGGCGGCGCTCGAGAACGTCATCACGCGGAAGAACGCCGCGCACGTGCGCGCAAAGATCATCTGCGAAGGCGCCAACGGTCCGACCACCGCGGTCGCGGATGCGATACTGGACGAGAAGGGCATCTTCGTGATCCCCGACATTCTCGCGAATGCCGGCGGCGTGACGGTCAGCTACTTCGAGTGGGTGCAGGATCGTGGAGGGTACTTCTGGGCCGAGGACGTGGTCAACGAGCGGCTCATGCAGATCATGAGCAGTAGCTTCACGGACGTGCTCGAGCTCTCGCGTCTGCACAAGGTCAACATGCGCACCGCGGCCTACATGCTCGCCATCTCCCGGGTGGCGACGGTACACCGCCTGCGCGGCATCTACGCCTGACGCGGCACGCGGCCGGTCGAATGCCAGGTGCGACGCATGACGAATGTTCGTGCCAGGTGTCGATCCGGCCGCGAGCCCACCTCCTCCCGCCCTCATGCGCGTCCTGGTCGCCGCCGTCGGCAAACCGCGTGATGCGGCGCTGGCGGCGGCGATTCGCGAGTACGAGCAGCGCGCCGCCAGATACTGGCCGCTCGATGTGCGCGAGGTGCGCGAAGGATCGGGGCGCCGCGGCGCGGAGCTCGTGCGCGAGGAGGAGGCGCGCCACCTCCTGGCCGCTGTCCCCGCGGCCGCGCGGGTCGTGCTATGCGATGAGCGCGGCGACGCGCTCACGTCCCGCCAGTTCGCCGCCTTGCTGCAGACGGAGCGGGAACGCGCGGCCGAGGAGCTGGTGTTCGTCATCGGTGGCGCATTCGGCGTCGGGGAGGAGGTTCGAGCCCGTGCCTGGCGACAGCTCGCTCTCGCACCGTGGACCCTGCCCCACGAGATGGCCCGCCTCGTGTTGGCGGAGCAGCTCTACCGGGCGGGTACCATCGTGCGCGGCGAGCATTATCACAAGGAGTGAGCGGTGACGGCCGACTTCACCGAGCTCCGGATCGTGTCGCGGGGGATCGGCGGAGCGCCGATGGTGCGCGACGGCCGCATCGCCGCCGCCGCCGCCGCGTGGTATCTCCCGCGGCCTCGTGTGCCTGACGAATGGCGCGCGCACGTCGAGGGGGTCCGCGCGTCGGCGCAGCCCGGCTGGGCGGAGGCGCTCGCGCCCGCCATTCGTGCGGGTGGCGCGGCCGCCGAGCGGTTGGCTCGCGTCGCCGGGCGTCGCGGCGTGGTGATCACCACCGGCCAGCAGCCCGGGCTGTTCGGCGGGCCGCTGTACACGTGGTGGAAGGCGCTGAGCGCGCTGGCGGTGGCGGATGCGGTGGAGGCGGCAGCGGGCGTACCGGCCGCCCCGGTGTTCTGGGCGGCCACGGACGATGCGGACTTCGCCGAGGCGAGCGAGACGTTCGTCGCGGTCCCGGGCGGTCTCGAGCGACTCGCGCTGCCTCGCGTCGGCGCGGACGGTACGCCGCTCGCCGATGTGCCCTTGGGCGCGGTACGAGGTCTCGTCAGGCGGTTGGCGGCGGCCGCGGGCTCCGGCGTCTACCCACAGGCGCTCGAGCTCGCGGCACAGGCGTACGGCGACGGCCAGACCATTGGGAGCGCCTACGTGGCGCTGCTTCGCGGACTCCTGGAGCCGCTCGGCATTGCCGTCCTCGATGCGGCACACCCGGCCGTCCGTGCGGCCGGGTCCCCCGTGCTGGCGCGCGCCCTCCGCGAGAGCGCCGCACTGGAGCGGTCGCTCCTGCAGCGCGAGCGAGACCTGCGCTCGGCGGGCTTTCGCGCTCAGGTCCCGCTCGTCCGCGGGCGCTCGCTCGTCTTCTCCTCGCGCGACGGTCGGCGTGAGCGCATTCCCATCGCCGCCGCGGCCGAGGCGGCCGGGGTGCCTGACCAGACACGCGGCCCTAACGTGCTGCTGCGCCCCGTCATGGAGCGGGCCATCCTGCCGACGGCCGCGTACGTCGCCGGGCCCGGCGAGCTCGCGTACTTCGCCCAGGTGAGCGCCGTCGCCGACGCGCTGGACGTGGCGCGTCCGCTGGCCGTGCCGCGGTGGTCCGGTACGGTCCTCGAGCCGCACGTGCAGCGGCTGCTCGACAGGCACGCACTCGACATCGAAGGGCTCGTTCCCGCGGGCGCCGCGGAGGGCGCCGTGGCGCGTCAGGCAATCGCCCCGGAGGTGCGGGAGGCAATGGGCCGGCTGCGCGGCGCGACGGGCTCGGCGCTCGAGACGCTGTCGCGGGCATTGGAGGCGTCCGGCGCACCGGCGGTGCCGCCGGCCGTACTGTCGGGGGCCGGGCGCGACGTCGAGCGCCGCGTCGCGCGGCTCGAGCGACGCATCATCGCGGCGGCCAAGCGAGAGCAAACGGACGCGATGCGCGACGTCGCCACGCTGCGTGCCGCGCTCCTGCCGGAGGGGAAGCCGCAGGAGCGTGTTCTCAACCTCTTGCCGCTCCTGGCACGCCACGGCCCGCGGCTGCTGGACAGGGTGCGGGCGGCTGCGGATCGGCACGCGCGCGGCCTCACCGGCCTCGAGGCGGCAAGTGGCTCCGAGCGTCGAGCTACGCCCATCGAAGCGGGCGCGCGTGAGCGGACCGGCTGAGGGCGCGGCGGACCCCGTCGCGCCGTCGCCGCCGCTGGAGCGCAGTGGCCGGTTCGCGGTTCTCGTCGCCGCCGGCATCCTGCTCAGCCGAATCTTCGGCCTCGTTCGCGGACGGGTGCTGGCGCACTACCTCGGCACGTCCGCCGCCGCGGATGCGTTCGGCGTCGCGCTTCGGGGTCCGAACTTCCTCCAGAACCTGTTCGGCGAGGGGGTGCTGTCTGCCTCCTTCATCCCGGAGTACGTACAACTCGTCGCGCGCGGCGATCCGGTGCGCTCGAGGCAGCTCGCATCGGCGGTCGTGTCGCTGCTCGCACTGCTCGTCGCGGCCCTGGTCGCGCTCGGGATCGCCTTCGCGCCGGCGCTGGTCAGCTTCATTGCGCCGGGGTTCACGGGAGAGACGCGCCGCCTGACGATTCTCCTCGTCCGGATACTCTTCCCCGGGACGGGCCTGCTCGTCGTCTCCGCGTGGTGCCTCGGGGTCCTGAACAGCCATCGCCGGTTCCTGCTGTCCTATGCGGCTCCCGTCGCGTGGAACGTCGCGATCATCATCGCCCTGGTGTGGGCGGGTACCGCCGGCCGGGACGACGGCGGTATCGCGGTGGCCGCGGCGTGGGGCGCGGTGTGCGGCAGCGCCCTGCAGGTGCTGGTGCAGCTGCCGACGGTGCTGCGACTCCTCGGCGGGTTCGAGCCCGCGTTCGGGGCGGTACGGGGCGAGGTTCGTCGCGTGTTCTCCGGTTTCGCCCCCGTGCTGCTGGGGCGGGGCAGCGTGCAGCTCAGCTCGTGGGTGGACGCGATCATCGCGAGTCTGCTGCCGACGGGCGCCGCGGCGGTGATCATCAACTACGCCCAGCCGCTCTACCTGCTGCCCGTCAGCCTGTTCGGCATGTCGGTGTCGGCAGCCGAGCTGCCGGCCATGTCGCGCGTGACCGGCGACCTGGGCCGGGTGCGTGAGGCGTTAGGTGAACGCCTGCGGCTGGGTCTGCGGCAGATCCGCTTCTTCGTGGTGCCCAGCGCGGTCGCGTTCCTCGCCCTGGGCGGCGACATCGCAGGTGCCGTCTACCAGTCCGGCAATTTCGATCCGCGCGACACCGCGCTCGTATGGGGCGCGCTCGCCGGCTACGCGATCGGTCTCGTGGCCTCGACGCAGGGCCGACTGTATGCCTCCGCCTTCTACGCGCTGCGGGACACGCGCACCCCCGTCAAGTTCAGCTTCGTGCGGATCGCCGTGTCACTGTCGCTCGGCTTCGCGGCCGCGTTGTGGCTGCCGGGGGCGCTCGGCGTCGACCGCGTCTGGGGCATCGTCGGACTCGCCGCCGCCGCCGGGATCGGTGGCTGGGTGGAGTACGCACTGTTGCGCCGCGCCATGGGACGCCGGCTGGGCGTCAGGCCGGAGGCGCCGCTCTGGCCGCTCCTCGCGTGTGCGCTGCTCGCGGCCGGCGGGGCCTGGCTGGTGAAATGGGGCGTCGATGGATTGGGCCCGCTCCTCTCGGCGCTGCTCGTGCTCGGCACGTTCGGGGCGGTGTATCTCGGCGCCGCCGCGGCCTGGGGCATTCCGGAGATGGCGGCGCTGACCGCGCGACTCCGCCGGGTCGGGCGCTCGTAAGGCAGGGGCCCGGGCCGCTGCGCGTGGCGCACCGTGGTGGCCCCGGGGGGTATATTTCGATCGCGGCACCGGACACGCCGCGCCTGAACCCATGTCAGAGATCTACGAGCTCATCGCGCGCAAGATCGCGACGCTTCCCGATACGCCCGGCGTCTACCTGTGGAAGGACGCGGCGGGCACGACGCTGTACGTCGGCAAGGCGAAGCGTCTGCGTTCGCGCGTCCGCAGCTATCTGCAGAGCGACCACGTCGCGAGCGTCAAGACGCACGCGCTCATGCGCAAGGTCGCGGATGTGGACACCATCGTCGTACCGTCCGAGGCGCATGCGCTGGTGCTCGAGGCGAACCTCATCAAGGAGTACCGACCGCGGTTCAACATCGCGCTGCGGGACGACAAGTCGTACCCGTACATCCGCGTCACCGTGCAGGAGCCGTTTCCGCGCGTGTTCGTGACGCGGCGGCTCGTGAACGATGGTTCCCGCTACTTCGGCCCGTACACCGATGTGGCGGCCATGCGCAGGGCCCTGAACGTGGTGAGCCGGATCTTCACGATCCGGTCGTGCAGCTACGACATGCCGCGGGAGCTGCCGGACCGTCCCTGTCTCGATTACCACATCGGGCGGTGCAAGGCTCCCTGCATCGCGGCGCAGACGGAGCAGGAGTACCGCATGATGATCGATGAGGTGCTGCTGTTCCTCGACGGTCGGACGGCGGAGGTGCGCCGGCGGGTCAAGGCGCGCATGGACGAGGCGTCGCGCCGGCTCGACTTCGAGCGTGCGGCGGAGCTGCGCAATGCCCTCAAACGGCTCGAGGAGATGGAGGAGCCGACGGTCGTGGTCGATCCGGGTGGCGGCGACCGCGATGTGGTCGGCTTCGCGCGCGATGGCGACGACGCATGCCTGACGATTCTCCGGTTCCGCGACGGCCGGCTGCTCGCCCGGGATCATACCTTCGTGGAGAACATCACCGGCGAGCCTGACGAGGCGATTCTCGCGACCTACCTCGTCCGGACGTACCTCCCGGCGGCCGAGCGCGCGCCACAGCTGCTCGTGCCGTTCCCGTTCGACGACCTGGCACCCCTCGAGGAGTCGCTCGGCGGCACGACGATCCGCGTACCGCAGCGCGGATCCGGCCGCGAGCTCATCACGCTGGCGGACCGGAACGCGCGGCACCTCCTGGAGGAGCTGAAGCTCGGCGCGCTGGAGACGGCGGAGCGCGCGGCGGACCCTGTCTACGAACTCCAGCGCGTGCTCGGGCTGCAGAAGGTGCCGCGCGCGCTCGTCTGCTTCGACATCTCGACGACGCAGGGGACAGACACCGTGGGCTCCTGCGTGTGGCTCGAGAACGGGCGACCCAAGCGCGCGGAGTACCGCAAGTTCAAGGTGAAGACCGTGGAGGGCACGGACGACTTCGCGGCGATGGGCGAGGTGGTCGGACGGTACTTCCGTCGCCGCATCGAGGAGGAACGGTCCCTGCCCGATCTCGTCATGGTGGACGGTGGCAAGGGGCAGCTCCGCGTCGCGCGCGAGACGCTCGCCGCCATGGGACTGGAGGCGATGCCGCTCATCAGCCTGGCGAAGCGCGATGAGGAGGTGTTCGTTCCCGACGCCGCCGAACCCCTCCGCCTGACGCGACGCTCGCCCGCGCTCCGCCTGCTGCAACGCGCGCGTGACGAGGCGCATCGCTTCGCCATCACGTACAACCGCAAGCGGCGAACGCTGCGCACCGTGACGTCGGAGCTGTTGCGCCTCCCCGGCATTGGGCCGAAGAAGCGGTCCGCGCTCATCCGGGCCTTCGGAAGCCTGCAGGGCGTGAAGCAAGCGACGCCGGAGCAGATCGCCGCGCTGCCCGGCTTCACGCTCGCCAGCGCCCACCGGTTGCTCGAGCGCCTGGCCGAACGCGATCCCGCTTCCGGTGCCGCCCCCACGGCCGCGCCGACCCCGTGAACTGGGCGCTCGAATGCTCCGCGTGCGACGCCCGGCCGGAGATCGCACGACCGGCCACCGTGTGCGCGTCGTGCGGCCAGCCGCTGCTCGTCAGGTACGCCCTCGAACCCATGCCGCGATCGGCGCTCGTCGCACGATGGGACATGTGGCGTTATGCGCCGTTGCTGCCGCTGCGTGACGGGGAGACGCCCGTCACGCTCGGCGAGGGCGGGACCCCGCTGCTGGAGTCGCCCAGGCTCGCGCGGACGGTCGGGGTACGACGCCTCTGGATCAAGGATGAGGGACTCAATCCGA
>DATHUW010000090.1:0-13538 GCA_035461825.1 Gemmatimonadaceae bacterium
AGCCGGACGTGAACATCACGTAAGCCGCGCGGTGGGGCGGATGCGTCACATGCGGCCCAGGCCCATCGGATGACTCCGCCGCGGCATCGTCGAGCGGAATGACGGCCCGCGCGGCGATACGCGTCGCCAGAGTCGCAGGCGCCAGCACGGCGTCGAGCGTCGCGGTGATGTCGGCCAGGCGCAGCGCGGGCGCTTCAGGATCCAGTGGGACGTACGCCGCGCCCGTCTCCAGCACGGCGAGCATCCCCGCAATCAGCTCGGGAGAGCGCTCCGCGACGATGCCCACCAGCCACTCCGGCTGCACGCCTGACGAGCGCAGGCGATGCGCCAGCCGGCTGGCGAGCCGCGCCAGCGATGCGTACGACATCGTCCCCTGCTCCGTGCGCAGCGCGAGCGCGTCGCGGTTATCGCGCGCGCGCGCCTCGAACAGCGCGAGCACATCCTCGGCTGCCGGGACGGCGATCGGCGATGCCGCCCATTCCTGCAGGAGGGTCAGCCGCTCCTGACGGCTCGGCCCGAGCAGCTCGGCCGTGCGGCACTGCGCGTCAGCGTTCGCGAGCTCGGACAGCAGTTCCGGCATCTCACGGAGCAGGCGGGCCGCCCCATCGTCCGACACCACGGCAGGATCCCGGATCAACTTGAGCGTCAGGCAGTCGCCGGGCAGCGCCATGAGCACGAGCGGCACGTCGTTGGGCACCCGCATCGCCGCGTCGGTCACGACGAGCGGCCCCATGTTGGCTGCCTCCAGCCGATCCCGCTCCACGAATGGTCGCATCAGATGCGCCGGGAGGTTCTCGAAGACGACGAGGCTGTCGAACAGCGGCACGCCCGGTGGTCTGCCACTCCACCTGTGAATGGCCGTGAGACCCGGAGCGGCGTGCGCGCGACCGTCACGGAGCGCGCCTTGCAGGGCGCGCACCCAGCTGGCTATGCGTTCCTCCCCAGTGATGAGCTGCCTGACCGGTACGGTGCTCAGGTAGAGACCGACGGCGCGATCGACACCGTCGATCTCCGCCGGCCGCTCCGAGACGGTGACGCCGAACGTCACGTCGCTCGAGCCGGACCGGCGCGCGAGCAGCACCGCCCACGCCGCCATGAGCATCGTGTTGAGGGTGACCCGCATGCGGGCGGCGGCCGCAGTGAGACGGCGTGTCTGCTCGAGGTCGAGCACCAATGTGGCTTCCGCGCGCTCCGCGCTCGCCCGTGCGGCCGTCGACACGCGACGCTCCGCAACGGCCGCGGACGGCTCGCCGGCGGTTGAGAACGTCGCTCGCCAGAACGCTTCGGCGGCCGCGACATCCTGTCGCTCCGTCCAACCGACGAACCGGTCGAAAGCCGGTGCGTCGGGTCGCGATGGCACCGAGACGGCGTCGAGCGCTGCGTAGTCGTGCACGACTTCGTCGAGCACCAGGATCGCCGACCAGCCGTCCGCCACCGCGTGGTGCACCGCCCAGAGAAACCGGCTGCTTCGATCGCTGGTGCGCGCGACCACGAGACGCATCAGGGGGGCGCGTGTGAGCTCGGGGCTGCGCCGCCGGTCTTCGGCGAGCAGGGCACGCCAGCGCGCCTGCTGCTCGTCAGGCGACGCATCCCGCCAGTCGAGGAATTCCACGTCGAGATCGACATCGGTGCGCACCACCTGCAGCGGGCGCTCGCGGCCCTCCCAGCTGAAGAACGTGCGGAATGCCGCGTGGCGCCGGGACGCCAGTCGCCACGCCTGCCGAAAGCGGTCCTCGACGAGATCGCCGATCAGGGTCGTCGTACAGTGCACGCGATAGACGCCCGCGCTGGGATCGCGGAGGGTGTGATAGAGCATCCCCTCCTGCAGGGGCGTCATGGGAAAGGCGGCCTCGATCTGACCGGTGGGCACGCGGGCGTCTCCGTCGTCCTAGTCGCCGAACTCGGCGATGAGCTCCGACATCTCCTGCGCGGTCGCGGCGGCAGCGGCGGGCGCGCCGTCCGGACTCTCGTGCCTGGCGACGAGCGCGAGCGTGGCGATCGTCGGATGCGCGAACAGGTCGCGGGGCGCGAACGCGAGTCCGCGCGCCCGCGCCGCGGCGACGATCTGGATGCACTGCATCGAGTCGCCGCCGAGCTCGAAGAAATCGTCGTGCACGCCAAGGGGGTGCAGGCCGAGCACTTCGACCCAGGACTCCGCGAGCAGCGCCTCCGTGGGCGTCCGCGGCGGTACGACGGCGCTCCGAATGAGCGGTCGCTGTGCCTCTGGCCGCGGCAGCGCGCCCCGGTCGATCTTTCCGCCGGGGCCGAGCGGCAGCTGGTCCAGCCTGACGAACGCCGAGGGGATGATTTCGGCGGGCAGCGTCGCCTCGAGAAACCGCCGCAGCTCCGCGACGGGGATGTCGCGCTCCGCCGTGTAGTACGCGACGAGCCGTGCGTCCGGCGGCGGCGACGGACGCTCGCGGTACCCGACGCGGTCGAGCATCGCCCGGATCGCCGCCGGGTCGAGCTCGTCCTCGAGCTCGGCGACCGCCGCCGCGCGCCGCTTGTGGCCGAGCCGCACGTCCCAGCTGTACGGCATCGCGTAGTTGTGAAAGCCGCGCTCGACCAGGTGGACATGGATGCCCGCCTGGTTGATCAGACAGTTCGTCGAACGTCCCGTATCCGATGGCCGGATCCACGGCGTGCGCGCAGCGACGTACGCGAGCATCTCGTCCAGCGACGCATCGCAGTAGCGGAAGAAGTCCACGAAGCGCAGCCGATCGAGCGTCGCGTCGTCCTGGATGCTCCGCACATCGAGCGAGCGCGAGACCGCGTCATCCATCCGGTGATAGGCCTTGCGCGCCTCCAGGATCGTCCGGTCCACCTCCGCGGGGTCGTAGATGCCCCGGCGGTAGAGGTCCGCGAGCCTCGTCTCGAAGATCTGCCCGCGTGACAATCCGGTCAGGATGTAGTTGATGCCACGCGACACGGCGAGCTGCATCGCGAGCGTGTAGATGGTCTTGAAGCACCCGTTGCAGACGTTGCTGAACCTCGTCAGGCTGTCCGCAAAGATCGCGGGCATCGCGGGGGTCTCGCCGATCACCAACTCGAGCCCGAGCGCCTCCACGACGCGGCGAACGTTGGACTTGGCCTGGTCGGAGATGAACCCGTTGTCGAAGAGGAACACGAGCGGCCGGGCACCGAGCTCCACGATCCGACACAGCGCGTAGGTGCTGTCCTTGCCGCCGCTGTACAGCATCACGCAGTCGTGGGGTCCGTCCGACCCGGCACGCGCGTCCTCGAGAATGCGGCGCAGATCGTCCATGCTCCCGAAGTATCGCGCGACGTTCTCGCGATCCAGCTCGAAGCGCCGGCAGGCGGCGCATACCCCGTCCGCATCGATCTGCGATTCCGGATGCGTGCCCTGCAGGCCGCATTGGCGGCACCGGAACTGCGCCTCCTCACCGGTCGGCCGCGAGACATGTGCAACGCTCGCAATGATCTCCGGGTGCCTGGCGAGCGCCGCCTCGATCTCTCCGAGCTCCACGCGTGCGCCGCGCACCTTGACCTGATCGTCGCGCCGCCCGAGGAACTCGAGCACGCCGTCCGCGTCCCATCGCCCGACGTCCCCGGTGCGGTAGAGCCGTTCGCCCGGCACGAGCGGATCGGCGATGAAGGCTCGAGCCGAGAGGTCCGCACGGTTCCGGTAGCCGCGCGCCAACCGCGGACCCCCGATGCAGATCTCCCCCGCGGTCCCCCGAGGACACGGATGGCCCGTGCCATCGAGCACGTGGATGCGCGCGTTGTCGGCCGGCCGGCCGATCGGCACCGAGTCGCGCACGTCCCTGTGCGGATCGAAGCGATGCACCATGCACGCGATGGTTGCCTCGGTGGGGCCATACTCGTTGAGAATCTCGACATCGCCGCCGAAGGCCCGGAGCGCGGCGAGCGCCGTATTGCGCTTCAGATCCTCCCCGCCGACGATCAGCCGCCTCACGCGAGAGCGCGTCAGATCCAGATCGCGGATGAGGCCCAGGTGCGATGGCGTCAGCTTCACCACATCCACCTGGTCGTCCTCGAGCACGCGCCGCACGAGCAGCCCCCCGCCTCCAAGCTCGTTAGAATAGACGACGATCGTCCCGCCGGTCACAAGCGGTGTGAAGATCGATGTCATCGTCAGGTCGAACGCCGGCGAGGTGAAGAGCGGAAACGCCAGCCGCTCGCCGTCCGTATAGACGCGCGCCGCCCACGCGACGTAGTCCGCCAGCGACCCGTGCGTGACCTCCACCCCCTTGGGCGATCCGGTCGACCCCGACGTGTAGAGCATGTAGGCGAGCGCGTCGGGATCATGCCCGCCGAGCGGCTCCTCCGGCACTCTGCTCTCGTCGGCGGCAGCGGACTCGATCGGCACGAGCAGCGGCTCGGCGCCGAGCGACCGCGCGCGGCTCTCCCCGCCGGCGCTCACGATGATCCAGGCCGCCCCCGCATCCGCGACCAGCGATCGCAGTCGCTCGTCAGGGTGGCTCGGCTCGAGCGGCAGAAATGCGCCCCCGGATTCCAGCACGCCGAGCACGGCCACGATGAGATCGGCCGAGCGGTCGAGACACACGGCAACCACCGCCTCCGGACCGACACCGGCGTCGCGCAGCCGCCGGGCGAGCGCATGCACCCGCGCGGCGAGTGTGCCGTACGTGACCGCGTACCCGCCATCGTCGATGGCGATCGCGTTCGGGTTCTCGTTCACGCGCGCACGGAACATCGCCATGACCGACGGCGGCTGCGGCATTGCCGCACCCGGACGCGCGAACGCCGCCTCCTCCGCCCAGTCGGTCAGTCGGACGGCGGTGAGCTCCTGGGACGGATCGCGCGCGAGCGCATCGAACAACGCAAGAAAATGCCGTACCGTCCATTCGCGCTCGGCGGCGCCGAACGCGGTCTCATCGAGATCGAAGTCCAGCACCGGTTCCCCGGCGAGATCGAAATCGTGCACCTGGAGGCGTACGCGATGGTCGCGATCTCCGGCGTCCGCGTGCATCCAGTCCACGCTCGTCGGGATGCCCGCGAAGTCCTCGAACGTCGCCGTGATGTAGTTCAGCACGACGCGAAAGGCGCGCGCGCCTGACGCGGCACTCGCTCCGGCGACGCCGTGGCGCAGCATCTCCATCGTCGCTCCCGCCACCTTCGCGGCCAGCGACGAGAACGTCTCGCTCGCGTCGATCCGGAGTCGAAGCGGAAGGAGCTCGATGAGCAGCCCCACCGTCTCGCGGAGCGCCGCAGTTCCGCGGTTGTGCCACGGGCATCCGATCGCGACGTCGCGGTCGTCGGACGCACGGTGCAGCCAGGCGAGGAGCACCGTGGCGAACACCTGAAAGTGCGACTGCTCCCGTGACAGCGCCCGGAACGGCGGATGCGACGCCAGCGCGCGGAGGGTGGACGTGCGTTCCCGGCCGAGCGGCACCCGCACGCGGAGCGTCCGGCCGCTACCCGTGCCATCGTTCCCGTAGAGTCGTTGTACGGGCGGCGCATCCCGTCCGACACGATCCCAATGTTCCATCGCCCGCGCGAGGCGCTTCGAGCCGCGCAGACTGCGCTCGTACGCCAGATACTCCGCGAACTGCGGGTGGGGCGGCGGCGACGCGCCCGCGGTCGCGTCGCCCGCGCGACGCGCGCGTTCGGCGACGTAGCGCGCGGCGATTCGCCGATACAGCACGCCGACGGACCACGCATCGGTGATGAGGTGGTGCTGGTTGAGGAACCAGATCCACCGGTCCGCGCCGCGCCTGACGAGACAGGCGTCGAAGAGCGGGCGATCGAGCGCAAGCCGGCGCGTCGTACGGTCCACGAGTATGGCGCGGACCCGGGCATCGTCGGCCACCGACTCGGGCAGATCGATGAGTTCCACGGACGCGTCGACGGAGTCGAGAACCTCGCGGCGCGGATGGCCACCTTCTTCGATCCAGATGGCGCGTAGCGCGTCGGTTCCGGCCACGACCTGCCGAAACGCCGTCTGGAAGGCCTCCACATCCAGCGCACCGCGAAATGCGAACGCCAGCGCCATGTTGTAGAGCGGGGACTCCGGATCCAGACGCTGTCCGGCCCAGATCAGACGCTCGCTGACCGTCAACTCGTGCTCGAACGCCACGCGGCTACTGGACGAGGAGGTGTGCCCACCCCGGCGGGCGGAGAGTCGTACGAGGGTCTCCACGCTTCGAGAGCGGACCGGCCCGATGGTGCCGCGCGGATCGCACGCGAACCGTTAGGTTCCACGTCGAGCGCCCGGAGGCCTGCCTTCGAGGCCTGGGTCTCCGGCATCTTAAGATCCGCGTCGGTCGGCCGAAAGGTCGTCCGGCCGGCCTCTCCCACTCCCCCCCTCAACATCCGGATGGCGGCGGCCCCTCCCGAAATCGGCGGCGGCACGGCCGCCCTCGCGGACCGTGCGCGGACGGGTGTATGCTATGCCGCGACCCGAAGCCGCCCCCCGGAGGAGATCGATGCGCACGTGCGTTTCACAGTTGGTATTCCTGTTCCTGATGTCTCCGGCGGTCGCGGCAGCGGGCCCGCCGCAGGGCCTCGTGCCGCCCGCGCTCGGTACCGCAACCATCTCCGCATCCGCCGCCGCGCATGCCCCCGGCCAGGCCTATGTATTCCTCCGGTTGCACCCCGACTCCATCGTCGTGCGCCTGGAGTTCTTCGGCGCCCATCTGGACCGTGCGCTCGCCCTCGGCTGGGAGCCGGACGCACCGATCTCGCTCCCGCGCGTCCGGGAGCAGCTGGAACAGATCCGCGGGTACGTGGAGTCGCATTTCGCCTTTGCGATCGGCGACCAGCCCCTCGCCCCTGCCTACCGCGGCGTCGACACCCGCATGGCCGAGCCAGGCGAGTTCGTGCTCCTCGAGTACGTCCTGCGGACGCCTCGCCCCGACCGGTTGACCGTCAGCTTCACCCCCTTCTTCGAGATCGACGACAAGCATCGCAACCTGCTCGTCATCGAACACGACTGGCGGACCGCGACGTTCAACAACGAGGGAAACGTCTCGCTGATCTTCGAGCCGCGGTCGCCGACGCAGGAGCTCGACCTGACGAGCGCGTCGATCTGGAGGGGCTTCGCCGCGCTCGTGCGCCTCGGCACCTGGCACATCTGGATCGGGTACGATCACATTCTCTTCCTGATCGCGCTCGCCCTCCCCTCCGTGCTGTACCGCCGCGACGGCCGCTGGCAGCCCGCACCGAAGTTCCGCTCGGCACTCTGGAAGATCGTGAAGATCGTGACGTGCTTCACGATCGCGCACACGATTACGTTGAGTCTCGCGGCGCTCGACGTCGTGCACGTGCCGTCCCGCCTCGTCGAGGCAGTCATCGCGGCCTCGATCGCCGCCGCGGCGCTCCACAACCTCTGGCCGGTCGCCCGCATCAACGAGCCGGCCATTGCCTTCGTGTTCGGATTGTTCCACGGCTTCGGCTTCGCCAGCGTGCTCGGCGACATCGGGCTCGGACGTGATCACTTGGTCCTATCGCTGCTCGGCTTCAACCTGGGCGTCGAAATCGGCCAGGTCGCGATCATCATGGCGCTCTTCCCAGTGTTGTTCCTGATTCGCCACCTGAGGGTGTACGGCTGGATGATGCGCCTCGGCTCCGCCACGCTGGTGGCGATCGGACTGCTGCTCGCCGCGGAGCGCGCGCTGGATTTCAACGTGCCCATCGCCGAAATCGCCCGCGGAGCGCTGAGCCGGATCACCGGCCATCCGCCCGAAGCCTGACCGGGACGGCGCCGTGGATTTCGGGTGGACGGACGCACAGCTGGATCGCCGGCAGCGCGCGCTCGACTTCGCGCGCGCCGAGCTCGCCGACGAGCAGCTGACCCTGCGCGATCATGAGGGACGCTTCTCGCGCGAGCTGTGGGATCGGTGCGCACGGTTCGGCATTCTCGGGCTCTCCGTTCCTCCGGAGTATGGCGGCGAGGAACTCGAGCTGCCGACGGCGATGCTGATCATGGAGGCGTTGGGGGAAGGCTGTCCGGACAATGGCCTCACCTTCGCGCTCAACACGCAGCTCTGGACCGTGCAGCGGCCCATCGTCAGGTTCGGCACGGACGAGCAGAAACGCCGTCTGCTGCCGGGACTGTGCGACGGTCGACTCATCGGCGCGCACGCGCTCACCGAGCCTGGCTCGGGTTCCGATGCCTTCAGTCTCGCGACGCGAGCGGAGCGTTGCGCCGGGGGCTACGTCCTCAACGGCCGGAAGTGTCTCATCACGATGGCGCCGCTGGCCGACGTGGCCCTGGTCTTTGCCGCCACCAACCCCGCCGTGGGCAAGTGGGGCATCTCGGCATTCCTGATCGAGCGGGACACGCCGGGCTTTCGCGCGGAACCCATGCAGCAGAAGATGGGCCTCCGCACGGTCCCCATCGGCGAATTGGCGTTCGAGGAGTGTCGGGTGCCGGAGGACAGCCGGCTCGGCCCGGAGGGGGCCGGCGTCGCCATCTCCACGCATTCCCTGGAGGTCGAGCGCTGCTGCATCCTCGCAAGCCAGTTAGGCGCGATGGAGCGGCAGCTCTCGCGCGCGGTCGACCACGCGCGTACGCGCCGGCAGTTCGGACAGCCAATCGGCAAGTTTCAATCGGTGTCGAATCGGCTCGCCGACATGAAACTCCGGATCGAAACGGCTCGGCTCCTGCTATACAAGGTCGCCTGGCTCGTCGAGCGCGGAAAGCCGGCGATGATGGAGGCCGCGCTGCTCAAGCTGTACCTGAGCGAGGCGTTCGTCGAGTCGGGCCTGGACGCGATTCGCATCCACGGGGGCGAAGGATATCTCAGCGAGGCCGGCATCGAACGCGATCTGCGAGACGCGATAGGCGGCGTGATCTACGCGGGCACGTCGGACATCCAGCGCAACATCGTCGCCCGGCTCCTGGGCGTCTGAGCGCGGTGACCGAGCGAATGCCTTCCCTCCTTCCCCAAACCGTCGATCGCGCCGCGGCGCGCACCCCGCTGCACGAAGCCGTGCGATGCGACGGTCGCGCCCTCACGTATTCGGAGCTCGCGGAACGCTCCGGCCGTCTCGCGGCGACCCTCGCCGCCCAGGGCGTGCGGCGCGGCGACCGCGTGGGCATCCACGCCGGCAAGGGTCTGGCCGCGACGGTCGCCATGTACGGGATCATGAAGGCGGGTGCGGCCTACGTTCCCCTCGATCCGAGCTCGCCGCCGGCTCGTCAGGCACTCGTGCTCCGCGACTGTGGCATCCGCCACCTCGTGAGCGAGCCCGCGCGGCACCGTGCGCTCACGGAGCTGCTCCAGGAAGGCGTGCCTGTCGAGTCCGTGGTCGGGACGGACGGCGAGCTGTCGGACGGCGTGCGCGCGTGCTCGTGGAACGACGTGGCATCGCATCCGGTCGCGGTCGTGGATCCCGGGCTCACGGAGGCGGATCTGGCGTACGTGCTCTACACCTCGGGGTCGACCGGAACACCGAAGGGCGTTATGCACTCCCATCGCAGTGCACTCGCATTCGCCCGCGCGGCCGCCGAGACGTACGGCTTCACGCGCGACGATCGCCTCAGCAACCACGCGCCGCTGCACTTCGATCTCTCGACGCTGGACTACTTCTGTGCCGCGCTGGTCGGCGCGACGACGGTCGTGATTCCCGATGCGCACACCAGAGTGCCGGCCAGCCTCGCCGCGCTGATCGAGGCCGAGCGGCTCACGGTGCTCTACACCGTCCCGCTCGCCCTGACGCATCTCGTGCTGCACGGCGCGATCGACAAACGCGACCTGGGCCCCCTGCGATGGGTGCTCTTTGGCGGCGAGCCGTTCCCGCGCAAATACCTTCGTGCCCTGATGTCGGCGCTGCCGGGGGCGCGCTTCTCCAACGTCTACGGCCCGACGGAGGTGAATGGCGTCACCTACTACGTACTCCCACATGATCTTTCGGAATCGGACGAGCCAATTCCGATCGGGCTGCCTTACCCCGGCGTGGACATCGTCATTGTCGGTGAGGACGGCGAGCCGGTCGCCGACGGAGAACCCGGCGAGCTCCTGGTGCGAACCCCCACGATGATGCTCGGCTATTGGGGTCGTCACGACCTCGATGCGCGCGCGTTCGAGACGCGCCGGCTGGGACACGATTCGGACGTCTTCGTCCGCACCGGCGACCTCGTGCGCCGCCGCGCAGACGGCCTGCTCGTCTTCCTCGGACGGAAGGACCGGCAGGTGAAAATCAGGGGCTACCGCATCGAGCTCGACGAGGTCGAAACCGCATTGCTCGCGCACGAGGCCGTCGAAACGGCAGCGGCATTCGCCCTTCCCTGCGCAGAAGGATCGTGGCGCATGGAAGCCGCCGTCACCCTGCGGGCGCCAGGCGTCGTCGGACCTGACGAGCTCCGGGCACACCTGACGCGCCGCCTCCCCCGGTACGCCGTTCCAGATCGCCTCGTCGTTCTCCACCAGATGCCGCGCACGGCCACGGGGAAGATCGATCGGCAGCAGCTAATCCAGCAGGCCGAACATCCGGCCGGGATCCAGGCAGACGCATGAGGGAACGGCTCGCACGCTACATCGCTGAGGCGCTCCTCGATCCCAGCGCGAGAACCGAGAACGGCATCGCCGCGGATGAGGATCTGCTCGGCAGCGGGCTACTCGACTCGCTGGGCGTGATGTCCCTCGTGTTCTTCATCGAGCAGGAGGTGGGCATGGACATTCCCGCCGAGGACGTGACGATCGAGAATTTCCAGACGCTCGACGCCATCGAGGCATACCTCGCCCGGCGGCAAGCGCCTGAGTGAGGCGGGACCCGCGTTCGGCAATCTCTCCTACGACGACGGCACAGTGGCCGAGCCGCGGGACGCGGGCGTCCATGAGGCCTGGCCCTGGGCTTGCAACCCGCGTTGACGGCCCACGGTGGGCACCGTATTCTCGTGTGCCCGCCCCCCGAAACGACGAAGGGCGGCAAAGAGCCGTCGGTCCGCTGCCACGGTCCCCACGCGCTCCTCTGCGAATCGCTCGTCGACCTTTGATGGCCGAGTGACGGATCATGGCGACCACGCTGTTGCTGGGTAAGGACGACCTGCGCTCGCTCGTCGAGGCCGTCGGCCTCGATCGGCTGATGGACCTCAGCATCGAGCACATCGAGCAGCTGCTCCATTCGCAAGGCAGCGACGCGCTCGAGATCCCGGCCAGACAAGGGTTCGTAGACGTCTCCGGTGAGACGAGCGTCATGGAATGGATGCCGATCCTGCGGCGGCGACACCACACGCTCATCAAGCACGTCGGCTACCACCCCAGCAATCCCGCCGTGCGGGACCTGCCGACGATCCTCTCCGTGCTCGCCCTGTTCGACGAGGCGAGTGGGCACATGCGGACGATCTGCGATGGCACGTTCCTGACGGCGATCAGAACCGGAGCCGCCTCCGCGGTCGCGAGCCGCGTCCTGGCATTGCCGGAAAGCAGGACGCTTGGACTCGTCGGATGTGGGGCGCAGGCCGTCACGCAGTTACACGCGCTGACCCGCGTGTTTCCCCTCGACACCATCCTGTACTTCGATCGCGATCCGGAGACGCAGGCGTCCTTCCCGCACCGCGCCGCCCGCTTCGCGGTGGAGCTGCAGGCCGCCGGGCCTGACGAGATCGCCCAGCGATCCGACATCATCTGCACCGTGACGTCGGTCGCCGCACATGCGGGTCCGGTCATCGCTCTGACCGACTGCGCCGACTGGCTGCACGTGAACGCGGTCGGCAGCGATTTGCCCGGCAAGACCGAGCTTCCAGTCGCGTTCCTCCGCGGCGGGCTGGTCGTACCCGATTTCACTCCACAAGCAGCGCGCGAAGGAGAAAGCCAGCAGCTCGAACCGGCGCAGATCGGGCCGGAGCTGCACGAGATCGTGAAGCATCCCAACCGATACCAGGCCTGGCGTCACCGCCACACCGTCTTCGATTCGACGGGCTTTGCGCTCGAGGATCTGGCGGTGCTCGAGGTACTGGAGGCGTTGGCGGCGGAACACGGCATCGGCTCCGACGTCGAGATCGAGGCGATCGGATCCGATCCGCACGATCCCTACGGCTTCCTGAACGCGCCGGCCACGGGGGAGACGTTCGGGCGCGGCCTGACGACCGCCTTCGACCCGGGGGCCGTGGCGCGCAGCGGCGATTGACGGTGCCCGAAACCGCCTGCAACACGCCCGCGGCCCTCGAGGATACTATCCGGCGACTGGGCGACGCCTGCGCGTTGCTCCAGACCGTCTACTCATCGGCGAAGCCGTTCCACACCACGCTGCGACTCGGCAGCGATGCGCTGCTCGCCGTGGCGCACGGGTCGCCGGATCGCGCGATGCTCCTCCAGGAGGACCTGCAGCGGGCAGATCGATTCCCATCCGCGAAGCGGCGACTGCAGTTCCTTCTCGGGCGCGCCGCCGCCAACCGCGCGGTCGCGTCGCTCACCGGATCATCCGCGGAGAGTGTCGGCCGCGGACCGCAGGGCGAGCCACTCTGGCCCGCGGGACTCACCGGGTCGATCTCGCACAGCGGCGCTACCGCGGTGAGCATCGTGATGCGCCGTGAGGGCTGGTCCGTCGGGATCGACATCGAGGCGATCGAGGAGACGAAGAGCTCGGAGCTGGTCAACTATGTCCTCGATCCTCGCGAACGCTTGGCGCTGGCGAACGCGTGCGGCTCGGATGACCGCGCGTTCTTCCTGGGCTTTTCCCTGAAGGAAGCGGTCCTCAAGTCGCTCCTCCCACGCCTGCGGCAGCCGGCGGAGTTCAAGAGGATCCTGCTCCTGCGGGTGCGACCCGCAGCCCCGGTCGGGATCGACTGTGACTGGAGCCTGGACGACTGGTCGGGCTTCGCCTTCGGGATCGACACTGGCGACGTGTCCTGTGCGGTGGCCGTTGCCGAGGTCACGGGCGGGTCGCACGCGTCGAGTTCAGGAACGTCCGAGGTCCGTGTCACGGGCACCACGACACACCGGGTCCACCACCAGGCCTGACGAGCGCCACCCTTCGACGAGCGCGGCGGTCGGTGAACGGGCCTCCGTCGGCCATCGAATAGCACTGCTCCTGGACTACGGCGGTTCCGCCGGTCCACTTTCCGACGCGTGGGGCCTGCCGACCGCTCCGTGCACGGTTCGTGCGCCCCATGATGCTCCGCGGGCCGCCGCTCGGCCCGGAGTCCACTCGACGCGAGAGGCGCACACGCATGGCGAACATCGGAGGATGGATGGGTGGACGGTTGGACCGGCCGCGTCCGACGGACCGGACGTCGCCGGCACGGGATCGGCCCTCCGCCGACGGCACGCGCAAGAACGCGCCCGGCGACCCGGCGCAGCAGATGCCGCCGCGCCGCACCTGGCTGACCTTCCTCGTCATCCTCGCCGTCAACTTCCTGCTCGTGCGGATGCTGTTCCCTCCCGGAGAGGACGCGTCCACGGTTCCGTACACCCTCTTCAAGGAGCAGGTTAGCGCCGGCAACGTCGAGAAGATCTACAGCCAGGGCGCGGCGATCACGGGCCGCTTCCTCCAGCCGGTCACGTACCCCGCCGAACGGGACACCCTAACGGGAACCGATCCCGAAGTCGTGCGCACCTTCGAGACGACCGTCCCGGCGTTCGTCGATC
>DATHUW010000091.1:0-15549 GCA_035461825.1 Gemmatimonadaceae bacterium
TGAAACACGCGAATCTCCGGGTTCGAGCGAATGCGCGGCGGTCGCGGCCGCGGTGACTGGATCGCTCTTAGTGCGAGACTCGTTCCAGCGGGCAGAGCAGCGAGCATCGATCGCGGCGGTGCAGCGTCGATGGGCGATCGAAGCGATCAACGGGCGCGTGCAGGGCATTCGCGAATTGACCGGGGGTACGGTCGCGGCTAGCTTATGTGGCTCTGCAGGGCCTGTAGCTCAGGTGGTTAGAGCGCACGCCTGATAAGCGTGAGGTCGGTAGTTCAACTCTACCCAGGCCCATCGATCGTGCATCCGCGACCCCGCCGGCTGGCCCAGCCGCGGGGTTCGTGCGTTCCACCGGTTCTCTCTCGCCGCATCCAAGAGGGCGCATGGGCCGGGTCGTCCACAAGAATGCGCGCCGAATCCCGGGCGTAATCGCCGCGGCAATGCTCTGGGCGGTCGCGCCCCTCACCGCCCAGAACGTAGAGCGCCAGATCGACCGCGACGTGTGGATTCCCCTCATGCGTGCGTCGAACGCGTTCGATGCCGAAGGGTTCCTGGCCCTGCAGTCGCCGGACCTGGTGCGCGTCGCCGCTGATCAGCAAGAGATATACGGGCTTGCTCGTTATGCATCGGAGATTCGCGCGGGATTCGAGCGCGCCCGGGCGCGGGGACTCCGTCGCGCGAGCGACGTGCGATTCTTGACGCGTACCGCCAGCGGAGAGCTCGCGTACGAGACGGGCTACTTCCGGTCGCGCGTGACGATGCCGGACGGTGAGGTTCGGACGCGGTACAGCCGCTTCGAGTTCGTGCTGCGGAACGAGAACGGCGTCTGGCGGATCCTCGTCGACAAGGACTCGGCGGACGGCGGCCGCATCACGGCGGAGGACTTCGAGAGCGCCACGCCGATCGATCTCGCACGGCCCGGGAAATAGGCGGCAAGAACAAATTCGCACGAGCGGTTGAGGCTGTCGAAATCGGATGAACCGCCGAGCGCTCCACCAAGCCCGCCGTGTCGCCCCGAAACTTCGTCGGGAGTTATCCGCCCAGGCCCGCCAGACGCTCCAGTAGCCGACGCTCGTGGGGCTCGCGCTCGCCTGCCGGCATCGGTGTCGCGCGCAGCAGACGCAGCGCCTCCCGATAGGCCGCGCGCGCTGAACCCACGTCGTTCGCCTGCTGATGCGTCGTCGCCAGATGCTCCCATGCGCGCCAGGATTCGGGGAACATCTCCACGAGCAGCTGAAACGCATCGGTCGCCTGGGCCGGGCCGTGATCGCGCCGGCGGAAGAGTAGCGTCGTGGTGAGCGGAGCCTCGCCGACGAGCGGACGGTGCGATCCCGAGGCGTGATACGCGCGCCACGCTCGTCGTGCCTCCGCTATCGCGCCTTCGCGAACGAGGAGCAGAAACTCCACTGCGGTGGGCACCACCGGAGCGGCTGCCCGATGCTCCACGGTGAGGAAGCCTGGGGGTGCGCCAGCCAGGCGCGGATCGCCGGAGAGGAGCTGCGACGCCGCAGCGTCGTTCTTCAACACGTGATCGAGAAATGCACGCGTGTAGCGTGCGACGAGTCGGTAGCTCACGTGCTCGCTGGCCTGCCGCGGGTGTGCGATGCGCCGAAACTGGTAGAAATCGCCGTGGGTCACACTGTCGAACCTCACGAGGTACCGGTCGGCATAGCGCATCGAGTCCAGCATTACGCGATCGGGACGCGCCCCCGAACGTGGGATGTCCAGCAGCGGAATACGAATGGCGCGCAGGTCGAAACCGGGTGCGCTGTGCAGCGATTCGGGATAGCTGCCATCGAGCACCGCCATGGCACGCAGCTGCTGATGCTGCATTTGAAACAGCAGCCCGCCGGCGGTCAGCATGCCGATCACCGCGGCGCGTGACCCGTCGGCGTACGGCAGCGCGGCGACTGTCGCGAGGACGAAGCCGACGTCCGCGGCGCTGGCCTGGTGAGCCTCCGGCGTACCCTCGCCGCGTTGGTACCATGCGGGTGCGGTGCCCAGCACCGGAATGGACGCCACGACGTAGCCGTGGCTGGCGAGGTATTCCAGTAGCACCGTCTGCCCGACGGTAGAACCCAGGTGGATGAGCAGTGGAAACGCGCCGCGCGCCGGCTCGGCCTCCCAGATGGACGCGGTGCGGGTGGCGAGTACCCGTCGCAGCTCCTCGTCCGATACGCCGTTCGGAAAATACGGATTCAGCGGCCCGCGGCGCAGCGATTCCACTGCCTCGGTGCGCCGCTCCGGCGTGGTGCGCTCCAATCCCAGCGCCTCTCCCTCGAGCACGACGTACTCTCCGAACTCCATTCGCCGCGCATTCGCGGACGCGGTGGCCGGATACCAGATGCTGATCTGCATCGGGCGCGCGGTCTCCAGGCTTTCGCGATGCCCCCGGTACGTCACCGGCGGCCAGTAGCTGCGTGTATGGTCGTGCGTCCGAATCACGCGGAATCCGACCGCGTGCGCTCCGCCCTGCATGTCGCCCCACTGCGGCGGCCCCTGCCCGGTCGTTTCGCGAGCAAACGCCGCCAAGGCGAACAGCACGAGGACTCGAGAGCCTCTAGCCGGGGACGGTCTCATGTTCAATCAGTGCGTTGCGAGGTGCCTCAGGTCACTGCCGTTCGACGCCGCTCGAGCCTGTCTGGTTTAAACGGCGCTGCCGGGTCGCGCATGAGGTGCGCCGTCGTTCCGCTCACAACATGCCGGCCAGCAGCGTCGCGATGCCCAGGAAGCTCGCGAAACCCACGATGTCCGTCACCGTCGTCAGGATGATGGACGACGACTGCGCCGGATCCTGCCCTAACGTCGTGAGCGTGGTCGGCACCAGCACGCCCGCGGCCCCCGCGGCCACCATCGACACTACCATCGAGATCCCGATCACCAGCGCCAGCCCCACCGACCGGCTCCAGACGAACACGCCGAGCGCCGTGGTCGCCGACACCGCGAGTCCGTTGAGGAGCGCCACGCTCGCCTCCTTCCGCAGCACGCGCGGCCACTGGCCGATGCGAATCTCCCGCATGGCGAGGCCGCGCATGGTCACCGCGAGCGCCTGCGCGCCGGTGTTGCCCGACTGCCCCGCCACCACCGGCAGTAGCACGGCCAGGGCGGTGAACCGGGCAATGGTGCCCTCGAACAGCCCCACCACCGACGCGGCCAGAAACGCCGTCGCGAGGTTGATCTCCAGCCAGGGCAGCCGTTTGCGGACTGCGAACGCCACCGGCGACAGCGCGCGCTCCTGGCGGCTCGCGCCGACCATGGCCTGCATGTCCGCCGCGACATTCTCCTGCGCGGTCGCGGCGAGCGTGTCGTGCCGGATGACGCCGAGGAGACGTCCCTCGAAATCGACGACGGGCAGGCTCGCAAGGCGGCCCTGCGTGAACCGCTCCACCACCTCGTCCTGCGGATCGATGGCCTGCACGGCGACCGCCGGCTTGGAGAGCGTTTCGAGCAGGGCCGACGGGGCCGCGATCGCCAGCGCCTGAAGCGGCACCCGTCCCGTCAGGTATCGCTCGTCGTCGGTGAGAAACACATCCGCAATGCGGCGCCCGCGGACGCCCCGCAGGCGTGCGAGCGCGTGCTCGACCGTCGCCCCCGGACGGAATCCGAGCGCGCGCGGATCCATGAGGCGCCCCGCGGTCGCCTCGGGATACTCCGCCATCCGCCGCAGCTCGCGCGCGAGCCCTGCCTCCAGACGGTCGAGCAGCGCCCCGCGCGGCGCGTCGTCGATCCAGCCCAGCATGGGAACGCTGCGCGCGGGATCCATCGCGGAGAGGACGGCGAGCGACAGATCGTCAGGCAGCGCCTCCAGCACGCGCGCGGCCAGGCTCGGCTCCATGCGCTCGAGAAGCGGCACGAGGTGGTGCGCGTGCTCGCGGCCGAGCATGACGGCGATGTCGTCCGGCGGCAGGTCGTCGAGCACGCGCGTCGCTTCGTCCGGAAACTCGCGCAGGTAGGTTCGGGCCAGGGTCGCGAGCCCTGCCGCGGTCTCGTCAGGCATCGGTGCCCTCGCGCGTCGTGGGCGGGGTGTCACCGATCGAGGGCGGGCCGGCCTCCGCCGTGCCCGCGGCCGCCACCCCCGCTACCAGCCCCGTCGTTCCCAGCCGGAACAGCTCGCCGAGCGCGTGCATCGTCAGCGCCGAGGGATCCGTGTCGCCTCCGGACGCCTCACGCTCGAGGCGTCGCATCGTCTGGTAGCGGATGCCGCCGACCAGCCGGTCCTGCTCATCGACGACCGGCATGGCGTGATACTCGCGCCAGCCCGGGTGGTCCCGCACGAGGGACACCGGCGTCCACGCCGACAGGCGATCCACCGTGCGGTGCATGACGGCGCCGATGGGATCGCGCCGCCGCGCGAGCATCAGCTCGGGAATGTCGAGCACTCCCACCAGCCGCTGGTCTCCATCGATGACGTACAGGTAGTAGAGTAGCCCACGGGCGGACGCGCGCAGCCGCGCATGTGCCTCCGCCACGAGGATCTCCTCCGGAAGGCGCATCACCGACGGATCCATGATGGCGCCGGCGGTCCCGTCAGGATACGGAAGAGCACGCGAAAGCGATTCGCGAGCGTCCTCGCCGAGCGACGCGAGGAGTGGCTCCCGCTGCGCCGGATCCAGTGCGCGAAATACCGTGACGGCATCGTCCATGGGCATCGCCGTCACGACGGGCGGCACATGCTCGTCGCCCAGTTGGGCGAGAATCGCTGCCGCGAACGGCGGCGTCAGGGCGGCGAGCATGCCGGCCGCGGTGCGCGCCGGAACGGCGCGCAGCACGCTCGACGCGCGTTGGCCCGGCATGCGCTCGAGGATCATCGCCGCACGCGGCGCATGCGCTTGCATGAAGGCCAGGGCCAGCCGTGCCTCCGCCGTCACGACTCGCCTCCCTTGATCACCAGCAACGACGGCATCTCCCCGAACTGCTTCGCCGGGACGATCATCCGCCCGTCAGGCACCTGAATGATGACCGCCGTGGCCGTGAGCGCGGTGATCGTGCCCTCGATGCCTCCGACCCGAACCGTGTGGCCGACATCGAAGGTCTGTCGCAGGTAGTGCGAGCCGATGATGTTGCTGATCGCCGTCCGAGCGCCAAGGCCGAAGGCGATCGCGAATCCGCCAAGGAGCGCGGCCAGCGCCACCGAGAGGATTGCAGTGAGGAGCGTGATGTCCACCCCCAGCTCTGCGATCGCGATCAACGCGGCGGAGAGGAGAATCGCGAGCCGCACCGTCTGGCCCACCGCCGGCGCTGCGGTGCCCGCTCGGGCCGACGCGGCCGTGACGGCGCTGCGCGCGATGTTGCCGATCACGAGACCGGCGACGACGATGAGCACCGCCGCCAGCACGCGCGGCACGAACCACGACAGGCTCGCGACGGCGGAGCTCAGGAGCGGCACGCCGAGCGCGTTCGTCGCCGTAGCCAGGAAGAAGAGAATCACCGTCCAGAACACCAGCGTACCGACGATGTCCGCGACGTGACGCTCCCGCGACAGACCGCCCAGCGAGGTCTGAAAACCACGGCTCGGGACTGCTCGCTCGATCGCGCGAACGAGCCGGGTCGCGAGCGCGCGGAGCAGCATGGCCAGCAGCAGGCCGACGACCAGCAGCACCACGCTGGTGACGATCCGCGACTGGTTCGCCGCGAACCACGCGCCGACGTCGGACATCGAGCTCTGAACGTTCGAGGCGAGCTCGCTCTGCATCTTCACCTCCGTGCGGGTCAGGGGACCGATGAGCGCGAGGACGCGCTCGTATCAGCATGCGTCGGCCCCATCATGCAGGGAGGTGTCGCCGTCTGCCAGGTCGGGAATCGGGAATCGGGAGTCGGGAATCGGGAATCGATGGATTCGCGGGACACATGCGACCTCCAGTCCAGCGCTCGATGAGACCCCTGGCACTCGACCCTGCCCGCTTCGCCCTCTAACCGGCATGCGGCGGCGAATCGCCGGTCATTTCACCCGCCGATACGTCCCATCGAATACCGTCCGCCACGTCGCGCCGCCGTCGGTCGACACTTCCCAGTGCTGCCGCACCTCGTTCGCCGACCGCGGTGTCCACGTTATGCGGTTCCGCGCGGTGCCCCCCTGGCGCAGCGGCTGCTCCCCCGAGAGCACCATCTCGCCCGACGTGTTCAACCCGCCATCCAGCTCCAGGATGCCGCCGTTACCGTCCACCCAGGTCTGGTGCCACTGGCCCTGGCGTGCGACGAACAGGTTGAAGCTCTTGCCGCTTCCGCCCCCCGCGCCGGTCCATTCTTCGAGGAGCACGCATCCGTTCAGGATAGCGGTGATGTGGTTCTTCCCGGCGGGCTTTCCATCGGGCGTCGCGACATCCCATTCGCCGATCCAGAAGTCGAAGTGCCGATGCTCGGCCGCGGAGCACGGTGTCTGTGGAGTGCCCGGTGATTGCGCGGCGAGCGCGGGCGCGGCAGCGAGCGCGGCGACGACTACCAGGATGTGACGGAGCGTAAGGCGGAGCATGGAAGCCTCGGGGTGGGAGACGACCCAATGGGATGGCCGCACGGTAGCACCGCCGTCGTCGCCCTGCCCGCGCCGGTTCGCCAGCCGTGCGCGCGGGGGCCGAGTCGCGCGTCGCCGAGGGCGAACCGTGGCGCCTACCGTCGTACGTCGAGCAACCGGTCCCGGTAGGTTCGGCTCACCCGGAGCTTCCTTCCATCGGCGAGGAATGCGATGTAATCGCCGCCGGCGTACGGCTCGAGCTCGCGCACCCGATCGAGATTCACGATGGCCGAGCGATGGATCCGCGCGAACCGCGACGGATCGAGCTCCCGCTCGAGCGAGGCCAGTGTCGTGCGGACCAGATGGCGTTCTCGTCCGGAGTGGACGCGCACATAGTTGCCGGCGCCCTCGAGCCAGTCCACGTCCTCCACCCGGACCAGCCGGATCCGGTCGCCGACTGGCACCTGCAGCCGCGTGAGCCACGTCGCACGCGTCGTGTCCGGGCGCTCGTCAGGCTCGCGGCCCTCGAGCAGCGCCGCCAGCCGCCGGGTCAGCGCACCGTGCCGCTGCAGCACGAGCTGCGTGCGGGCGCGGGCGAGCGCGGCGCGCAGGCGATCGTCATCGAACGGCTTGAGCACGTAGTCGAGCGCGTGGACCTCGAACGCGCGCACCGCATGGGCATCGTACGCCGTGACGAAGATGACCGACGGCATGCGCGCCGGCCCCACTGCCGCGACCACGTCAAACCCGTCCATCACCGGCATCCGCGCATCCAGGAACACGAGGTCGGGGCCGAGCTCACGGATGGCGCGCACCGCATCCGCCCCGTCGGCGCATTCACCCACAAGCTCGACGTCGGGCTCGGCGGCGAGGATGACCCGGAGACTGTCGCGCGCCAGCGGCTCGTCGTCCACGACGAGCACGCGAAGCGGGGAGGCGGCGTCAGGCACCGGCGGACTCGGCGGCGCCGGCGCGCCGGTGGAATGGAAGCCGCACGATCGCCTCCGCGCCCCCGTGCGGGCCGTTCCGCAGTTCGACACTCCCCCGCGCGCCGTACAGCTCGGCCAGCCGCGCCCGCGTGTTCGCGAGCCCGACGCCGTTCCCGCCGGTCCCGGATCCGGCCCGCACGCCGGCCCCCCGGTCGGCCACGACCAGCTCCAGGATGCCGTTGTCGGTTCGCGCGGAGATCGTCAGGCGCACGGCGCCGGCGGACGCCACGCCGTGCCGGAGCGCGTTCTCCACCAGCGGCTGCAGCAACAGCGGTGGCACGTGCGCCTCCCGCGCGGCGTCATCGATCTCCCGCACGACGGTCAGCCGGTCCCGAAACCGCATCTGCTCGAGCTCGATGTACCGGTCCAGGACCGCGAGATCCGCCTCCAGTGGAACTTCCGCCGAGCCGGCGCCCGCCAGGGTGTGCCGCAGCATGTCGCCGAGCTGCGCCAGCATCCGGACCGCGGTCTCGTTCTCCCGCAGCCTGACGAGGCCAGCAATTCCATTGAGGGCGTTGAAGAGGAAGTGCGGATTGAGCTCCATGCGGAGTGCGCTGAGCCGCGCCTCGGACGCCTGGCTCGCGAGGCGCGCCGCGCGCAGCTCCCCTTCGCGTGCGCGCGCGCCGTACTCCAGCGCCAGATAGGCGCCGACGATCGCCGCGTACGTGAGCAGCTCGGACGGGAGATAGGAGAAGGTGATCCCCAGCAGCTGCTCGCCGAGGGTGCGCTGCGCGCGGGCAGCGCTGGTGAAGTAGAACAGCGTGCCTGCCGCCCCGATGTGCGCGGCCACCAGCACGGTGGCGGCCGCCGCGTGCGTCGCGATGGCGCGCGGCGCGTTCGTGCCATGGAGCCTGACGCGCCGTGCGATCGCGAACACGACCGGGGTGAGCGCCGCCCAGAACCACCACCAGGGCATGTTGTTGATCAGCGCGGCAACGTAGCTCGTGTCCGCGCCGCGCTGCGCCTGCGCGACGTACGCGTTGGTCGACTCGATCAGGCCGAAGGCCGTCCAGAAGCCGAAGACCACCAGGCGCCCGCGGCGGCCGAGATGGATCGGCCCCGACGGGGACGGAGGAGGCGCGGTCATCCGGCCAATCTCACGCGCCGCACGCGACAGTGTCCAGTGAGGAGCGCCGGGGCCAGGTCCGACCATGACGCCGTTTGACCGCACAGGGCTGTGGGGCAGACCCGCACGCGTCCATCCCGACCTCCCGACTGATCGACGGGGAATCGTGCGGCATCGTACCATCGGAGGCTCGACGAGGGGCGAGCACGCACCGCGACGCTATACGGAAAGGGGACACGATGCTCGAACTTCTGACCGCACCGGCCGCGAAGAACACGGAGTCGAATCGACCCGATCCCGTGCTGGAGCGTCTGCTGCGCCGCCGGCACGAGAACTGGGCGCGTTGGGTTCAGGAGCACTGGCCCGAGGTGCGAATCGCCGATGGCGTCTGGTCCTTTCAACGACTGGCCGGAACGCCGCGGCTCAACGCCGAGGCCTGCGTGACCCTGGGATCCTTGCAGCCCGCGGACGTGCGCGTGGAGCTGCTCCCGGGGGAGCCGCTGCCGGCGGGCCACCCGCTGCAGGGTGGGCGTCCGATGTTCCCGGTCTCGTCGCTCCAGAATGGACGATTCCGTTACGCTGTGAACGCGCCGGCACAGGGGGACGATTCGGCACGGCGATGGATCGTGCGCGTACGGCCCGTTAGGCTGCTCGCGACGGTCGGCGACGTGGCGCCGGTGGATGCGGAGCTGGGCGAGGCACCGGCGGACACGCGGCGGGCCGGCAACCGATTCGGCAGCCGCGACGAGCGGGCGTACCACGCCCGGGAGGTAGGCGCATGATCCGGCTCGAGGACATCATGACGCGCGACGTCATCGCCGTCTCGCCCGATACGACCATCCGCGAGGCGATGGATTTGTTCACCGCGCACCACGTGAGCGGCGTGCCGGTGCTCGCCGGCGCGCGGGTCGTCGGCATCGTGTCGGCCGCCGACCTGTTGGCGTTCGCGTCGTCGCTGCCGGCCGGCGTCGTGAGCCGGTTCCCGGAGCCGGAAGGCTCGGACTGGGAGGCGCCCGCCGATTGGGCAGAGGCCGCGTCGGGCGCGTTCTTCGCCGATGAGTGGGGCGCCGAGGGCGCGCCGAATGGGGAGTACACCATGGAGGCGGCGGCGATGCCGCGCAACGTGCTCGAGGAGCACACTGTGGCGGACGCCATGACGCGCACGCCGCTGTTCACCATGCCACCGAGCACGCCGGTGCCTGCGGCGGCCGATCTGATGCGGCGCGCGCGCGTGCACCGCGTGCTCGTCATGGAGGCGGGGAAGCTGGTCGGCATCGTCACGGCGCTGGACATCGTGCGCGCGGTGGCCGAGGGCCACCTGACGGTGCGGACGTTCGTGTTCCCCGATGGCGACGCGCAGGGCGAGCGTCCCGGCGCCGCCTGACTCACTCACCTCGGGAGATCTGCCAAGATGCGCAAGAACATCGGACCCATGGACCGAGCCGTCCGCATCATCGCCGGCATGATCCTCGTCTCGCTGACGATGGTCGGCCCGCAGACCACGTGGGGATTCCTCGGATTGATTCCGCTCGTCACCGCCTTCGTGGGATGGTGCCCGCTCTACGCGCTGCTCGGCATCGACACCATGCCGCGCGGCGCCGCTCTGCCGTGAGCTGATCCACTCAGCGACGGCCGCGGAGGATCACGCCCCGGGCCCCGACCGCGAACACGTCGCCGTCGGGGCTCGCCCACACATCGGTGAGCGTGTCCGTGAGGCCGGTCGCTTCGGCGCGCCATTGCTGCCCATCCCAGCGGAGCATGGTACCTCCGGCGCCCGCGGCGAACACATCGGCGGCCGTGCGGCCGTGGAGCGCCAGGAGGCGCTCCGCGGAGGCATGCACGGTGGACCACTGCGCGCCGCCCGCGCGCAGCACCACGCTGCCTGACGATCCGTCGTCGGCGACCGCCCACAGGTCCGCTCCCACGCCCCACAGACGCCGGATCGTGCCCGTGGCGCCGCTCGCCACCGGAGTCCAGCCCACGCCGTCGTAATGCAGCAGCGTGCCCCCCGTGCCCCCGGCCCACACGTCCGACGGCGTGTTGCCCCACACCGCGTGCAGCACGGCCGGCGACCCGGTGGAGAGCGGACTCCAGTCCGTGCCGTCGTAGCGCAGGACCGCGCCCGCCGGACCCGGCGCCATCGCGACGCCGCTCGCGTGCACCCAGAGCGCGCCGCCCAGCGGCGCGCCCGTCGCGGAACGCTCCCACCCTCCGCCGTCGAAACGATAGGCGAGGGGGCCGCGAGTGCTCGCCAGGGCGAACGTCGCGGCCGATCCGTGGACGCTGCGGCAGGCCTGCCATCCCGCCAGCCGCTCGGTGCTCCAGTGATTCCCGTCGAACCGCTGCACCGTGCCCTGTCCTCCGCACACGTGCAGGTCGGACGCCGAACTGCCCCAGATGCCTTCGAATGCCACGGGGCTGTCCCAGTGCTCTCGCCAGGCGGCGCCGTCGAACAGCTTGAGGCGGACGGAGTCGGTGACGGCCCAGACGTTGCCGGGCGCGCTCGCCCACACGCCCACGGTGCCGGTGGGCAGGGCATCGTCGGGATCGAGGACGCGCCACGCGCCACCATCGAAATGGGCGTACACGCCCCCGACCACCCACAGGTCGTCTGGCCCGGTGCCGCCCATCGCCACGATTGGCTCCGGGCCGAACTGCGCGGCGATGGACCACTGCGCGCCGTTCCACCGCAACACGGTGCCCGCGGCGTCGCCGGCGTACACCTCGTCCGGCGAGAATCCGTAGAGCGCACGGATTCCGACGCCCAAGGGGTTGCCGAGCTGGGTCGCCGCGGTGTCGACGCGGTGGATGGCGCCGCCGTCGTCCCCCACGAACGCCACGCCCGGCGCGACGGCCCACACGGCCCGCGCCGTCGCCCCGGGCACCGGGATCGGCATCCACGTGGCCCCGTCGTAATGCACGATCTCGGAGCCCACCGCCCACAGGTCCTCGGGACCGCGGCCGTGCAGCGCGTGGAACCTGCCGCCGGCCCGCGCATAACGATTCGTCCAATGCTGTCCGACGAAGCTCGCCACGAATCCCGCGTCGCCGGCAGGCGTCGTCCCGGTCGCGAAGATCGCGACCGAGGAGGGGCCCCACATGGCGTCGAGCGGTCCCGGCGGCGCGTTCGAGATCAGCTCGCTCCAGCCGAACCCATCGAACCAGAAGACGCGTCCCGACTCCACCGCCACGAACACATCGCTCGCGTGCGCGCCCGCGATGCCGATCGCTCTCGCGCCTGGTGCCGGCAGTCCGCGGTGCACGAGGGCCCACGTGAGCGGACCGGGTCGGACGACCGCGAGCGCGGTCGCGCCGAACGCGAGCGGTTCCACCCCATTGACCGTCGCCGTCGCGATCTGTCCGCCCGGCACGCGGCCCAGCTGCCAGCTGGTGCGCGCGATGCCCAGCGTGTCCGTCACGCTGGTCGGCGGCTCGACGATGCCGGCCGTCGCGCCATGGCCCCAGAACACGGTCACCCCTTCGACCGGATTGCCAGCGGCGTCGATCACGCGAACCGCGAGTGACTCGGACAACACCGCGCCGACGGTGTCGCTCTGCCCGTTGCCGCCGGCGTGTCGGAGCGCCGCTGGCGGTCCGACGCGCACCGAGAACGGATCCTCACACGCGGCGAGACTGCCGACGAGGATCGCGGCAAGCACGAACGCGCGCGCGTTCGCGCGGGAGAGGACCATCGGGGGCTTGCCAGAGAGAGTGGGGCGCTGCGCTTCTCCGCCGTGAGTACGGCATGGCACGGCGAACCGCAAGAGCGGGTCGGCGAAGTTCGGATTGCGAGCGGCAAAGCGCACGAATACTTATCCCCCATGCTCTCTCATTTCATCGCCGGCGAGCTCGTCGCAGACGGCGGCGCGCATCGCGAGCATCGCAACCCCTCCGACTCCTCCGACCTCGTCGCAATGGTGCCCGACGGCTCCGCGGCGGTGGTCGGGCGAGCGACGGCCGTTGCCGCCGAGGCGCTGAGCCGGTGGAGCAGGCTGGCGGGGCCGGTGCGGGCGGACCATCTGCATGCGTGGGCGACTACGATCGGCGACCGGCGCGAGGAGCTCGCCCAAGCGGTCTGCCGCGAGGTGGGGAAGCCGATCTCCGAGGCGCGCGGCGAAGTCGCGCGCTGCCTGACGATTCTCCGCTACTCCGCGGGCGAGGCGGTACGCTCGAGCGGTGACGTGATCCCTGCGCAGAGCGCCGAGGCGCTGCAGTTCTCGCTGCGGGAACCGCTCGGCGTCGTGGCGCTCATCACGCCGTGGAACTTCCCGCTCGCGATCCCGCTGTGGAAGGCCGCGCCGGCGCTCGCCTTCGGGAACACGGTGGTGCTCAAGCCATCCGAGATGGCGTCCCACACCGCGACGCTCCTTGCCGACTCGGCTCGTCAGGCCGGACTGCCGCCCGGGGTGTTCAACGTGGTGCTCGGCACCGGCGAAGCGGCGGGTACGGCGCTCCTGCGCGCGTCGGAGGTGCGCGGGATCAGCTTCACCGGCTCGGTGCGCGTGGGGCGCGTGGTCGCCGCCGTGGCGGCAGAGCGCAACATCCGCTACCAGACGGAGATGGGCGGCAAGAATGCGGTCGTCGTGCTCGCGGACGCGGACATGGAGCGCGCGGCCATGCTCACGGCGGCCGGCGCCATGCGATTCGCCGGACAGAAATGCACGGCCACCAGCCGCGCGATCGTGGTGGCGGGAGCTGAGCGCGAGTTCATCGAGGCACTCCGGCGTCAGATCGAGCGCCTGCGAATCGGGCCGGTCACCGAGCCCGACGCGGCCGTCGGACCGCTGATCTCATCGCGCGCCCGCGATTCCATCCGGCGTACGCTCGCCGAGGCCGACGCGGAATCGCTGTACGAGGCGGCGCTGCCTGACGGCGACGGGTTCTCGCGCGGCAACTTCTTCCCGCCGCTCGTCGTCCGCGGAACGGACCCCGACGCGGCGCTCGCGCAGCAGGAGCTGTTCGGCCCCGTGCTCGCGACGTTCGTCGCGCGGGATGTGGACGAGGCGATCGCGCTCGCGAATCGCACGCCCTACGGCCTGTCGGCCTCGCTGTTCACGCGCGACCTGCGGCAGGCGCTGTACTGGGTGCACGAGATGCAGGCCGGGCTCGTGCGAGTGAACGGCGATACGACCGGCGTGGATCCGCACGCGCCCTTCGGGGGGATGAAGGGCTCGAGCAGCGGCAGCCGGGAGCAGGGTCCGGCCGCGCGCGAGTTCTATACCGAGATCAAGACCGTGCAGATCAACCCGTGATGGCGGCATCGAGGTCGTCCCTGCCTGCCGAGCTCCGCGTGGTCGACTCCCACACGGAGGGGGAGCCGACCCGGGTCGTGCTCGACGGCTGGCCGCTGTTGGCCGGCACTACCATGGGGGAGCGGCGAGATTCGCTGCGGCGCGACGGCGACGCGCTCCGGCGCGCCGTCGTGCGAGAGCCACGAGGCCATCAGGCGATGGTCGGCGCGCTGCTCACGCCGCCGGTGCAGGAGGGCTCGACCGCCGGCGTGATCTTCTTCAACAGCCAGACCTATCTGGGCATGTGCGGCCACGGACTTATGGGGGTGGCGCGCACGCTTCAGCACCTCGGACGGATTGGCGAGGGCTGCTGGCGCTTCGATACGCCGGCCGGCACCGTCGCTGCCGAACTGTCGTCAGGCGGGATCGTGACGATCGAGAACGTGCCGGCCCGATGCGCGGCCCTCGATGTGGAGCTCGAGGTGCCGGGGCTGGGCGTGCTGCGCGGCGACGTGGCGTACGGCGGCAACTGGTTCTTCCTGGTGGAGCCGGGCGAGCGGCCGCTGGAGCTGGTCGATGCGCCCGAGCTCACGCGTCAGGCGGTGGCCATCCAGCGCGCGCTGGACGCGGCCGGCGTCGCGGGCACCGGGGGGGCGCGGATCGATCACATCGAGCTGTCGGGCCCCCCCGCGCGGCCGGACGCCCACGCCCGCAACTTCGTGCTCTGCTCGAGCGGAGACTACGATCGGTCGCCCTGCGGCACCGGCACCTCGGCGATGATCGCGGCGCGGCATGCGCGCGGGCTCCTCGCCCCGGGAGAGCGCTGGCGGCAGGAGAGCATCACCGGCGGACTCTTCACCTGCTGGATCGAGCGCGAGCTCGACGACGCGGTGCTGCCGTGCATTCAGGGGCGTGCGTTCGTTACCGGCGAGACGCTGCTGCGCTTCGATCCTGACGATCCATTCCGGGAGGGCTTCGGGCCGTGACCGCCGCGCGATCGCCGGTGGATGCGGTCGTGATCGGGGCGGGAATCGTCGGCGCGGCGTGTGCCGAGGCGCTGGCGCGCGACGGACGGCGCGTGCTGGTGCTCGAGCAGGGCGTCCAGGGCGGGGGCGCGACCGGCGCCGCGATGGGGCATCTCGTGGCGATGGACGATTCGCCCGCGCAGCTCGCGCTCACCGCGTACTCGCTGCGCCGCTGGCGCGACGTGCGGGACGCGCTCCCGCGCGACGTGGAGCGCCTCGACTGTGGAACGCTGTGGCTCGCCGAGTGCGAGGACGAGCTGGAAGCGGTGCGCGCGAAGGGCGCGGTGTACGCGGCGGCGGGAGTGCGCGCGGAGGTGCTGGATGGCGACGCACTCGCCAGTGCAGAACCAGAGCTCCGCGAGGGACTGGCTGGCGCCCTGCTCGTGCCTGACGACTGCGTGGTCTACCCGCCGGCAGCCGCGCGCTGGCTGCTGCGCGAGGCGAGCGCGCTCGGCGCCGAGGTGCGTGAGGGCGTTGCGGCGCGCGCGGTACGGCCGAACACGGTGGACACGACGGAGGGCCCGGTTCGGTGCGACACCGTCGTCGTCGCGGCCGGTTGCGGCGCTCGGTCGCTCGTTCCCGAGCTGCCGGTGGTGCCGAAGAAGGGCCACCTGGTGGTGACCGACCGCTATCCCGGGCTCTGCCGGCACCAGCTCGTGGAGCTCGGCTATCTCGCGAGTGCGCACGCAAGCGAGCGGTCGTCGGTGGCGTTCAATCTGCAGCCGCGCCCCAGCGGGCAGCTGTTGATCGGCTCGTCGCGGCAGTTGGCCGGCTTCGATGCCGCGATCGATCG
>DATHUW010000092.1:0-7984 GCA_035461825.1 Gemmatimonadaceae bacterium
CCACCCCGGCTCTCGCTCCGTTCGTCGATGTTCTCGCCTCCCTAGCTCAGCGGGTCGCCGCGGCCGCATGGTACGCGGCAGGTCGCCGGTTCGATTCCGGCGGGAGGCTCTGTCCGGTGCGTCTCAGGTGCACCGGTGTCGCCACGCGACGCCCCGCCTCCCTAGCTCAGCAGGAAGTAGCAACCGCTTCGTAAGCGGTCGGTCGCCGGTTCGATTCCGGCGGGAGGCTCCACCCACGTCCGCCGCGCTCCCCCGACGGGGCGCGGCCCACTCGAACCGTCCACGCCTGGCCCGCACCCGCGGGCCGCGCGCGGGCCGAAGGAAGCGCCATGCTCGAACCCACGAACGTCTCGACCCAGCTCTCGCCCCGGCGGGCGCCGCTCCACGGCGTGCCGCCGGTCGGCCACGCCGGTGAGCTCGAGACCTGGGCTCGCCTCGAGCGCTTCCTGGTCCTCGGGACCGCCGGCGGCGCCCACGTCGCCGGCGAGCGGGAGCCGACGGACGGAGGCGCCCAGATCGTCGCCCGCTGCCTCGCAGCCGACGGACTTCGCACCATCGACCGGATCGTTGATGCCACCAGAACGGGACGCGCGCCCACGAACGATCCGGCCCTCTTTTCCCTGGCCATGGCGGCGAAGCTCGGCGACGAGCACACCCGGCGCGCGGCCTACGCCGCGCTGCCGCGGGTCTGCCGGATCGGGACCGACCTCATGCGCTTCGCAGCGTTCGCGGAGCGCTTCGGGGGCTGGGGCCGCGGGATGCGCAAGGCCGTCGGTGCGTGGTTCAACGACCGTCCGGCCGGCGACCTGGCGCTCCAGCTCGCGAGGTACCCGTCGCAGGACGGCTGGTCGCACCGCGATCTGCTCCGCCTCGCGCACCCGCGCGCGGCGTCGCCGTCGCACGACCGCCTGTATGCGTGGGCGGTCCGCGGCGAGCTACCCGACGGCGCGCTCGAGGATCCCGAGCTCGCGCTGATCGTCGCCGTCGACGAGCTGCGCCGGATCGACGAGCCGGCGCGCGCCGCGCGGATCGTCCGCGAGCACGGCGTGCCGGCCGCGTGCGTGCCCGCCGCGCTCCTGGGATCACCCGAGGTATGGGAGGCCCTGCTCGCGACGACGCCGGCGACCGCGCTCCTGCGCGATCTCGCCGCGATGACGCGCGTCGGGCTGCTCGCGCCGGGCAGCGCCGCGGCCGAGCGGGTCGCCGCGCAGCTCCGGGACCCGGGCGAGCTCTCCGCGGCGCGCGTCCACCCGATCGCGATCCTCGCGGCGCTGCTCGCCTACCGCGCCGGACGCGGCGCGCGCGGGCAGGGCGCGTGGCAGCCGGTGGCCTCGATCGTCGACGCCCTCGACGCCGCGTTCTACGCGAGCTTCGACGGCGTCGAGCCGGCCGGCAAGCGGGTGCTGCTCGCGCTCGACGTCTCGGGCTCGATGGGCACCGGCTCGATCGCCGGGGTCCCGGGCCTGACGCCCCGGGTCGCGAGCGCCGCGATGGCGCTCGTGGCCGCGGCCACGGAACCAGGTCTCGCCGTCCTGGCCTTCACCGCGGCAGCGGGAGGCCTCGGCGGCAAGTGGGGCGGCGGCACGCCCACCCTCACGGCCCTGCCGATCTCGCCGCGACAGCGGCTGGACGGCGTGGTCGAGCGGGCGGGCGAGCTGCCGAGGGGTGGGGTTGACTGCGCGCTACCCATGATCTGGGCGCACAAGCACCGCGTCGATGTGGACACGTTCGTCGTCTACACCGACAACGAGACCTGGGCAGGCGACGTGCCTCCTGCGCAGGCTCTGCGGGCGTACCGAGACGCACGGGGAATTCCGGCCAAGCTGGTCGTGGTCGGAATGACGTCGAACGGGTTCAGCCTCGCTGACCCGAACGACGCCGGTATGCTCGACGTGGTCGGTTTTGACACGTCGACGCCGCCGGTCATTGCCGACTTTGCTCGCGCGTAGTGCACTGCGCAGCTGAGCGAAGGCGCGGCCCCTCGACCGCTGCCGGTGTGGCAACACACCGGTATTTGGGATCGCAGCTCACCAGGAAGAGCAGCCGGCTGTTAACCGGAAGGTGCTGGTTCGAATCCAGCCGATCCCGCGCTTTGTGTCCGTGTCGTACAGGGGCCGAGTACACCCGTCTTTCCAACGGGGAACGCGGGTTCGATTCCCGCCACGGACGCCCCGCTCGCTCGCGAGCGCTTCATGTCGGTGTCGTATAATGGTAATACCTCCGTCTCTCCAACGGAAAACGCGGGTTCGATTCCCGTCACCGATGCCACTGATGGCAGCCCGTGCTGGGCACCACGACGGCTCATTCCCGTCCGTGCGATGGTTCGATCCCATCGGCTGCTACCGGCCGCGGCCCGCCGCGGAGTAGACGAAGTCATCTGGGTGTAGCTCAGGAGGAGAGCGCGTCGCTTGGGACGACGAGGCCGCTGGTGCGATTCCAGTCACCCAGACCAGCCATTTCTCTGGATGTAGCTCAGGAGTGAGAGCGCGTGGTCGGGGACCACGAGGCCGCTGGTGCGATTCCAGCCATTCAGACGCATCGCCACCGACCCAAGGATGGGACACGAGACTACGAATCTCGTTGGTTGGGGTTCGAATCCTCTCGGTGGCACTTCTTACGTCGCCGTCTGGGACGACCCTGGTTTCCAAGTCCGGGGAGCAGTGTTCGATTCACTGGCGACGTGCCTTCCTACGTGTAGCCCAGCAGCCAGGGCGCTCGGTCCGGATCCGAGAGATCGTTGGTGCAAGTCCAGCCACGTAGACCAAGCCATCTGGGTGTAGCTCAGGAGCAGAGCGCGTCGTTCGGGACGATGAGGCCGCTGGTGCGATTCCAGTCACCCAGACCGAGATTTTCCGCCCTTAGCTCAAGAGCAGAGCACCTGGCTGATAACCGGGCGATGAAGGTGCGATTCCTTCAGGGCGGACTGATGGTGGTCGAGTCCGAAGTCGTCGAGGTGCGAGGCCGTGAACCTCGTCCAAGTGGGTGCGAGTCCCATCGACCACCCCAAGGGAGCGTTGAAGGTAAAGGAACCTGGGCGAGCTGTAACCTCGTCGCATCTCGAATGCCAACTGGGTGCAAGTCCCAGCGCTCCCACGATCGTGAGTCCATGCCGCCGTAGACCAACGGCAGAGTCAATGGTTTGAGAGACCATGTAGTGGAGGTTCGACTCCTCTCGGCGGCACCATGCGCTCCCTGTTTCGCCGCCGTAGACCAACGGAAGAGTCAGTGGTCTCAGATGCCATGTAGTGGAGGTTCGAATCCTCTCGGCGGCACTTCGCCCGCATTGTGCGGGCCGAGGACACGCGCGATCCGGCGCGCGCGTCTGGCGATCCCCGGATAGAGAAGGAGGCGTGCTGCCGTGCTGCACGTCGATGCTACGCGTACGCTCCTGCTCTCGCAGGGCTACGAGCCCATCAAGATCATCTCCTGGCAACGCGCGATGACCCTCCTCACCCTCGACAAGGTCGAGGTGATCGAGGCGTACGACACCGAGATCCGCGCGATGTCGCTCGTCATCAACGTCCCCGCGGTCGTCCGGCTCCGGAAGGCGTTCCGCCGCCACGCCAAGCCGGTGAAGTTCTCGCGCGTGAACATCTACGCGCGCGACGGGTACCGCTGCCAGTACTGCGGCGTCCGGTGCTCGATCGACGAGCTGACGTACGACCACGTGATCCCGCGCTCGCGGGGTGGCCGGACGACGTGGGACAACATCGTGTCGTGCTGCTACGCGTGCAACGCCGAGAAGGCGAACCGCACGCCGGCCGAGGCGCGCATGAAGCTGCTCTCCACGCCGGCGCGGCCGACCTGGATTCCGTCGGTGCAGATCAGGGTCAGCACGAGGTCGGTCCCGGACGCGTGGCGTGACTACGTGTACTGGACCGGCGAGATCGACGGCGAGGACGGAACGGGCGTGGTGTGAGGAGCTCGCGGCGGCGCGCCGCCGGCAAGCGCGCGGCCGCCGCGGCTCCGGGGGCTTCCTTTGGCTTCGAGAACATCGTCATCGCTCCTCGCGAGCGGGTGTCCGTCTAATGGCAGGACGGCGGGCTTTGACCCCGACGGTCCAGGTTCGATCCCTGGCACCCGTACCACGCTCGCGCTCCTTTGCGGGTCGCCGTCCGATGGTCTCGGACTCTGGTCTTCCAAACCAGCGAACCGGGGTTCGATTCCCCCGATCCGCTCGCTCCATGGGGGAGTAGTTCAACTGGTAGAACACACCGCTCTGAACGGTCGAGGTTGTTGGTTCGAATCCATCCTCCCCTGCCAAGCTCTGTATGGGCTCATCGTCTAATGGAAAGACGCCGCGCTTGCAACGCGTGAGATCGGGGTTCGAGTCCCCGTGTGGTCCACGAAAGCTCCAAGAATGCCTCCGGGTACGTCTGGTGACGTTGGGTGACTGTCTATCACCTTCAGGCGGGTTCGATTCCCGTCGGAGGCGCGCTCGTCTGGGCTCGTCGTCTAATGGGAAGACGCTGCTCTCGCACGGCAGCGATACGGGTTCGATTCCCGTCGGGTCCACTGTTGTTTCTGCGCTCGTAGCCAAGTCAGCGAAGGCACGTGATTGCAACCCACGCATACCCCGGTGCAACTCCGGGCGAGCGCTCCAGACCTTCCATCGGGACCAGTTCACCTAGGGGTGATGCCATTCTTACAAATTGGCTGTGAAGGGTGCGATTCCCTTGGTCCCGACCACGCCGGCGATATTGCCTCCGCGCACAGATGCGACCCGGGTCTCCGAAGCCTGGTGAAGTGGTGCGACTCCACTCGGTGGCACGAAGCACGCGCTGCGCCTCCGCGCTCAGATGCGATCCGGGACTTCTAATCCTGGAGAGGTGGTGCGACTCCACCCGGCGGCACGACGACGGCGGACGTGCGCGCTCAGGCGCGCGCCTTGCTGCCGGGCGGCGGCGGCGGGAGCTTGCGGACCTTCGCGAGATCCTCGCGAAGCTCCTCGATCTGCACGTCGAGCGTCAGGCCCTCGAGCGCGCGCTCCGGCAGCTCGAGCGCGCCGGCGAGCGCGCGGAGGTACTCGTCCTCGGCGAGGTCGAGCTCGTCGTCGGCGTCGTGGATCGCGGCGACCAGGAGCAGCAGGCGCCGGCGGTCCTCCTCCGGATCGCCGCGGAACTCGGCCGCGGTCGTCGCGAGCTCGAACTCCGACGGCTCGAACTCCAGGATCCGGGCCTCGAGCTCCGACGTCATCGCCGCCCCGGTCAGGTCGGCGAGCGTGCGGCGGACGGCCTCGCGCTCCCGGGCCACGAACCGCTTGTCGGCGTGAGCGGCACCGAGCAGGAGATCGCACAGCGGGAGGATCCGATCGGGGAGCGCCATGCGGCGAACATACCGCCCGTCTTGTGTAGGATCACCACCTTGCGCCGCTTCGTCCCCGGTCTCCTCGCGCTCGTCCTGCTCGCGGGCTGCCCCGTGCCGCGGCCGACCGCGCGGCCCCGGCCGCTCCGCCTGGTCGTGCTGATCGTCATCGATCAGCTCTCGACCTGGGCGTTCGAGCGGGATCGCGCGCTGTACCGCGGCGGCCTCGCGCGCCTGCTCCGCGACGGCGCGTACGCACGCGGCGAGCTGCCGTACGCCAACACGTTCACGGCGCCGGGCCACGCGACGATCGCGACCGGCGCGCCGCCGAGCGTCCACGGCGTCGTCGGCAACGCCTGGTACCGGCGCGACGAGGGCGTCGAGCGGTCGGCTGAATACGATCCCGGCGCGCCGCCGTTCCAGGTCGGCCCGTCGCACGGCGGCGCGCTCGGCCCGGAGGACGCGGCGTCGTCGCGCGCGCTCCGCGTCGAGGGCATCGCGGACGCGCTGCGGCGCGCGACGGGCGATCGCGCGCGCTCGGTGGCGATCTCGCTGAAGGGGCGGGCCGCGGTGTTCATGGGCGGCAAGCGCCCGGACGTGGCGGTGTGGTACGAGCCGGCGGCGGGCGGGATGACGACGAGCCGCGCGTTCGCGGCCGAGGCGCCGCCGTGGCTGGTCGAGCTCGCGCGGACGCGCCCGGCGACCCGCTTCTTCGACCGGACATGGACCCCGCTCGACCCCGCGCTGCTCGCCCGCGCGACCGGGATCCCCGACGCCGCGGCGGGGGAGGGGACGCTCCACGGCTTCGGCCCGGCGTTCCCCCACGCGATCGCGGCGAGCGACAACCCGTCCCGCGTGCTCCACCACACGCCGTTCGCCGACGAGCTCGTGATGGACACCGCGCGCGCGGCGATCCCGGCGCTCGGGCTCGGCGCGGACGACGTGCCGGACCTGCTCGCGGTCAGCTTCAGCGCGCACGACTACGCGGGCCACCTGTGGGGGCCGGAGTCGTGGGAGGCGCTCGATCTGAAGCTCCGCCTCGACGCCGCGCTCGGCCGGCTGTTCGACGATCTCGACGCGCGGCTCGGCCGCGGCGCCTGGGCGGCCGTGCTGACGAGCGATCACGGCGTCACGCCGGTGGTCGAGCGCAGCAAGGTGACGGGGGCGCGCCGGATCCGCACCGAGGAGATCGCGCGGGCGGTCGAGGCGGTGCTCGAGCCGCGGATCGGCAAGGGGCCGTGGGTCGCCCGGATCGCGTCCGGCAACGTCTACCTCGCGCCGTCGTTCGGGGACGCGCCGGCGGGCGCGCGCGAGGACGCGCTCACCGCGGCGGCGGAGGCGATCGGCCAGATCCCGGGAGTCGCCGCGGCGGCGCGCAGCGACCGGCTCGGCGGGCGCTGCGATGGCCTCTTGCCGCTCCTGCGCGCGCTCTGCCTGTCGGTCGTGCCGGGCGAGGCGGGCGAATTGCTCGTGGTCCCGTCCGCGGGCTCGCTGATCACGAACTTCACGAGCGGCTCGCACCACGACGCGCCGTTCGAGGACAACCGGTACGTCCCGATCCTGGTGCTGGCGCCGGGCCTCGCGCCGCAGGCCGGCGCGGGCTCGATGCTCCAGGTCGCGCCGACGGTCGCGGCGCTCCTCGGCGTGCCGCCGCCGGCGGCGGCTACCGCGCCGCCGCTGTTCGGGCTGCGCGCTCGCCCGCGAGCGCCTCGCTGAAGAACGGCGAGCCGGCGGCGAGCGTCGCGACGTAGTCGCGCACGTCATCGCGCGCCCCGGGAGACAGCGCCGCGAACGGCACCACGTGCTCGTCGGGCACGTAGCGGAACGTGAAGTTGACCCGGCGGGTGCGGAAGCCCTCGATCGCGGGCGGCAGGTCGAGCCGGAGCTTGTCATCGACGCGCTGCACCCGGTGGAGCAGATCGTCCTTCCAGAACGGGCCGCCGAACACCTGGAGCGAGCGGTCCTCGAGCCACTGCGTCCGCACGGGCGGCGCGGCCTCCCCGCGCGCGCCGCGCCGCACGAACTGGAACCGCGCGCGCTCGCCGATCGAGATCGAGGCGACGGGGCCGGGCTCGAAGTCGCGGTGCTCGCCGACCCGCGCGGCGTCGACGGGCTTGCCGCCGGCGATCCGGTCGCCGTAGAAGTTGACGAGGCAGGTGTTGAGGTGCCACCGGCGCGGCACGGTCTGCGGCGGGAAGCCGGCGCGGACGCGGCGCTCGATCGTGGCGACGAGCCCGGCCAGCACCGGCGGGAACGGCTCCGCGGCGACGGCGGCGTCGAGGACCCGCTTCGGCGGCTCGTAGTAGCCGAGGCACGCGAACTGCCAGTTGCCGAGCCAGTACACGGGCCGGAGCAGCGGCCGCTGCTGCTTGCCGGGGGGCAGCGGGCGGCGGGTCGAGTACCGCAGCTCCCACAGCGGGCGCAGGGTCGCGAGCCACGCGAGGATCTCGGCGCGCGCGGCCTCGCCCACGAACCCGGGCTCGTAGACGTAGCAGCGGTCGGTCGCGGATCTGCCGTCGCGCACCGACGGGCACGCTAGCACGCAACCCCGTACGTGCCCGGCCGAAAGCCGGCCCCATGCTCGAGTGGCTGTTCCGTCCCGAGTGCGCGGCGTGCGGCGCCGCGGCGCCCTCCCTGGCCCCGCTGTGCGGCCCCTGCGCGGGCACGTTGCTTCCGCTCG
>DATHUW010000093.1:0-5458 GCA_035461825.1 Gemmatimonadaceae bacterium
ACGAACCAGATCTCCTCGGCGATGGCCGACGTGGCCAACGGCGCGTCCGAGCAGCGGTCGAGCATCTCGGAATCGGAGCAGGCGTTGGAGCGAGTGTCGGGCAGCGCCGCGGCGCTCAGCGCGGCAGCGAGCGCCTGCGAGGCCATCGCGCGCGACATTCGCGCGACGTCGGAGCAGGCGCGCAGCCAGATCTCCGGCGCGGTCGGGACGCTCGAGCGCGCGCGCGCCGTGATCGACCACTCGAGGGACTCGATCAAGCGTGTGGAGGGCGCGTCGGGCGCCGTGGAGGCGTTCGTCGAGACCGTCCGGCGGATCGCCGAGCAGACGAATCTGCTCGCGCTCAACGCGTCGATCGAGGCGGCGCGAGCGGGTGAGCACGGCCGGGGCTTCGGCGTCGTCGCCGGGGAGATTCGCCGTCTCGCGGCCCAGAGCAACGAGGCGGCGTCGGACGTGAGCAGCGTGGTCACGGCCATGCGCGAGGAGGTCGGCGGCGCGGTGAGGTCGGTCAACGAAGGTGCCGAGGAGTTAGGCGATGTGGGGAGCGTGTCGGGGGACGCGGTGACGGGACTGGACCGCATCGCCGAGGTCGTCTCGGGGATCGATCAGATCGCGCGCTCGGTGGCGGAGGCGGCGGGCGGCCACGAGCAGGCGATCGCGACATTGGCGAGCCGGCTCCGCGCGGCGATCGAACAGGCGGACGCGCAGGCGTCGGCGAGCGAGGAGGCCGCGGCCGCCGCGCAGGAGACCGCCGCGACGGCGGAGGAGGTCTCCGCCACGGCCCACCGCCTGGCGAGCAACGCCGAGCGGCTGGGAGCGCTCGCGGCGGGCCTGCAGGTCTAGGCATCGCGCACGACCTCCCGCCACGCGAACGTCTTCCCCGGACGATCACGCGAACCTGGAGGCGCGCCCCCCGCCCGGCTCAATGCGCCAGCGGATCTCCTCGCAACTGGAACTTCACGACCTTGCTGGTCGTCCCCTTCCCCCCCTCCATGTGGAACGGCGTCCGCGTGCTGACCGTCGCCCACAGCCCGCGTCCCTTCCAACCCGCGGCCGGGTCGTCGATCCGGCCGTCCAGCCACTTCGTGTAGAAGCCGAGCGGGTACGGAACGCGCATTACGATCCACTCGCCATCCCTGAGGGCAAGCAGCCCCTCGGAGGCGTTGCCGGTGTTGATCGGCACGTTCCTGCCTAACCCGAACGTGTCGAACTGGTCTACCCACGTGTAGTAGCTCGCCTCGACGCTGCCGTCGGTGGCCACGCCCTGCATCTGCGGCATCGGTTCCCTGTAGAAGGTCCAGCCTTCGGGACAGTGCTGCCCGGTCGCGGCCGGGCCGTTGAGCGGACCCGTGCACTTGCGACGGTCGAAGCTCGCGAGGTGACCGCTGGCGAGCGCGACCCACGCCACCCCGTCGCGGTCGATGTCCATGCCGCGCGGGGAGAAGCCGCGGATCGGTGCGCCCGTCGAGTCCACCGGGAGCTGATAGATCTCCGCCAGCGCCGTATGCGTGGGATCCTCGCCGGGCACGAGCCGGATGACCGAACCCGGGTAGCCCAGCGACGACCCCCACACCGATCCATCCGCGGCGGGTGCCACCGCGTACAGGCCCGCCGCAATCCGCCTGTCCTTCGTGGAATCGAGCGGCGCGTTAGGTTCGACGTACTCGTCGCGTCGTCCGTTGCCGTTCGCGTCCAGGATGAGTGGCGTCCAGCCCTGGGCCGCCACCTCGTCGCCGGTGGCGTCGAACATCCGCGTGTTCAGCCACCCGACCACGGCGCCGCCTCCGCTCGTCCACAACGTGTTGGCCGAATCTTCCGCGAACATGAGATGGTGGGTGCTGAAGCAGGTACTGATGTGCGTGTACCGCCGCGTTCGCGGATCGTAGACGCCGAGGTGGCGGCCGGCGCGCTGCACGGGGAACGCCCTCGCCGACGGATGGTCCGATCCCTCCTTGCAGAACGCCGGATTGTCAGGCGGGCGGACCGCCGCGGTGATCCAGACGCGGCCTTCGCCATCGAGCATCGGATTGTGCACGTTCGCCTTGCTCGTCCAGATCGCCTCGTCCCCCCAGTACGGCGATGGCTCGGGCATGTTCGGCGAGGAGGCGGGACGCGTGGCCGGATCTCTGACGGTCAGCGGCACCTGACTGGCGGTGTGCCGAGCCGGATCGAGAACGGGGAGATAGTCCGCGCTCGCCTCGAGCGCACCGTACAGCGCGCCGTTTGCGTTGACCGTCGGGTCGCGCCGGTCGGTGCTGACCAGATCGTGGAGATACGCCTTGGGGTCAGCCCAATCCCACAGCGTGATGACGACGTTGCGCTCGATGCCCTCCGGCCGGGGCGGAGCGGACGGGGTCTCGCCCGCGGCGATCCGGTCGGTCCAGTCGGCGAACATGGCGAGTGCGCGGTCGCGCCCGAGCGCCGTGAGGCTCCCGAGCATGCCCGCGCCGGCCTGGCCGGACTGGAGCCGGCGTTCCCACGCGGCGGTCGCGCTGTGGAACGTGCCCAGCTCACGCGGTATCGTTCGGGTGCCGAGCGTCCCGAGCTGGTGGCACGCGGTGCAGTTACCCGATTTGATCAGGCGGAGGAACTGCGCCTGATGTCGCAGATTCGTCGGAATGCCGTTTCCCTCGGCGCCGGTACCCGGGAAGTCGCTGGCGGGAGGAACACGCAAGAGCGAGTACCAGTAGCCCGCCGGATAGTAGTGCGCCGCGGCGCGCGCATCGGGCGCCGGCACGGCGCCGAGCGCCAGCGTGGCGCCCGGCCGCGCCTCTCGCTTCGGCGAGTCGACGAGACCATAGCCGCGCACCCACACATCGTACCGTGCCTGCGGCAGGTCGGGGATCACGTAGCGCCCGAGCTCGTCGGTGACGACGATGCGCACGAACCGCGTCGGCAAGTCGTCGGTCTCGGCGATGACCCACACGCCCGCCTCGGGGCCGTTAGGTCCGGTGACTGTTCCCCCGATGTCGTTCCCGTCGATCTGCACACGATGCTCGGCACCCGACGGCTCCGCTCCCGGGCTACTGCCGCCGGACGCGCAGGCGGCGAGCGTCATCGCGAGGACCGTGGTGGCAACGATGCGGCGAGGCATTGGCAGGCTCCTGAATCGCGTGAGCGGGATGCGCCAGGATGCGCCGCGTCCAGGCCTGTCGCAAGGATGCGCCCTCGGCACACTACTCGCGCGATCCGGCTCTCAGTCCTGCTTCAACACCCGCGCCGGATCCACGCGCGTCGCTCGAAGAGCCGGCACCCAGCACGCCAACAGCGCCACGATCGCCAGGGTCAGCGGCGCCACCACGAATGCCGTCGCGTCCGTCGCGCTCACCTGGAAGAGCATCGACCGCAGGAAGGAGCTCAGCGCCAGTGCGCCGAGCACGCCGATGCCGAGTCCGATGCCGGCGGTCACGACTCCCTGCCGCAGCACCATCCGGAGCACCGAGCCCGCGTGTGCGCCGAGCGCCATGCGGATGCCGATCTCCTGGCGGCGTTCCGCGACGGAGTAGGACATCACCCCATAGGTACCAATGGCCGCCAGGAGCAGGGCGACCGCAGCGAACACGCCTAGCAACAGCGTCAGGAACCGCGGCCGGGCCAGCGAGGCCGACAGCACCTCGTCCATGCTGGCCAGCGATGCGACGGGCAGCGTCGGGTCGATCGCCCGGACTTCCGCCCGCACGGCGTTCGCCACGGCGAGCGGATCGCCCGCCGTGCGCACCACGACGTTCATCGTCAGCGGTGCGAACCCGAAGCGGGCAACCTGCGGGTAGAGGAAGTAGAGTTCGGTGCCGGTCTCCTCTTCGAGTCCCCCCTGCTTGACGTCGCGCACTACGCCGACGATGGTGAGCCACGGGTTGTTTCCGGGCGGACGGAGGCGGCGACCGATCGGATCGACGTCCGGGTAGAAGGTCCGCACCAGTCGCTCGTTCACGAGCACCGTCGCCATACCCTCGGCGGCATCGGCCGGGCCGAAATCGCGGCCCGAGACCACCTCGATGCCCATCGTGCCGATGTAGTCGGCCGTCACGAATTGCCAGTAATCGGTGTTAGGCGCCGGACCATCCGGCGTCGGCGTATAGCCCTCGAACTCCGTGTCGTTCGCGTTCACGTCACGCCGCGGGGGGAGGCCGCTCATGGCCGCCGCACCCTGGACGCCCGGAATCGCCCGGAGCTGCGGCAGCAGCCGATCGTAGAACGCGTTGCGCGATATCGCGTCCGCGTAGCCCGACGGTGGCAGGAACAGCTGGAAGCTCAGCAGCCGTTCGGCGCGGAACCCCGGATCGACGCGCAGCAGCTCGCCGAAGCTCCGGAGCATGAGCGCGGACCCCACGACGAGCATCACCGCGAGCGCGACTTCTCCGACGACGAGCAGCCGTCGAATCCTGAGGCGCGAGGCTCCCGCCGTCGTGCGCCCGCTGCTGTCGCGCAGCGCCCCCGCCATGGCGCGTCGAGACAGGTTGAGCGCCGGCGCCAAGCCGAAGAGGAGCCCCGTCACGACCGTGACCAGCAGCGTGAAGGCGACGACCTCGACATCGAGGCCGATCTCGCCGGCTCGCGGGATGCCGTCGGGGTTGGTCGCGATCAGCAGCTTGACGCCGATCCAGCCTAACGCCAATCCCACCGCGCCGCCGATCGCCGCGAGCGTCATCCCTTCCGTCAGGAACTGACGCAGGAGCCGCTCGCGCCCCGCGCCGAGGGCCGCGCGCACCGCCACCTCACGCTGGCGCGACTCGGCGCGCGCGAGCAGGAGGTTCGCGACGTTCGCGCACGCGATCAGCAGCACGAAGGCGACGACGCCGAGGAGGAGCATCACCGCCGGACGGATCGATCCCACGGTGCGCTCGTGCAGATCCATCAGGAAGAACGGATGATTCTCGGGCGTCGGCACATGGGCGGCGGGATTCTGCTCCGCCCACCGCTGCACGAGCGTCCGCAGTTCGGCCTCGGCCTGCTCCATCGAGACGCCCGGAGCGCGCCGTCCGATGACCTCCAGGAAGTGCGAGCCACGATTGTTGCGGTTGGCACGGTCGAGCGCCGCGGGCACCCAGATCTGCACCCCGGCGTCGGCGACATCGAACTCGGGCGGCATGACGCCGGTCACCCGCGAGGCCTGCCCGTTCACCTGAATGGTGCGACCCACGATGCCGGGATCGCCGCCGAATGCGCTCCGCCACAGCTCGTGCGACAGCGTGACGACCGGCTCGACGTTCGGTTGATCCTCGTCCGCGTTGAAGGGCCGGCCCAGCCGCGCCGGAACGCCGAGCGTGGTGAAGAGCTCGTGCGTGGCAATGGACGATGTGACGCGCAGCGGCGCCGCGTCCGCGCCGACGCTCACCTGCCCCATCCGGTAGCCGCCCAACGATCCGAGCGCGCGGCTCCGCTCCCCCAGCTCGAGGTATTCCGGGGGCGAGATCCAGAACTCGTCGAACCCCAGTGTGGGGAACCGGCTCGCGACCTTCAC
>DATHUW010000094.1:0-2617 GCA_035461825.1 Gemmatimonadaceae bacterium
CGGATCCCCATGTAGTGCGCCTTGATCATGATCTCCGGATCGAAGAACCACTGCTTGGACGTGATCCGCATGGCGCCGATGAGCTCACGCGGCAGGATCTTCGGCACGCCGTTCAGATCCAGCGAGCCGAGCCTCGGCCAGAGCACCCACACGAACAGATTGTAGCTCACCGAGACGATCTTCCGGATCAACCCATCCATACGGAAACGTCGGCGCACCTTCGCCAGACAGCGGCCGTCGGTGGCCGCGATCGCCTCGTACAGCCTGACGACATCCTCGGCGTCGACCTGCCCGTCGGCCGGGATCCAGCCGATCCAGCGCGCCGTGCAGAGGGGGAAGCCGCTGGCCACGCCGTTGCCGTACCCCTCGTTCACCGCCACCCGGTGCGGCACCACCGCCGGAAACTCGGCGGCAAGCTCGTGGATGATCTCGCCCGTCCGGTCGCGCGACCCGTTGTCCACCACGATGAGCTGCAGCCGGTACCCCGCCTTGTCGAAGGCCTGGACGAGGCGCCGGACCGTGTACGCGACGATCTCCTCCTCGTTGTACGCCGGCATCACGATCGACAGCTCCGGCTGCCGGTCGTTCGCGAAGGCTGAATTGCGCTCGGCGGAATCAGTCATACGGGGAGTCTGCGGTCAGGCACTCAGGCGTCCGCGCAACCGCGCGAACATCGCGGCTGCGAACTCGCGGTGGCGGCATGGACCGATCGTCCTGCACCGCACCGGGCTGTCGGCTTCGGCCGATGAGGGCCGGCCACCCCACTCGCATCCCTCCCCAACCCAACCAGCGGGGGCGCGGAGGGGCAAGCGCTGTGCCCGGTGCCGCACGCGCTCCGCCCCGGGGAGCATGGCCATCTCACGCCGGACATGTTGCGCTCCCGCAACGCGGATTGTGGCGGAGCCCGACCGGTCTCCGCCCGATCACGGCAGCGCGCCGGTTTCGTCCGCGACCGAACCCGTGGAGGCCGGCGCCAGCCGATACAGAGTGAGATCGAACGTCGAGTCCGGAGTAGCCCGGTAGCGCCGAGCACCTTCGGGCCGGAGGTCATCGAGCAGCCGCAGGTCGTTCGGCTCGAAGTGTAACACCGTCACCGTAGTGAGCCGGTGGCCCAGTGCGGCGATGCGCGTCCGCAGGGGAGGCGCAACGTCGGCATAGCGACCCGTCACCAGGAACGCATCGGTAGTGAGCGTGTCGAGCACGTCGAGACTCACGCGCGGCGGCGCGGAGACGCCCGCTCGCCTGAGATAGTACGCGAGGGGCGGCTCGCCCAGCACGTGGATCGTCTCGTTCGCCGTGGCGTGCGCGGCGATCGAGTCCGCGACCTGCGCGAGCGACCTCGAGGGGCGCCACGGGTCACTGACGTCGTCGCGCAGCGTCCCTGCCAGTACCGCGACGACGGCTGCCGCGGCCAGCGCGATGAGCGAGCTGCTCCGTCGTCCCTGCACAGCCAGGACGCCGAGCGCCCGATCGATGACCAGTCCTGACAAAAGGAACGTCGCGATGGTGAACGGCAGGATGAGCCGGGCGTACGGGTGGTACACCGGCGCCGCGACGACCCACAGGCCCACCCAGCACAGCAGCACCCGCGAGTGGAAGCGGTCGAACGTACGCAGGAGCGTCGGTAACGCGGCAAGCGCGAGCAGGGCCGCGACTCCGGCCAGCCCGACCAGCAGCGCGCCGGCGGCAAGCAGCAGCGCCAGCCAGGCGACGCGCGCGGCCGCTGGCGCGGGCCTGACGAGCAGCCCGGCGGCGAGGGCCAGCAGCGGAGCGATGCGCGATAGCAGTCCCTCCAGGAACACCTGCTGCCGCGCCTGCATGACGACGTTGCCGATCCAGTCGATCCGCAGCATGGTCATGTAGTAGCTCAGGATGCTGCCGTAGCCGCCGCCGCCGGAGTACAGGCGGATGTAGGCGGCCCATGGCAGGTATACGACCGTGGCGACGACGGCCGCCGTCACCCACACCACGACGGGCCGGCGCCAGGCGCCGGTCGACCGTTCGCGCCAGAGCTCCGGGACGAGGGCGACGCCTGTGATGAGCAGCGCGAACCAACCGTGGTACTTGGTGTTCCAGGCCAGCCCCACGACGAGCCCCGCCAGCACCGCGAGCCGGATGTCGCGTCGGTCCACCGCCCTCGTCAGGATCGCCAGCGACAGCACGAACCACATCGCGAATGCCGCGTCGGTCAGGACCACCCGCGACATCAGAATGTGAAACTGATCGAAGGCGAGCATCATGGCCGCGACCATTCCAGCCCGGGCACCGAACCACAGGCGTCCCATCCACCACACCGCGAGGACGGTCGCGCTGCCGAACACGATGTTCAGGAGCACCGCGACGCGATCCGGCTCGCCGCCGAACAGCCGCGACGCGACGCCGATGCTCGTGAAATAGAACGGCGGCGAGAAGTTGATCTGGCCGGGGAACAGCGTGTACGGGGCCTCGAGGAGGCCGCTCGCGCTGATCGCGTAGACGCCCTCATCGAAGTGCCCCATCCCCGCCGAGCCGAACGCCCAGAGGCGGGCGACGAAGGCCGCTAGCACCACCGCAACGAGCACGATGAGCTCCGCGGGAGTCACAGGACGGCGCTCGTCGAGCGCCGTCGAGGTGGGTC
>DATHUW010000095.1:0-26521 GCA_035461825.1 Gemmatimonadaceae bacterium
CCGGATCAGGCGGTTCGCGATGCGGTCGGCTCGATCAACAAGGAAGCGAAGCGCGCGGCGAAGATCATCTCGAACCTGCTGCTCTTCGCGCGGCAGCGCCCGCCGGAGCGGACGCTCACGGACGTGAACCAGGTGGTGCTCGACGCCCTCGAGTTGCGCCGGTACGCGCTGCGCACGCACCAGATCGACCTCCACACCGATCTCGATCCCGACCTGCCGCACGTGCTGGCCGACGGCTCGCAGCTCCAGCAGGTGATCCTCAACCTCGTGACGAACGCCGAGCACGCGCTGCGCGAGCACGAGGGGGCCAAGCGCCTGACGATCACGACGCGCAAGGCGGGCGACCTGCTGCGGGTCACCGTGTCCGACAGCGGGCCCGGCGTGCCGCACGACTTGCAGGACCGGATCTTCAATCCGTTCTTCACCACCAAGAAGGTGGGCGAGGGCACCGGACTGGGACTCTCCATCTCGGATGGCATCGTGCGCGAGCACGGAGGGCACCTCCGCCTCGCGAGTCCTCCCGGCGAGGGCGCGGTTTTCGTCCTGGAGCTTCCCGCGTCGGTGCCTGACGAGGCGCCGCAGGCGCCCGAGTCCGCATCCACGCTCCGATTCATGCTGGTGGCGCCCGCCTCTCCTGAGCGGGACGACCTGGTCGAGCGCCTCGTCGCGGCGGGGCATTACGCCAGCTGCACCGCGTCGCCCGCGGAGGCGCTGGCACGCCTGTCGTCCCAGGCCCATCACGCGGTGCTCATCGACGTGCGCCTGCCGTCCGGCGAAGGCGAGTCGATGTTCGACACCCTGCGCCGCCGGCTGCCGCGCATGGCGGAGCGCGTGGTCTTCATCACGGATGATCCCGCGGCCGACACGCAGCGCCGGTTCTTCCGCCGCGCCGGCCGGCCGGTGCTGCGCTCGCCGCAGGCGGCCGATGTGGCGGCGGATCTGCTGATTACGGAGGCACGACGGACATGAGCGAGGCACAGGAACGGGATTCGATGGTCTGCCGCTCGTGCGGACGCCCGGAGCGCGCCTCCGAGGGCTATCCGTGCGAGGGGTGCGGCACGTTCATCTGCCTGCGGTGCCAGATGCAGGGGATCACGCGCTGCAAGGACTGCGCGGCCAAGCACCCGCCCAAAGCGTGAGCGCGGACTTCACCGCGCTCGGCGTGCTCGTTGGGCACGCCACCGATGTCGCCGGGGGCACCGGGTGCACGGTCGTGCGTGGCACCGCCGATCCGATGCGCGGCGGGGTGGCGGTGCTGGGCCGGGCGAGTGGGAGCCGCGAGTTGCATACGCTCGCGCCGGAACATCTCGCGGATCGCGTCGACGCCGTGATGCTCGCCGGGGGGTCCGCCTTCGGGCTCGACGCGGCGGCGGGCATCATGCGATGGATGGAGGAGCGCGAGCGCGGCTTTCCGGCCGGCCGCGGCGCGGTGGTGCCGGTCGTTCCGGCGGCCTGCCTGTTCGACCTCTTTCCGTGCGGCGCACCTAACGCCCGGCCGACGCCTGCCATGGCGTACGAAGCCTGCGACGCGGCACGCTCGCGCGGCATCGCCGAGGGGAGCGTGGGTGCCGGCGCCGGCGCGACGGTGGGAAAGGGCCTCGGCCCGGCATTCGCGATGAAGAGTGGACTCGGGTGCGGCCTCGCCGAGTCGCGTGGCGTCCGCGTCGGGGCGGTGGCGGCGGTGAACGCGCTGGGTGATGTGACGGATGCGTCCGGACGGATTCTCGCGGGCGCACGGGCGAGCGACGGCGCCTGGCTCGATCAGCGCGTCGCGCTGCAGGCGGGACCGACGGCGGGCGAGTTCGGGGCGCTCGCCGGCGCCAACACGACGCTCGCCGTCATCATCGCCTCCGTCGCCATGTCGCGCATTGAGGTGACGCAGCTCGCGCGCGCCGCCGGCACCGCGCTCGGACGCCGGATTACACCCGCCGGTACCACCTTCGACGGCGATGTGGTCATCGCGCTGTGCCCGCACCTCGGCCCCGCCGCCTCGCCGCTCGCCGTCGAGGCGCTCGCCGTTGCCGCGCTCGAGGAAGCCATCGAGCGCGCGGTGCTGCTCGCGCGCGGCCGCGATGGACTCGTCGGCGCCGCCGACCTCGCCGCATGACGAGCGCCGGCCTGCTGGTCACCGCCTCCATCGCGCCCCTGCTCGCCGCGCCCGTCGCCGGGGCCGAGCAGGTGTCGCAGCGCCTCGCCGGCGCCGAGCTCGAGGTGATGGAAGTCCGCTCGATGTGGTTCCGCGTCCGCGGCCTCGACGGCTATGTGGGCTGGGTGCACTCCGGCTACGTCCGCGCGGTGGCGGCGCGTGAGATCGCGCGTCGCTACGCGGGCCCGCGCACCTCACTCGGGTGCGTCGCCGTCACGGCGGAGGGACGGCGCCGGGCCCTCCCCCTCGGCGCACTCCTCGCGGATGACGAAACGGTGGAATCGGGCGAGGCGGTCACGCCTGACGAGCGTCGCACGCGCTTCGCGCCGGATGCCGCGGCCGCCGCCGCGTCGGCCGTGCAGCGCTTCGAGGGAGCGCCGTATCAGTGGGGCGGCATCACGCCGTGGGGCGCGGACTGCTCCGGCATGGTGCAGACCGCGTTCAGCCTCCACGGCTTCGCGCTGCCGCGCGATGCGCGGCTGCAGGCCGAAGTCGGCGATCCGATCGATCCGGAGCCCGCGTCGCTCCTGGCCGGAGACCTCATCTTCTTCTCCAGCCGCGCCGATCGCCGGGTGACCCATGTGGGCATCGCCCTCGGCAACGGGCGCATGGTGCACAGCGCCATTGCCCGCGGCGGGTGGGCGATCGACAGCCTGACGAATCTCGACGATCCCTACATGGTGACGCTGCGCGGCCGCATTACTGGCGCGCGACGCCACGCGGAATCGCCGCGCTAGCTCACCAGCGCTCCGGGCCGCATGGCCGGCGCGCCGCCGCGCACGTGCAGCGGCAGCTGGACCACGGGCTGGTCGTCGACGGCGATCGCCATCGTGTACGTGCCCGCGCGGTCGATCGGCAGATCCAGCGCCGCGATGAGCGGCATGTCCATCTCGGTCACCCCCGGCGGCGGAGGGCCAACGTTCAACTCGCCGACGGTCGACCACATCTCTTGTGCCTCGGGATTCAGCCAGCGCAGCGTGACCGAATGCGGGCCGGCGTCCAGCGGCGTGCCCTTGAGGTGTACGACGAGATGCGCCCGCGGATGCACCGTGGGAAGCGTGGCGACCTGGACCGCATCGAACACGCCGAGGATGTTCAGCTTCCCTTCCTGGGACAGGTTCGCGGCATCGGCGAACAGCGCAAAGGTGACGTTCATGGCCGGAACCTAGGACGCGGGACACGCGGATGCCAGCGCTCCCCATCGCACCGCGCCTCTCGTAGGTTTCGGCATGTCCACACCGCAAGGCGCCGTCGCGCCCGGCCGGGCGGAGCCGATCGCCCGGTCGGGCGTTTCCACGACCGACCTAATGCTCCTCGGCATGAGCATCATCTGGGGCGTGAACTTCAGCGTGGTCAAGTACGGCACCATGCATCTGCCGCCGCTGGCGTTCAACGGCATTCGCATGTCGCTGGCGCTGCTCACGCTCGGCGCGCTGACGCTGGCACGCGGGGGGCTCCGGATGGCGCGTCGCGACATCGTTGCCCTGCTCGCACTGGGGCTCCTCGGCAACGGGCTGTATCAGATTCTGTTCATCGAGGGTATTGCGCGCACGCGCGCGGGGACCGTCGCGTTGATCCTCGCGGCCGGTCCGGCGTTCGTCGCGCTGTTCGGGCGACTGCTCCGTGTGGAGCGGGTCAGTCGGCGGGGCTGGATCGGGATCGCCCTTTCGGTCGCGGGGATCGCGCTCGTGAGCGCCGGTGCCACCGCGGCCTCGTCAGGCTCGGAGACCATGGTGGGCAATGGCCTGGTGCTGGCGGGCGCGCTGTGCTGGGCCATCTTCTCGGTGCTCCTCAAACCGTACGCGAACCGGATCGGTGCCGCGCAGCTGGGGACGGTGACGACGGCGGGCGGCCTCACGGCGTTGCTCCTCGTCGCCGCGCCGTCACTCGGGCGAATGGACTGGACCGGCGTGCCGCCGGGGGTGTGGGGCGCCCTGGCCTACAGCGGCTTCGGCGCGCTCGCGCTCGCCGGACTGCTCTGGGTGCGTGGCGTGCGGGTGCTCGGCCCCACGCGCACGGCGATGTACGTGAACCTGCAGCCGGTGATGGCGCTGCTCGTCGCGTGGGCGGCGCTCGGCGAGATTCCGACGCCCGCGCAGCTCGGCGGTACGGGGGCCATCATTGCCGGCGTTCTCCTGACACGATCGTGAGGCTCGTACTCTTCGACATCGACGGTACGCTGCTCTGGAGCGACGGGACGGGCCGGCGCGCCATGGAGGGCGCGCTGGTCGAGACCTTCGGCACCACCGGGGCGCCGGAGTACCGGTACGATGGCAAGACCGACCGGCAGATCGTGCGAGAGCTGATGCGCGGTCACGGGCACGAGGATGCGCACATCGACGCGCGGCTGGAGGCCCTGCTCGATTCGTACCTGACGAGACTCGAGCGCGAGCTGGAGGAGGGGACCCGGCGCCCGGCGTTGTGCGCCGGCGTGACGGAGCTGCTCGAGGAGCTCGAGGCCCGCCGCGACGTCACGCTCGGCCTGCTGACGGGGAACCTCGAGCGCGGCGCCGCGCTCAAGCTCGCGTCGGTGGGCATCGACATCGCGCGGTTCCGCGTGAACGCGTTCGGCTCGGACGAGGAGCACCGCCCGCTGCTGCCCGCGGTCGCGCAGCGGCGCGCGCGCGACCTCCTGGGACTCGACGTGCGAGGCGATCGCATCGTCATCGTCGGCGACACGCCGGCGGACATCGACTGTGGCCGGTCGATCGGCGCGCGGGCCGTGGCCGTCGCCACGGGCCGGTACTCGATCGAGGATCTCGCGGCGCATGCGCCGGCCGCGCTGTTCCCGAACCTTTCGGATACCGACGCGGTGGTCCGCGCCATTCTCACGGTGTGACGTGACGCCCGAGGCGCACGCGGAATGGGAGCTCAAGGCCGTCGTGCCCGACTGGACGGCGCTTCGCGCGCGGCTCGAATCGTCAGGCGCCACGCTGGAGTTCGAGGGCCGCCTGGAAGACCGGCGCTACGACACGCCCGCCGACGACCTGTCGGTGCGGGACCACGTGCTGCGCCTGCGCATCTACCGGGATGCGGCCGGCCGCGTGGCCCGCGCCTCGCTCGACTGGAAGGGCCCCACGGAGTATCGCGGCGGCTACAAGGTGCGCGAGGAGCGATCGACGTCGGTGGGCGATCCCGACGCGATGGCGACCGTCCTCGAGCGACTGGAGTACCGCGTCGCCGTCGCGATCGACCGGGCGATCGTACAGTATGCGCTCCGCGGCGCGTCGGTGCGGCTGGAGCGGTATCCCCGCATGGACGATCTCGTGGAGGTGGAGGGGACTGCGGATTCCATCGAGGCCGCGATCCGCGCGACGGGCCTCTCTCGTGAGGCGTTCACCGCCGATGCGCTCGCGGGCTTCATCGCGCGATTCGAGGCGCGAACCGGCGTCGCCGCGGCGGTGAGCGACGCGGAGCTCACACTGGCCGAGCGGCGCCATGCCTGACGAGCGGATCGCGGAATTCGCCGGCGGCGTGTCGGGCACGGTGCGCGGGCGGGCGGTGGCCGGCGAGGCGACGGTGCGCCTTGGCGAGCGTGGCCTGGCCATCGTCGTGGACCGAGGCGAGCTCCGGCTCCCCTACGGCCGGCTCGACGGATGGGTGGTGGAGGGCGCGGCCGTGTCGCTGCGCATTACCGGCGGCGACGCCGTGGCCATCGTGCCCTCCGGCGGCGCGCTCGCGCTGGCCGAGGCGCTCGGCGCGCACGCGTGCGTGCTGCCGGAGCTGACGCGCGGGCTTCGAACGATGGGTTCGTCGCGCGCGCGCGCGGATTCGGCGCAGAGGGCGCTATTCGCGCCGTTGATCTCCGCGCGGCGGCGCGCGGCCCGCATGCGCGATCCGGCGCGGCGCATCATGGCGCTCGACGCCGAGGAGCTGCGGACGGAGCTCGCCGCGGCGCTGTCGGGGATGGCGTCCGGGAGGATCCGGCAGCCCGGTCCGGAGCGGCGGGCGCTCGTGGCGGCGCTCGAGGACGCGGTCCTCCCGCTGCGCGCTGCCATTGCGACGTTAGGTACGGCGGCCGAGGCACACGCCCGGGCGCCCGAGCCGCGCCGGCTCGCGGCCTGGCGGGAGTGGACGGAGTCGGCCCGCCGCACCTTCGCCGCCGCCGATGCGTGCTGGCCCGCCGTGCGCGCCGCCCTCGAGGGCGCGGAGCAGCCGGCGTCCCGCTGGCGCCGGTGGACCCGGAGCGGCCCGTGATCCTCGGCGTCGGCATGGATGTGATCGAGATCGCGCGCGTGCGGCGGCTCATCGAGCGGCACGGCGAACATGCACTGCGGCGGCTCTTCACCGACGCCGAGCGCGCCTACGCGGAGACCCACCGCGATCCGGCGCGGCACTTCGCGGCGCGCATCGCGGCGAAGGAGGCGGCGTTCAAGGCGCTGGCCACCCACGCGGCCGGCCGCGGGATCGGCTGGCGCGACATGGAGGTCATCGCCGGAGGCGGGCGTCCTCCACGCCTGCTCTTCCATGGGCAGGCGGCCGAGTGCGCGGCCGAGCTGGAGGTGAGCGCTGCCTGGCTCACCATCACGCACGCGGTCGACATCGCCGCCGCAGCCGTGATCCTCGAGCGCTGAGGCGCGATCGCCTAACGGACCCCCAGGCTTCGCAGGCGGCTCTCGAGTTGGGCGCGCGCCTCGTCCACCCGCGTGCGCGCTTCGACGATGCGGGCGTCCGCCTCTGATCGGATCCGCTGTGCCTCCGCCTGGATCGGTGCTGCCCGCTCGCGCACGATGCGCTCGACCTGCGCGCGCGCCTCGCGCTCGGCGCGCTGGACCTCCTCGCCGAGCACCGCACGGATCCGATCGGAGAGCAGTCGATCGAGATTCGACCGGACGCTGATCGACGGCTCGCGCATCGTGCCGCGCACGGCCGCGCTCACCTCGAGGTCGCCCAGGCCCGTGATGACCCGCACGGCCAGCTCCTCCAGGCGGTTGAGCGACCGCGCGCGCGCCGCGTCAGGCGTCCACGACACCGCGGAAGTGCGAATGCGCCAGTCGCCGCTGATCCGTTCCCCGCGGCGCTCGAACGCGAGCGCCGACGTCCCGCGGCCGAGATCGGCCCGCAGCGGCAGGCCGGGAAAGGCGAACGAGGGCAGCGGCAGGCCTGCGGCCGAGAGCGTTACCGAATCGTGCATGCGCCCCTCGAGGTGATCGAGCGCGCCGCCTGCGCGCAGCGACACGCCGGAGCCGCCGCCGGTCCGCGCCAGCACGAAGCGGACGGGCTGCCGCACGACATCCGGCGCCGTCGTCAGGTTCGTCACCGCGACGGTGTAGGTGCCGCTCTCCAGTCCCTCGCCGTCGACGGTGACATCCAGATCGCCCCGGCGGAGGAGAAACGCCGGATACGAGCGCGCTCGCACGAACCTGACGGTGGTCCCGGACATCCGCGCCCGCCGCGGTCCGGGCTTGCGGCGCGGGTCGAGGCCCGGCGGCAAGTAGTCCTGCGCCAGCTCGCTCCAGTACACGAACTGCTGGAACCGGTCGATCGTGACATCGCCGAAGACGGCGTTGCCGATGTCCGGCGCCGAGAACGTCGGAAGCTGCAGGAGTCCGCGCGCGAACGCGAAGTCGGCTTCCCGCGCGTCGTCGACCTCGCGCACACCGGTCCGCAGCTGATCCAGCCCCGCGCGCGTGCCGCGCTCCAGCTCCTCCACCCGCCGTCTTGCCGCCTGCAGCTCATCGAGCGTGCGCCGCACGTCGGCGATCGCCTGACGAGTTCCGCCGATGCCCAGGCGGAGCGGGTTGGCGTCCTGGAGCCGCTCGGCCACGTTCCGCGCGGAATCCAGCGTTTCGCGCAGCCGCAGGTTCGCGTACGCGGCCTCCACCGCGTCGCGGACGGAGTCCGCTTCACCCTTGAGCCGCAGCGCGCGCTGTACCGTCTGCAATTGCGCGGGATCCAGCGCGATCGCGCGGATGGTGTCGATGGGCGTGAGGCTGAGGAGCGGCACATCGAACTGCTCGCGCCACGACCGCACCGCCCCGAGCGCCTGCGCGGCGAAGCCGGTGGCCGGAGCCGGCGGGGCAGGAGTGCTCCGCGGCGTGCCGACCCGGACCCGTTCGATCGACAGCTGGCGGATCACCAGCTTCCGCTCCAGCAGCGGCTCCTGCTCCAGCTCGATGGCGATGCGCCCGGCCTCGAGGAGATTCTTCATCCGGTCGAACGGATCGGCGATGCGGATGCCCGCCAGCTCGACCGCGGGCGACGTCTCGTGCAGCGTCAGGCGGTCGATCTCGACGTGCGTGCCGAGCAGCTCGCTGGCCGCCTCCGCCGTCGTGTCGCGGGCGATCGGCTCGGCGAACAGCGCATAGCCAATGACGAAGAGCGCGATCGCGAGCGCCAGCGGGATGATACCGCGCCAGCGGATCACGGCACCGCGCGTCCGGGGCGGGGCCGCTGGGGGCGTGGGCGACCCGATCGGCGCGGGTGGCGCGGCTCCGGTCGGACCGGCGGGCGGTCCGCTGGCGCCGCGCGCGTCGGCCGGGACCGTGTCGTCAGGCATGGAACCACTGCCACACGTTGTAGATCCTCGACGCCTTCAGCGCCTGTACGACGCGCCACTGTTGGACGCGAGCGCCGTAGGTGGTGCGGTAGCGCCGTACGGCCACGCGTCCGAGCGCGTAGATGGGCAGGAAGAGCGCGAGCCACCCCACCACGCTGCCGAGCACGACGGTGTTCCCGAAGTTGGTGAACGGGACCAGCGGCGTGTGGTCGAGCCTGGTCCACAGCGGCTGGAGGCCGGGCGTGTCGAGCAGCAGGGCGGCGCCGATCCGGTGGAAGAGCGGGTCGAGGAGAAAGCCGATCGGCGTGAAGACCGCCCATCCCAGCAGCCCGGCACCGAACGACACGTTCAGCATGATGAGCAGCACGAGCACGACGGCGTTATGCACGTTGACCACCGGCGTGAGGCCGAGCGCCGCGCCGAGCGCGAGCCCGAGCGCGATCTGGTGCGGGGTGCCGTCGGAGTGCAGCGTCTTGACGAGCGACTGCAGCAGTTTGAGGAGAGCGAGCATGCGCAGGGCAGACGGCGCGGGGAGCGCGCCGCGTGGGTGGGTGCGGCGTTAGGGTGTCGGCGGCCGCTGCGGGCCGCGGCCTTCCGCGAGCAGGCGGGCGTTGAATCGCTGCGCCTCCTCGATCCGCTCCACCTCGACGGCCATCGTGTCCACGGACTCCTGGAGCTGCTGCAGCTGCCGCGAGATGTCGCGCAGAGCCTCCTCGTTCCCGGCCCGGCCGCCACGGTTGCGGAGCCAGGTCGTGATGATCTTCCCGCCGGTGCCGATCGCGGCGAGCGCGACCGCGAACGGCAGCAGCGTGTCCAGAATCAGGCGAATCTCGAGCGGACTCATTGGAGCGGATCGAAGGCATCGAGCACGGCGGTCGCGTGCAAGTTGACGCAATGCGTACGGAGATACCAGACGGAGAATGGCGTGCGAGGTCCGGCGGCGCGGCCGGGGGTGAGCGGAGTGTGGACGTGAGCCGCCGGGGAACGCGGACCACGGAGCCTGGCTCAGGGCTCTCTTGCCGTTCGTCCACGAATTCCGATACATTGGCTCCCCAATGCGAGTGAGAACCATTCTCATCCGTGCCGGCTTCCTCCTTGCCGGCGCGCTCCCCGTGCTCGGCGCCGCCCAGCATCTCGCCGCGCAGCAAACACCAGCGCAGCGGCTTTCCTCCATCGTTGGCGTCGCCGTCGAGGAGTATGCACTCGGCGTCGATGCCAGCGGCACCATCATCTCGCAGCTCGAGTACGGTGAGGCCGTCGACTTCCTCGGCGATGCCCGCACCGTCGCGGGGCGCCTTTCCGGCGAGCGGGCGGCCGACGCGAGGCTGGTGCTGGATTCGCTCATCCGCGCCGTCGCCGGCCGGCGGCCCCCCGCCGAGGTCGCTGCGCTGCACGCGCGGTTCATGGAAACGTTAGGCTCGGCGGGCGCGCTCGAGCTGCCGACCCGCGCATTGAACGTCGGGCGAGGAAGCCAGATCTACCAGCGGGAGTGCGCGTCGTGCCACGGCCCGACCGGCCTCGGTGACGGGCCCGCGGCCGCCGGCATGGAGCCTCCCCCGCTGCCCATCGGCAGCGCCGCCGACATGTTCGGCGCGACGCCCACGTTGCTCTATCGCGTGCTCGCCGTCGGCATCAAAGGCACCGCGATGACGGGCTACGCCGACCGCCTGAGCGCGGACGAACGCTGGGATGTTGTCGCGTACCTCCACACGCTTCGCGCGAGCGACGGCGACCGCCTGGAGGGCGAGGGGCTCTTCCTGCAGCGTTGCTCGAGCTGTCACGGGATGACCGGCGCGGGCGACGGAGCGGTCGCGAAGGCCCTGACGAGACTCCCCGCCGACGTCGGCTCGTTCGTGTGGCAGGTCGAGAAGAGCGATGCGCAGATCGCCGACGCGATTCGGAACGGCATTCCGGGCACCGCGATGCCGCCGTCCGATTTGGGCGATGCGCAGCTGGCGACGATGGTGGCGTACGTGCGGATGCTCCCCGTGACCCGAGGCGACGTGCCCGCCCTCGCGATGAGCGACGCCGACCGGGAGCCGCGGCAGGTCGCGCAACGCGTGCGCTCGCTGCTTGGCCGCGCCATCTCGGCCGCGCAGGCCGGACGCACCGATGAGGCGAACGACCTCGCCTTCGATGCGTACATCGCGTTCGAGCCGCTCGAGACGTCGGCCCGCGCCAGGGCGCCAGGTCTCGTGGCGTCGCTGGAGAGCCGGTTCGCGGAGTTCAAGGCGGCGGCGAGCGCGGGCGACACGCGCCGCGCCGAACGCACGCGTGATGCGATCGAGGCCGGGTTGCCCGGGATACTCGAGCTCACGCAGTCGCCCTCGGGACGGTGGGCGGCGTTCCTTCAATCGTTCCTCATCATCCTGCGCGAGGGGCTCGAGGCCATTCTCGTCATCGGGGCGATCGTCGCGTTCCTGCTCAAGACGGGCAACCGGGACCGCCTGACGAGCATCTGGATCGGATGCGGCCTCGCGCTCGCGGCATCGGCGGCGACCGCGATCATCCTGCAGACGACCCTGCGCACGCTTCCCGCCACGCGCGAGATCATCGAGGGCGTCACGATGCTCGTCGCGGTCGCGGTGTTGTTCTCGGTCAGCTACTGGCTGATCTCCAAGGTGGAGGCCGCGCGCTGGCAGCAGTTCATCAAGGAGAAGGTGGAAGCGGCGCTCTCGCACGGCGGCAGCCGCGCACTCACGCTGGTCGCCTTTCTCGCGGTCTATCGCGAGGGAGCGGAGACCGCGCTGTTCTACCAGGCGTTGTTCAACGAGGGAGCGCAGGTCATCGTGCCGCTCATCCTCGGCATCCTGGCGGGCGGCACCGTGCTGGCGGTGATCTTCACGCTGTTCTACCGCTTCGGCGTACGCATCCCGCTTCGGCCATTTTTCGCGGTGACGAGCGTCCTCCTCTACTACATGGCGTTCGTGTTCATGGGAAAGGGCATCCGGGAGCTGCAGGAAGGGAACGCGATGCCGATTACGCTGATTCCCGGCTTTCCCGAGGTGCCGGCGATGGGGATCTTCCCGACTGTGGAGACGGTGCTCGCGCAGCTGGTGCTCCTGGTGCTGTTCGCGATCGCCTTGCTCAAGACGTTCTGGCCGAAGCGCGCGGTGACGCTGCCTACCGCGCCGCAGCCCGTACCCGCGTTGACCGAGCGGGTCGAGGCCCTGGCCCTGCGCGTGTCGGAGCTCGAGCGCCAGATCCGCGACCCGCGGGACGCAAGGCAGATGGCGCGGGAGGCCGGAGTCGCGGAGTAGGCGGAATCGCGAAATCGGGAATCGGGAATCGGGTCGAAGACTCTGACCTGGATCTCGAGCCGAGCGGCACAGTAGCCATCACGGGAAACGTTGCCTGGCAGGCTACGTTTCCCCTTGCCCTTCGATGCCCGGTTCCCGACTCCCGATTCCCGATTCCCGACCGTGTCCGCTGCCGAGCTGTTCGCGCTGCCGTGGGGACCGTTCCTCATCTTCGGCATGCGCATCATCGATGTATCGCTCGACACGATGCGCGTCATCCTCGCCGTGCGGGGTAAGCGCGGTGTCACCGCGCTGCTCGGGTTCTTTCAAGCACTCATCTGGATCTTCGCCGTCGGCAACGCCATCCGGCACCTCGACAGCATCTGGCACATCCTCGGCTATGCGGCGGGCTTCGGGGCCGGGACGTTCATCGGGATCTCGATCGAACAGGTGCTCGCCTACGGCTACTCGGCCGTGCGGATCGTGTCGCAGTACGGCGGGGTCGAGATCGCCGAAGCCTTACGAGAGCGCGGCTACGGCGCGACGGAGATCCCCGCCTTCGGGCGGGAGGGTCGCGTGGAGGTCATCACCTCGGTCGTGCAGCGCCAGCACCTCGACGAGGTGCTCGCGATCGTTCACCGTTGGGATCCGGCCGCGTTCGTAACGGTCGAGGAGCCGAAGGTGATGACCGGAGGCTCCCTCGCGGGCCGGACACCGATGGGCATCCCACGGCGGTGGGAGAAGGCGAAGCGGCAGAGGGTTTGAAAAACGCAGGAGCTAGGAGCTAGGATCTAGGAGTTAGGGGCCTCGTTCTCTAAACGATACACACCATCCCTAGTTCCTAGTTCCTAGCTCCTAGCTCCTAACTCCTAACTCCTAACCCCTAATTCCTAACTCCCCTCCTCCAGAACATCCACGCCCCCCCGCCCAGCACGAACATCACCGCGATCATCTGCGCCAGCGTCAGCATCCCGAAGAACCGGTCGTCCTTCGCCCGGAAGAACTCGACGATGAAGCGCTCAACGCCGGCGAGCACCATGTACACGCCGAACAGCCATCCCTCGGCGTGCTTGTGGTCGCGGAGGCGCCAGAGGATGAAGAACATCGCCATCGCCATCGCCGTCTCGTAGAGCTGCGTCGGGTGCACGGCCAGCACATCCGTCGGCGACGCGCCTGGCGGTGGCGTTATGCCGAACTCGCGCTGCATCACCGCCACCGTGCTCGGCGGCGCGCCGTTGGGGAACGCAACCGCGAGCGGACCATCCCACGGCCGCCCGTAGTCGTCGCCCACCGCCCAACAGCCGGTGCGGCCCACCGCGTAGGCGGGCGGAATCGCCAGCCCCGCCACATCCGCGATGCGGAAGAAGCCGAGCTTCTTCCAGATCACGACGGCGCTCACCGTCACGATGCCGCCGATCAATCCGCCCCAGAACACGAACCCGCCGCGGCTCCAGAGTGCCGACCAGTCACCGACCAGGATCGCGTAGTACACCTTCGCCGCAATGAGGCTGCCGGCCGCCGCCCAGAAAATCAGATCGCCGATCGGCGTCGGATCGTGGCCGCGCCTGGCGAGCTCGCGTGACGCCACGATCTGCGCGATGACGAAGCCGAGGAGCACGGCGAGCCCGAAGCCGGTGACCTGCAGTGGGCCGATCGAGAACTCGAACGGTTGATGGACGATCATGCGGGAACGAGCCCGGGGATGGGGAGCGACGCGTGCGCGTCGAGATCGAGCGCCGACCGGTCGCCGCGCTCGAGGTGAAAGAGGCCGGCGCGCGCGATCATCGCCGCGTTGTCGGTGGCCAGCCGCGGCGACGGCGCGAACACCGATGCCCCCACGGCCGCGAAGCGGGTCCGCATCGCCTCCGCGAGGGTCCGGTTGCACGCGACGCCCCCGCCGAGCACGATGCGCGTGCGGCCGTACTGCTCCGCGGCGCGCGCCGTCTTCTCCACGAGCGTCTCGATGAGCGCATCCTGAAAGCCGCGCGCGAGGCTGGCCCGGTCGACCTCGAGATTTGCGCCCCGCACGGCGTTGCGGACCGCCGTCTTCAGCCCGCTGAACGACACGTCGTAGTAGTCGTCGTCGCCGGGCCGCTGATCGCGGCGGAGCATCGGTCGCGAGAAGCGGAACCGCGCCGGGTCCCCCTCCCGCGCAAGCCGCTCGATCGGCGGGCCGCCGGGGTACGGCAGGCCGAGCAGCTTCGCGACCTTGTCGAAGGCCTCGCCGGCCGCATCGTCGCGCGTCGCGCCCAGCAGCCGATACGCGCCCCACGCCGGTACGTCGAGCAGCAGCGTATGACCGCCACTGACGAGCAGTCCGGTGAACGGCGGAAGCGCCTCCGGGTGCTCGAGCGCGGTGGCGAACAAGTGCGCCTCCATGTGGTGCACGCCGATGACCGACAGCCCCAGGCCGTACGCGAGCGACTTGCCGTACGCCACGCCGACGAGGAGGGCTCCCACCAGTCCGGGACCGTGGGTCACGGCGACGGCGTCCAGCTCGTCAGGCGCCAGACCGGCTTCCTCCAGCGCCCGGTCCACCGTCGGCACGATCGCCGTCAGGTGGGCGCGGGATGCGAGCTCCGGGACGACGCCGCCGAAGACGCGGTGCACGTCCTGCGAGAGGATGACGAGCGAGCGGATCCGCGCATCGTCGCCGCGACCCTCCAGCACCGCGGCCGAGGTCTCGTCGCACGACGTCTCGATCCCCAGGACTCTCATGGGCGACCGACGAACGGCACGGTGTCCGCGGTGGTGTCCGCGGGAGGCGGCGCCGGGGCGAGCGGCACGCGCACGCTCACGCGGGCCGGACGGACCACCACGCCCAGCCGGGCGGTGTCGAGAGCGACGAGCCGCGGCGCGCTGTCGGACACCTGCACCACGAGCCGGCGTGTGTACACCGTGTCGATCGCTTCGACGAGCGCGCGCGGCCCGGCGATGGTCACGCTGTCGGGGGAGATTTCGATCGCCCCCGTGATCACGAGCCCCGTGTCGTGCTCGACCGCGAAGGCGCCCGCCACGGGCACGCGCCGCTCCGCGAGCAGGTCGAGCCGCAACGTGACGGACCGTGGCAGCACTTCGCGCACGCGGGCGTTGACCTCCACCGGCAGCTCCACCATCTCGGGCGTGAGCCGTACGGTCAGGGTCTCGGGCGCGTCGGCCGTGATGGGGATGCGGACGATGGGCGGCTCCGCCGTGAGGCGGAACAGGTCGCGCGCCCGCCCCACCATGAGCGCCTGCACCGGATCGAGGGGGCGCCTGACGACGATCGCGCTGTCCGTCGGCACCGGCTGGAGGAGCACGTTCACTACGGACTCGGTGGGCTCTTCGATGCTGACGATCGCCCACAGGATCCCGGCGAGCCCGATCGCGGCGAACTTGATCGGAAGGCGCGTCGTGACCGCGGCCATGGCTCGCCGCTGGAGCGTGGTCCGCTGCTTCGGCCGGGTCACGACGGCCTCGGTTCGTCCAGGAGCTGCTGCACGACGGCGCGGTTCGCCTCGGAGTTCCAGTGCACGGCCCCGAGGACCTTCTTGCGGATCACGCCGTCGCGGCCGATCACGAACGTCTCGGGCACGCCCGTCGTCTGGTACCGGCGCTGGATGTCCCCCGTCGGATCATGCAGCACCTCGAAGGTGAGGCCGTAGTCGCGCACGAAGCCCCGGATCGCCTCGCCGGCCTCCGGGTGGTCGATCGAGATGGCGACGACGCGCAGCCCTTGCGGCCCGAAGTCGCTATGCAGCGCCTGGATCTCGGGCATCTCGACTCGGCAGGGCCCGCACCACGTCGCCCAGAGGTTGAGCAGTACCACGTCGCCCCGATAGTCCGTGATGGAGCGTGCCTGTCGCGCGGCGTCGAGCGTGTATGCCTCGAAGGTGGGGGCCCGGGAGCCGACGGTCACGGGGAAGAGCTCGTCGCGCATCCCGTACGTTGCCGCCGCCGCCCCGCCGACGAGCAGCAGGATCACCATCCCGACGAGCAGCCACTGCCCGCGGCGCGTCATGCCTGCTCCGCGCAGCGCGCCCGCAGGGCGCGAATCTCGGCGGCCGGGTCGCTGGCGGTGAACACGGCGTTGCCGGCCACGAAGGTGTCGGCGCCGGCCCGCCACACCGCGCCGATCGTATCGCGCGTGATGCCGCCATCGACCTCCAGCGCCGCCGGGCTCCGGGTTTCGTCGAGCAGACGGCGCGCGCGACGCACCTTGTCCACCGACGCATCGATGAACCGCTGGCCGCCGAATCCGGGATTCACCGTCATGAGGAGCAGCAGATCGAGGTCGGGCGCGATCTCGCGCACCGCGTCGAGCGGCGTCGCGGGATTGATCGCCGCTCCCGCGAGGCAGCCCAGTTCCTTGATCCGCGCGACCTGGCGGTGCAGGTGCGGCGACACCTCGGCGTGAATCGTTATGATGGAGGCGCCGGCCGCGGCGAAGCCCTCGAAGTACCGTTCCGGCTCGACCACCATCAGGTGGCAGTCGAGCGGCAGGCTCGTGAGTCGCCGCAGCGTGCTGATCACCTTCTCGCCGAACGTGAGGTTCGGCACGAACCGTCCGTCCATCACGTCGACGTGCACCCAGTCGGCGCCTCCCACCTCGATGCGCGCGATGTCGTCGGCCAGATGGGCGAAGTCCGCGCTCAGCACCGACGGGGCAATGCGGACACTCATGGAACGACTCCGCCGCCCGTCGACACCGTGAGCGTGACCACCGCGCCGGATCGCGCGCTGGAGCCGGGGCCGGGTCGCTGCTGGACGACCGTGCCCGCCGGCGTGGTGCTCAACGAGTCGTCCCTGGTGCGCACGCGGAAGCCGATCTGCTGGAGCAGCGCGCGCGCCTCGCTCACCGCCTGTCCCACCACGTCAGGCACCTCGACCGCACCCGGTCCCGTCGACACGACCAGCGAGACCGAGGCCGGCAGGGCCACGCGCGCGCCGGCCGCCGGCGTGGACGAGAGCACCTGCCCGCGGGGCGCGTTGCTCGCCTCCTCAGTCACGATCCCGCGCTCGAGGCCGGCCTCGTCGATGAGCCGCTCGGCCTCGGACTGCGCCATGCCGACGAGCGGCGGCACCTCGCCGAACCGCGGTCCGCGGCTGAGGTCCAGCGCGATGGTGGCCCCGCGCGGCTCGCGCGATCCGGCCGGCGGCGTCTGCTCGAGTACCGTGCCTTCGGGCGCGCTCTGGTGATAGCGCTGCTCCCGCGTGTTTGCGCGGAATCCGTCGCGCTCGAGTCGGCGATTGGCGTCGTCGTAGGTCATCCCGATCACGCTCGGCACGCTGGTGTCGCTCGAGACGAGCTGCTTGGGGAAGATGAACAGGGCGACGAGGAGATAGGCGACCGCGAACCCGGCCGCGGCCGTCACGACGTACGGCAGCAGACTCCGCGCGCGGCCGCGCCACCTCAAGCGCCGGCTCTCCGCAGTCGCGCGGCGAACGCTCCGTCGGCGCCGTGGCGCTGCGGCAGCACGCGCAGCCGTCCCGCGTCGAGCACGGCCGGTGGCACCGCGCCCTCGGGCGGCGGCTCCAGCTGCCACTCGTCATGCTCGGCGAGGAACGCCTCGATCTGCGCGTCGTTCTCCTCGGGCTCGAGCGAGCAGGTGGCGTAGATGAGCAGCCCGCCGGGTGCGACCGCGGCCGCCGCGGCGTGCAGGATCGCCCGCTGGAGCGCGGCCATCACCGCGAGATCCGAGACCTTGAGCCGCCAGCGGGCGTCCGGATGCCGCCGGAAGGTGCCGGTCCCGGTGCAGGGCGCGTCGATGAGGACCGCGTCCACCGGCCGCACCGCCGGGTGGCGGGCGTCGGCGACCATCGGCAGGCAGCCCGGGGCGTCGATCCGGCGCGCGTTGTCCCGCAGGCGGAGGATGCGCGAGAACGAGCGGTCGGCCGCCACGACGCGCGCCGTCCGCGCCAGCTCGAGCGCTTTGCCCCCCGGTGCCGCGCAGACGTCCGCGACCGTGGAGCCGGGCGCCACCGCTGCATAACGCGTGACCAGGGTCGCCGCGGGATCCTGCACGAAGAACAGCCCCTGCCGGTACGCCCCCAGCTCGGTCAGCGCAACCCCGCCCGCCAGCTGCAGGCTGTCGCGCACCAGCGGCGCGTCGGTCGTCGACACGCCGGCCGCGTCGAGCATCGCCTCCAGCTGCTCGCGGACCACGCCGTACGGCCGCAGCACGACGGGCGCCTCCTGATCGTTCGCCACCAGCAGCCGCTCCGTTTCCTCGGCGCCCCACCGCGAGACCCATCGCGCCACCAGCCATCGCGGGTGCGAGTGCCTGAGCGCCAGCGCCGCCACCGGGTCCGCCGGCTCATCGATCGCAAGCGCCTCGCGCTCGCGGTCGAGCCGGCGGAGCACCGCGTTCGCCAGCTTGCTCGCGCCGAGGCCATGCCGCTCCTTCGCCAGCTCCACCGTCTGCGCGATGGCGGCGTAGGCGGGCACGCTCCCCATCTGGAGCAATTGATAGGCGCCGAGCCGCAGCAGGTCGATCAGATCCGCGTCGAGCCGAGCCAGCCCGCCGCGCACGCGCGCGTCGAGGTGCGCATCGATGATCGCGCGCCGCCGGAGCATCCCGTAGAGCAGCTCCTGCAGCCACCGCCGGTCGCGCGCATCGAGATGCCCGGCGCGCGCCTCGAACGACGGATCGAGCAACACGCCACGACGCATGTCGGCGCACGCCTCGGCGGCGATGCGGCGGGGTTCCGTGACGCCGCCCGCCGGCGGCAGATGCGCGACGCCCCCGCGCGGTTCGGTCATCCGTCGAGCATTCCCGTGAGGGGGGATGACGGGACCGCCACCTCGCGCTTCGGCATGCGGCCGGCCAGGTACGCGAGGCGCCCCGCCTCAACGGCGGCACGCATCGCCGCCGCCATGCGGATCGGGTCGTCGGCCGCGGCCAGCGCCGTGTTCATCAGGATCCCGTCCACGCCCTGTTCCATCGTCAGGCACGCATCCGACGCCGTGCCGACCCCCGCATCGACGATCACCGGCGCCGACAGGCGGTGCTTGATCGTACGGATGGCGTATGGATTCATGAGGCCCAGCCCCGAGCCGATCGGCGACGCGAGCGGCATCACCGCCGCCGCGCCCGCATCCTCGAGCCGCAGCGCCGTGACCAGGTCATCGTTCGTGTACGCGAGAACCACGAACCCCTCCGCCGCGAGCGTGCGCGTCGCCTCGAGCAACCCCGCGACGTCCGGGAGCAGCGTCTCCTGATCCCCGATCACCTCGAGCTTGACCCACTCGTTGAACCCCGCCGCGCGCGCGAGGCGCGCATAACGCACGGCCTCGTCCGCCGTGTAGCAGCCGGCGGTGTTCGCGAGCAGGAAGTAGCGCGACGGGTCGAGGTGGTAGAGCACCCCCTCGTCCTTCGTCCGGTCGAGGTCCACGCGGCGCACCGCCACCGTCACGACCTCGGCGCCGCTCGCCTCGATGGCGCGCGCCATCTGGTCGTTGGAGGCGTACTTGCCCGTCCCGACCATCAGCCGGGAGCGGAACTCGTGCCCGGCGATCGAGAACGGCGTGTCGAGGGTGGGGGAGAGCGTCGTCGCCATCAGCCGCCGCCCACGAAGTGCACGATCTCCAGCTGGTCGCCGCCCTCGAGCTCCAGGGCATCGAAGGTCGACCGGTCGCGCAGGATCTCGCGATTGCGCTCCACGACCACCATCCGGGGGTCCAGCCCATGCTCGCGCAGCAGGTCGCCGAGGGTGGTCCCCGCGGCGACGCGCCGCTCGTCACCGTTGACGGTCACCGCGATCGCGGGCCGCCGTGCCGCCGTCTGCGTCATAGGCCGAAAGATACTCCCTCGCCGCCCGTTCGGCATCGCGCGCGCCCCAGATCCCGCGGATCACGGCGACACCGTGCGCGCCGGCTTCGCGCAGTGCGCCCGTGTGGGCTGGCGTCACGCCTCCGATCGCCAGGACCGGCAGCGTGGTGTGCTCGCACACCGCGTGCACGAAGGGCAGACCCCGACCCGGCACGCCCGCGTGAGAGGCCGTGTCGAACACGTGGCCCGCCACCAGCCAGGTTGCGCCCTCCCGCTCCGCCAACGCCGCCTGCTCCACCGCATGGATGCTCGCGCCAAGCGCGAGGTCCGGCGCGATCCGGCGCGCGTCCGCCACGCCGATCGAGCGCGTCGTGAGCTGCGCGCCGCGCGCGCCCGCGCCGAGCGCGATGTCGAGCCGGTCGTTGACCACGAGCCAGCATTCCGTCTCTTGCTGCGCCAGCCGCAGCGCCTCGGCGATGGCGAACAGGCGGCGCGAGGCGAGGATCCGCGACCGGAGATGAATGGCCCCGCGCCCCCCGAGCGTTCGCATAACGTCGAGCGCGCGCTCGGCGAAGGAGGGCCGCGTGAGGATGAGATCATCGGTGACCGCGTGTACGATGGGCACGCTCCCGGAGTCGAAGCCGCTCCCGGCGAGGGCCGGGCGCGGCGCCTCACGCACCGAACTGATCTCCCACGGCGACGCCGCGGCCGCGCGCCCACTCCGCCACCGGCATCCGGCGCTTCCCCGCCGGCTGCACGTCGGCGATCTGGACGGCCCCATCACCGCACGCCACCAGCATGCCGCTCGCGTCGATCGCGACCACCTGACCCGTCCCGACGCCGGCCTCGTCCCCCGCCGATTCGGTGCTGCGCGCACCGTACAGCTTCACATCGGCGCCGCGCAGCGTCGCGAGCGCACCCGGAGCGGGATCGAACGCCCGCACGTGTCGCGCGACGACCCCGGCATTCTCGCTCCAGCGGATGCGTGTCGCCTCGCGGTCGATCTTCGGCGCGTAGCTGGCCGAGTCGTGGTGCTGCTCGCGCTCGCTCGCCTGGCCCAGCTCGAGCAGCGTGAGGGCCTCGACCAGCGCGAGCGCGCCGAGTTCCGAGAGCCTGAGGTGCAGCTCGCCGTACGTTTCGTCAGGCAGCACCGGCGTCCGCGCCTGCAGAATGATCGGGCCCGCGTCGAGCGCCTTCACCATCCGCATGATCGTCACGCCCGTCTCGTTGAGCCCCTCGCGAATCGCGGCACGAATCGGAGCGGCACCCCGGAGCTTCGGCAGCAGCGACGCGTGCACGTTCACCGTGCCGAACGACGGGAGCGCAATGACCTCGTCGATGAGCAGGTGCCCATAGGCGACCACCACCGAGATCTCGGGCTCGAGCGCGCGCAGCCGGGACAGGAACTCCTCGCCGCGCGGCTTCTCCGGCTGGAGGATGACCTCGACGCCCTCGGCGAGCGCCGCCTCCTTCACCGGCGGCGGCGTCAGGCGCGACCGCGATCGCCCCGTCGCCCGGTCCGGCTGAGTGACCACGCCCGCGACCTCGAACCCCTCGCCGAGCAGCGAGCGGAACGACGGTACGGCGAAGTCCGATGTCCCCCAGAAGAGGACCCGCAATTCAGAGCTCCTCGCCGCGGTGATGATGCCTGGCGACTTCCTTCGGCGTGATCTTGCGCACCAGCGATCGGTCGCCGTTGCGCAGCTTCTCCCATTTCTTCATGACGGACCGCCGCTTCATCAAACCCAGATAATCGATGAAGAGCCGGCCGTGCAGATGGTCGATCTCGTGCTGCAGGCAGCGGGCGAGCAGGTCGCGCGCCTCCATCTCGAACGGCGCGCCATCGCGGTCGAGCGCGCGGACCACGATCCGCGTGGCGCGGTCCACATCGCCGTACAGGTCAGGCATCGACAGGCAGCCCTCCTCCGCGCGCGCCGACCCCTCGCGCTCCACGATCTCGGGATTCACGATCGCGAACGGCTCCGTGCCCTCCTCGCGTACGTCGATCACCGCGATGCGCTCGATGCGGCCCACCTGCGGCGCCGCCAGGCCGATCCCCTCGGCGGCGTACATCGTCTCGAACATGTCGTCGATCAGCCGCCGGTGGTCGTCGGTGACCGTCTCCACCGGCGTCGTGATCTGCCTGAGGATCGGCGATCCGAGCACGTGGATGTCGAGCAGGCTCATCAGGCGACGGAGCTGGTCCCCGAGGCGCGCGAGGTCACGCTCGTGATGCGGCCGCGCTCGATGACGAGCCGCGATTCCCCGCTCTTGATCGTGACGCGGTCCGCCATGGTTTGCGTCGGCTGGCCGTCCTTGCTGCCTTCCTTGATGTGCACCACGTCGCCGACGACGCCGCCGGCCGTAACGACCTCGTCGCCCTTCTTGAGGTTCTTGAGCGCTTCTTCGTGCCGTTTCCGCTGCTGCGACTGCGGCCGCATGATCACGAAGTAGAACACCAGGAAGATCAGCGGGAACATGATCAGCGGCTGCAGCATCGCGTTCTGTTCGGAGGGCGCGAAGAGCAGCACGGCGGCGAGCGGTGCGGTCATGAGGCCGGATCGGTGTCGGAGTGGTAACGCGCGAGCCAGTCGCGGCTCCAGCGGTCGAAGGTGCCGTCGAGGATGGCGGCGCGTACGCGACGCATCAGCGCCACGAGGAAATGTACATTGTGCAGGGAGAGAAGGCGCAGCCCCAGCGTCTCGTCGCTCACGAACAGGTGGCGAACGTACGCCCGCGAGAAGCGGGTGCACGTCGAGCACGCACACTCCGCATCGAGCGGCTCGGCGCTCTCGCGCAGCTCGGCTCTCCGCACGTTGAGCCGCCCCGTCGAGGTGAACGCCGTCCCGTTCCGCCCCATGCGCGTGGGGGCCACGCAGTCGAACAGATCCACGCCGCGTCGCGCGCCCTCGATCAGGTCCTCGGGAAACCCGACCCCCATCAGATAGCGCGGACGATCGGCGGGCAGCGCGTCGTGCATGACCTCGAGCATCGCGTGCATGGCGGGCTTCGGCTCCCCCACCGACAGACCGCCGATGGCGATTCCGGCCCATTCGCCCAGTTCGCCGATCCGCCGCGCGGCGTCGCGGCGCAGGTCGGGGTGGATGCCGCCCTGGGCGATGGGAAACAGCGCGGGAGGCGGGATGGGGGACGCGGGACGCGCGTTCAACCGCGAATGCTCCGCCGCACAGCGCTCCAGCCATCGGAGGCTTCGCTCGCTCGCGTCTCGTGCCGTCGCGCGGTCCGATTGCCCCGGGATCACGTGGTCGAACTGCATGATCACGTCGGCGCCCAGCGCGCGCTCGAGACGCATCACGCTCTCGGGCGTGAACATGCGCCGCGAGCCGTCGATATGACTGCGGAACTCGACGCCGTCCTCGCTCACCCTGCGAATTCCCTCGAGCGAGAAGACCTGAAAGCCTCCGGAGTCGGTGAGGATCGGTCCGTCCCACGCCATGAACCGGTGCAGCCCGCCGAGCCGCTCGACGATCTCCTCACCCGGGCGAAGGTGCAGGTGATAGGCGTTCGCGAGGATCATCTCGCACCCGATCTCGCGCAGCTCGCGCGGGTCGAGGGTCTTGACCGTCGCGAGCGTGCCGACGGCCATGAACGCCGGCGTGTGCACGGGGCCGTGGGGGGTCGTGAAAACGCCGGCGCGCGCGGCGCCGGCGGTGGCGGCAAGTTCGAACGAGAACGCGGGCGCGGTCACGGTCTCGTGTTCAACTCCAGCGTCGCAACGGCGGCGTTCGGGGCGCACGAGTACCCGCCGGTGACCTGCGCTCGATCGCCGTCGGAGGTGGCGGTGGTGAACACGAGCTGCGCGGCCAGCCCGCCGAACATCGCGTCGATGCGCTCGTCTCCGCTGGGGCGCGTGAGGATCGCCTCGCGCACCATTCCGCCGCTCGCGAGGATGAGCTCGAAGCCGACCTCGCCGAGCGCCGACCGCTCATTGCCGAGCAGGCGTGGACACTCCGTCTCGAGGAGGGCGGAGGCGCGGGTCCGCCAGTCGTCGGGGTTGAGTCGCGCCGCACTCGGGTCGGGCAGGAAGGAGCGCTGCGAGCTCGACAGGCACGCGGCCATCGCGAGCAGTGCCACCGCGGCGCTACAGGATCGCCATCGCATCGCCATAGGAATAGAACCGGTAGCCCTCCGTGACCGCCGTTCGATAGGCACGCATCGTCAGCTCGTACCCGGCAAAGGCGGCGACGAGCATGAGCAGCGTCGAACGGGGAAGATGGAAGTTGGTGATGAGCTTGTCCACGGCGCGAAACGTGTACCCGGGACGGATGAACAGCCGCGTCTCGCCTTCGGTCGCGAGGACCGTGCCGTCCGCCGCCGCCGCGCTCTCCAGCGTGCGCGCGCTGGTGGTGCCCACCGCCCAGATCCGGCCCCCCGCCGCACGGGCCTCGTTCAGGACCCGCGCCGCCTCCGCCGACACGCGGAACCGCTCCTCGTGCATGACGTGCTCGGCCGGGTCGGCGACCTCGACGGGCTTGAAGGTGCCCGCCCCGACGTGCAGCAGCAGATCGGCTCGCCGCACGCCGCGCTCGGCGATCGCCTCGAGCAACGGTTCGGTGAAGTGCAGACCGGCGGTCGGCGCCGCGACCGAGCCGTCCTCGCGGGCGAAGACCGTTTGGTAGCGCGCCGCATCGGCGGGCTCGTCGGCGCGGGCGATGTAGGGGGGCAGCGGGATGTGCCCGTGACGCGCGATCGCCTCGCGAACCGGTCCGGCGCTTCGCAGCCTGACGAGGCGCGTGCGCCGCGCGGTGATCTCCAGGATCTCGGCGTCGAACCCGTCGGCGATGTGGACGGTGCGGCCGGGGCGGAGCTTGCCGCCGGGGCTCACCATCGCCTCCCAGACCTCGTCGGCCCCCCCGACGGGGTGCAGGAGGAGGATCTCGGCGGGCGCGCCCGAGACCCGCCGGCCGAGGAGGCGGGCGCGGAGGACCCTGGTGGTGTTGATCGCGATGGCATCGCCCGGCTCGAACAGCACCGGGAGGTCGGAGAACTTCGCGTGCTCGATCGAGGCGTCGCCGCGGCGGAGGATCATCAGGCGGCTCTCGTCCCGGCGGGGGAGCGGCGCCTGCGCGATCCGGTCCGGCGGCAATTCGTAGTCGTAGTCCGCCGTCCGGTCGCCCTTCGTCATCGCACGATCGTCAGCTCCCGCTCGCGCTCCGTCGTCGCGCTGGTGACGAGATCGGTGACGGTGATCGTCAGGCGGTAGCGGCCCGAGGCCAGGTCGCCGAGGTCGAGCGTGAGGTAGTCGAGCGTCACCGGGCGCGAGGGAACCCGCCGTTCGAAGCTCACCGTGACCCGGTCGTCGCGCCCGCGGCCCTCGCCGCGGCCGAGGGTGCCGCCGATCACGCGCGCCACCGCCCGTCCGATCCGCGAGCCGTCGGTGCGCACCAGCCCGATGTCCACGCGATAGGCGCTCGACCGCGTCGAGTCCGCGCCGAGGTCGTAGGTCTCCCACACCAGCCCGAGTTGTCGAGCGGCGACAAGCTCGCCGGGCGTGGCGGAGAATTCGAGATCGCTCCAACGCGGGTCGCGCGCCGAACCGGCCCGAACCGAATCGGCGACGAGCACGTCGCTCATTGTGAACCCGGAGTGCGGAATTGCCTCGACGGCCGCCACGGCGCGCGCCCCTCGCTCGCTCTCCACTTGCAGCGCCTCGACGCGAAGGCCCATCTCGGTACTGGCGAATCGGTGCCGCCACGTGCGGCGCAGCGATTGAGCAGCCCGAGCGGATCGAAGGTCCAGCGCGAGCGACTCCCCGTCGCGACTCGCCGAATCCGCGCTTCCGCCGAACGTCGTGAGCGCGAGACGCAGCTCACCGGCGTTCAGGTCGATGCCTGACGTCAGCGGCCGCAACGGAAACTCCGCCGCGACCACGATGTCCGTGGAATCGGAGGGTCCGCGGAAGCGCGTGATGGCGACGGGCACGGTGAGCAGCGAGCGAGTGATCGCCACGTTCGCAAAGGACGATGGCCGGGCGGCGTACCGACGCCGTTGGGCGGCAAAGCTCCGCTCGTCGACCATCCGCGTTGGCCCATAGAGGTCGAAGTAGAACTCCAGCCCATCCCGGTAACGCCACCAGTGGCCGTAGTAGCCCCGAATATCGGGTCCGGTCGCGATGATCCCGTGGGGAGGGCCATAGCGGATGAAGACCTCGCCCCTGGGAGAATCGGCCCCACGCTGGTGGAATTCCTCGTTCGTGAACATGAGCTCGCTATGGGTAACGCGACTCAGGAACTCCAGCCAATGCTCGTTTTCTGCCGTGAGCATCAGCGGGTCGGCGATCATCCAATAGGCCCGCTCCGTACTGGTCCGATCGGCGTCGGACATGTTGGCGACCCGCACCGAGTCCTCGGGTCTCAGCAGCCGCGACAAGCGCGTAAGCCGGCGCCGTTCCGTGGGCGAGAAGATCGAGAGCGCGCGGTCGAAGGCATGCGCGGCCTCCGCCTCCTTGATCAGCCGGTGCAGCGCGAGCCCCATCGTCATCCAGGCCCATGCATCGTTATGCACCGCGCGGAGCCGGGTGCGCGCTGCGGCCTCGAGCTCGTCCCAGGCGTCGAGCGCGAGAAGCGACGTGTAGGAGTACATCCAGGCGCGTCCGTTGCCTGGCTCTGCTCGAAGCGCGATCAGAAAGAGCTCGCTCGCTCTGAGGTAGTCCAGTTCGCCGGAGTTGTTCGCGCTCTTCGGGAAATACGCTTCGGCCAGGTGATCGAGGTCCCGACGCGATTCGCTTTCGTCGATGAGGTGGGGAAGGGGGAGCTCGTAGGGAGCGCGCCGCCGATGCGCCATCCCGTCATACGTTCGCCAGTACCAGAGCCCGAGCTCGATCGCGATCGCGGCGATCATCGTGCTGTCGCGAGCGCGCTCCGCT
>DATHUW010000096.1:0-3100 GCA_035461825.1 Gemmatimonadaceae bacterium
GCTCCCGCATCTCCGGGGTTCCATCGGCGACGATCACCTGCCCCGCGTGCACTGAGTTCCCGATCCCCACCCCGCCGCCGTGATGTACCGACACCCAGGAGGCGCCGCTCGCCACGTTCAGCAGCGCGTTCAGGATCGGCCAGTCCGCGATGGCATCGCTGCCGTCCTTCATCGCCTCGGTCTCCCGGAAGGGTGAGGCGACCGAGCCGGTGTCCAAATGATCGCGTCCGATGACGATGGGAGCGCTGAGCTCACCGCTCGCGACCAGGTCGTTCAGGGCGACCCCGAAGCGCGCGCGATCGCCCTGCCCCAGCCAGCAGATCCGCGCGGGAAGCCCCTGGAACTGCACCTTCTCCCGCGCCTGCTCGATCCAGCGACGGAGGTGCTCGTCTTCGGGAAAGAGCTCCAGCACCAGATCGTCCGTTCGGTGGATGTCCTGCGGATCGCCCGACAGTGCCACCCACCGGAACGGCCCCTTCCCCTCGCAGAAGAGCGGGCGCACGTACGCCGGCACGAAACCGGGGAACGCGAACGCGTCCTCGACGCCGGCATCGAGCGCGACCGTGCGAATGTTGTTGCCGTAGTCGAACGTCACGGCGCCGCGCTGCTGCATCGCCAGCATGGCTCGCACGTGCTGCACGATCGAGGCGGTCGCGCGCCGCACGTACTCGCGCGGCTCGTGGCGCCGCAGCGCCGCCGCTTCCTCGAGCGACAATCCCGCCGGCACGTAGCCGTTCAGCGTGTCGTGCGCGCTCGTCTGGTCGGTGAGCACATCCGGCGTCACGCCGCGCCTGACGAGTTCCGGAAGGACCTCCGCCGCGTTCCCGACCAGTCCGACCGCCAGGGCGGCCCCATCCCTGCGCGCCGCGTCGATCCAGTCGAGCGCCTCGTCGAGATCGGCAGTCATCCGGTCGCAATAGCCCGTCTGCAGCCGCTTCTCGATGCGCGCCGGGTCCACCTCCACGCCGAGGATCGCGCCGCCGGCCATGGTCGCGGCGAGCGGCTGCGCCCCGCCCATGCCGCCGAGTCCGGCGGTGAGCACGAAGCGGCCCGCGAGCGACCCGCCGAAGTGCTGCCGCGCGACCGCCCCGAACGTCTCGTACGTGCCCTGGAGGATCCCCTGGCTGCCGATATAGATCCACGAGCCCGCGGTCATCTGCCCGTACATCGTCAGGCCGGCCCGCTCCAGCTCGCGAAAGTGGTCCCAGGTGGCCCACCGGCCCACCAGGTTGCCGTTCGCGATCAATACGCGCGGCGCCGACGCGTGCGTGCGGAACACCGCGACGGGCTTGCCGCTCTGCACCAGGAGCGTCTCGTCGTGCTCGAGCGTGCGCAGCGTCCGGACGATCGCGTCGAAGCTCTCCCAGTTGCGCGCCGCCTTGCCGGTGCCGCCGTAGACGACCAGGTCCTCCGGCCGCTCCGCGACCTCGGGGTCGAGGTTGTTCATCAGCATGCGCAGCGCCGCCTCCTGCTGCCATCCCCTGCACGACAGCGTCGCGCCGCGCGGCGCCCGCACGGGGCCCCGGGTCCGCGCCTCGTCAGGCGCACCGCGCACATCCGAGACCATACTCATGTCGAAACTCCCAGCGCTTCGGGCTCGAAAACGCCGCGCGCCACCGCCGCGGCGAGCGTCGTAATGTCGTCGTGCAGCACTCGGTCGCGCTCCAGCGGCGCCACCAGCGTCCGTACCGCCTGCCGGCCCGCCTCGGCGCCGGCGCCCGCCGCGAGGGGCGCACGGCCGTCGAGCGCCTGCGCGGCGCACATGAGCTCGATCGCCAGCACGTGCTGCACGTTCCGCACGATGCGACGCGTCTTCCATGCCGCGCCCATCGCCATCGGCACGACGTCCTCCTTGTTCCCATCGGTCGGAATCGTGTCGACGCTGGCCGGATGCGACAGCGTCTTGCACTCGCTCGCCAGCGCCGCCGCCGTCACCTGCGCCATCATGAACCCCGAGCTGACCCCCGCGTCGCGGGTCAGGAACGGGGGCAGTCCCTGATTGAAGTCGGGGTGCACGAGCCGGTCGATCCGGCGCTCCGCGATCGTGGCGAGATTCGTCAGGGCGATCGCCATCACGTCGAGCGCCATCGCGACCGCTTGCCCGTGGAAGTTGCCGCCGCTCAGCATCTCCCCGCCCTCGAACACGAGGGGGTTGTCCGTCGCCGCGTTCAGCTCGCGCCCGACCAGCGACTCGGCGAACCGCAGGGCATCGAGCGCCGGACCGTGCACCTGGGGCATGCAGCGCAGGCTGTAGGCGTCCTGCACGCGGGGGTCGTTGTCGCGATGCGACTCGCGGATCTCGCTGTCGGCGAGGAGCGCTCGCAGCAGCGCGGCGGACGCCGCCTGCCCCTCCTGTCCGCGCACTTCCTGAATGCGCGGGTCGAAGGCGACCGGCGTGCCGAGCAGCCCCTCGAGCGACATGGCGCCGGCGACGTGCGCGGCGCGCCACAGTCGATAGGCATCGACCAGCGCGAGCGCCGCGACCGCCGTGTGCGCCTGCGTCCCGTTGATCAGGCAAAGCCCTTCCTTCGGCTCGAGCACGGCCGGCGCGAGGCCGGCGGCAGCGAGCATCTCCGCCGCGTTCCCCCGCGATGTGCCCTGGAGGAGCTCCCCTTCGCCGATGAGCGACAGCGCCAGATGCGCCAGCGGAGCGAGATCGCCGCTCGCGCCCACGCTCCCCTGCTCCGGGATCGGCGGATAGAGGCCCGCGTTGAGCATGCCGGACAGGAGATCCACGAGCGTCGCACGCGCCCCGGAGTAGCCCTTGGCGATGACGTTCGCGCGGAGCAGCATCATCGCCCGCGCCTCGCGCTCCGGCAGCGAATCGCCCACCCCCGCGGCATGCGAGCGCACGAGGTTCACCTGCAGTTCGCCGAGCCGCTCGTACGGAATGGCGATCTCGGAGAGCTTGCCGAATCCGGTCGTCACCCCGTAGGCGACCTCGCGACGCTGGACGACTCCGTCGACGATCGCGCGGGCGTGCTCCACCCGGGCGCGCGCCCCGGGCGCGAGCGAGACGGGCGCACGATCGACGGCCACCGCCCATACCCGGTCGAGGGTGAGCGAGTGGCCGTCGAGGAGTACGGGTGCGGGCATGGGA
>DATHUW010000097.1:0-3565 GCA_035461825.1 Gemmatimonadaceae bacterium
TCAGGCCGTTCAGGACGACCATACTGCCATACGCCTGCGTCAGGCCGTTCAGCTCAATCAGGGGAGTCGCCATGCACCGCGCCGAAGAAGTGGATGCTCACATGACGCGGCATGGGCGGCGATGGTTTCATCTGTGTCGCCCCGTGGCCCCCAATCTTCCATTTGGCGCGCTCCGTTCGCCTGAATGGAGGATTGGGGGGTCATAGTGCACTCAATCCTCCACGGAGGATTTGCGCGGCTGCGCGTCCGGACGATTGGGTGCGAATAGCGCGCTCAATCGTCCAATCGTGCCGGTCAGTACAGGGAAATGGACGATTCGCGACGCCCGTTCCCGCCCCCCGCCTCGCGCCATGCAACGATTCGCGACGCCGTTCCCGGCCCCCGCCTCGCGCCATGCGACACCACGCGACGCCGTTCCCGCCCCCCGCCTCGCGCCATGCGACGATTCGCGACGCCGTTCCCGGCCCCCGGCCTCGCGCCTTGCGACACCACGCTACGCCGTCGTGACAGTCAGGTCAGAATGCGGATCAATCCGGCCACGCGGTCATGACAGCACGGTCAGAAGAACTGGCTCAATCCGGCACTGCGGACGGCGGCGCGAAGCCCGCCTCCCGGACGATGCGACTGAAGTCCGGGTCGCCGTACAGCGGCTCGAACGCAGTCCACTGGCGGACGTGCGGCAGCTTCGCGAAGCGGAGGCGATAGACCTGCTCGAGGCGTGCGAGTGCAGCGTCGCGCTCGCCGAGGGCGAGGTGGACGGCGGCCATCGCGAAGTTGCCGAAGCCGAGACCGCCCCAGTCGCGCTCGAGGCGTGCGATGATGGCTCGCGCATCATCGTGTCGGCCAACGAATGCGTATGCGCGTCCGAGGTTGGCAAGTGCGAGCCATCGTCCGCCCGCCATGGCGACCGCTCTTTCGAGCGGCTCGATGGCCTCCGCGGGACGACCGGCATCGACGAGCGCCCAGCCGAGCGCGTCATACCCGAACGCGAGGGTCGGGTGGAGCTCGACGATCCTGCGTGCCTCCGCAATCGCTTCATCGAAGCGGGCCAGGTGCAGGTAGGTGCCGGTGACGTTGTAGCTCGCGGAGGCCGACAGCGGATCGAGCTGCTGCGCGCGCTTCGTCGCATCGAGCGCATCGTCGAAGCGGCCCATGTTGTCGAGGTATAGACTGTACCAGATGTAGGTCTTCGGCTCGCCCGGATCCAGCTCGAACGCGCGCGCGAACGCACGTCGCGCCTCCTCCCACTGCCAGTTCTCCGTGTAGATCCAGCCGAGGAGCGCGTGCGCCCCCGCGAGCGTGGAGTCTTTCTCGAGTGCGTGCAGCGCCGCGGCGCGCGCGTGCGCGGTCGCTGTCTCCGGGCGTACACCGGCGAGATCGATGAGGCTGACGTGCGCGTGCGCGATGCTCGCGTGTGCGAGTGCGTAATCCGGATCGCGCGCGATCGCCTGCTCCAGGTACGCGATCGCCTGGCGCGCGGACGCGGGTGTGTGCTGGTTGAGTGCGTGCAGACCTTTCAGGTAGAGCAGATACGCTTCGCGATCTTCGCTGTGCCGCCCCGCGACCGGCGCCTCGAGCGTGAGTCGCAGCCGCAGCTCGCCTGCGATCGCGCGCGCGATGTCTTCCTGCACGGCGATGATGTCATCGAGCGGCCGGTCGTACGTGTCGGACCAGAGATGCGATCCGTCGCGCGTGTTCACGAGCTGTGCGGTGATGCGGAGCCTGTCGCCACTCCGTCGCACACTCCCTTCCAGCACGTAGTCCACGTCCAGGTCTTGGCCCACCTCGCGCACGTCGATGTTCGTTCCCTTGAACTGGAACGCGGACGTGCGCGCGATCACACGCAGCCCTGCGATCTGGCTGAGCGCGTGGATCAGCTCCTCGGTCATGCCATCGGTGAAGTACGCATCGGCCGCATCGCTGCCCATGTCCATGAACGGCAGGACGACCAGGCCGGGATCGCGATTGGCGTTCGCACTCCAGGCCCGGAGTGAGACGACGGTGACCGGGATGACGATCAGCGCGATGATCGCGGCGAGAAGTAGCCGGCGTCGTCGCGTGCGGGCTGGCGGGGGCGGCGTGGCCATAGGGTCGGGCACGCGCACGCGCGCGGGCGCGGGCGTGGGTGGTTGCGCGGGCTCGTGTGACAGGTCGGTTCCGGGCGCGGGCGCGCGCGCGGGCGCGGGCGGGGGTGGCTGCGCGGGCGCGGGCGTGGGTGGCTGCGCGCGCAGATGCTCCATCAGGGCGAGGACTTCGGCATCGGGCTTGGCGCCGAACTCTTCGCGCAGCAGGGTCGTGTGCACCTGGCCCTGGCGGATCGCGGCGGCGCGATCGCCGGTGGCGGCGAGGGCGTGCATGAGGCGGAGGGTGTTGCGCGAGTTGCCGGGCGTTTCGGCGGCGAGGCGGCGCCACCAGGAGACGGACGCGGCGGGGTCGCGCGCGGCCTCCGCGCCGGTTGCGAGCGACTCGAGCGCTGCGACGAACGCGGCGTGCAGGCGCGCCCGTACGCTGTCCACCCATTCCTCGAATTCGCGGGCGTTGCTCAGGAAGAAGCCGTCCAGGAACGCTCCGGACCAGAGGTCCACGGCGCGTGCCGGATCGCCCGCATCGATGGCGGCCAGGAACGCGACGGCGTCGCATGACACGGCGGACGGATTCAGGCGCAGCTCGTCGCCGGCCGAGAGGATCGCGTCCGGCCCGAGTGCGCGGCGGATGGCGTGGACGGCCTGCTTGAGCGAGTTGCGGGCGCGATCGGCATCGCTCTCCGGCCACAGCAGCGCGGCCACCCGTTCGCGCGCGACGGCCTCGCCGCGCGCCATGGCGAGCAGGGCGAGAAGGGCCAGGCGATGGCGCTGCGCCACCGGCCCCGTGAGCGGCCCCGCGTCATTCGAGACGGATGCGCCGCCCAGAAGCTTCAGTGAAACCATGGATTCCGGCGGAGTTAACCGAGAGTCGTGTGTGAATAACCGATGCTTAACCCTGCGCCCCTAACATACGCGTGTGCGCATTTCGATACCAAGAAGATCCGCACCAGGCCGTCGCCCCGGCGGCAATCATCCACCAGCAGGAGATGGAACCATGTCCCCCAAGCCACACACCCTGACGAGCACCCTCGGCTGCGCCCTCCTCGGACTCGTGCTCGCCTCGTGCAGCGACGGCGCCGAGCCGATCTCGCCGGAAATGGCCGCGGCCGACCATGCCGCGCACGAAGCGCCGGCGATGGGCAACCTCTCGGCCGATTACAACAAGCAGCTCGCAGACCTGCGACGCGCCACCGCGCCGTTCCACAACTTCGACAAGGCGGTCGAAGCCGGCTGGTCGCTCCAGTTCACGCCATGCATCATGAACCCCGGACAGACCGCCGGCATGGGCTACCACTACGTGAACGAGGACCTGGCCGATGACGCGACGCTGAACGTCACCCAGCCGGAGGCCCTGCTCTACGAGCCGGACGCCAGCGGCAAGCTGAGGCTCGTGGCCGTCGAGTACATCATCCCGTTCTCGGTGCACCCGTCCACGGCAGAACCACCGGAGCTGTTCGGCCTGCAGTTCTCACGGTCGCCGG
>DATHUW010000098.1:0-57591 GCA_035461825.1 Gemmatimonadaceae bacterium
TCGCCGCCGGAGAGCGCGACCTCCACGGGAACGAGGCGTGAGGCGGGATCGGCCGATGGGAAGACGCGGCGAATGCGACCGCGGAACCTACGGTCGGGCATCGCATCGACCATGACCTCGACGCCATCGCCGGCGCTCAACGCCGTCACGTCGAGCTCCGACACCATTACGCGCACGACGAGCGTGGACCGGTCGGCCATCGTGAACAGCGGCGTGTTCGTCGACACCACGTCACCGCGCTCGACGCGCTTTTCGGTGATCACCCCGGAGATCGGCGCGCGCACGCTCGCGTATCCGACGCGCGTGCGGAGCTGGTCGCGCGTCGCCGTGGCGGACGTGAGCGCCGCACGGTCGCGGTCGTACTCCGCTTCCGTGACGATTTGCTGCGCGCGCAGCTGCTCGGACCGCTCCGCGGTGCGTCGCGCGAGTTCCAACGACGCCTCGGCGCTCGCAAGCTGCGCCGCGAGTTCTCTGCTGTCGATGCGCGCGAGGACCGCGCCCTCGCGCACGGCACTGCCCTCCTCGACGTTGACGGCGAGCAGTGCCCCGGCGATCTGGCTGTTGACGGTGACCTGGCGGATCGGTTCGATAGTGCCGGTGCCGGTGACCGAACGAGCGCCCGTGCCGAGCTCTGCCACGGCGAAGTCGATGGGCACCACCTGCGGGCCGCCACGTCCGCGTCCGCCGGGACCGCCCTGCCCCGGGCCTGCCGTCGCGGCCTCGCCCTGCTCGCTCCTGCAGGCACCGGTGACGCCGACGATCATGATCAAGGCGAAGCGGCGAAGGGTGTGCGAGTGCGTCACGATTTATCGGTGCAAGAGATGAACGCTCGATGATGCGAAAGAGCCCGGCAGCCAGACGAACCGTGCCCCGACAGGGGCACGGTCAACCCACTAGTTACGCGCTGCTCCGGGCGGCTGTTGGCCGTTGCGCTCGCCGTCCGCCGCGGCTCGCCAGTCACGAGCGGTTCGGCTAGGTTGGCGGCTGGCCAATGCCCACGTCAGATCGGCAGGAGCCCGACCATCCCGGCGCCCCGGATTCGCACCCCGACAGGTGGCGCGTGCTCGTCGTGCTGTCCGTCGCCGAGCTTCTGGGGATGTCGCTGTGGTTCGCTGCGAGTGCGGTGTCGGCGCAGTACCGCGAGCTGTGGAGCCTCTCGGCCTCAGGTGCGGGCTGGCTGACCACCGTCGTGCAGTTGGGGTTCGTGCTGGGGACGGCGATTTCGGCGGTGCTGAATCTGGCGGACGTAATCCCCGCAAGGCGTCTCTTCGCGGCGAGCGCCGTGCTCGGCGCCGTGGCCAACGCGCTGGTGCTCACCGCGGATTCCCTGCAGGTGGCGCTCGTGTGGCGGTTCGCCACGGGGATGTTCCTCGCCGGCGTGTATCCACCGGCCATGAAGATGATCAGCACCTGGTTCCGAGCCCGGCGGGGCCTCGCCGTCGGCGCGATCGTCGGCGCGCTCACCGTCGGGAAGGCGACCCCGTACCTGGTGCACGCGATGCCCGGCGCCGGGATCGGGCCGGTGACACTGACGGCATCGGCGGGGGCGCTCGTTGCGGCCGCGCTGGTGTGGTTCGCCTATCGGGACGGACCATACCCGTTCCCCCCACGGCCATTCTCATGGGGACTGGTCGGCGAAGTCGTGTCGCGGCGGCGGTGGCGCCTGGCGACGGGCGGCTACCTCGGACACATGTGGGAGATCTATCCGGCATGGACGTGGCTACCGGTGTTCATCGCGGCCAGCGTCGCTGCGCGCGACCCGGGAGCGGGCGCGGCGGGCGAGGCCGTGGCGTCGGCGGTGGCCTTCGCGGCGCTCGCGGCCGGCGGGATCGGGTGCATCTGGGGCGGACTGGCCGCGGATCGCGTGGGCCGCGAGTGGGTGGTGACGCTGTCCATGGCGGCGAGCGGCGCGTGCGCACTCGTGATCGGCTTCGCGTTCGGTGCGTCGCTCTGGCTGCTCGTGCCGATCGCCCTCGCGTGGGGGTTCTTCGTCGTCGCGGATTCCGCCCAGTTCAGTGTGCTGGTCACGGAGAGCGTGCCGCCGCACGCCGTCGGGACGGCGCTCACGCTGCAGGTCTCGCTCGGCTTTCTGCTGACGGCCCTGACGATTCAGCTGGTGCCCCCCCTCGCGGCGGTGCTGGGCTGGCGGTGGGCGTTCGCCGTCCTCGCGGTGGGACCCGCGCTTGGCATCGCGAGCATTCGCCGGCTGGTTCGGGCGCGGCGGGCCGCCCAACCGGCAGCGGCGTGACGGTTCGGTGCATGCCTAACGCCTGACGCGCTCCCACGCCGGCGGGTAGTCGAGGACCATGCCCTGCGCATCCACCTCCAACTCGGCGGTGAAGGCGCCGCCCCGGCTCTCGTACCGGTAGCGTCGGTCGGCGACGCGCGTGTAGCGCTGCGGAAGAGGCTCGACCGCGCACGAGGGGAAGCGGATCCACGCCGCGGTCACGTCCCGCGATTGGCCGACGCCGAGGGCGAGCCGGCGAATCGGGAGCGTGTTCGTCGACGGGGTGACGCTGAGATCCACGTCCTCGCAGCCGTCGAGGGTCGGGACATGGACGCCGTCGCGCGTCCAGCGGAGCGCGTCGTCGCACGCGAGCTCGAAGCGCGTGCGGCCCTCGCGAGTGGTCGCGTCGATGCGCACGTGCGCGGTCCGCCACGCCGCGGTGCACTCGATGGCGTACTCGACGCGCACGGGTCCATCGTCCGGTACGACGATGACGGTGCCCGCGATCGATGGGCGCGCCGCATCGTGGAGGGAGCAGTACTCCAGGCCGGGAACGTCGACGCGCCGCCAGAGGGTCGTGGCGGGGCGCGTCACGTCAGGCGCGGATCGGCCGGATGATCCATTCGTCGCGTTGCGCGCTCCGGGTTGTAAGCCTTCCGCAAGGACGCTTGCCGCGATCGTACGGAGCCGGTCATCGTTGAGCGCATCTGGCTCCCGTGATGGCGTGCCCGGGTGCGCACGCGCGTGCGTGGAGGCTCAAACCTACGAGGCGCCGGCGGCGATGGGTACGCCGAAGGCCGCCCATGGAGAATCCGATGCGACGAATGATGGTGCCCGCGGTGGTCGTGCTCGCCGCGCTCGCGAGCCCGCCACAGGCCCGGGCGCAGACGCCCTCCCAGGACGAGCGGGACGTGCTGGCGGTGGTCGAGAAGCTGTTCGACGGCATGCGCACCAAGGACACCGCGATGATGCGGTCGCTGTTCGACACGTCCGCGCGGCTGGTGACGACCTCGACGCGGGACGGCAAGCCGGTGATCCGCGAGGCGAAGATCATGAACTTCCTCGCCAGCATCGGGCGGTCGGCGCCCACCGACACGCTCATCGAGCGGATCTACGATCCCGAGGTGCGGGTGAGCGACAACCTGGCGACGGTCTGGATGGAGTACACCTTCCACGTGAACTCACGGTTCAGCCACTGCGGGTACGACGCCGTCCAACTAGCGCGCGGGCCGGAGGGGTGGAAGATCGTCGCGCTGGCGGACACGCAGCGGCGGGAGGGGTGCAAACGCGCGGGATGAGGGACGCGGGACGCGTGTGTGGGACGCGGATGCACGACGGGGGCCGGAGTAGCCGGCCCCCGTCGTCATCTGGCCTGAACAAGTGGCTCGTCAGGGGCGCGAGCGCGACTCCGCTTCCGCGGCGGCTTTGCGGATCAGCGCGATGCGCTGATCGAACAGGTCCTCCAGCTCCTCGGCGACGGACGCGTTGTCGGGCACGTTGATGTAGGCGAGGCGCAGCTGGCTCAGACGCCGGTTGGTCTGGAACAGGCTGTCTTCGATCTCCGCTATGCGCCGGGGGCTCACGCCAAGGTCTCGCAGCTCGACGAAGGCGCGGGACTCGCGCGCCATGAGCCCCGTGACGAACTCGTTGGCGAGATGGCGCGCGGTTTCGGTCGCACTGGGCGAGGGCGGGGCGAAAAATGCGCCCGGCGGATCCGGCGGCTCGGGGATGTTCCCGCCGATGCCGATCCCGTGCCCGCCGGCATCGACGCGGAACGCCTCGAGTTTCGTGAGCTCCTCGAGCTTGTCGAGGTCCTCGAGCCCCGAGATCGCGATCTTCGGCGCGACCCGCGTGTCGACGCGCGCCGAGCCGCCGAATCCGTTTTCGGCACGCATCGCGATGCGCATGCCGAACGCACCGGCCGCGCCCGACAGGAGAATCAGCACGGCCGCGGCGAGCGCCAACTCACGCCGAACGCTCTTCAACACGTGCCGCCGGACCGCGCGTTCGTGAATCGTGGTGGCGGCGACCAGCGGCCACAGGTCGGCCGGAGCATTGGCTTCGCGCTTCGCCGAGCGTCCGGTGTCGATGAGCTCCTCGGTGGCGGCCACGATGGTCTGGCATCGCGGGCAGTCGAGCAGATGGAAGGCGACCGCTTCGCGGTCGTCGTCGGCGAGGCGCCCGTCCACGAAGTCGTGGAGCAGTGCGTCGTCAGGGTGATTCGTCATTGAGCGCCTCTCGGAGCAGCGAGCGAGCGCGATGGAGCTGCCCGCGAATGGTGGCTGGGGCCACGCCCATCAACGTGGCGATTTCGTCGTGCGAGTATCCTTCGACGTCGTGCAGTACGAACACGGCGCGCGCCTTCGGCGGAAGTCGGCTGATTCCGGCCGCCAGGTCCATCTGCCGAACCGGGAGCGGCGTCCGCGGCGTTGCCGGCAGTTCCCGCATCGCCGGTTCCGAGACGAACTCCAGGCGTGCCCGCAGTCTGCGGTCGCCGCGGAGGGCGTTGAGCACCGTGTTGCGCGCCAGCCGCCAGACCCAGCCGCCCGGATCGTCGGCGGGCGCCCGGTCGATCCCGTGCCAGATGCGGACGAACGCCTCTTGCGCGAGCTCGGTGGCGCGCTCCCGGTCGCCGGACATGCGGAGGCAGAGGGCGTACACGGCGTCGGCATGCTCACGGTACAGCCGCATGAACCGGCGTTCCGCGGACTCGGCCGCGGTCGTCGCGCGAAGCTCCTCCGTCATGATCGGCTGGTCGTTGGCGAGCGGCTGAGCGAGCACGTGGTGTCCGCGGCTGAAGTCGTGGCGATGGGCCCGGAGGGCCTCATCTCCTCAACACCGCCCGCGGTCCGATTGATGGAATCGGATTTTCGAGGGATGCGCCGACCAGCCGCTTGGACACGGCGCGCCGTCGGGCCGCGAGCGGAGGCCCGCACGTCTTCCATGCGTCGTGACACGTGTGCAATGTACGGGGCCAATCCGCGGCCGGCACTTCCACTCGCCTCGGCCGCTCTCCGATCCAGCCAGGAACCGGTCATGCTCCCGCTCCGAACGATCGCCGGCGTCGCCGTTCTCGCCCTCGCCACACAGTCCACGCTCGCACAGGCCCCGGCGCCGTCGAGCGGTCAGCGGTACGGCCGTCTGCTCATTCGCAACGTGATGGTCGTGGATGGCACCGGGAACCCGACCCGTGGCCCGATGGACATTCTCGTCGAAGGCGGCACGATCCGCAGCGTGCGGATGTCGCGGGCGACGGAGTTCTCAGGCACGCCGGTCGGCGGGGACTCCGCGGCGCGCGCTGATCGGGTGATCGACGGCACCGGCATGTACGTGATTCCGGGGATCGTCGACATGCATGCGCACGTGCAGTTCAGCCGCGCGGGCAAGCAGATGCCGAAGGACTACGTCTACAAGCTGCTGCTCGGCCACGGCGTGACGACGATCCGCGAGCCCGGCTCGGGCGAGGGACTCGATACGATGGTGGCGCACGCGCGCCTGTCGAGCGAGAACCGGATCGCGGCGCCGACGATCATTCCCTACTCGACGGCGGGCGCCACCACACCGGCGGACGCGCGGGCACTCGTCCGGTCGGTGAAGCAGCGTGGCGGCCATGGGCTGAAGGTGTTCGTGAACCGGACCGATGTGTGGGAGGCGCTGTCGCAGGAAGCGAGGGCGCAGGGGCTGCCGATCGCCACCGACATGAAGATCCAGGAGCACGACGCGCTCGACGCGGCGCGGTTCGGCGTCCGGACGATCGAGCACTGGTACGGCGTGCCTGACGCGGCGATCGCCGGCCCGCAGGATTTTCCGGCCGACTACAACTACGAGGACGAGCTGGACCGGTTCCGTTGGGCCGGCGACCTCTGGCGTCAGGCCGACTCCGCACGTCTCTCCGCGGTCATCGACACAATGGTCGCGGCCGGCATTACGTGGAATCCGACGTTCGCGATCTACGAGGCGAACCGCGATCTGCGGCGAGCGCAGACGCAGCCCTGGTTCGCTGATTATCTGCATCCGGCCTTACGCGAGAACTTCGAACCGGATCCGGCGCGGCACGGCTCCTACTTCTTCGATTGGACGACGGCGGACGAGATCCGCTGGCGCAACAACTACCGCATCTGGATGCAGTGGGTGCGCGAGTTCGCCGCCCGCGGGGGCAACGTGACGATCGGATCCGATGCGGGGTTCATCTACCAACTCTACGGGTTCACGACGATCCGGGAGATGGAGATGCACCAGGAGGCAGGGTTTCACCCGCTCGAGGTGATCCGCCACGCGACGTTCAACGGCGCGAAGGCGCTCGGGCTGCCGAACACGGGGGTGATCCGGCCGGGTTACGAGGCGGACCTGGCCATCGTCGACGGCAATCCGCTCCACAATCTGAAGTTCCTGTACGGCGGCGGAATGGTCGTGCACGAGGATGGGAAGGCCGTGCACCGCGGCGGCGTGCGGTACACGATCAAGGACGGGATCGTCTTCGACGCGCCGCAGCTCCTGGCGGACGTTCGCGAGATGATCAAGGCGGCGAACACGGCGACGCAGGTGGCGCCGGACTAATCGGCAATCGGCAATCGGCAATCGGGGAATCGGGAATCGGCGCTACCCGATTCCGTCGCGCGGCGATTGCCCGCTGGACAGCCCGCAATGGAGCGGAGCTTGCGCAGGCAGGGCGATCGGGGGGCGAGCCGCGTCCCCTCGACTCGACCCGATCCAAAGGAGAGACCATGCGCAGGTTGCCGCTGTTCGCCGCCGCCCTGTTGGCCGCGGTGGTCGGTTGCGAGCCGCAGTCGTCGGGCGACGTGGCGGGCGATCCCGACACGACGATCACGCCCGCGGTGGATGCGACCGCCTCCGGGAACCTCGTCGCGACGCTGAGTGAATGGCAGGTCGTGCTGTCCAGCGACACTATCGATGCCGGCGACCTCGCGATCCAGATCATGAACCGGGGAAACGAGTACCACCAGCTCGAGATCGAGGGGCGAGGAATGGAATGGGTCAGCGACTCGCTCCGGTCCAACGGGGAAACGCTCGCGCGCGTGCGGCTCGAGCCCGGGACATACGAGGTGTACTGCCCGATCGTGAGCGCGCACGGCGTGCACCGGGATCTGGGCATGCTCGATACGCTCGTGGTGCGATAGGGCGACGAGCGCCCTCGCCGGAGCGCGGTGCGCGCGGCATCTTCCGCGCGCCCGCGATCGTTCTCCCGCACCCGACACGCGCCATGCGCCGACTCGCCGCTCTCGCGATCCCTGCAGCCCTCGGCTGCGCCACGCCGGTCGTCGATCCCACGCCGGCGACCGTCCCCGCCGCCCGGGTGGCGCAGTCGTCAGGCACGCAGGCACTGCTGCAGGCCGTGAGCGTGGTGAGCCCATCGGTCGTCTGGGTGAGCGGCCATCGCGGCACGTACGCGCGCACGACCAACGGCGGAACGACCTGGCGCTCCGGCGTCGTACCGGGCGCCGACACGCTCCAGTGGCGGGATGTCCACGGCGTGAGCGCCGATACGGCGTTCCTGCTCAGCGCGGGCAACGGCGACCTCTCCCGGATCTACAAGACGCACGACGGCGGCGCGACGTGGGCCCAGCAGTTCGTGAATCGCGATTCCGCCGCGTTCTTCGACTGCTTCGCGTTCTGGGATTCGCGGCGCGGGATCGCGTTCAGCGACGCGGTGGATGGCGCGTTCGTCATCCTCGTAACGACTGACGGCGCCACATGGCACCGGGTGCCTGACGCGGCGCTGCCGGCCGCCCAGCCTGGCGAGGGGTCGTTTGCCGCGAGCGGCACCTGCGTGGACGCTCGGCCGGGCGGGCATGCGTGGATCGGCACCGGCAACGCCGCGACGGCGCGCGTGCTGCGTACCGCGGACTACGGCCGCAGCTGGACGGCCGTGCCCGTGCCCATAGCGGGTGGGGAGGCCAGCGGCCTCGCGTCGGTCATCTTCCGGGACGCGCGCAACGGACTGGCGGCTGGTGGACCGATCGGCCGTCCCGACGACTCGACGCTGGTCGTCGCTCGCACGTCGGATGGGGGGCGAACGTGGAGTCCGGCGGGCTGGCCGGGCTTCACCGGCGCCGTCTACGGTTCGGCGTGGGTTCCCGGCGCGCGCACCCCGACCGTCGTGGCAGTCGGCCCGCGCGGCGCCTCGGTGTCGCGCGACGGGGGCGCGACGTGGGCGGTCATCGATACGACCAGCTACTGGGCCGTCGGCGCCGCATCGCCCGATGCCGTGTGGCTCGTGGGCCCTGGCGGCCGCATCGTCCGGACGTCCGTGCGTTAGGCCCCACGGACCGCGTCGCGAAGCGCCGCCTCCACCGCGGACAGGTCCGCCTCGACCGGCGTTCCCCGCCCCGCGCCGATGCCGGCGACCCGCTGCGCGCCGAGTGCAGCCGCGGGATCCTTGAGCAGATGTCCGGTGAGCACGGCGATGATGCGGGCTCCGGGCGCGATGACGCCTTCGCGGATGAGTCGCCTGACGCCCGCGACGCTCGCGGCGCTCGCTGGCTCGCAGCCCGTACCACTCGCGTCGATCACGGCCTTCGCCTCGAGGATCTCCGCGTCGCTGGTGGTCGTGACCACGCCGGTGGTTTCGCGGACCGCGCGAATGGCCCGCGAGTACGACGCGGGATTGCCGATGCGGATCGCCGAGGCCACCGTCTCGGGCCGTTCGACGCGGACCCGCTCGGTGAATCCACCGCGAGCGCTCAGCGCGAACGGCGCCGCGCCTTCCGCCTGCACGAGCGCAAGGCGCGGCACGCGATCGATGAGGCCGACGGCGCGCGCTTCCCGAAGCGCCTTCCCGAATGCGGCGGCGTTGCCGAGGTTCCCGGCGGGGAGCGCGATCCAGTCCGGCGCGCGCCAGCCCAACTGCTCCAGCATCTCCAGCACGATCGTCTTCTGCCCTTCGACCCGCCACGGGTTGACCGAGTTCGCGAGGTACACGCCCAGTCGGCCGGACGCCTGACGAGCGAGGCGGAGGCAGTCGTCGAAGGTGCCGCGGACGAGCAGAACGCGCGCGCCGTAGGCCAACGTCTGGGCCAGCTTGCCCTCCGCGACCGCTCCGTCTGGCACGAGCACCAGCGCGGGAATGCCGGCGATCGCCGCGTACGCGGTCAGTGAGCTGGATGTGTTCCCGGTGGACGCGCAGGCCACGGCCGTCGCGCCGACGCGCAGCGCGTGCGTGACGGCCACCGTCATGCCGCGATCCTTGAACGAGCCGGTGGGGTTCAAGCCCTCGTGCTTGAGAAGCAGCTCGTGCGCGCCGGTCCAGCGCGACACGGCCCCGCGATCCAGCAGCGGCGTGTGCCCTTCGGGGAAGGTCACGACACGCGCGGGTTCGATCGGGAGCACCATCTCGCGGTAGCGCCACACCCCCGAGGCGTCGATGCCGAGCGGCGCTGCGCGGGACTCGAAAGCGGCACGCAGCCCGGCCGCGGACGTCCGACCCAGCGCGTGCTCCACATCGAGGAGCCCTCCGCACGCGCAGGCCGCGCGCGCGTCGTCGACGGGATAGGCAGCCGCGCAGTCCTCGCAGCGGAGGCGTGGGGCCGCGGGTGCATCGTCAGGCTGGGAGCGACTCACGGGCGGTGGCGGGGCGTCGGTCTCGTGCGGGAGCAGCCGGATCTTACACCCGTCCGCGGCCCTCGCGCAGGCTGGCGCCTACATTCGAAAGAGGTAGCTCCCCTTCACGACGAGGCCATCGGAGACGCGGCGAAGCCGGTTGAATCGCAGCGCGTCGGGCTCCATCGACGTGCTGCCATCGCCGAGGAAGAACACGGTTCCCGGCGTGGGCTGGTAGGAAAGGAGCACGTCGCCGCGGAACCGGTTCTCCGCGCCGGCGAGCGCACGGACGTACTGACCGGACGATGCGTCGTGGATGAGAAGGGGCGCGTTCGTCCGCGAATCGTCGCGCAGCGAATCCTGGCGCGAGGCATCGTACTCGCCTACGAGGCGGACGAATAGCGGTCGGGCGACCTGGTACTCCAGCTTGATACGCGGGATGCGCCGCACGCCGACGGTCGAGCCATCGGTCCGCCGGTCGAACTGCTGGTGTCGATAGGTGCCGTTCACGCGGAGTCGCTCGGTCGGTCGCCAGTTCGCCGCCAGCGTGGCGTAGATGATGTCGGCAGACGCCCACTCGAAGAAGTTCTCGTCCTTGCCCCAGATGAGGGAGAGGGATCCGTCGAACCCCGACCACCGTGGAGTGGAGCCTTGCAGCACGTAGTCGAAGTTCGGCATCGGGGTGCGTGAGCGTCATCGAGAGAGTGCGTGATCCGTCGGCGACACCGGTCGTGCGGGGCATGCCATGGTCCGCGGGGTGAGGTGGGGACGCGCTGCCGGACGCTGGCTCGACGCACGAACCGCCTTCGTGTTCTCGTTCGACCCGCACATCGCATCGAGCGCGGAGCGCGCGCGCGACGGCATTCGTTCGGTCGAGGTGCGCTTGCGTTCGCCCGGTCGACGTGCTTTCGTCGCGGGCGCGGGCGTACGGGGGGCCCCCCCCGATTCTCAACATCGCGCCCCCGAATCAACCGACTGTCATCGATTCACCGCCTCACGTGCTTCCTTCACGCACGCCGTGACTCGCGCCGCCCCGGTGTTCGCCACCGCCGCGATGGTCCTGCTCGTCCTCGCCGCCACGGCGCTCGCGCTCGATATCGCGGGATACGATGCGACGCTCGCCATGCGCGCCCTCTGGCGCGGATCCTTCGGATCATGGTTCGCCTTCGGGTCGGCGACGCTCGTGCGCGCCGTGCCGCTCGTCCTCGCCGGGCTCGCGGTCGCCCTCGCCTTCCGCGCCGGGATCTGGAACATCGGCGCGGAGGGGCAGCTGCTCGCCGGAGCCGCCGCGGCGACCGCCGCGGCACTCATGCTCGGCGGTGCGCCGCCCGCCGTCACGCTGACGCTCGTCCTCGCCGCGGGCATCGGCGCAGGAGCGATCTGGGCCGGCATCGCCGCGGCACTGCGCCGCCGCTTCGGTGTGCTCGAGGTGATCAGCACGATCATGCTGAACTTCGTCGCGCTGCACCTCGTCTCGTTCCTCGTGCGCGGGCCGCTGCAGGAACCGCTCGGGATCTATCCGCAGTCGCCGACCATTCCCCCGGGAGCCCGGCTGCCGCTGCTCGCGTCGCCGAGCCGCCTGCATGCCGGCCTGCTGCTCGCCGTGATGGCCGCGCCCGCGTTATGGTGGATGCTGCGGGCCACGGCGTTCGGCCTGCGGCTGCGAGCAGTGGGCGCGAGCCCGAGGGCGGCCCGCTCGGCGGGCGGCATCGCGGTGGACCGCGTCGTGTTCGGCGCCTTCCTCCTGAGCGGCGCGCTGGCCGGACTTGCCGGAGCGGCGGAAGTGAGCGGGGTGACCTACGCGCTCTACGAGAATCTCTCGCCCGGCTACGGCTACTCGGCCATCGCGATCGCGCTGCTCGCGCGGCTGGATCCACTCGGCGTGGTGGCGAGCGGCATCTTCTTCGCGGGACTCGAGTCCGGCGCACTCGCCATGCAGCGGGATGCCGGCGTGCCATCCGTGGTCGTCTACCTGGTGGAGGCGGTGCTCATCCTCCTCGTGCTCGCGATGCCGGCGACGCGGCGAGCCATCGAGCGGCGGCTGCCGGCGTCCGCCGTCGGCGTGCCTGACGAGACGTCCGCGTGAGCGACGCCGCCACCGCGTTTCTCGAGGCCGCGGTCCGAACGGCGACGCCGCTCGCCCTCGCGGCGCTGGGGGAGACCATCTCGCAGCGCGGCGGCGTGGTGAACGTCGGGCTCGAGGGAATCGTGCTCGCAGGCGCCTTCGGCGCGCTGGTGGGCGGCTATCCGGGGCCCATGTTCAGCGGCGAGGGGAGTCTGGCCGCCGGGTACACGGTGGCGGTCATCGGCGGCATGGTGCTCGCCGCGCTCTTCGCGACCATGACCGTCTCGCTGCGTGCAAATCAGATCATCACCGGTACCGCGCTGACGTTGTTCGCGGCGGGCCTCACCGGCACGCTCTACCGCGCGGGGTACGGCGCCGGGGGCGCGGCGCTCGCGCTCCCGGTGGCCGGCGTCGTTCGCGTGCCGCTGCTCTCCGACCTGCCGGTGATCGGGCCGGCGTTCTTTGCCCAGCCGCCGACCACGCTGCTCCTCTACGTCCTCATTCCGCTAGCCTGGCTACTGCTCACGCGAACGCACAGCGGCATTGCGTTGCGAGCGGTCGGGGAGCATCCGGAGGCGGCGATCGCCGCCGGGGTGGACCCGGCACGCGTGCGGTGGACGGCGCTGATGATCTCCGGCGCGCTCGGCGGCTTGAGCGGAGCGACGCTTGTGTTGGAGCAATCCGGGACGTTCGCGGAGGGGATATCCGCGGGCCGCGGCTTCATCGCGATCGCGATCGTCGTCCTTGCGCGGTGGAGCCCGCTCGGGATCGCCGCCGCGGCGCTGCTCTTCGGGGCGGCGACCGCGCTGCAGTTCCTGATCCAGTCGATGGGCGTACGCCTGCCCTATCAGCTGCCGCTGGCACTGCCGTACATCCTCACGCTCGTCATGCTCGCAGTGTCGGGGCGGCGCGCGCGCGCGCCCGCGGCGCTCGGCCGCGATTAGTCGTGCAGACGGCGCTGCTCGCGACGGCCGCCGGGCTTCTGCTGCTCGGGATCTACGCCGTGATCATCGCGCCGCGGAGGCTCCGGATCATCGAGCTCGACGTCCCGATCCCGGGGCTCGCCGCCGAATTCGATGGGTACCGGATCGGCGTGTTGAGCGACCTGCACCAGGCATTCCTTCCGGGACTGTCGCATACGCGGCGCGCCGTTCACGAGATCCAGCGCCGGACGCCGGACATCATCGCGCTGCTGGGGGACTACGGCGTGTCGTTCGAATCGTCGGCGCGCGCGTCGCGCCGGCTCTATCCGGATGAGCTGCGCACGCTGACCCCTGTCCTGCGCGGACTGTACGCCCCGGACGGCGTCGTGGGGCTGATCGGCAACCACGACTACTACTACGACGGCACCGCGGTGGCCGAGTGGCTGCGAACGACCGGTGTGCGCGTGCTGCGGAACGCGCACGTGACGGTCGTCCGCGGCCGCGCCCGCCTGACGATTGGGGGGGTGGACGACGCGCTCGAGAGCGTGTCGGACATCGATGCGGCGTTCGCGGGTGCGGACCCCCGGGCACCGCGGATCCTGCTCGCGCACAATCCGGACTCCGTGCTGTGTCCCGGAGAGCCCCCGCCGCCCGCTCTCGTGCTCGCCGGGCACACGCACGGCGGACAGGTGGCGCTGCCCTTCTACGGTCCGCCGGTCCAGTTCGCCCGGATCTGCACCCGCCACGCGGCGCAGGGTTGGATCGAGAACGACTACGCGCCGATGTTCGTGAGCGCTGGCGTGGGGTCGCAAATCCCCCTCCGCTTCCTGACGACGCCCGATGTGGTACTCGTCAGGCTTCACGCCGTGCCGGCCGAGGCGTAGTGCGCGTCAGCAGCCGGTGGTCACGCTGCGCCATCGCGTGCGCCATTGGCCGGGACGCAATCGCTCCAGCAGCGTGTAGGCGGTGGTCTCGTAGCCGACGTGGACGAGCACCAGCGCCGCGTGCGCATCGGCGCCGATGCGCACGGCGGCGAGCAGCTCCATCGCCTCGAGCACCTCCTCCGTACCGGCGCGCCGGTCGTGATACACCATGCGCAGCGGCGCCCCCGCCGAGTCGTGCTCGGCGATCATGAGCGTGTGCTCCTCCAGGGGGCTGGCCTCCACCGTCAGGCGCCTGACGAGGTCGGCGATGACGGCGCGCCCGCCGCCCTCGAGCGGCATGCGGTACGCGGTGCGCACGCGGAACGGGAGGCCCTGGAAGCGCGATCCCGCGGAGTCCGGCAGTGTCGAAGCCAGGCGCGCGAGGGTGACGGCCAGCGCCGATGAGTCGGACGCCGGCATCGCTTCGATCGAGTCCAGGGGAATCGGCGCCACGCGTCCCGCGGCGAACCCGACCGTCCAGCGGAGCGGCGCGCCCCGCAGCGCCGCCGCCGGCCAGTCGATACACCCCTCCGTCCATTCGTGCGCCGCCATCCGCGCGACCGTGTCCTGCGCGACGAGTCCGCTCCGGTCGAACAGCTCGAGCACGAGCCCGTCGGCACGCGAGGGAGCGAAGCGCACCGTGTCCGTCAGCGTGGTGTCGGTCAGCTCCGGGAAGACGATATGGGCGTCCCCCGGATTGGGTCCGGGGACGGCGAGCACGGGTCCCGAGCTTCGAAGCCAGGCCGAGGTCGGAGCAACGGGGACCGCCGCAGTGTCGGGGGGGAGCGTCGGTTCGCTTACGACCGAGTCGATCGGCGTCGCGGCGCGCTCGCCCTCGCACGCCGCGAGCGGCGCCACCATGACGAGTACGATCCCCCACCGGCCAGCGAGCGTTCGCATGGCGTGCAATCTCCGGCTGGCGGAGACGCGCGTCAACGACGGCCCAGCGAACCGCCCTGCCCGTCGCGCGGCGGAACGCGTCCCTCTATCATTCCCGCGACCTCTGCCGCGACCATCCCCCCTTCCACCACGGTCCCTCGCGATGAGCGACTCCGCCTCAGCCGCGGCGCCAGGACGATCCGTCGGCATGCTGGAGCGACTCGGGCTGCACCGGCGCGAGTTGCGGGCGTGGGCGATGTACGATTGGGCCGCGTCGTCGGTGCAGACGACGATTCAGGTGGCCGTCTTCCCCATCTACTTCGTACAGGTCGCGGGCGCGAACATCGCCGAATCGCAGACGAGTCAGTACTGGGCATACGCGAATAGCTTTTCGATCGCGATCGTCGCGCTGCTCTCGCCGATCCTCGGTGCGATCGCCGACTACTCGGCGGTGAAGAAACGGATGCTGGGGACGTTTCTTGGGGTGGGCGTGACGGCGGCGGCGCTGATGTTCTTCATCGAACGGGGCGATATCGTGCTCGCCGCGATCCTGTTCGTCGCCGTGAACGTGGCGGTGGCTGGAAGCTACGTGTTCTACGAGTCGCTCCTGCCCCACATCGCCAGCGAAACCGAGATGGACCGGGTGTCCACCGCCGGGTTCGCCCTCGGCTACTTGGGCGGGGGCTTGCTGCTGGCCTTCAACCTCGCGTGGATTCTCAATCCGGAGCTGTTCGGACTCGGGGGTACGCCGAATCTGCCGGTGCGCCTGGCCCTGGCGTCGGTGGCGCTCTGGTGGCTGGCCTTCTCGATTCCGCTGTTTCGGAGCGTACGAGAGCCCGTCCGGCTGCTCGAACCTGACGAGCGGACCGGCGAGTCTCCGGTGCGCGCTGCGGCGCGCCGCCTGAGCGAGACGTTTCACGAGCTTCGCGGCTACAAGCAGGCATTCCTGATGTTGCTCGCCTTCCTGATCTATAACGACGGGATCGCGACGATTCAGCGGATGGCCGCGGTGTACGGTGTCGAGTTGGGCATCACCGACACGACGCTGATCGGGGCGATTCTCATCGTCCAGTTCGTCGGCATTCCCTTCTCGTTTCTGTTCGGGTGGATGGCCGGCCGGACCGGCACCAAGCCCGCGATCTTCGCCGGGCTCGCGGTGTTCGCCGTCATCAGCGTCTTCGGGTTCTTCATGCAGACGGCGACACATTTCTTCATCCTGGCGCTGATGGTCGGGACGGTGCAGGGTGGCACCCAGGGGCTCAGTCGATCGATGTTCGCGAATATGATTCCGCGCCACAAGTCGGGCGAGTTCTTCGGATTCTTCAGCGTATTCTCGAAGTTCGCGGGCATCTTCGGTCCCCTGCTCTTCGCCTTCATGTCCGGGGTGTTTGGCTCCGGCCGGTATGGAATCCTGAGCGTCATCGCCTTGTTCATCCTCGGCGGTGCGCTGCTGGCGCTGGTGAATCCGGAGGAGGGAGAGCGCGCGGCGCGCGCCGCCGATGCACACACGCGGGTGGCCGCACCATCCGACGCCGCCTGACGATCGCGTGCTGTACGCTTTCATCCGTTTCCTCGCCGGCATTGCGCTGGACTGGTTCTATCGCGACCTGACAATCGAAGGCGCGGACCGGATCCCCCGCAGCGGTCCACTTCTGATCGCGGTCAACCATCCCAATCAGCTCATCGATGCGATGGTGTTGCTGCGACTGGCGCCGCGTCGCGTGCGCATGACCGGCAAGGCGACGCTGTTCGAGCATCCCGTTCTCGCCGCGGTCCTGCGCTGGTACGGGGTCGTCCCGCTGCGCCGCGTGCGCGATGAGACTCCGAGCGGCGCCGCCGCCCCGGACCCGAGCCGCAATCGTGAGGCATTTCGCGAGCTCGTCGACACCCTGGCGGATGGCGGCGCCGTACTGATCTTCCCGGAGGGGACGAGCCACCACGCGCCGCAGCTCGCGCCGCTGCGCACGGGTCTCGCGCGCGTCGCGCTCCAGGCACGGATCGAGCGACAGCTGCACGGGCTGCGGATCCAGCCGGTCGGGCTGATCTTCGAGCGCAAGTGGGCGCCGCGCACGCGCATCCTGGCCCGCGTGGGCGAGCCGCTCGATCTCGACGCATGGTGCGCCGTGCACGAGGAGACGTCCAACGGCGACGGCGCGGTGGACCTGCTCACCGCCGATCTCGATGCGCGCTTGCGCGCGCTGACGCTCAACTTCGCGACGGTCGCGGAAGCGGAACAGGTGCTGGGGCTCGCCCGCGTGCTGTCCGGTGTGTTCGATGCCCGGCTCCGCTCGTTAGGAGAGGGAGGGCCGCCGCTCACCGACGAGGCGCGCATCGCGAGCCGCATCGCCGAGATCGGCGCCACGCTCCGGGCGCGCGAGCCGGAGCGCGTGGCGGACTTCCTGGGACGCCTCGAGTCGTTTCGCGTGACCCTCGACGTGCGGGACATCCCCGTCACGGAGCTGCGCATCACGCCGGACTTCAGCTCCGGCGCGCGGTTCGCGGTGCGCGAGCTGCTGCTCGTCGCGCTGGTCGGGCCACTCGCCTGGTGGGGACGCATCAACCATTGGCTGCCGCTCACGCTCGCGCAGGCGCTTGCCCGCCGCACGAGTCGCACGCCCGAGGATCCCGCCATGCACACCGTGCTCGCGGGCGCCGGCCTCGTGCTGCTGGCCTATGCCGCGCAGACCACACTCGTGGCGCTGCTCGCCGGACCGTGGTGGGCGCTCGCCTATCTCGCCTCGCTGCCGTTCGCCGCCTCGATCGACCTCCGGCTGCGTGATCGCCTGCGGCACGCCCGCGACCGCGTGCGGACCTACTTCGTGTTCCGGCGCGAGCCGCGCCTGCACGAGCGGCTACGGGCCGAGCTCCAGTGGCTGCGGGAGGAAGCGATCGCACTCGACCGAATGGGCCGGGCGCTGCGGGAGGCGGAGCGCCAGGGCTGACGTCGCCTTACGCCTCGGGTGCGACGGGCGGCAGGAAGCGGTGCACCAGGTCCCAATGCCAGGCGGGCCGGCGCACGCCGGTGCGCGGATCCTTGAGCGGTTTGTACTGCAGGCGCTCCGCCGGCAACCCGACCGCGCGGCCGTACGCGAGGAGCAGCTCCCGGTCGGTCGAGACCAGGTGCGCCATCGGCATCCCCTTGTAGACATGCCGATGCAGCCAGAGGCCGCCGTCCATCGCGAAGATCATCCCCTCGCGCCGCTTCGCGAATTCGCGATACGGCGGACTGGCCAGGACGGGCCGACTCACGGCCGCCGCCGCCGGATGCACGCCGGCCCGCGTACGCGCCGGGGGGAGCGTTCGCGGGCCGGGTGGTCCACGGGATCGGAGCCTACTGGCAGGAGATTTCGCCCTCCTGAGTGGTCGCGGCGAGCGGCGGTGCCGCGCTGCCGTAGAAGACGCCGCAGGTCATCGGACTCGCCACCGCGTGGGTCGCGGTCGCGGACCATCCCGTGCCGTTCGCCGAGACGATCGTGAGGGCGACGGCCGGCGACGTGCGGAAATTCATGACCAGCGTATCGTTGGTGTAGCTCTGGGTCTCGTAGAAGTAGGACTCCTGCGCGACGGTGAGATTGCGCAGATCGCTCTTCAGACCCGCCGTATTCGCCTTGCCCTTCGTGGTCTGATACTTCGGAACCGCGATCGTGCTGAGGATCCCGATGATCACCACGACGATCAGGAGCTCGATCAGCGTCAGTCCTTTGCGTGTGCGTCGAGTCATAGGAGTGCCGAACCTGAATGGGCCTGCGTAATCCGGAGTGCTGGCCCCAAGGCAAGGCAAGGCAGGTGCCGAGTACGTACGAATCGTTCATCTGCCGGTCCGTCAACGAGTTGAGCGAATGGCGCCAAGGGCGGCGTGGCCATGGACGCCGGCCGTTTTGCGAGATGCATGGCAGGTTGCAAGAGCGCGCCGCGCGTTTCCGGCGGGGTGTGCGGCGAAACGCCGCACTGGAGCGGACTGGGCGAGGCACATTGTCGGCGGGGGCAGCGACGTTGCAATTCGTTGCAATGTGCAACGAATCATGCCGCCCTCACCATCGCCTCGCGTTGCTGCCCGGGTTTGCACGAGCGCCCACGGGCGTCGTGGGCGGGGATCGCTCCGCGACCCGTCGTTGCGCGTCTCGCCCAGCATCACCGGTCGTCTGGCGAACCACGCTGCGCCACGCCGCGCACCACCGGACTGCCGAGGCGCATCAGTCCCGGCAGGTCGCTCGCATCGACCCGTCGGACGGTGAACCCTGCATCGGCGATCGCGCGCAGCGTATCTCTCGTCAGGCGACACCCGCCCGCGACGCGCCGCCAGGCCGGTTCCAGGCGACGCTGCCACCGCCGTCGCCGCGATCCTTCCACCGCGCCGACGTGCTCGATGAATACCAGCGTGCCGTGCGGTGCGAGCACCCGGCGCGCTTCCGCGAGCGCACCCGGCACATCCGGAATCGTGCACAACACGAGCGTCACGACGACCGCGTCGAACGCGCCGTCGGGGAACGGCAGCGCGGCCGCATCGCCGTCGTGAATCGTCAGGCGGCGCGACGCACGCGCGGCCCGTGGCGAGAGCTGCGCGCGCATGTGCGCATCGGGCTCGAGGAGCGCGAGCTCCGTCACCGCCTCGGGGTAGAACGGCAGGTTGCGTCCCGTTCCCGCTCCGATCTCGAGCACGCGGCCGGAGAGCACCGCCAGGGTCTCGCGCCGCCACTGCCGCAATCCGCGCCGCTCGACGATCCGCAGCACGGGGTCGTAGAGCGCCGCCATCAGCCGCGACATGCGTGGCGGCCTCTCACTCCTTCGTTTCCATCCAGTTCTCCCCGATTCCCACATCCACCACCAGGGGCACATCGAGCGCCGCTGCGTGCTCCATCTCGCGAATCACCAGCGCGCGCACCGCATCGATCTCGTCAGGCGGGACCTCGAACACCAGTTCATCGTGAACCTGGAGCAGCATGCGCGCCTCGTGGCCGGCGGTCCGGAGCGCGTGATGAATGTGGATCATCGCGATCTTGATCAGGTCGGCTGCAGACCCCTGAATCGGCGAGTTCGTCGCCGTGCGCTCGCCGAAGGCCCGCACGTTGAAGTTACGGTCGCGCAGCTCGGGGATGTAGCGCCGGCGTCCGAACAGCGTTTCCACGTAGCCGTTGCTCTTCGCGAACTCCACCATGCGATCGAGGTAACCGCGCACGCCGCTGAAGCGCTCGAAGTACTGCGCGATGAACGCCTTGGCCTCCGCCTGCTCGATCTTCAGCTGCCGCGAGAGCGAGAAGGGGCCCTGACCGTAGATCGTCGCGAAGTTGATCGTCTTGGCGCGCGCGCGCATCTCGGGCGTCACGGCATCCAGCGGCAGGTCGAAGATGACGGACGCGGTCTGCCGGTGGATGTCGCCGCCGGCGCGGAACGCCGCGACGAACGCCTCGTCGCCTGACAAGTGCGCGAGCAGCCGCAGCTCGATCTGCGAGTAGTCCGCGGCGAGCAGCCGCCATCCCTGCCGCGGGATGAACCCGCGCCGCATTGAGCGCCCCAGCTCCCGGCGGATCGGGATGTTCTGCAGGTTCGGGTCGCTCGACGAAAGACGCCCCGTGCTGGCGACGGTCTGATTGAACGACGTGTGAAGCCGACCCGTTTCGGGATTCACGAGCGCCGGCAGCGCGTCGAGGTACGTGCTCTCCAGCTTGGACAGCTCCCGGTATTCCATGAGCAGCGTCGGAAGGGTATGACCTTCATCCGCGAGCTCCTGCAGCACCGTGGCATCGGTGCTGGGGCCGGTCGCGGTCCGCTTGCGTACGGGCAGCCCGAGCTTCTCGAACAGGATGACGCGCAGCTGTGGGTTCGAGGCGATGTTGAACTCCTCGCCCGCCTCCTCCCAGATCAATCGCTCGACGCGCTCGCGCTCCGCCGCGAAACGCGCCTTGAGCGACGCGAACCAGGCGAGATCGATCGTTATGCCGGCCGCCTCCATGTCGGCGAGCACCTCCGAGAGCGGCATCTCGATGTCCCGGAAGAGCGGCGTCGCGCCCATCTCCTCGAGCTGCCGCTCGAAGCGCGCCCACAGGCGCCATGCCACATCCGCGTCCTCGCACGAATAGTCGCGGGCGCAATCGACCGGGCACTCGTCGAAGGGCACGGCGCCCTTGCCTTTCCCGCAGAGCTCCTCGTACGTCGTCATCGTGTAGTCCAGGAGCTCCAGCGCGAGCACATCGGACCCGTGGCCGCGGCGGCCCGGGTCGAGCACGTAGCTGGCCAGCATCGTGTCCGCCCGGACGCCGCGCAGCGCGACGCCGGCGCGCCGCAGCGCAAGCAGGTCGTACTTCGCGTTATGCATGACCTTGGGTACGTCCGGATCCTCGAGCAGCTCGCGCAGCGGCCGCAGCTCTTCCGAATCGAGGGGCGGGAGGTTCCTCGGCTCCCTGACACCATGCTCGGCCAGCGCTCGCCCGGCGATCGACAACGAGGCCTGCGCCGCGCTGGCCGACTTCCGCGCTTTCGCGGTCTTCCGCATCATCGGCACCGCGCGGTCCTCCGGATCATCGGTCGGCGCGCGATCGCCGGAAACGTCGGAGAGCAGCTCGCCCTGATGCTCGTCACCGGTGTGCCGCCGATGTCCGAACGGGAAGTAGCAGGCCTCGCCGGCCGCGGTCGCGATCGAGAGGCCGACGAGCCGCGAACGCAGCGGATCCGCAGGCTGCGGGGGACCGATCTCGATCATCGTCTCGGTGTCGACGGCGATGATCGGCGCCGCACGAGCCGCCGCGACGGCCGCACGGACGGCGTCCGGCGTATCCACCGTGCGATACATCCGCGTGCCGGCGGCGGGTCCCCGCGCGGCCGGCGCCACCTCCTTCACGAGCGTGTGGAACTCCAGCTCGATCAGCAACTCGCGCAGCCGTGCCTCGTCAGGCTGGCGGACGCGCAGCCGCTCGAGCTCCAGGTCGACCGGGAGATCGCTGCGAATCGTGACGAGCTGCTTCGAGAGGCGGGCCGCATCCGCGTAGGCGAGCAGCGCCTCACGCGGCCGCTTCTTCGTGATCTCCCCGGCATGGGCGAGGATCTCCTCGATCGGGCCGTACTGCTCGACGAGCTCGCGCGCCGTCTTGTCGCCGATCCCCTTCACGCCCGGCACGTTGTCGGACGAATCGCCCACGAGCGCGAGGTAGTCCACCACGCGCTCGGGCGGCACGCCGAGCCGTTCGACGGCGTTCTCCATTCCGACCCACTGCTCATCGACGGCCGCGGGCCCGCCGCGCCCGGGGTTGATCAGCCAGACGCCCGGACGCACGAGCTGCTGAAAGTCCTTGTCGCCGCTCACCACCACCACGCTCATCCCCCGCTCGACGCCGCGGGCCGCGAGCGTGCCGATCACATCATCCGCCTCGTATCCGTGCAGCGTGAGCACCGGGATGTGGTAGCAATCCAGCAGTTGGTGGATGCGCTCGATGCCGGTATCGAAGTCCTGTTGAAGCTCCTCGGTCAGCTTCTCCCTGGTCGCCTTGTACTCCGGATAGGTCTCGTGGCGAAACGAGAGGCCGCTGTCGTGCACCCAGCCGATGTACTCGGGCTCGTGCGTGGCGATCAGCCGCTGGAGGAAGTTCGCGATGCCCCAGGCGGCCGAGGTGTTCTCGCCGCGGCTGGTTCGGAGCGGGCGCGCGATCATCGCGAAGAACGCGCGATAGATCAGCGCATAACCGTCGATGAGGAACAGGCGTGGAGCGGGCGGCGGGGCGATCGAGGTCATGCGGAAAAGCTAGCGACGCGAGGTGCGCGACGCGCGACGCGGATGGCGCTGCCGAAGCCCTTCACGCTCCCTCGTGCACGGCTCATCTCACCCGCGTCGCGCGTCCCGCGTCGCGACGTCGCGCACCCATAAACGCCAACCGCCTGCCGAGTGGCAGGCGGGAGACGGTACGAGCGGCCTTGGGGGAGTTCCGAGGCCGGATCAGACGCGCGTGACGTTGGTCGCGTGGAGTCCCTTGTCGCCGGTCTTGATCTCGAACTCGACTTCCTGTCCTTCCGCGAGGGTCTTGAAGCCGTCCATCATGATCGAGGAGAAATGCACGAAGACATCCTCGCCACCCTCCTGCTCAATGAAGCCGTACCCCTTGGCGTCATTGAACCATTTGACTCTACCCCTGGCCATTCGAAACTGCCTCCTCCTGCGATAAGCGGATCCCGCACGAGGCGTGAAGCTCCGGTCACCTCGGGCAAGACGCGCCCAGGTGGCGCGCGGCGCCTAAATAGGTGCCAACTGCATTTTTGTCAAGACTTTCCGCGGCTGTTATGCGGCAAACATCCGAATCGCGGCGAGCGTCGCGCCCACTCCGGCCACGATCCGCACGTTGTCGTCGAGGGGGCCGGTCGGCCATTCCGCCAGCGCCGCGGCACCGCCGGCGGCCGCAGCCCACGCCACGGGAAGCCCCGCCACCAGCGCGCCACCCGCGAGCGTCGTCGCCAGGCAGGCCAGCGCGCCCTCGAGCGATTTCCCTCCGGGATGCAGGCGAATGCGGCCGACCGTCCGGCCGACGAGCGCGGCAGCAGGGTCGCCGACCGCCGCCGCCCACATCGCGGCGATCGCGAGGTCGCGCGGCAGCGCCAGCGCGGCGCCGAGGAGCGCGAGGATCAGCCAAGTCGCACCCGTGACCGAAGCGTGCTCGTGTGCGCGGAGGAGCGGTCCCACCACGCGATCGAGGCGGCGTTGCGCCGGCCCGAACCTCCGCCGCGTCGTCTCCACCGTCACCGCCACCAGCGCGGCGGCGACGAGGCTCCAGGTCACGACCGACCGCGACGCGCCGCCAGCGTACGCCAGCGGTATCGCGGCGGACAGCAAGTGCAGCGCCTTGCGAGCGAGCTCGAGGTGCAGTGTGATCGGCCGAGCGCTCACTCGGGTCGCAGCGCGGGATACAGCGCCCGGTAGATCTCGCGATTGCGCAGGACGATGCGTACGTAATCCCGCGTTTCCACGAACGGGATCCGCTCGATGAACACTTCGGGATCGTTGGTACCCGCCTTGCGATTCCAGCGCTGCACGCGGGACTGGCCCGCGTTGTAGGCGGCGAGGGCGCGGGTCTCGTCCTCGTATCGCCGGAGCGATGCGGCGAGGTGCGCGGCGCCGAGCATCACGCTGGCCTCGGGCTCGTAGAGCAAGGCGGAGTCCCAGTGCGGAAACCGGAGCGAACGGGCGACCGCGCGCCCGACGCTGGGCATCACCTGCGCGAATCCGCGTGCGCCCGCGCCCGATGTGGCGCGCGGGTTGTACCAGGACTCCTGCCGCACGAGGGCGGCGAACAGCGACGGATCGATGCCGTTGCGCCGGCTCTCGTGCACGATGACGTCGAGGAGCGGGGCAGGATAGAGTGCGCGGTACGCTTCGACGCGTGCGGCGTCGTCGGCCCGTGGCACGGCGGCGGCCGCCAGCGGGATGGCCCGATACGGGCGGTCGGCCGCCACGAGCTGGCGCGCGGCCTCGAGGAGCGACAGCGAATCGGTCTGCCGCGCGAGCCGCTCCAGATAGGCATACTCGAGCCGAGCCTCGAAGTCGAGGTCGAGCGCCTCGAGGCGCAGGGCGCGCGAGAGCGCCGGGTGCGCGTCGTGAGGCGTCGCGCCGACGGCAGATGCCGGGAACGGCGCATATCGCGCGTTGCCGAGCCGCCGCTCGGCGGCGAACGCGTAGTATGAGGCGGGTTCGGTGCGCGCGATCGCGCTCCACCGTTCCCGTGCGCGCGCCGCGTTGCCCGCGCGCGACCAGGCGCGCCCGCTCCAGTAGGCGGAGGCGAGCGACTCCGGTCCGCGCGGATCATCCTCGGCGAGTGCGTCCCACTCGCGGGCGGCGGTCGCGTAGTTGCCCGACGTGTAGGCGATCATCGCGGCCAGAAAGCGGGCCCGCGCCGTGCGGGAGACCGTGGGGAATCGGCGGACCCCATCGCGATAGGCGGCGCGCGCGTCGGTATCCCGTCCCTCATCCGTCGCGAGGTCGGCGAGCAGGTACAGCGCCATCCCGGCGCTCGTGTCGCGCGGAAAGCGGTCGAGGATGTCCCGCAGCACGCGTCGCGCGCCGGCCACGTCGCCCAGCGCCAGCAGCGCGCGTCCGCGTTGATAGGCTGCGGCCGCCGCGAGCGGACCGTCGCCGGCCACCTGCGCGTACTCCGCCGCGGCGGCACGGTCCCGGTTCAGCCGCGCCAGCGTCCGGCCGTGCGCGAACCGGTCCTCCGGCGTGAGCAGCCCCGCCCGCGCGGCGCGCGCGAACCCGTCCGCCGCGCGTCCGAGCGGGCCGCTCCGCGCGAGGGACCGCGCGATGAGCAGCTCGTCAGGCGGTGAAAGCGGCGAGAACCACTGATCCAGCAGCTCGGCGGCGACCCGGGCCTCATCGGTGCCGGGACGGCCGCTCAGCGGCGCCAGGAGTGCCGCGCGCAGGGAGTCGCGATCGCCCGCGGTCCGCACGGCATGCAGTGCGGCGGCACGCAGCGCATCCCCCCTCGCGCCGAGGGCCGCGAACGCGCGAGCGGCACCCGCGAAGTCCTCCGTGCGCTCGCGGGCCCCGGCCTCGGTGCGCGCGATGTGCGCGCGCGCGGCCGGCTCCCGCACCGCGCGGTAGAGCGCGGCGCGCGCGGCGCTGTCGGGCGTGAGCGCGGCGGCGCGCAGGCGCAGCCAGTCGGCCGCAACCGGCAGGTCATTCGCAGCGGCGAGATAATCGGCGCGCGACGGCTCGAGCCGTTTCAGGCGGTCGAACGCCCGGGCTCGCAGCAGCCGGCGCGCCCCGCGGCCAGCGCCGGTTGCCGCCAGCTCGACGGCCCTGTCGGCGTGCAGGGCGGCGCTGCTGTCGCGTCCATTCGCGAGCGCGGCCCGCGCCAGAAGCTCGTGCGCGGCGCCATGTTCGGCAGTGTCGGCCCAGGGAGCGTCGCGGAGCAGCTCCTCCACGTGGTTCCAGCCGCCCCAACCCGCCGCGGCGCGCGCCGCGGCGAGGACGACGGAGGGCGACCGCCGCGCGGAATCCGCGAGCGCCGGCGCCACCACTCGATAGGCAGCCCACGGTCTTCCGGCCGCGAGCATCGCGTCGGCGGCGCGCGCCAGCGAGTCGCGCGGTGCCGCGGCGTGTGCCGCCGCGTTCGCGACGGCCCCGTTGGACGAGTCGGTTCGCGGCTCGTCGGACGAGGCGGCCGGGGCGCAGGCCGCGGAGGCGGCCAGAGCGAGCAGGAGGCGAAGCGGCGTGTGCACGCCGCTTTGCGGTACAGGAACCGTGCCCGGGCCGCGCGCCACGCCTCCGCTATTTGCGGACGCGCTGCGCCACGGACTCGAAGTCGGTCTCGCTGCTCGAGGTTAGGCGCCAGCGGCCGAATCCCGACTGATCGATGAACACGAGCTGCAACCGGTGCTGGTGATAGGTCCAGAGCTGCGCGCGCCCGCGCTGGTTGAAGGTGTTGTCTCCCTGCTCCAGCACCTGGTCCGGCTCGCCGAGCGTCACGTAGACCTCGCCGCGGTCCGACTGCCATCCCGACGCGCCCTCGTCCGCGAACCGCTCGTTGGCGATGCGCAGCCGCGTGAAGTACGTCCGAAGGCCCTCGTGCTCGGGCGTGCGCTGGTCGGGGTCGGTCTCCTTGTAGAATGCCGCCCACGCGGCCGCGCGCTCGGCGCCCGAGGACTCGCGCAGGCGCAGCAGCCGCGCGTCCGTCGCATAGAACCGGAGGAGATTCAGCATCTCGTCGAACGAGTTGATCGCCCACTCCTCGCCGAAACTGATGAAGATCGGCATGCGCACGGTGTCCGCGGCATTGAGCGGCGTCGCCGCGAGCGTCAGGCGGCCGACGCCGAGCTCCGCCACCGGCAGGATGACCACGCCGGCGTGCACCCCGCCGTCGTGCGCCGGCAGGTGCACGGTGTCGCGCCAGACCACTGCCGACTTGTCCGAGATGGCCGCCAGGGAGACCGGCGTCTCGGCCGGCAGGCCGTATCCCTCGAGGTAAACCTCCATCGTGGAGTCGCGGCCGAAGATGGCGGTCGCGCGCGGGTTGGCGACGAGGACCGGAAGCGAGTCGCTGGACGCCCGCGGCGTCGCACGATAGACGGCGACCGGCGACGAGAGGCCGATCGGCGTTATGCGCGGCACCGAGATCAGCACCTCGTGGCGCCCGTTGCGCGCGCTGCCTTCGTCCCGCACCGACAGGTTGAGGACGTACTGTCCCGGCGGCACCGGCAGGTACTGCTGGAAGACGATGCTCTCATCATCGCGCGTGGACTCGCGATAGGTGGCCACCCGCACCGTTTCGCGCGCATCGACCTGCTGCGCAATGTCCGCCCCGCGCTTGAGCTGCAGCGAGACCTGGTAGCGGGCGCGATACCCCTGCCCGTCGGACGCGAACGTGAAGTCGCGGTTCGGCATCGAGAGCGTCAGCAGCAGGAGGGTCGAGTCGGGCGTGGCCCCCGCGAAGTATTGCACGTTGCCCACGAACTGGACCGGCTCGGCCTCGGCGATGAAGCCCGCGTTCGCGTACGCGGCGACGGGATCGAGCGCTCCCCCGCGCGGCAGCGAGCGGGCGTCCGCGGGGACCGGCCGGTCGCGCGTGCCGGCGCTGGTGCGTGGCGCGCACGCCGAAGCCATGAGGACGATGACGAGAAGCGCCGTGGGCAGCAGGCGCGGTCGGGTGTGCATGTGACGGGGCCTCGAGGGGGTTGGGACCGTTCCGCAAATCTACACTCCGGTTTCTCCGGTGTTCACCGAGGCTGCTGCTTGCTCGCCCCGATGGGGCGAGTTAGCTTCGCGGCGTGACGCGCGAGGATCTTTCAGGCACGACGCTGGCCGGCTATGCCCTTCGGCAGCTGATCGGCGAAGGCGGAACCGCGACCGTCTATCGCGCCGAGCATCCACAGCACGGCGCGGTGGCGGTCAAGGTGCTGCGCGAGAAACTTCGCGCGGACCGCACCGCGATCGCGCGCTTCCTGCGCGAGGCCACTTACGGCACGCGCGTCCAGCACCCGAACGTCGTCCGAACGATCGAGATCGGCGAGGCGCCGTCCGGGCTGCATTTCCTCGCCATCGAGTGGGCCAACGGCGACCTGCTCGAGCGCTATGCGCGCCGGCACGCGCCACTCCCGCCCGACGATGTGGCGACCATCGTGAGCCAGATCGCCGACGCCGTGCAGGCCGCGCACTCGGCGGGCATCATCCACCGCGACTTGAAGCCGGACAACGTCATGTACGACCCCGAGACGCGCCAGGCGAGGCTCCTGGATTTCGGGATCGCGGCGGACAGCGACATGACGCCGGAGGAGCGCCTGACGAGGGCCGGATTCTTCGTGGGCACGCTCATGTACGTCGCGCCCGAGGCATTGTCCGGCGCGCTGGTGACGCCCGCCGCCGACCAGTACAGCCTCGCGACCATTGGCTACTACCTGCTCACCGGCTGCTTTCCCTACCTCGGCAAGAACCAGCGGGAGATCTTCACGCAACTGCTGTCGCAGCCCCCGATCCCGCTCAACGCCGCGCGCCGCGAGCTGAAGTTCCCGAAGGCGGTCGAGGAGGTCGTGATGCGCGGCCTCTCGCGCGAGCCGGCCAAGCGCTATCCCGACGTGGTCTCGTTCGCGACGGCCCTCCGGCAGGCCATCGCCGCGCCGCCGGACGCCGAGGAGAAGCGCAAGGGCGGACTGCTCGGACGCATGCGGGCGATCCTCGGCCGCGAGGAGTAGTCGTCAGGCTTCGGCCGGGAGCCAGACGGTGAACGTCGAGCCCCGGCCGATCTCGCTCGTCACCGTGATGTCGCCCCCGATCAGGCGCGCGAGGCGTCGCGAGATCGCCAGGCCGAGGCCCGTGCCGCGCACCATGGAGTCCGTCCGCGGGCCGGCATTCACCTGCTCGAACTCCTCGAAGATCCGGTCGAAGTCGGCCGGCGCGATCCCGACGCCGCTATCGGTGACCGCCACCGAGACCCACCGGGTCACGGGCGGCATGGTCGAGATCTCGCCGGTCACCGGGGAGGGCGGCGCGATGCCCGTCAGGTGCGGCGGTACGGACGCGGGGTCCGCCAGCTTCGCCTCCACCACGATCCCGCCTTCGCCGGTGTACTTGATCGCGTTGCCGAACAGGTTGAGCAGAATCTGCCGCAGGTGCGTGCGGTCCGTTGAGATGCGCGTCAGATCGTCCGCCAGCAGCAGCCGCAGATGAAGATCGCGCTCGTTGAGCAGCGACTCGATCTCGCTCGCGACCTCCGTCACCAGTCCGCGGACGTCCACCGGCTCGGCGTGGTATTCCATGCGGCCGGCGGCGAGCTTGGCGATGTCGAGGATCTGGTCGACGAGCACCCGCAGATGCGTGGCGGAGGACGCGACGCGCGCGATCGGCGCTGCCTGGCGAGGCGGCATCTCGCCGTAGACGCCGTCGCGAAGCATGTCGATGAAGCCGACGATCGCGTTCAGCGGCGTCCGCAGCTCGTGCGACACGCTCGCCAGGAACTCGCTTTTCGCGCGGTTGGCGCGCAGCAGCTCGGCGGAGAGCCGCTCGAGCTCCACGGTGCGCTCCGAGAGGCGCAGGGCTTGCCGCCGCGCGTGCACGAAGGCGATCGTCAGCGATCCCATGAGCAGCGCGGCCGTCATCAACAGCACCCAGCGCCGATGGTAGCCGGCATCGTAGAAGATCACGACCTCCCACGTCGCCGGGCCGGGCGCGGTCAATTCCGCCCGGGATGTCTCGCCAACGAATCGGGGCGGCCCGCCTGCCCCATCCACCGCCAGGGTGTCGTTCGATGCGAGGATGAGCCGCGTGTGCAGATCGTCCCGCACCACGGCGTCGAGCGCCGCGATGACCGACTCGCCGGTGATCGTCCCGCCCGCGAACCCGACGAAGCCATCACCGGTGTAGAGCGGCTCCAGGATGACGAAGCCGCGCTGGCCGCCGTAGAGCGTGCCCGTGCGAGAGCTCTGCGCCTCCCGCGACCGCCGCGCGAGGCTCGCGATCGCGCGGAGCTCGAGGAACCGGAGTGTGTCCACGTCGGCGCCGAGCATCGTCGAGGGCGCATCCTCCCCGAACGACCATTCGTGCTGCACCACGCCCATCGAGTCCGTGAGCCAGAGGCGCTGGAACGCGAGGCCCTGCTCGTCGAGCACGGAAATGACCTCGCGGAACTCCCGCGCGCTGACGAGGTCGGGATTGCGGATGAACAGCGTGCGCATGATCTGCAGCGCCTGCTCGTGCACGTCGAGGAACCCGCGCACGAAGACCGCCGTTTCGCCCGCGACGCGCTGCGCCTCGTTCCGCCGCACCGCCACGAGCATCTGGTCGATCGCGAGGATGCCGAGGCCTGCGAGCACGAACGCGACCGTGTTGGCGAGCGCGGAGGCGCGGAGACGCGTTCGATGGAGGAGGAGGCGCACGATCAGCCGTGCCGCGGAATTGACGCTCCGGCCCGGCCCGGATACGCTACGTCCATGACCGATCTCGAGCGCCTGATCGCGCTGCTCGCGCGGAAGTCCGCGCGTCGCGGGCATTTCACGCTGGCATCCGGCCGCACGTCAACACTCTATATCGACGCGCGACTCACTACAATGAGCCCCGAGGGCCTCGCGCTGATCGGCCCACTGGGTCTGGCGTCGATCCGCGACGCCGGCTGGGGTGCCGACGCCGTCGGCGGGCTGACCCTCGGCGCCGATCCCGTCGCGTACGCCATCTGCTACGCGAGCGCGTCCAGCGACGCGCCCCTGCGGGCATTCACCGTGCGCAAGGAGGCCAAAGCGCACGGGACCGGGCGGCTGATCGAGGGGCCGTTCCAGGACGGCGACCGCGTCGTGATCGTCGAGGACGTCATAACGACCGGCGGATCGGCGCTGCGCGCGGCCGCCGCGGTGACCGCCGCCGGCGGCCGGGTCGCCGGCGTGCTCGCGCTCGTCGACCGCGAGGAAGGCGGACGCGAGGCCATCGAGGCGGCGGGGCACGCCGTTCGCGCGCTGGCGCCAGCATCGGAGATCGTCAGGCGAATGCCGGCGTCGCCGGCGTCACCCGCGGACGCCGGCGTGAGCTGACGCCGCCGCCGCCGCGAGCCGTGCGGCGAGGAACGCCAGTGCCCGCCGCTCCGCGTAATAGTCCGGTCGCCAGGGCACCGTGCCGCCCACGAAGCCCACGTGTCCGCCGCGGGCGTGGAACTCCACCTCGAGCGCGGAATTGTCCGCGGCGATGGCGCGCACTTCGTCGAGCACGATCGGTGGGAGGAACGGGTCGTCCTCCGCGCTCAGGAGCAGGGTCGGACGGCGGATGCCTTGCAGGAAGCGGATCGCGCTGCAGCGGGAGTAGTAATCATCGGCGCCGGCGAATCCGTGCACCGGCGCGGTCACGACATCGTCGAAGTCCGCAAGCGTCCGCGCCCGTGCGAGCGCGGCGCGGTCGAACAAACCGGGATACCGCTCGAGCTTTTCGATCGCCTTGCGCCGGAGCGAGCGCAGGAAGTGCGCCTGATACACGCGGGAGAATCCGCGGTCGATGCTGCGCGCGCCGCGCCCGAGATCGTACGGCACCGAGATCGCGACGGCGGCACGAACCTCCTCCGGAAGCGTGGCCCCCGCCTCGCCGAGCCATTTGAGCATCACGTTGCCGCCCAGCGAGACCCCGACGAGGCCGAGCGGAACGCCGGGCGCCTCGCTCGTCAGGCGCGCGACGACGAACGCGAGGTCTCCGGTCTCGCCGGAGTGGTAGAACCGCGGCTGGTCGTTCGCCGTGCCGCCGCACGAGCGGAACTGGAGCACCGCCGCGTCCCACCCGCGGCGGCCGGCTGCGTGGAGCAATCCGTGGGCGTAATGCGAGCGTGCCGATCCCTCGAGCCCGTGCAGCACGAGCAGGCGCGGCGCACCCGAGGGCCCGCGGACCCGATGCAGCGCGAGCCAGTCGTCGTCAGGCGTGCGCCAGCGCTCCTCCGCGGCCTCGAGCGGCGAACGACGCCGTGCGAGACGGCCCCACAGCGTCGGCAGGTGAGGTCCGGGCAGCCACCAGGCGGGGCGGAAGCTCACCCGCTGGCCGGGTCCGAGAACGGGAATCGCATGCGCGAAAGATCGGCACCGCGGCGGCCCACACGAAACCCCGCACCGCGCCGGTGCGTACGGTCCGGCAAGAGGAGGACGTCATGATCGAGTTGCTCACCGTTGCGGCCGCCATCGCCGCCACTGGATTCGGATACACGCGGAGCCGCCGCTTCGTGCGGGAGCGCCTGCGCTTCGTCGATGTAGCGCATCGGCGCGCGGCACCCTGGGTGGCCGGCGCGGCCGCCGCGGTCGTTGCGGCCCCGGTTGTCGCGGTTCTGCCCCTGATCGGCGCGGGAACCGCCCTGTTGTTCGGCGCCGGCGTCGGGACGGGCGTCGCCCACGGCTCCCGGGACGCCTCATCGGGAGTCGTGGAGTGAGCCGCATTGACCGGCCCCCTATGCCGCAGTAGGTTCCCGCCCATGCTTCGGATCGCTTGCGTCCACCACCACGCGCACCATCGCCACCGCCCGGCGGGCCGGGGGATCGTGCGCATGTGCGGAGGGCGCGGGTAGCCGCTCCGAGCTCGCACCGGTATCCGGCGGCCCGTCCCTCGTGGATGGGCCGCCGTTTTTTTTCATCCGCCACGCTCATGCTCCGCATCGCACTGCCCAACAAGGGGCGATTGGTAGAGGACGTCCGTGACCTACTCGCCGACGCCGGTCTGCCCGTTCGCGCCGCCAACGACCGCGCACTCGTCGCATCGCTCGGCGGCGAGTTCGAGGCCATCTTCGTCCGCGCGCAGGACATTCCGGAGTTCGTCGCCGACGGGGCGGCGGATGCGGGCATAACGGGGCACGACCTGGTTCGTGAAGCCGACCGCCCGTTGCGCGAGCTTCTCGATCTGGACCTGGGACGGTGCCGCCTGGTGGTGGCGGCGCGCGACGATGCAGGGGTCCGGTCGGTGGACGACGTGGCCGCGGGGTCGCGCGTCGCCACGGCGTTCCCCCGCCTGGCCGAGCGCTTCTTCCGGGATCGCGGGCGGAGCGTCACGATCGTGCCCGTTTCCGGCGCCGCGGAGATCGCGCCGCACCTCGGCATCGCCGACGTGATCGTCGATCTCACGTCGACGGGCTCCACGCTGCGCGTGAACAACCTGCGTGAACTGGAGACCGTGCTGGAATCGTCCGCGCGTCTCGTGACGGCGGATGGGGCCGCCACGCCGCGCGACGCCGAACGGCGCCGGGCGCTCGAGGGCCTGACGACGGCGCTCGAGTCGGTGCTCCGCGCGCGAGGGCAACGCTATCTCATGGCGAACGTGCCGCGCACCGCGCTGGAGCGCGTGAAGGAGATCGTGCCGGGACTCACCGGCCCGACGGTGATCGACATCCTGAACGGCGGGTCGTTCGTCGCCGTGCACGTGGTCGTCGCGCAGCAGGCGATCTACCGCACGATCGCCGAGCTCAAGGCGCTCGGCGCCGAGGGCATTCTGGTGACGCGCATCGAGAGGCTCATGCCGTGAACACACCCTTTGCAATCATGGGTACAGTCGCGCGCCTGTCGCCTGACGAGCGCTCGACGCTGGTCGAACGGGGCGTGGCCGCCGATCCGGCGGTGCGCCAGCGGGTGACGGAGATCCTCGCTCGCGTCAGGCAGGACGGCGACGCGGCGCTCCGCGCGTTGGCGCGCGCGCTCGACGGCGTGGACCTCGAGGCGCTCGAGGTGCCGCGCGCGACCTGGGACCGCGCGCTCGACGCGCTCGATCCCGTCGTGACGCGATCGCTGGAGCGCGCCCGCGACAACGTCGCGCGGGCGCACGCCGCGTGGCGGCCCGCACCGATCGAGGTCGAAACGGAGCCGGGCGTGATGGTGGGCCGGCGCGCGGATCCGCTGCGGCGCGTCGGCGTGTACGCGCCAGGGGGTCGCGCCGTGTACCCCAGTTCGGTGTTGATGGGGGTCGTGCCCGCGCGCGTCGCCGGTGTGAGCGATGTCATTCTCTGCTCGCCGCCGCAGCCGGATGGGCTACCCGCTCCCGCGGTGCTCGCGGCGGCATCGCTCGCGGGGGCGGACCGCGTGTTCGCGCTAGGCGGTGCCGGCGCCGTGGCGGCGATGGCGTACGGCACGGCATCGGTGCCCCGCGTGGACCGCATCGTCGGCCCGGGGAACGCCTACGTCGCCGAGGCCAAGGCGCAGGTGGCGTCGGTCGTCGCGATCGACGCTCCGGCCGGGCCCAGTGAGCTGCTGGTCCTCTGGGATGGGAGCGCGCCGGCGGAGGGGATCGCCCGCGAGATGCTCGCGCAGGCCGAGCACGACCCGGACGCCGCGGTGGTCGCCGTCTTGCTGCCCGGCGCCTCGCCCGATGCGCTGGTGCAGGCGCTGACGGTGCAGCTCGCCGCGGCGCCACGCGGCGCCATTGCTCGTCAGGCGCTGGGCGAACGGGGCGCGCTGCTCGCGGCGCGCGACGCCGTTGAGGGTCTCGCGTTCATCGCCGAGTGGGCGCCGGAGCACCTCCTGCTCGCGGTGAAGGACCCGGACGCGCTACTCCCAGACGTTCGAAACGCCGGCACGATCTTCCTGGGCGTCTCGTCCTCGGTCGCGTTCGGCGATTATGTGACCGGGGCGAATCACGTGCTGCCCACGGGCGGCACGGCGCGATCGTACTCCGGACTCTCGACACTCGACTTCATGCGCTGGACCACCTATCAACGAATCGCTCCGGCGGCCGCCGCGCGATTGGCGGAACCGACCGCCGTCCTGGCGTTGGCGGAGGGGTTGCCCGCCCACGCGGCGGCGGCCGCCGCCTGGGCGGAGGCATCGCCATGAGCACCATCGAGCGCGCGAGCCGGGCCGAAGGGCGCGCCGCCTATCGAGCGATCCCGCTGTACGAAGGCGGACACTATGGCCGGGTCGAGATCGACCTGAGCGACAACACCAACCAGTGGGGCACGCCGCCGGCCGCGGCGCGAGCGCTGTCGCAGCTCCCGACGAGCGCCGCCGCCCGCTACCCTGCGGCCTACGCGCCGGAGCTCGCGCGCGCGATCGCCGACTATGCGGGGGTCTCGCCCGACATGGTCGTGACCGGCTGCGGCTCGGACCAGATCCTCGACTGCGCGTTCCGGGCGCTCGCGGAGCCAGGCGAGGCCGTTGCCTACGCCGATCCGAGCTTCGTCATCGTGCCGAGCTTCGTGCGGGCCAACTCGCTCCGGCCCGTCCCGGTGCCGTGGCGCGTGGGAGGCACGCCCGACGCACCCACGCTCCTCCTCGATGAGCCCGCGCTGCTGGCAACTGGAGCGCGCATCATCTATCTGTGTTCGCCGAACAATCCCACGGGCACCGTGATCGAGCCCGCATCGCTGGAGCGGGTCATCGCCGATGCGCCCGGCATCGTCGTCATCGACGAGGCGTACGTCGAGTTCGCCGGCTGGTCGGCAGTGTCGCTGCTGCCCGAGGCACCCCACGTGATCGTCACGCGGACGTTCTCCAAGGCGTTCGGCCTGGCCGGCTTGCGCATCGGGTATGCGCTAGGCGCCCCGAGCCTGGTGCGCGAGCTGGCGAAGGCGCGCGGGCCGTACGCGCTATCGGCCTGGTCGGAACCGGCGGCGACCGCGGCGCTGGCCGGGGACCTCGAGTGGATGCGCTCGCGCGTCGCGGAGGCAGTGGACGCACGCAATCGGCTGTCGGGAGCGCTGACCGAACGCGGGTGGCGCGTGTATCCATCAGGGGCGAACTTCGTGCTCGCCGTGCCTGGCGAGGGGCTGCCGGCCGCCCAGGCCATCGCGCGGGCGTTGCGCGAGTCCGGAATCGCCGTCCGGGCGTTCTCCGCGCTTCCGGGCATCGGCGGCGCGCTGCGCATAACGGTGGCGCCGTGGCCGCAGCTCGAGCGGCTGCTCCACGCGCTGCCCGCGCGGGGAGCCGCCGCGTGAACGTCCGCATCTTCGACTACGGTGCCGGCAACCTGCACTCGCTGGCCAAGGCGCTTGCCCGAGCGGACGGGGTGCGCGTGCACGTCGACCCGGACCCGATTTCCGCGGCCGGGGGTGACGTTCTCGTGCTGCCCGGCGTCGGCGCATTCGGCGCGGCGGCCGCTCGCCTGGCGCCCGGGCGCTCGGCGATTCGTCAGGCCGTTCACGACGGCCTCCCAGTGCTGGGCATCTGCCTCGGCATGCAGCTGCTCTTCGAGGGCAGCGATGAAGGCAATGGCGAGGGACTGGGCGTGATCGCCGGCCGGGTGACCGCGATCCGGGCGCAACGCGTCCCGCAGATCGGGTGGAATACCCTCGACGACCCTGACGATGCGCTGCTGGAGTGTTCCAAGCTGGAGATCGCGTACTTCGCGAACGGGTTTGCGTGCCGTCCCGAGGATCCCTCGTGCGTGCGCGCGTGGAGCGAGCACGGTGGCGACCGCTTTCCGGCACTCGTGCGGCAGGGGTCCGCGGTCGGCGCGCAGTTCCACCCGGAGAAGAGCTCCGCGGCGGGTGTCGCAATGCTGCGGGCGTTTCTCGAGACTGCCCGATGATCGCCATCCCCGCCGTGGACCTGCGCGACGGTGCGTGCGTGCAACTCGTGGGCGGCGCGTACGAGACAGAGCGCGTGAGGCTCGGCGATCCCGTCGCGGTCGCGGCCGCGTGGGCGGACCTCGGGTTCGCCGAGCTGCACGTGGTCGATCTCGACGCGGCAACGGGTCGGGGAGACAACGGCGTGATCGTACGCGACCTCATCGCCGCGCTGCAGGTCCCCGTGCAGGTCGGCGGTGGCGTGCGCGACGCGGCTGGCATCCAGCGGCTGCTCGACCTCGGCGCGGCACGCGTGGTCGTCGGCACCCGCGCGCTCGAGGAGCCCGACTGGCTCGACCAGGCCGCGAGCGACTTCCCGTCGAGGATCGTGGTCGCCGTGGATGTGCGAGGGCGCGAGGTGCTCACCCACGGGTGGGCCCGGTCGCTTCAGGAGCCGCTCGATCGCGTGCTCGCCAGGCTTGCGGAGCTGCCGTTGGCGGGCGTGCTGGTCACGGCGGTGCACCAGGAGGGACGCCTGGCCGGTCCCGACCTGTCCATTACCCGTGAGGCGACGGCGGCCGTGCCGCATGCGCTCTACGCGAGCGGCGGCATCCGGTCGATCGCCGACCTGCACGCGTTGCGGGACGCGGGCGCGGCGGGCGCGGTGATCGGTATGGCGCTGTATACGGGCGCGCTGGACGCGCGCGACGCGGCGCGCACGTTCGGGCGCGCACTCGGACCGATGACGACATGACGAGGACGACATGCCGCAGGTGACGCGGGAAACACGCGAGACACGAGTGCGCATCGCGCTCGAGCCGGGCACCGGCCGTACGGAAGTGGCGACCACGATTCCCTTTCTCGACCACATGCTCACCGCGCTCGGCCGATACGCGGGACTCGATCTGACCGTGGAGGCGTCAGGCGACTTGCGGCACCACGTGCTGGAGGACGTGGCGATCACGCTCGGGGCCGCGCTCGCGAAGGCGACGCCCGATACCGCTGCCCGGTACGGCGACCGCACCGTTCCCATGGATGACGCGCTCGTGCACGTGACGCTCGACCTGGGAGGGCGCGCCTATTATCGGGGGCCGCTCCCGAGCACGCTGTATGATCACTGGATGCGTTCGTTCGCCGAACACGGCCGCCTGACGCTGCACATCCGCGTGCTGCGCGGCCGCGATCGGCACCACATCGTCGAGGCCGCGTTCAAGGCGCTCGGCCTGGCGCTCCGGGACGCACGGCGCACCGGCGAGAACGCGGAGACGTTCAGCACGAAGGGCAGCGTGCGCTGGTCGGAGGGCTGATGCTCGTGAAGCGGCTCGTCGTCTGTCTCGACGTGAAGGGCGGCCGCGTCGTGAAGGGCGTCCAGTTCGAGTCCTTGCGCGATGTCGGTGATCCGGTGGCGCTGGCGGAGCGATACGAGGCCGAGGGCGCCGACGAGATCGTGTTCCTCGACATCTCGGCCAGCGACGAGGAGCGCGCGACGCTGCTCGACGCCGCCCGCCGAACCGCTGAGCGGCTGTTCATCCCGCTGACCATCGGCGGCGGCGTGCGCTCGGCGGACGATGCGGCGCGCGCCTTACGAGCCGGCGCGGACAAGGTCAGCTTCAACACGGCCGCCGTGCAGCGCCCCGCGGTGCTGAGCGAATGCGCGGAGCGGTTCGGTGCGCAGTGCGTGGTCGCGAGCATCGATGCGCGCGCAATGCCCGGCGAACGGGGATGGCGCGTGCACACGCACGGGGGCAAGCGGCCTACCGAGCTCGATGCGATCGCCTGGGCCGCGGAGTGCGTGCGCCGCGGCGCGGGCGAGATCCTGCTCACGAGCATCGACCGCGACGGGGCGCGCACGGGGTACGATCTCGAGCTCACACGCGCAGTTGCGGAGGCCGTGCGGGTGCCGGTCATCGCGAGCGGCGGCGCGGGGAGCGCCGAGCACGTCGCCGATGCGCTCGACGTGGGCAAGGCGGATGCGGCGCTGGTTGCCGGCATTCTGCACGACGGGGTGACGACGGTCGCGGAGATCAAGACGCGGCTCGCCGCGCGCGGCGTCCCGGTGAGGCACGTTGCATGAGCGCACGCGAGACGCCGGCGCGGCTGATGGAGGCCGCCGCTGAGGTGGCGCGCATCGCGGGCGAGATCGCGCTGCGGCACTACCGGTCCGCCAGCCTCGTGATAGACAGGAAGCCCGATGGGTCGCCCGTGACGAACGCTGACCTGGCGGCTGAGGATGCCGCGCGCGACTGGATTCGCGCGCGCTTCCCCGAGGATGGAATCCTCGGCGAGGAGTACGGGATCGAGCGCGGCGGGGCGCGCCGCCGGTGGATTCTCGATCCGATCGACGGCACCCGGACCTTCCTGCGCGGCGTGCCGCTCTGGGGGGTGCTCGTCGCCGTCGTCGAAGGGGACGACACGATCGCTGGCGCGGCGGCCTTCCCGGCGCTGGGTGAGCTCGCGTGTGCGAGTCGCGGCGAGGGGAGCTGGTCGAACGGTGAGCGGCTTTCGGTGTCGCGCGTCGATCGCATCAGTGACGCGTTGGTTCTCACCACGGACGAGACCTTCTCGGCGAATCGATCGCTTCGCGCGCGATGGGGTGAACTCGAGGGCAGCGCCGGAATGGTGCGTAGTTGGGGCGACTGCTACGGCTACCTGCTCGTGGCCACGGGGAGGGCCGAGGTGATGGTGGACCCGGTGCTGTCCAGCTGGGACGCGGCGGCGTTGCTTCCCATCGTGGAGGAGGCGGGCGGCCGGTTCACGGACTGGGCTGGCGCGCGCCGGATCGATGGCGGCGGGGCGGTCGCCACGAACGCCGTCCTCGCGTCGGAGGCGCGCCGGCTGCTCGACATTCCTTACTCGGCGGAGGCTCCGTGATCGACCTCGATGCTGTCGACTTCGCGAAGGGCGGAGGCCTGGTGACGGTGGTCTGCCAGGATCATCTGAGCGGGGCGGTGTTGATGGTGGCGCACGCGAACCGGGAGGCCCTGGAGCGGACCCGGGAGACCGGCGACATGCATTACTGGTCGCGGACGCGCGGGCTTTGGAGGAAGGGGGAGAGCAGTGGAAGCACCCAGCGTGTGAAAGAGCTGCGTTACGACTGCGATGCTGACGCGATACTGGCGCGAGTCGAGGCGATCTTGCCGGCTTGCCACACGGGGAGCGATACGTGCTTCGGGGACGTGGAAGCGGCGGCGGGCGTGCTCGACCGGATCGACGGAGTCATCCGGACGCGCGCGGAAGCGAGGGGCGAAGCTCCCTCGCGTCCGTCCTACACCAGGCGCCTCCTGGCCGACCGCAACCTCCGCCTCAAGAAGCTCGGGGAGGAGGCGGCGGAGCTCGTCACCGCGTGCGCGGATCTGGATGCCGACCGCGCCTGCGAAGAGGCGGCGGACCTCATCTACCACACCCTCGTCGCCGTGCGAGCGGCCGGCGGGTCGCTCCGCCAGGTGCAGGCCGTGCTCGCCCGCCGCCATGCGGCGGGGTGATTCGCGGCCCGGCATATCGCCCGCATGCACCGACGGCGCTACGTTCTTCGCATGATCCGCACTCACCCTGTCCCGCTGTTCCTCCTCGCCGCGGCGCTTGCCGGATGCGTCGGTGGATCGGACGAGCCGGCTCCGGTCGCGTTCGAGCTCGAGCCGCTGCCCTCGCCTGCCGCCGCGCGGTCGAGCGAGCCGAACCTGGCCGTCGCGCCCGACGGGCGCGTGACGCTCTCGTGGGTCGAGCCGGCCGGCGACTCGTCGCACGCGTTGCGGTTCGCCGAGTGGCGAGCGTCCGCCTGGTCGGAGCCGCGCACCATCGTCAGGCGGAGCGACCTCTGGCTCAACTGGGCCGATTTCCCCTCCATGGCACCGCTGGGCGGCGGGCGGCTGGCCGCGCACTGGCCGCAGCGCAGCGGCGCCGGCCGCTACGACTACGACGTGCGCATCGCCGTCAGCGGCGATGACGGCGCCACGTGGAGCGATGGCGTGGTGCCGCATCCCGACAGCCGTGGGGGGGAGCACGGTTTCGTGGCGATGATGCCGGTCGGCGACTCGTTGCTCGCCGTGTGGCTCGACGCGCGGGGCTACGACACGACGCGCGCGGGCGCCACGCGCGCCATGGCGCTCGTTTCGCGCACGCTCGCGCCCGACGGCGCGCTCGGCGACGAGCGCATGGTGGACGACCGGACCTGCGACTGCTGCCAGACGGACCTCGCGATGACGTCGCGCGGGCCGGTGGTCGTGTACCGCGACCGCAGCGAAGATGAGATTCGGGACCTGGTGATCTCGCGTCGTGAGGCGTCTGGATGGACCACGCCACGGCGCATCCACGCCGACGGGTGGCGGGTGGACTACTGCCCGGTCAATGGTCCGGCCATCGCCGCGCGGGACGAGCGCGTGGTCGCCGCCTGGTTCACCGCTCCTAACGACTCGCCGGTGGTGCGCCTGGCGTTCTCCGACGATTCCGGCGACTCGTTCGGCGCACCCGTCCGCATCGACGGAGGGACGCCGATCGGCCGCGTGGACGTCGTGCTGCTACAGGACGGCTCGGCGGTGGTGATGTGGCTCGAGCGGATCGGAACCGAGGGTGCCGAGGTCCGCGTGCGCCATGTCACGACCGATGGCCGGGTGGGCGAGCCGCACGTGGTCGCCGGATCGAGCGCGGCGCGGTCGAGCGGATTCCCGCGCATGGCCGCCACGGGTGACGAGCTGCTGTTCGCCTGGACGCAGGTCGGCGACTCCGCCGGAGTGCGCACGTCGCGCGCGCGCCTGCGCTAGCGCGGCGCCGGCGCGATATCTTGAGGCCATGACGACCCGTCCATCCGGGCGCCGCATGTTCGTGGCGTTGGCCGCCGCCGCGCTTCTGGCGTTCGTGTCGTGCGAGTCGATTCCCTCCGGGGAAGTCGGGGCACCCGCGCCCGCCTATCGAGCCGTGCGCATGGCGGGTGACACGGTGTCGCTGGAGGGGCTCCGCGGTCGGACGGTCCTGCTGAACGTATGGGCCACCTGGTGTTTTCCCTGCCGCGAAGAGCTGCCGGTGCTGCAACAGCTTCACGAGGAGCATGCCGCGCGGGGCCTGACGATCGTCGGCGTGAGCATCGATGCGACGGGTGCCGGCGACGCCATCGAGGAGTTTGCGCGCCGGTACGGCGTCACGTACCAGCTCTGGCTCGATCCCGACAACGTCGTGTCGACGACGTTTCAGGGGATCGGCGTGCCGCTCTCGGTCCTGATCGGGCCGGACGGCATCGTCCGCTGGAAGCACCTCGGTCCGGTGCGCGAGAACGACCCCGGCCTCGCCGCCGCGCTCGAGGAAACCTTGCGCGACACGGAGCCCCCGACGTGAGGGGCGAGGCGGCGCTCATCGCGGAGCTCGGCGCCGACCGGGTGCACCGCGCGCAGCCGCTGGCGCCGTATACCACCTTCAAGATCGGCGGGCCGGCGGACCTCTATTACGAGGCGGCGACGGCGGAGGAGCTGGCGCGCGCGGTCTGCGCGGCGCGCGCGAGCGGTGTGCCGCATTTCGTCCTCGGGCTCGGCGCGAACATTCTCGTGGGCGACGGCGGGTTCCGTGGCCTCGTCATTCGCAACCGGGCGCGGGAGGTCCGCTGGCACGATGACGGTCGGGTCGATGCGGAGTCCGGCGTCGTCATGCACGACCTGATCCACGACGCCGTCGCGCGCGGGTGGTCGGGGCTCGAGCATTACGTGGGCATTCCGAGCACCGTTGGGGGCGCGGTCTGGCAGAATCTGCATTTCCTCTCGCCGGCGCCGGAGCGCGAGCGCACGATGTTCATCGCCGAGGTATTCGAGTCGTGCGACATCCTGTCCGAGGAGGGTGAGCGCCGCACGGTGGATGCCGGCTACGTGCGGTTCGGCTACGACGACAGCGTGTTTCACCATCGCGCCGACGTGGCGCTCAGCGTGCGGCTTCGCCTTGCGAAGGGCGATTCGGCCGCCATGCATCGGATCCTCCAGGAGAATCTGAGCTGGCGCGGAGCGCGTCATCCGTGGCTGGACCATCATCCCAGCGTGGGCTCGATCTTCAAGAAGATCGAAGGCGTGGGCGCGGGTCGGCTCATCGATCAATGCGGCTTGAAGGGGCATCGGGTAGGCGACGCGCAGATCTCCTGGATCCACGCCAACATCATGGTCAACCTCGGCCGGGCGACCGCGGCCGATGTCCGCGCGCTCATCGCCCACGCGCAGGCGGCGGTGCGGGAGCGGTTCGACCTCGACCTCCATCCCGAGATCGGGTTCATCGGCGAGTTCACCTGACACCGCTGCAATGCCAGCGCCGCGAGCCTAACGCATCGATCGCGGCGGCGCCGCGGCGCGCAGCGTCTCCCCCGGCGCGAACGCCGGTACGTCCTCGAAGGCGTCGTCCGGCAGCGGCTCGCCATCCGGTGACTCGAGGACGAAGCCGGCATCGCGGATCATCTGCAGATCGGCGTGTACCGCCGCGCCAGGCGTCGTCAGGTAGTCGCCGATGAAGATCGAGTTCGCGGGGTAGAGTCCCAACACCTGCAGCGACCGCAGGTGCACCTCCCGCCCGCCGCTGATCCGGATCTCCTGCGTCGGCAGCAGCAGTCGGTAGAGCGAGAGGATCCGCAGGCATCGCCGTGGATCGAGATGCGCGCGCTCGGCGAACGGCGTCCCGGCGATCGGCACGAGGAAGTTCACCGGCACGCTCCGCACGTCGAGCTCCCGGAGGCTCAGCGCGAGATCGATGACGTCATCGTCGGACTCGCCCATGCCGAGGATGCCGCCCGAGCAGGTCTTGAGTCCCGCGGCCCGTACGTGCTGCACCGTGCGCTGCCGGTCCTCGAACGTATGCGTCGTGACGACCTCGTCGTGGAAGCGGCGCGAGGCGTTCAGGTTGTGATTGACCGTCTCCACGCCCGCCTCGGCGAGGCGTCGCGTCTGCTCCTCGGACAGAAGTCCGAGGCACGCGCAGATCTTCAGGTCGTGCCGCTCGCGCACGGCGCGCACGGCGTCCAGCACCTTGCCGAAGACGCGCTCCCCCGGCGTGCGCCCCGAGATGACGAGGCACAGCGTGCCGGCGCGCAGCGCCGCGGCGCGCTCGGCCGCGTCGAGGATCCGCTGCGTTGCCAGCATCGGATACTTCTCGATCTCCGCCGTCGAAACTGACGACTGCGAGCAGTAGTGGCAGTCTTCGGGACAGAGCCCGCTCTGCGCGTTGAGCAGGAAGTGCAGACGCACGCGGTTGCCCCACGACTGCCGGCGCACCCGGTAGGCGGCCGCGAGCAGTTCCAGGAGTTGATCGTCCGGCGCCTCCAGGACGGCGCGCGCATCCTCGCGCGACAGACAGTCTCCGGCGAGCGAAGCATCTGCGAGGCGGGACCAATCCCGATCGGTGGTCGTCATCATCGAACCGTGGTGAGCGAGGGCATGAGATCGGTGAGGAGCGGCGACAGTCCGGCACGAATGCCGGCGTCGGCGAGCGCGCGCGCATCTTCGGGCACGTCGAGCCTCGGAAAGCACAGCACCGGCGCGCGCGTGAGGCGCGCGAGCATCCCGGCGTTGCTGCCGCTCGACGCATCGGGCTCCGGTGCATCGACGAGCACGATCGCCCGAAGACGCAAACCGCGCGACCGGACTGCGCGGTCGGTGAGCAACGCATGATTCAGTACACCCAGCCGGTTCGCCGCCACGATGAGGACGTCGAGCGACCAGCGGTGGAAGAGGTCCAGGACGGTCGCGGTCGCAGTCAGCGGCACGAGCGCGCCGCCAGCTCCTTCGACGATCACGGCGTCGGCGCCCTGGCATGTGCGCGCGAACGCGGCATCCAGCACCGCGATGTCGATCGCCGTTCCCAGGCGCTCCGCCGCGGCCAGCGGTGCGAGCGGATCGGGAAAGGCGTAGGGCCGAATGTCACCGAGCGGCTGCGGGACGTTCGCCAGCGCGCGCAACCGGGCGGCGTCGCTCGCTTCGTCGTCCACGCGCACCCCCGTCTCGACCGGCTTCATGGCCGCCGTGCGGACTCCGCGCGCGCGCAGCATGGCGAGCAGCGCGCAGGCGACGGTCGTCTTGCCGACGCCCGTGTCGGTCCCGGTCACACCGAGCCGGATCATGCGCTGTCCAGCCATTCGGCGATCACCCCGTAGATGTGGGCGAGTTCCCCGTCCGTGATACAGTACGGTGGCAGCACGTACACGACGTTGCCGAGCGGCCTGACGAGCACGCCGCGGTCGAGGGCGAACGCGGCCAGGCCGGCCGCGGCGTCGCTCAGGTACCCCACTTCTCCGGCCAGGTCGAAGGCGGCCACTGTTCCGATCGCGCGCGGCGCGCGAACGCGGGAGTCGGCCCGGATCGTGGCCAGTCCGCGGCGATGCGCGTCCGCGATCGTGTCGCGGCGCTCCGCGCACGCCTCGTCCAGCAGATCGAGGCTCGCGAGCGCCGCGGCGCAGGCGATGGGATTCGCCGTGTACGAATGCCCGTGGTACAACGTGCCGAACGGCGAGCGGCCGTCGAACGTGCTGGCGATGCGCGACGTCAGCAGAGTGGCGCCGAGCGGGAGAAACCCACCGGTGAGCCCCTTCGACAGGCAGAGAAGATCCGGCGTCACGTCCGCGTGCTCGCAGGCGAACAGCGGGCCGGTGCGGCCGAATCCCGTCAGCACCTCATCGGCGATCACCAGCACGCCGGCATCGGTGGCGCGGTGCGCGATCCGTGCGAGCGTGGCCGCGTCGTACATCCGCATGCCGCCGGCGCCGAGCAGCATCGGTTCCAGGATGAGGGCGGCGCAGCGGCCGCCGTCACGGTCGAGCAGCGCGTCGAGCGCCGCGAGAGAATCGCCGGACGAGGGCTCGGGGATGCGCGCCACGTCGAACATCATCGCACCGAAGGGCGCGGTGAACACACCGCGCGCGCTCACGCTCATCGCGCCTACGGTGTCGCCGTGGTACGCGTGCTCCATGGCGATGATGATGTCGCGGTCCTGTCCGGCGATGCGCCAGTACTGCAACGCGATCTTGAGCGCGACCTCGACCGCCGTGGAGCCATCGTCGCTGTAGAACACGCGGTCCAGGCCGGCCGGAGCGAGGCTCGTCAGGCGCTCCGCGAGGCGGACGGCGGGCTCGTGCGTGCATCCGGCGAAGATCACCTGTTCGAGCGCCGCCGCCTGGGCGGCGACGGCGGCCGCGATGGCCGGATGGCCGTGGCCGTGCAACGTGACCCACCACGAGGAGATTGCGTCGAGCACGGCGCGACCGTCCGGCGTGTGGAGGTAGGCGCCTGACGCGCGCACCACGGGCAGGGGGGGCGGCGCCGTTGCGCGAGAATAGGGATGCCAGACGTGCCGCGCGTCGCGCGCGAGCAGGTCCCGATCGATCATTCCCCGCCGGTGCGGAGTGCCGCCTCGAGCGCGTCGCAGAAGCGCTCGAGATCCGCCGGCTCGTGCGCGGCCGAGAGCGTGACGCGGAGGCGAGAGGTCCCCTCGGGGACGGTCGGCGGGCGGATGGCGCCCACGATGAAGCCCTCGCGCTCGAGGCGCGCCGCCACGCGCATCGTTCGCTGCGGATCGCCGATGGGGATCGACACGATGGCGCTCTCCTCGTGCCCGAGCGCCTCACGTCCCATGGCCCGCAATCGTGCCCGAACGATCCGCGCGGCCTCCTTCACGCGGTCCCGGCGCCACTCTTCGTCGCGCGCGATGCGCAGCGCGACGCGTGTGGCGGCCGCGATCGGCGGTGCGAGCGCCGTGCTGTAGACGAAGGGGCGCGCGCGGTGACGCAGGTACTCGATGAGCGTGCACGAGCCCGCGACGAAGGCGCCGGACGTGCCGAACGACTTGCCGAGCGTGCCCACGATGATGTCGGGCGCCCCGACCGGCCACGAGATCGCCGCGCTACCGCGGCCCTCCGGCCCCACGACTCCGAAGGCGTGCGCGTCGTCGAGCATGACCCACGCGCCGAACCGTCGGGCGAGCGGCAGCAGCCTATCGAGCGCGACGCGATCGCCCTCCATCGAGTAGACGCCCTCCACCACGATCAGCGAACGCCGCACGTGCCCCGCGTGCGCCCGCAGACGGGTCTCGAGCGCGACGAGATCGCCATGTGGCACGATGCAGGTGCGTGCCCTCGACAGGCGGCACCCGTCGATGAGCGACGCGTGCGCGTACTGGTCGGAGTAGATGACGTCGCCCTCATCGACGAGCGCGGGAATGACGGCAATGTTCGCCGCGAATCCGGAGGCGAACAGCAACGCCGCGTCGGCCCCCGCGAACTGCGCCAGCTCGCGCTCCAGCGCCGTATGAATGGGGTGCGTGCCGGTGATGAGCCGCGCCGCGCCGGCTCCCGCTCCCGCGCTCGCAGCCGCCGCGGCCATCGCCGACGCGAGGCGCGGATCGGCGGCGAGGCCCAGATAGTCGTTAGACGCGAAGTCGAGTGCCTCGCGATCGTCGATGAGCAGCCGGCCGCCGCCCAATCGGCGCACCTCGCGGGTCGCGCGCAGCAGGCCGGCCGACTCGATGGCCTTCAACGCCTCATCGAGTGTCGCGTCGAGCGTGGTCTCCGGCGGTCGGAGCGGCGCGAAGGCGGGCGGAAGATGGGCGCGGGCAGTCACGCGCAAAATCTACATCGCGCATGATCGTGGCGCCGGTTTCGAACACCGTTGACCCGATCGCTCGGGCTCACATCTTCCACGGCGCATGGATGACGCCGCGGACGCGAGGGCATTCGGCGACCGCTCCTCACCTGGCGGGAGGCCCGCGCGATTCCGTGGGAGGTGCTGCTGGTGTATGGCGGGGGCTTCTCGCTTGCGACCGCGATGGAGAGCAGTGGTCTCGCGCGCTGGCTGGGCTCGCTGATGGCGGGCCTCGGGGGGCTTCCGGATCTCGTGGTGTTCGGCGGGCTCGCGCTGCTGGTTCTGCTGCTGAGCGAGGTGGCATCCAACACCGCGACGGCAGCCATGGCCCTGCCTATCGCCGCGTCGCTCGGCTACGCGATCGGGGAGCCGCCGATCGTCCTGATGCTCATCACCGCGCTCGCCGCGTCGGCCGGATTCGCGCTGCCAGTGGCGACGCCGCCGAACCTGATCGTCTTCGGCAGCGGGCACGTCACGGTACGACAGATGGCGCGAGCCGGTGTGCTGCTCGATGTGATGGCGGTGGCCGTCGTGGTGCTGCTCGTCACGCTGCTGCATCCCGTGGTGTTCGGGGGCTGACTAGCGGGCGGCCTCCGCGGCGATCCACCGTTTCCACTCCGGTTCATCGAGGCCCACGGCGAGGCGCGATCCGAAGCGGACCAGGGGAACGCGAAGGATGAGGGGCTCTTCGGCCAGCTTGTCGATCCAGCGCTGGGGAGCGTAGATCGCCTGTCGCAGGCCGAGCTCGGCGAAGCGCCGGGACTCGCGGTCGATGAGGGCATCGGGTCCAAAGCGCTCGACGAATCGGCGCAGCTCGCCCGGCGAGGCGGCGCGCTCGTTCAAATCGACGAAGTGCGTCTTGATCCGCCGCTCGGCGAAGAAGCGCAGGGCCTTGCGCGTGTCCGCGCTTTTCTTGAGGCCGAAGATCTGGACTTCCATGGTGCGAAGTTTATGCGGCGGAGTGTGGCCTTTGCCCGTCCCTTGAATCGCCCGGGCTTGTGAATAAATTCACAACCGTGTCCGCCGCTCCTGGCGGACGCTCGTTGCTGTCGCATACAGTACGGCACTGGAGGGTATTCCCACATGCAGTTCCTCGGACGTGCGCTTCTCGCGAGCGCGGTTGTCCTGGCCGCGTGCACCGGTAGCGAGGCGTCGACCAGCGACGCCCCGCCCGCGAACGGCGCAGCCACCCCGGCTTCGGCCACCAGCGGCACGGCGCCAACCGCCGCCGCGATTCCCACCGTCAACGGGACCACGCACGAAGTCCGCATGGTCCTCGAAAACGGCAAGTACCTCTACGTCCCCGCGCAGATCACCGTGAAGGAAGGGGATGCGATCAAGTTCATCAACGTCTCCGGCGGACCGCACAACGTGGCGTTCAAGCCCGAGCAGATCCCCGACGACGTCGAGGTGACGCTGGCGAAGAACATGCCCGCCGGTAACACTCCCAAGATGGGACCGATGACGGGTCCGCTCATGATGGGCGCGAACGAGGCCTACACGGTCTCCTTCGCCGGCATCAAGCCCGGACAGTATCCCTTCGTCTGCACGCCGCACGAGATGATGGGGATGGTCGGCAGCGTGACCGTTCAGTAAGGCACATCGCGAAATCGACGGGGTGGGGGCTTCGCGCCCCCACCCCGCTTTCGCATCCGCGGATGGGACAGCGCGAGCCGACGGGTGTAGAATTGGTCATGCAGTTGGTGCTCGGAGTCCTCACGTTCGTGGGTGGCGCGATGCTCTGGTACGTCGCCCAGCGAGACCGGGAGCTGGTGCCCGCGTGGGTCATGCGGCTCGCAGCGGGACTCACCGCGCTTGGTCTGAGCACGCTGGCGCGCACGCAGGAGGGCATCGCCTGGAGCATCTCGTCGATCTGCTTCAGCCTCATCGCCATCATCCTCATCGGGAGCGTCGTTCTCGAGATGCTCCGCCGACGCTGATCCCTCACTTCCGGCTCGATCCGACCCGACCAATGCTCTCTTTGCGCTTCGTCCTGATCGTGGCGCTGCTGACGCTGCCCGCGATGGGCGCGGCGCAGTCATCCGGCGCGCGGTTCGAGCTGCCGCCGTCGCAGGAGGGCCAGTGGTTCAAGGGCAACACGCATTCGCATACCGACCGGAGCGATGGCGACTCGCCGCCGGGCGTGGTCGCGCGCTGGTACAAGGCGCACGGGTACCGCTTCCTCGTGCTCTCCGACCATAACGTCTTCACCGATCCGAAGACGCTCTCGCACCTGGTCGATTCGAGCTTCCTGCTCATTCCGGGCGAGGAGCTGACCTCCAGCTTCGAGCGGAAGCCCGTGCACGTGAACGGGCTCAATATCCCGGGGCTGATCGAGGCGCGCACCGATTCGACCCTCGTAGGTACGATCCAGAAGAACGTCGACGCGGTGCGCGAGGCGCGGGGTGTGCCGCACATCAATCATCCGAACTTCCGTTGGGCGTTCGGGTACGAGGAACTTCGTCAGGTCCGCAACGACAAGCTGTTCGAGATCTGGAACGGCCATCCCCTCGTCCACAACCTCGGCGGCGGCGATCACGACAGCCTCGAGGACATCTGGGACCGGTTGCTCACCGACGGCAAGCGGCTCTACGGCATCGCGGTCGATGATGCGCACCACTTTCAGGGTGAGTTCGCGCCCGAGCGGTCGAACCCGGGCCGCGGCTGGATCGTCGTGCGCGCGCCGCGGCTCGAGGCGAACGCGCTCGTCGACGCCATGGAGGCCGGCCAGTTCTACGCGAGCACGGGCGTGACGATCGCCGACGTCCGTGTGGAGCCCACGCGCCTGACGATCACGATCGAGCCGCGGGGCGACTTCAAGTACACGACGGAATTCATAGGGCGGGGCGGCCGTCTGCTCGCGCGGAGTGGCGGCCTCACGGCGGCGTACACGCTGCGCGGCGACGAGGGCTACGTGCGCGCCCGCGTGCGGGACTCGATGGGCTACCATGCCTGGGTCCAGCCGGTGTTCGTGGAGTCCGCACCCTAACGCCACCGTGCGCCCGGCCGACGAGCCGCTCTACACCTCCGAACAGCCCGTCTCGTACGCGCGCGATGCCCGGTGGCTGTCGCGCCGGGCCCGCAACGTGGCGCGACGTCCGCTGGTCCTGCTGCTGCTCGCGTCCGGCGCCTTCTTCATTGCGCTGCTCGTGATCATCGCCGCATCCGTCGGCATGGAGCGCCTGCAGCGCGCGCGCGCGATGCCGATCCCGCCTCGCGCCGATACCACGGGGCTGCTTCGCGCCCTGGAACGCGAGCGCGCACGCGTCGCCGGTGCCGAGGCGGCGCTGGCCGAGGCGCGCGAGGATGCGTTCGAGGAGCGGCCGATCAGCGTCGCCATCGATACGTTCTCGCTGGCCGCCCGCGCGCGCCGCGACTCGCTGGCCGCCCGCTCACGGTCGCTGTCTACCGCGATCCGACGGGCCGTCGACGCGCCGCTCCCCGCCTCCTTCCGCGCGCTCGGCGAGGTGCCGGAACTCTCGGGTGACTCCGTGCTGCGGAAGCTCGGGGATTCCGTCGCGGCGATCGAGCGCTCGCGTGCTGGAGGCGAAACGTCCAACCCCCCAGACACTTCCTTCATCGCCCTGACCGCCCGCGTCGCCCAGCTCGGCGACTCGATGGTGGAGCGGGCCCGGGCGCGGTTGGCGGAGATCCGGCGCGAGCTGGGCGCGCTGACGCCGGAGGTCCGCGAAGTGCCGCCGGCCAATCCGGTCGATACGGTGCCCTTCGTCGTCGCGCTGCAAGCGAGCCGGGACGGCCTCGCAGGCGCGGAGTCGCGCCTGGCATCGGCGCGCACGCATAACGATTCGATATCGGCGATCGAGGCGCGTCGGCGCGCGGTTCTGTCACGCACCGCATCCCCGGGGACGCTCATCGCGGCGGCCGGACTGATCGGACTCGCGCTCGGCTTTCTCACGGCGCTGTCCGGGGAGATCCGGCGTCCCAGCATCGCCGATGCACGTGAAGCGGAGGCGGCCACGGGCGTCCCGGTGCTCGCGCACGTCCGCGCAGGGGTCAGCCCGGCGGTGAGGACGCGTCGCAGCGCCGACCGGGACGTGCCACCGCTCATCGAACGGACCACCGACCGGTACGACCGGCTCTACCACCGCCTTGCTGACGCCATCTCGCGTCTGCCGCGGCTCGCTGTGCTCGGCGATCATCCCATGGTGGTGTCGACCGTCGCGGCCAACGTCGCCGCGGCCGCGGCGCATACTGCACGCGCCACGCTGCTCCTCGACACCGACTTCGCGAGCCAATCGGTGGCGGCCGTCATGCGCGTGAACGCCGAACCCGGCGTCGCCGACGTGCTCGCGAAGCGGCTGCACTGGAGCTCTGCGATCGCGCCGGCGGTGGTGGGCAGGGGTCGCACCGTGGACGTAATGCCCGCGGGCGTAATGAAGGGCGGTGGATCACTGGCAAGCGCGGCGGAGAGCTTCGCCGCGGAGGTCGCCCACATCGCGCGGCGCTACGACACGATCATCATCAGCGCTCCATTCTCGCGGCACGGCGCGGTGAGCGCCGTCGCGGCCGCGGTGCCGGAGGCGATCGTGTGCGTGCGAACGGCCCGCACTTCGGTCCGCGTGGTACAGCGAATCGTCGAGGATGCCCGGCGCGATGGAGCGCGGATCAGGGGCATCGTGATATGGGAGCTCGATGAGCCGCGACCGATGCCCACGGACGTGAGGTCCGGGATTCCTCGTCCGCGGTCGCACGAGCCGGCGGGCGTCTGACGGGGCGGCGCCGGATGACGCACGTTCGAATTTCGAGGCGCGGCCGAACGATGTGCGAGTGGCGGACGTTAAAGGGCGGGACCAGGTCGCAGGAGACCGACCGTCGCAGTGGATCGCGGCCGAGATCGCACTGGCCAAAGGGTCAGGACTGCGCTCAGGTCGGACCCCACCTGTCATGGCTGACGTGTGGGTCGCGGGGGCGTCGGGTGGCGCCTCCATGAGCCTACCTTCGATTCTGACCGTTCGGTCAGCGAGGAGTGGATGGCGGAGCTCACGCTGGACTTGCGCGACGTAGACCGCGCCGAAGCCTACGGGGTGCTCGGCGAGCACGTGGAGGCGGTCCTGGAAGGCATGACCGACCCCATCGCCCGCATGGCGACCATCGCCGCACTCGTGCACCACGCGTTCGGGCATTTGTGGACGGGCTTCTATCGGGTGGTGGAGCCGGGCCGGTTACTGCGCGTGGGTCCCTACCAGGGGACCCTCGGCTGCCTGGAGATCGAGTTCGGGCGCGGAGTGTGCGGGACCGCGGCGGCCGATGGGCGGACCGTGATCGTCGACGATGTGGAGCTGTTTCCGGGGCACATCACCTGTGACTCGCGCAGCCGCTCGGAGATCGTCGTACCGATTCGCGATGCGCGTGGGGAACTGATCGCGGTACTCGATGTCGACAGCGAACGTCCCGGTGCGTTCGACGAGCGGGACGCGGCGGGGCTCGAAGCGCTCGTCCGATGCTTCGCGCGGTGAGCCGCCGGCCGCTCGCGTCGGTTGCGTCACGCCAGTACCTTACCGGCGTGCTCTCCTCGTCGTCTTCGGTCCTCACCGGCGGCGCAGCGCGATGATGCCCGGGTACTCGGATCGCGTCAATCACGCGCTCGCGTTCGCCGCCAAGCACCACGACCAGCAGGTCCGGAAAGGCACCCGCCTTCCCTATCTCACGCATCCGGCGAACGTCGCGCTCATCCTGTGCCGCTACGGGCAGGACGAGGAGACTCTCGTTGCGGGGATTCTGCACGACGTCATCGAGGATTGCGTGCGCTCCGAGTACACGCGCGAGATGCTCGAGTCGCGCATCGGGAGCAAGTTCGGCGACGCGGTGCTGGAGGCCGTCCTCGCGGTGACGAAGCGGACGCGCGATGACGATGGGGTATCGCTGTCCCCCGAGGAGGTGCGGGCGGACTACCTCGCGCGCCTGGCCGTTGCGCCGCGGCGGGCCCTGTGGGTCTGCGCCGCGGACAAGCTGCATAACGCGTCGAGCATCCTTGCGGATCTGCACCGCACGGAGTTTCCCGACCTCGTCTGGGAGCGATTCAAGCCCGGCCGGCAGGGGACGATTCAGTGGTACCGCCAGGTCTACGACCGCCTGACGGCGCTCGGATTCGACGAGCCGATCATGCGGGAACTCGGTGCCACGGTGGCGTTGCTGGAATCGTACGCCGGACCGGAGAGCACGCGCACCGAGGCGGGCCGCTCGCCGTCGCTGTAGCGGCCCGCTTCCCTACCTAACGCCCGACGGCAGGCTGCAGCGGAAGCAGCGTGCGCGTCCGGGGATCGAACCGCGATCCGGGGGAGACGATGCGCGTGCGCCGCGCGATTGCGGCGGCCGTATCCGCGTCGGCCTGGGTCTCCGGGACGAGGATCAGGACGTCGGCAGTGCCGACCGACTCCCACACCCCGTCCGACATCACCCGCAGCGCGGCGCCGGAATCGAGCTGGACGCCGAGATACCGCGGGTGCTCCTGCAATGCCGTCACGAGCGCATCGGGGTTGTGGCGCGTCGTGCTCGGCGCATAGATGAGCGTGCCGAGAAGAACGCCGAGCCCCTCTCCCGTCGCGACCTCCTCCTCGGCCGGCTGACGGGTGTTGCGCCGGCGCGGAGCCGGTACGTCGCCGCCAGTGATGAGCACCGATGCGAGCATCCCGGCGCCGGCCCCGTCGCCTCCCAGGCGGAGCCCGCCGCGTGCCCGCTGCTCCAGGGCCACGGCTGTGGGCGTGCCGCCGAGGGCGGCCCCGAGCTCGCGCGGGTTCGTACCAGTGAGCCAGACCGCGTGCACGCCACCCAGCAGCGAGGTGATCTGTCCGGACTGCGCCATCGTCCTCGTGAGGCGGATGCTCGTCGCGATCGCGCCAGCAGCCCGCAGGTCGGCGGCGGCGCTGGGACCGGACGCCGTGTCCGAGCCCGCGGAAAGCACCAGAACGCGCGCGGGCGAGGCCGCGCTCTGCAGCAGACCAGCCAGGGCCTCCGCCGGCCGCGTGCCGGTCGCCGTCACGAGGACGCGCGTGCTCACGGTCGTCGGCGTTGGGCCGGTGGCCCCGTTCTGCCCGCGCGAACCCCCGCAGGCGGCGAACGACAGACAGCACACTACGAGAATCGCCAGGCGCATGGTCGGCTTCGGCCGGTGACGGCGAGGGCTGCCCGGCGACCTCCGGCTCCGGCGCATTCGCTCCCCGCGGACCCCGAAGAGATTAGCGATGGGCGCCGCCCGCGTCGAGCCCCGCCGGCCGACGCAGCCGCGAATCGGAACCTAACGGCGCCTACGGCGCCGGGTCGAGCGATCCCGCCGTGTAGTACACCTCGTCATCGGCCGCATGCTCGAGCCAGTCGATGGAGATCTGCGTGGGAAAGCCGAACACGGGGTGATAGGCGACCTCGACCGCGTCGGCATCCGCAAGGGCGGCCCGCGCGATTCCGAACAGCCCCGGGATCGTGGGAACCTCCGCCAGCTCCGTCGCCGAGAGCGCGCTTCCGTCGTCCAGACGGGTCGCCGAAACGACGACCGCGCCGCGAACTCGCACGCGCAGCGGCCCACGATCCGGGCAGAAGCATCCGCGCTGGTAGCGATAGTCGTAATCGACGAGGCCCTGGCGTTCCCAGCGCCGCTCCGCGCGCGAGAGCTCGAGTGCCTGGACCGGGCCCAGAGCGCCCTCCACGGAGCAGCCCGCCGTCAGGAGGGCGGCCAGGGCGAGGCACGAATTGCGGGCTGATGGTCGCATGAGCCTTGGGGTGACGTGTACTCGGACCCGCGGTCTGTAGTGTGCGTCACCCGTTCGGGCGGCGCGCCATTCTGGACGACCCGCTGCGCGGCATCGTACCTTGGCGCCCGGATCGATCTCGCAAGCGGAGGGTGGATGCACCGTCGAGACATCGTGCGAATGCTGGTCGCGTCAGCCGGCGGCGCGCTCCTGCCCTGGATGCGCGCGCCGCGTCGCGGCCCCATGGCACCTGGCATCCAGCTGTACACCGTGCGGTCGCTGATGAGGGACGACCCGGTCGGCACGCTGAGCGCGCTCGCGCAGATCGGCTACCGGGAGGTGGAGTTCGCCGGCCTGCACGGCGTGTCGGCCGGCGCGATGCGGGAAGCGCTCGACCGGTTCGACCTGACCGCCCCGGCCGCGCACGAAGGGCTCGCCGAGCTGCGGTCCAACGCCGCCGCGGTCTTCGCGCGCGCTCGCGCGCTCGGCAATCGTTATGTCGTCGTCCCGTGGCTCGACGTCGCGGAACGGCGCACGCTCGCGGACTATCGCGCGGTGGCGGCGGAGTTGAACGCGCTGGGTCGCGCCGCCGACGACATCGGCATCCGCCTCGGCTATCACAATCACGACTTCGAGCTGCGGCCGATCGCGGGAACGATTCCGTACGAGGTGCTGCTCGAGGAGACGGATCCGTCGCTGGTGGTGATGGAGCTCGATCTGTTCTGGCTGGCGAAGGGCGGCGGCGATCCCGCGACCTACTTCGCGCGGCACCCCGGCCGCTTCACGATGGTCCACGTGAAGGACATGTCGGCGGACGGCGCGATGGTCGACGTTGGCCAGGGTACGCTGGACTTCCGCCGGATCTTCGCGGAGGCGGAGCGCGCCGGCATCCGCCATGCCTTCGTCGAGCACGACGATCCCGGCGATCCTCTGGCGAGCGCGCGCGTGAGTCATGCCGCCCTGGCCCGCCTGCTCTCGTAAGGCGCGCTCGCGGCGCTCACGGCGCGTCGTTCCGGCGCTCGTTCTGCCGGCGGCGCTCGCCTGCGGCGGCGACGAGCGGTCGATCGCCGTTCCCGAGGGGGATGCCGGCGGGTTCGTCGTCGAGACGATCGCCCGCGGGCTGGAGGTGCCGTGGGGGCTCGCGCTTGCGGCTGACGGGAGACTGTTCGTCACGGAGCGGCCCGGCCGCCTTCGCGTGATCGTGGACGACTCGCTCCGAACCGAGCCGTGGGCGACGCTGCCCGTGCGCGAGGAGGGGGAGGCGGGGTTGATGGGCGTGGCGACGGCGCCGGACTTCGCGACCAGCGGCCACGTCTACGTCGTCGGCACGTTTGCCGATGGCGGCGCGCTGGTGAACCGCGTCATCCGGTTCACGGAGCGCGACGGCCGGGGCGCGGATCCCACGGTGATCATCGATGGCATTCCGGCGGCGCGCTTTCATGCGGGCGATGCGATCGCGTTCGGCCGCGATGGGATGCTCTACGTCGCGACCGGCGATGCGCGGGACCCCGGAAACGCGGAGGATTTGGGCTCGCTCGCCGGCAAGATCCTGCGCTACCGGCCCGACGGGGGCATTCCCGCGGACAATCCGGTGCCGGGGTCGCCGGTGTGGGCGTCGGGGCTGCGCAATCCCCAGGGGTTGGCATGGGACCCGGAGTCCGGGCAACTGTTCGCGACCGACCACGGCCCGAGCGGGTTTCCTAACGAGCGGTTCCGCACGGGCAACGACGAGTTGAACGCGATCGTGCCGGGCGGGGACTACGGGTGGCCGAGCATCGCCGGGACGGGGGGTGGCGCCTCGCGGATCGACCCCGTGGTGGTCTGGGATCCGGCGATCGCCCCATCGGGGCTCGCCGTCTACTCCAGCGACGCCATCCCCGGGTGGCGGGGCAGCCTGTTCGTCGCCGCGCTCTCCGGCAGGAGCCTCCGTCGGGTCAGTGTGTCGCCGGCGTCAGGCACGGAGGCCGGCTGGCGCGCGTCGGCGCAGGAGCGGCTCCTCGAGGGATACGGCCGTCTGCGGTCCGTGCTCGCCGCGCCAGACGGCGCACTGTACGTCGGCACGAGCAATCGCGACGGCCGCGGCTCACCCACGCCCGACGATGACCGCATCCTTCGGCTGTCCGCTCGGCGTTAGGCGACCGGGCTAGCGCAGCGCGATGGCGTGCTTCGTCACCACGTCGCGGTAGGTCCGGTAGCCGCCCTCCCGGTGTTCGGCGACGAAGCTCTCCATCGTCTGCAGCAGCTGCGTGGAGAAGTAGCCCGGCACCGACTGCGGATGATCGACCCGATACAGCCCCCCGAACAGCGAGCGGATCATCACGCTCCGTGGACCGACCGGCAGCGTCAGCACGTTGTCCGCAAAGCTCGCGAAGCTGCCCTGCCGCATGAGATAGAACTCCACGTTCGACACGTAGAACGCCGACACGCGCTCGCCGCGCGCCACGATGTCGCGCCCGATCGCGCGCAAGGCATGCGGCCCGGACAGATCACCCGTCACGGGGATGATGCGGTCGCGCCCGTGCAGCGCCTTCACGAACGCGAAGTCCTCGTCGCGCACGAGATAGTTGCCCTGCGCCCCGCTCAGATCCCGCTCGAGGATCAGTTCGCGCAGCGTCGGATAGAAGTACCGCGCCGGCCGGTTGTGGCTGGTGAACCGGAGCTCGAGGCCGCCCTGGACGAATGCTTCGTGTATGCTCGCGATCGCGGCATACTCCACGTCCGTGAGCTGCACGCCGAACGAACGGATGGTCTCCGCGACGAGCTTCGCGTTCGCGTTGACGAACGGCCGGTGCGAGGGCACCGAGTCGAGATAGGCCAGCAGCTCCTCCACGGGGCGGCCGCGGAAGTGTCCGTCCTGCGGGAGCGGCCGGCCCGACATCAGCGAGAGATACTCGTCGCGATCCGCCGCGAGCGCGAACAGCGCCTTGAACCAGAGATGCTGCAGCAAGTTGTCGCGCCGAATGTCGATCAGATACGCGATGGACGGTCGGACCTGAGCGATGTAGGAGAAGTTCTGCTCCGGGCCGACGCCGATGTACGCGCCGCCGCGCACCCCGATCGATTGCATCGCGCCCAACACGTGCAGATACGTCGCTTCGTTCGACACCAGGTTGTCGCTGTCGAAGAAGCCGCCTTCCTCCGACAGCCGCGCGACGAGCCCCGCGAACGAGCTGTCGTTCGCGACCGCCACGCCTCCATACTGCTCGGCCTGGTATCCCCCGGAGAGATCGGACGGGGCGTGGTTGGCGAGGCCCCAGGCCAACAGGACGATGGCGAGTCGGCGCATGCGTCGGGAATCGGGAATCGGGAATCGGGAAACGA
>DATHUW010000099.1:0-83195 GCA_035461825.1 Gemmatimonadaceae bacterium
GAGATTCGCGAGGTTGCAGCCGCAACCCTGAAGGGATCATCAACGACCGACACTACCCCCTCAACGCGGAGCTCCTCGAGGAAACAAGAGCATGCGCGAGGTCCTCGAGCGCATGGCCAACGGGTATCGCGACGACGCCCATTTCTTCCTGAGATCCGGGACGCATTCCCCGGAGATCCCGGGTGAACCGTATTCTACCGCGCGAGACCGCGAAGGGCGCGGAGGAATCGGCTCGGCAAGTTTGCCTCACTCCGGCTTCCTGGCTCGGCCGTGGGTACACCGACCTCTTCCAGATCGTGGTGTACCTGCAGCGGCACAGCGAACAACAGATCGCTCCAGGGAAGCAGGTAGACCCTTGCCATGAGGTTCCTCCGCGGCTCCGCGGCTCCGCGCGATAACAAGCGGAGCCCAACTCCAACGGCGACTTCATCCGGCCAGCGAACACGCCGAGCGCCCCGCCGCGATCTTCCTAACTCCGCGTGATAACAAGCGGAGCCCAGCTCCAACGGCGACTCCATCCGGCCAGCGAACACGCCGAGCGCCCGCCGCGATCTTCCTAACTCCGCGCGTGCATCCCCCGGAAATGCCGGGTGAACCTTTCTTCCTGTAATGCGCGACGGGTGCCTCAGGCCGCATGTTCAGTCTCTCTCCTCCGGCCGCCCGAACATCAGCTGAATCAGCGGCAGGTCCTCCGGGCGCGTGAAGATGTAGACGTGGTCCCCAGTCTGCAGGATCGTCGTGCCCTTGGGCGCGATCAGTTCCTGGCCGCGCACGATGAGCGTCGCCGCCGCGCCTTCGGGGAAGGGGAGCTCGGCGATCGGCACGTCGACCACCGCGAGCGGCTCGTCGATGTAGAACGACACGATCTCGCCGCTGAGCGGTTGCGTCGTCTCGATCTCGAGCACGGCCTTGGGCGCCGGTGGCTCCCGCGATTCGAGGCCTAACCGGCGCGTGACCCAGGCGACGGTCGCGCCGGGAACGATCGCGTTGACGACGACGATGAAGAACACGATGTCGAAGATGCGACCGGCGCCCGCCGCGCCCGAGAGCACGGGGAAGATCGCGAGAATGATGGGCACGGCACCGCGGAGCCCCACCCACGACACGTACGCGACATCGGTGCGGGGATAGCGGAACGGCAGCAGGCATAACGCGACGACCACCGGGCGCGCGATGAATGCGAGCACCAGCGCGAGGAACAGGCCGATCCACCAGACCTCCATCAGGCGCGAGGGGAACGACAGCATCCCGAGCAGCAGGAACATGCTGATCTGGCTGAGCCAGGCGAGCGCGTCGTGCACCCTGATGAGCCCCGGCCGGTAGGGCAGCTCGCCGCTACCGAGGATCACGGCGGCGATGTACACGGCGAGGAAGCCGCTGCCGTAGATGAGCGTCGGCACCCCGAACGCGAGAAAGGCGAGCGACAGCATCAGGGCCGGATACAGCCCCCCGGCGGGGAGTCGCAGCCGCGTGATCAACGCTCGGCCACCGTAGCCGATGGCGACGCCAGCGACGCCGCCGATCGCCAGCTGGGCGAGCACCTGGGCGACGATCCACGGGGAGACCGTGGCGCCGGGCGTGACCAGATGCATCGTGATCGTCATCGTCAGGATCACGGCCATCGGGTCGTTCAGGCCCGACTCCAGCTCGAGCGTCGCGCCGACGCGCTTCTTGAGGTGGATCCCGCTGCCGCGCAGCACGGCGAAGACGGCGGCCGCATCCGTCGACGACACGATGGCGCCGAGAAGAAGGGCGTGCGGCCAGGCGAACCCGAGCAGGTTCGCCGCGAGGGCGATCATCGCGGCGGTGCCCAGCACTCCGAGCGTGGCCAGAATGCCGGCGGGGGCGAGATAGGTGCGCAGGACTCCGCGCGGGGTGTTGAGTCCGCCATCGAAGAGGATCAGCACCAGCGCGACGGTGCCGAGCCGGAAGGCGAAGGCGTAGTCCTCGAACTCGATGCCACCCAGGCCCTCGGAGCCCGCGAGCATGCCGATGGCGAGAAACACGAGCGGCACGGGCACGTTGGAGCGCTCGGTCGCCCGGCTGAACAACACGCTGACGCCGAGGAGGACCGCGAACGTCGTCAGCAGCAGCGCGGTCGGGATCGGCTCGGACGTCAGCATGCCTGGCAAGATGGCGGGGAACGGACGCGAAGGGAACGCGCGCGGCGCTCGCGTGCGAGTGTCGCGCGCGCCGTTCGCAGGCCGCGGGCCCCGGGCGACCGCCCGCCGGCGGGCGATCGCGGACTCAGCGCAGCGCTCGCTCCAGAGCCGCCGTCGCCTCCGCTACCTGCGTCGTCAGGCGCCGGATCGCGCCCGTCACGCGCGCCGCCTCGCGCTGCGCCACCGTGAGATCCGGCTTGTCCTCCACCGCCTCGCGGATCCCCGGCATCGTCTTCACGCCGTACCCGGTGTAGAAGCCGGGTGCGTAGATGAGATGCCGGTACCAGTCGCGTCCGTCGAGCCCCGAGGCGTCGGTGAGAGCGCGCTCGGTGCGGTAGAGCAGCCGGTTCGCGTCGGCGAGCCGCCGCCATCGCGATTGCACGTCGCGCGCGGACAGGCCATCGACGCGCTGCATCACGCCCTCGTGGCGCGACGCGGCGCTGTCGAGCGACGCGAGCGCCGTGCGCACGCTCGTCAGGTCCAGCGAGCGCAGCGCCGGCGCCTCGCGCGCGGCCCGCTCGATCTCGTCCACGTAGCGCCGATAGGTCCGCGCCACGGTCCCGAACTCGAACGGCAGCACGGGCGCATCGGCGAGCCGCAGCAGGCTCGTGCCGAGCGTCTGCGACTCGAGCACGCCGTACACGAAGCTCGTGTCGAGGAACCGCGTGTAGAAGTCGTACGTGTCGTACGCGGAGTGATAGATCCCCGCGCGCGAGTCGCCGCCGTAGCTCAGGTTGAGCGAGGCGAGGCCGAGGTGCTGGAGGAACGGGGTGAAGTCGGAGCCGGAGCCGAGCGCGGCGATGCTGAACATCGTGTCGCGCGCGGCTCCCGCCGCGAGGACGGGCGGTACAGCGGTACGCCGCCGCTCGCCCCGGATCCGCTCCTGTTCGCGAGCGAGCAGCGAATCGTCAGGCGTGCGAAGGCTGTCCACACGCACCGCGGGGGTGGGGTCGCCGAGCGACGGCGGCGGCCGGCGCGACGCCTCGCGCGCGAGCAGCGCGCCGAGGACCGTCTGGTCCCGCTGCGGGTCGACAATGTCCCGCGCGACCTCGTAGGTGAACGTCTCCAACGAGTGCGAGCCGCCGGCCTGGAGCCAGCCCTTGTCGTTCGAGTCGCTGTTGAGGTACGCGACGGCGTTCGCGTCGAGCGCGATGCGGTGCTTCTCCGCCCACTCGGTGGAGCCGATCAGCCCCCACTCCTCGCCGTCCCAGGCGGCGAGGATGATCGTGCGCGCGGGGCGCCAGCCGCCTCGCAGGAGCGTACCTAACGCTCGGGCCGTCTCCTCCAGCGCGACCATCCCCGAAATGGGATCCTGCGCGCCGTTCACCCACGCATCGTGGTGGTTCCCGTGGACGATCCACTGGTCCGGCGACCGCGCGCCCTCGATGCGGGCGATCACGTTGTAGAGTGGCCGCGTCTCCCACTCGAACCGCAGCGCGAGCCTGACGCGGGCCGGACCCGGGCCGATGTGGTATGTGACTGGAAGTGCGCCGCGCCACGCCTCCGGCGCCAGCGCGCCGTCGACCGCCCGCAGCAGCGGGATGGCGTCCTCGTAACCGATCGGCAGCACCGGGATCCGCTCGATCGTCTTCGCCTCCGCGATGGTGAGCTTGCGCGCGCCTTGCTCGGACGCCCAGCCTGGCGAGAGCGGATCGCCGGGATGCACCGGCATGTCCATCACGCTGCCGCGCTGCACCCCGTGCCCCGGTCGCATCGGACCCTCGGGGTAGACGTCGTCCACCCAGTAGCCGTCGTCGCGGGGATCGGAGTAGAGAATCGCGCCGATGGCGCCATGTTCCGCGGCGAGCTTCGGCTTGATGCCGCGCCAGGAGCGGCCGTACTTCGCGATCACGATCTTGCCCGCGACGCTGATGCCGAGGCTGTCGAGGACTCGGTAATCCTCGGGAATGCCGTAGTTGACGAACACCAGCTCGCCGGTCACGTCGCCGTCAGGCGAGTAGGCGTTGAAGGTGGGGATCTGATTGGCGTCGCCAGAGTCCTTGTCGCCATCCACCGGCCGCTCGGCCAGCGACGCCCTGAAGGGTGTCGGCGACAGCAGCTCGAGCGACCGCGCGATGGGCCGCGGCATGAGCGCCTCGAAGCGCTCGATCTGCGCGTCGAGCCCCGCCGCGCGGAACTTCGCGAGAATGAGCTCCGCGACCCGGCGCGAGCGCTCCGTGCCCGCCTCGTGCGGTTCCTCGGACAGCAGGCGCATGCGTGCGCGAAGCGAATCCGGGTGCGGCACGGCGCGCAGCTGCGTTTCGCGCGCGGCCTGCTCGGCCAGCATCGCGGTAGGGAAGCCGCGAATCGGGGAGTGCTGAGCTCCGACCGTGGAGCTCGACAGGCAGAGCGCGAGCAGGATCAAACGTATCATGCGGCACCGGTGCATCGGTTTCCTGGATTGAGAATTCACGGTCGTACTCGAGGCCCGTGCGGCCCGCCCGCAAGCGCGGGGCAGTTGCCGGTGGGCGGCGACTCAGTGTTTCGAGACCAGCCCCGTCACTCCCCCCGACACGATGAAGGTCAGCACCTCGCTGCTCTCACGGTCCACCGGCTTGACGCGCGATGCCGGGACCACCACCAGGTTTCCCGCGAAGTTGTACGACTGCGGCAGGTAGACGGCGACGTCGCCCTCCAAGCCTAACGCGCCGAGCGAGTCGCGCGTGATGAAGCCGAGGGCGCGAATCGCGCCGTCCGGCGTCAGCGCCACGAGCACCGGCTGGTCGAATCGCCGCTGCTCGCCGACGAAGGCGTTCAGCAGATCCTTGGTCGACGAATAGAGCAGCCGGACGAACGGCAGGCGGTTGAGCAGCCCGTCGAGCACCGACACGGCCCCGCGGGTCAGCAGGTTCGACGCGAAGTAACCGAGCAGCGTGACCAGCGCGATGGTGATCAGGAAGCCCGCGCCGGGGATCGGCAGCCCGAGCCAGCGGTCCACGGTGCTGAAGATCAGCCAGCACACGTAGAGCGTGATCGCGACGGGCGCGGCGAGGACGAGCCCGCGAAAGAAGTAGCCGGCGAGCCTGGACATGAGCGACGGCGATGGAAAGCGTGCCTTCCGCCGCTGCGCGGAAGGCACGTCGACCGCCTACGTTACGTCGCCGCGTGGCGCGCGGCAACCGCACTCAGATCGGCACCGTCGCCAGGATCCGAGTTCCCGCCCCCTGAGCCGAGTCGACGCACAGCGTTCCATTCACCAGCGCGAGCCGTTCGCGCACCGAGAACAGTCCCATTCCCGGTCGGCGGGCTTCGGCATCCGCGACGTCGAAGCCGACGCCGTCATCGGTGATTTCCAGCTGCACGCGGCGGTCGTCGCGCGTCAGGCGGACCAACGCCGTCGTCGCGTTGGCGTGACGCTCGATGTTGCGCAACGATTCCTGTGCCACGCGGTACAACGTCCACTCTACGGCGGTCGGCAAGCCGGTCCCACCGGTTGCCTCCAGCTGCACGTCCAGATCCGTGCGGTCGCGGGTCGTCCGCACCAGCCAGCTCAGTGCCGCCTCGACGCCGAGATCGTCCAACACCCGCGGATGGATCGACTGCGAGAGCGCCTGCAGTTCGTTCACGATCGACGCGGCGGACACGCGGATCGTCTCGAAGCAGTCGCGATGCGTCTCGCTCTTCGCGGTCGACACGCCCGACGCCGCCTGATACATCAGCGCCGCCGCCTGCTGCGCGACCGACTCGTGCAGCTCGTGCGTGATGCGCATGCGCTCTTCGTCCCCCACGCGGATCACCTGCGCCGCGAGGTGGCGGAGACGCTGCCGCTCGGCCGCGAGCGCGTCGAGGAGGCTGTTGAGCATCGTGCCGGTGCGCTCCATGTGCGCGTCGGCCAGCGGAGAGCTGGGCACGCGAGCATCGAGATCGCCGCGCCAGAGCTGCTCGGCGATTCTCTCGAGGGCGTGCAGCGGCCGCAACGCGATCCAGACGAGCGCCATGTTCACGGCGACCGCGAGGAAGAACGCGCCCACCATGATTGCCAGCTGCCCGGGTGAATCCACCGTCTCGAACCGGATGACCGAGGCGGCGAGCACCACGATGATGGCGTTGGCGCCGAGCAGCTTGCCGAGCAGCGGCACCCGTAGCGCCGGGCGCATCCACTCGATCAGGATCGAGCCGAGGCTGCGTGGCGCCGAAGCGGAGGTGGCGATGTGAACTCCCATTGCTCGTTCCGGACGATGAGACGACGAGGCGGATACCCTCGGCCGGCTGGCCGGCGCCCTTCCGCGCGCGAAACGGGGCGCACGGTTCACGGTTGCTGGATCAGTCTACGCGCGGCCGAACTGTGTAGCAGTCCGGCAGGTCCCGCCTTGCCTGTGGGGACGCCCCGCACACTGTCCAGGGGTTGTCACAGGCCTGACCACCGGCTCAGAGATCCTTGCGCCGGAACAGCTGCCACGCCCACAGGCTTGGTGCAGCCACCCATGCGGTGAGCGCCCCGATGGCCAGCAGCGTGCCGGAGCTGCCGGTGAGGGTGCGCTGCAGGACCGCGCCGGTGTAGCCCATCAGCGCTGACGCGTCGAACTGAACGAGAAGGAGCACGCGCGCGAGATCCACGGGATTCGCCACCATGAGTCCGAGCACCGCGGGCTCGAGCGGATAGTCGGAGAACATGAGGATCACGAGCAGCACGGCGCCGTCGTGGATGACGGTGAAGAGCAGCCAGAGGCCGACGGCGGTGGCGAGTCCCGTGACGCGGTCCTCGAACCACACCGCGACCATTGCCGCCAGCGCGAGAAAGACGAAGGCGAGCGCTCCGGCCAGTCCCAGTACCGTGCCTAGCGATGCGGGCGTCGCGCCCTGGGGCAGTCCGTGCACCGCGAACGGCAGCGCGATACCGGTCATGATGGCGAGCGTCATCGGCAGCGCCATGCCGGCGATCTGCGCGACGAACAGCTGCCGTCGCGTCACCGGATGCGCCAGGAGGAGCGCGGTGAACTCGCGGGCGTGGTGCAGGTATATGGTGCCGAACAGGATGGAGACCAGCGGCACCACGAGAAGCACCAGACTCCCGATGGCCAGCACCGACGCCGCGCCTCCGGTGCCGAATCGCAGGAGCGCGTCAGTCGCCAGCAGGAAGAACGCCGCGGTCGCGAGAATCCATCGGCTGCGCGCGACATCGTGCAGCACGTAGCCGAGCAGGCGCATGCTGACGCTCATGCGGCCACCTCCGCGAGCATGAGGTGCGCGATGGCGCGCTCCAGCGTGGACTGGTGCGTGCGCCGCTTCAGCTCCGGCAGTCCGCCGGCGTAGCGCACGGTTCCATCGAGCAGAAACGCGACGTCGTCGGCCAGCTCCTCGAGCTCGCTCAGGATGTGCGAGGTGATCATGACCGTCGCGCCCTCGTTGCGAGCACGGCGGATCTTGTCCTTCAGGATGCCGCTGCCCACGGGATCGAGGCCGGCCGTGGGCTCGTCGAGGATGAGCACGTCCGGGCGGAAGCGGAACGCCATGACGGCGTTGAGCCGCTGCCGCGTCCCGCCCGAGAGCACGCGGAAGCGCTGCCCGAGGTGCGGCGCGAGGTCGAATGCCTCGAGCAGCTCGTCGTCGAGTGGTCCGGTGGAGCGGCGGATCGCCGTCAACATGTCGAGGAGGTGCGCGCCCGTGAGGTTCTCCGGGAAGTCGGCGATCTGCGGCATGTAGCCGATGCGCGCGCGGTAGGCGCCGCGCGCGTCGACCGGCGCGCCGTCGAGGGAGATGACGCCCTGATCGATGCGCGTCAGGCCGAGCAGAGACTTGATCAGCGTGGTCTTGCCGGCGGCGTTGGGGCCGACGAGGGCGAGCACCCGTCCGCGCCGCACCTCCAGGTCGACGCCGCGCAGGATCTCCCGAACGCCGAACGCCTTGCGAATGCCCTCGAACCGGATCATGCGGCCTCCGGTGGGATCGGGCGCATGGCGGGTGATGCATCAAAGAGCGACACCGGCGTCAACGATGGGAACAGGCGCTCGGCCGCCTCGAGCAGCTGCACGAACAGGCTGCCGAGGAGCACGATCGACGGCTCGAATCGCTCCGTGATGACGGCGAACAGGCGCACCGGACGGTGCGGCACATCGCCGACCCCGTCGCGATCCAGATCGTAGCCGGTATAACGATCCCAGTAGTTGCCGTCGAACGTCGCGGCCGTCCGGGTGCTGTTGGTCGACACATCGAAGGTGTTGCCGGTAAAGACGTTGCCCTCGAAGCGGGTCTCCTGGGCGCTCGCGCCGAGACGTACGGCCCACCCGTTCCGGTCGAAGCGGTTTCGCAGCGCGAGCAACCGCGTCGTGTTGTCGACGAGCAAGGCCGTCGTGTTGTCGAGGAAGCGGTTGCGTTCCAGCCGCACGTCCGCGATGTCCTTGAGCAGGAGGCCGTAGGTGGCGGCGCCGCGACCTTCGGAGAACACGTTGTCGGCGATCTCCACGCGCGCGGCGTACATCACCGCGACCCCGGCGTCGTTGTCCGAGAATTCGTTGCCGCGATAGACGCAGTCGTCGGAGTACATGAAGTGGAGCCCGTAGCGCCGATTGCCGGTGCTGCGGTTGCGCTCGACCGCGACGCGGTGGCTGAACTCGAGATAGATGCCGTCCCGGTGGCCGAAGACGTCGTTGTCGGCGATCATGACGTCGGACGAGTACCAGAGGTGAATGCCGTTGGCACTGAAGGTCTGGCTGGCACTGGTGCCGCGGAGAACGTTGTTCGCGATGCGGCAATCGCGCGCTTTCGCGAGGTAGATGCCGAAGAACGCGTCGATGAAGCGATTGTCCGCGATCGTGCAGCGCGCCGCCTCCGTCACCCTGACGGCTGAACGGTCCTCGCGAAAGCTGGTGCCGACGTTGCGGAAGACGAGGCCACGCACCTCCACGTCGTCGGCGGTGATGTGGAGCAACGCGCGCGCGCCCTCGCCATCGATCACCGGCCAGCCATCGCCCACGAGGGTGAGGCGCTTGTCGACGACGATCGTGGGCTCGCGATAGACGCCGGCGGCAATGCGGATGCGGTCGCCCGGTTCCGCCGCCCGAACCGCGTCGGCGATGCGCGTCACGGGTCCGGCGGGCGACACGAGGATCTCGGATTGGGCGCGCGCGGCGCCGGCTCCTGACGCGACGAGCATCAGCATCGTCGCCAGGCGCGCCAGGCGGAGGCCCGCGTCAGTGGCCATCGTGCCGGTCCTCGGCGGCCGGCAGTGTGTCGCCGTGCCTATCGCCGACGCGCGCGAGGTCGCGAACCGCTCCCCACTCCACCGGCATGCCACGCACGTTCGACGCGAGCCACGCCGCATCGGCATCCGCCGAGACGGCGAGCCAGCCCCCGCCCATCGGGCCGCCGCGCTCGGGATCCTGATAGAACCGCGCGTCCTCGACGAGCAGCAGCGTGCCCGGGTTGGAGAAGTCGGCGACGCGCACCATCCGGACGCGGGATGCGTCGAACGTCGCCGCGAACTCGGCCAGGCACTCGATGGAGTCGAACGCGTAGACCTTGCCGGTCGTCGTGATGAGCTGTCCGCCGTAGCGCGGATCGTCGATCTGCATGCGGCAGAAGTCGCAGCCTTGCGTGCCGTAGTCGATCGGCGGCGGCGTGCTGCCGCACGCGACGGCGGCGAGCAGCGCCGAGGCGAGCAGCGACCTTCGGGCGGCGCGGAGCGACATCGCCGTCATCCGCGCGCCGCGGCGGGCTCGCGATTCGTCAGGCGCACACGCTCGGCGCGCCGCGCCGCCGCCGGCCGCGCCACGAACACCGCCATCAGCGCGCAGGCCACCGCCGCGAGGGCGAACCACGTGCCGACATCCGGCCACGAGGCGGCCGTGAAGTTGAGGATCTGCTTCTCGCCGATCACGGGCGGCTGGTAGCTCATGCCCGGGATCTTGATGATCGCGGTCTCGGCATCGAGGTTGTGCCCGTAGTCGTGCCCCCACCGGTAGAAGTCGATGAGGCCGAGCACGCCGAACGCCGCGACGCCGGCGATCCAGGTGTAGATGAGTGCGCGGCGGGCGACGACCACGGTGAGCGCCCCGAGTGCCACCAGCATGCCGAGCACCCACGGCATGAAGCGGAACTCCGGTATCTCGTCAGGCACGATCGCCCGCATGCCGATGTAATGATTGAGGTTGTTGATGTTGTCGAGATCGTACGGGGTGTCACCCTCGATCGTGTTGATCCGGATGGTCATGCCGAGGCCTTCCGGGTACTGCGGCGCGTGCAGATCGATGTGCCAGAGCGGCAGCACATAGAGCGTCGCGAGCAGCAACGTGGCGGCCAACATCCAGAAGCGTGTCGATCTCGGCATGCGATCCCCTTCGGTCGGACGAATGAACGGGCGGGGCCGGCCGGTGCTCTGGCCGGCCGCCGCCGTTAGTGAGGCCTTAGTGGGAGCCGCCGTGTCCCGCGGCTCCGCCGGCGACCGCCTGCGCGGCCCTGTTGCTGGTGTTCGCCATCAACGGGACCGACGAGCCCGCGGGCGACACGCGGACGTACCCCTGCATTTCCTGGTGGAGCGCGGAGCAGAAGTCGGTGCAGTAGAACGGATAGATGCCCGGCTCGCGCGGCACCCAGGTGATCGTGCGGGTCTCCCCCGGATTCAGGATCAGCTCCGACGTGGTGGCGCCCATGACCGCGAACCCGTGCAGGATGTCCCAATCCTGCTCGATGTTCGTGACGTGAAAGTAGACGGTGTCGCCGACCTGCACGCCTTCCAGGTTGTCAGGCGCGAAGTGGCTGCGGACCGCCGCCATCTTCACGGTGACCCGCTTGCCGTTGCGCGTGATGCCGCCCTCGGCCTCGGACTTGACGGCCTGCGGGTGGGTGTTCTCGGAGAGCTTGTAGAACTTGACCTGCTTGTCCTTGATCAGGTCCGCCGGGATCGCCTGGGCGTAATGCGGTTCGCCCATCGTCGGGAAGTCGAGCAGCATGCGCATCTTGTCGCCGGAGATGTCGATCAGCTGCGCCGACTGCGCGAGCTCCGGACCGGTCGGCAGATAGCGATCCTTCGTGATCTTGTTGAGCGCGACCACGTACTTGCCCCACGGCTTACGCGTGTCGCCGCCGGGAATCATGAGGTGGCCGATCGAGTAGTAGACCGGGATGCGGTCCAGCACTTCCCACGTACCGAGCTTCCACTTCACGATCTCGGACGAGATGAAGACCGACGTGTAGGCGTTGCCCTGGTCGTCGAACTCCGTGTGCAGCGGCCCGAGGCCGGGGTTCTGCACCTCGCCCGCCATGACCGCCTCGTACTTGAGCACCGGAAGGCCGTGCGACTCGCCATCGAACGCCTGGTCGGCGATCGCCTGCTTCATCTTGGTGAAGGAATGCACGGGAATGACGGTGGCCAGCTTGCCGCCGCCGACGATGTACTCGCCCGAGGGATCCACGTCGACGCCATGGGGCGACTTGGGCGTCGGCAGCAGGTACACGACGCCGGGGCAGGCCGCGGGGTCGAGCAGCCTCACGCCGCGCTTGGTGACCGACCGCGCGGACCGCGAGCCGTGGTCCATGTAGTTGTGCATGTACTCGGCGTTCGACGTGGCGGCCTTGCCATCGGCGACGCACTGCTCGGCGAGCCGGATGTCGATCGCCGCGATGAAGTCCTTGTCGTTCTGCGAGGCGTTGATCTCCAGCTTCTCGTGCGCCTGCTCGGAGTTGTAGCTGCTGAAGAAGAACCAGCCGTCCGACACGCCCTTGCCGGAGTGGCCGAGGTCGTAGTTGTACCCGGGCATCAGGATCTGGAAGGCGATGTCCATCTCGCCCGGCTGGTCCGCCCGAATGAAGGAGATCGTTCCCTTGAAGTTCTCCTTGTAGCTCGCCACGGGCACGTCGTCGTTGGGCACCGGAACGCTGAATCGCGTGGCGGACACGAGGTACTTGGAGTCCGGGGTAATGAAGGGCGACGCGTGGCTGCCGGAGGTGTTCGGGATCTGCAGGATCTCAGTCGTCTCGAACGTCGTCAGGTCGATGCGCGCGACGCGCGGCGTGTTGTTGCCGTTGATGAAGATCCATCGCCCGTCAGGCACGCCGTCGGTCTGGGAGAGCTCCGGGTGATGCGAGTCGTCCCACGGAATGAACCCGTAGGTCGTCTGCAGCATCGGCTTCGACTCCTCGGTGTAGCCGTACCCGCTCTCCGGGTACTGGGAGAACACCGGGATGGTCTTGATCAGGCGGCCGGAGGGCAGGGCGTACACGGTCATCTGACCGCTGAAACCGCCGCTGAAGAAGCCGTAGAATTCGTCGTGCGTTCCGGGCGGCACGTAGACCCGCGACGCGGCATCGCCGGCGACGAGGTTGGTGGCCGCTGGGCCGCCCGTTCGACAGGCGTACAGCAGCCCGACCGCCACTACGGCCGCGGCGGTGCCGAGCAGCAGGGAGCGGAAGCGGGTGATCCTGGACATGCGAGCCTCGTGGAGATGGGAGTGGCGAAACGCCGCGTCTGCAGCGCGTGCAGAGGAGCTTAGACCCCCCGATTTCCACTTCTAATAGGGAAGCTGGAGCGAGATGTGTCGGGGAGATCAGCGCGGCGTGTCGGGCGATCTCCGGACCAGTCCGTGTGAGGCGCACCGCTGGCGTGTTCATGGTCCCCCGTGCAGTCCAACGTGACGCGCCGGGGCGGCGGCGGCACACGGGGCATGTCGCTTGCGCCGGTCGACTGCAGCGAACGCAGCCTGGAAGGCGCCGCAGTGGGCTCACCCGAATCGAGGAGACGCATGCCGAAAAATCCAGCGAAGGCCGGTCGTCAGAAGGGCGCGGTCCCGCACGCCGAAGGCGCGCATGGCATTCGGACGCATCGGAAGATCATCGAGCAGCTCGAGAGCGGGCCGAGCGGCGAGGAACGGAGCACCGCGAACGTGGGCGGCGATCCGATGCATCGAGAGGAGGGCAAGCACCGTCTGTTCGAGGGAAGGAAGCAGCACGATCACGCGGCGAAGAACAGCGAGAAGACGCGGCTGAGCCGGGACATCGACCGGCACAAGCACAACCGGGAGAACTACCAGGTGAAGGGCGGCACGGAGACGCATCCGGCGATGCCGCGGCACAAGAAGCCGCCGCGGTTGCCGGAGGAGCCCGGAGGGAGTGAGACCTAACGGCGATCGACGGGCGGCGGCGGGGGGAACGGGCAGCGCCGCGGACTTCCTGCCGGCGAGGCGGACGCTGCCCGCGCTCCGCGCGGCGGCCGTGGAGTGCCGCGGCTGCCGCCTGTATGCGAACGCGACGCAGACGGTGTTCGGGGAAGGGCGCGCGGGGGCGCGTCTCATGCTGGTGGGCGAGCAGCCTGGCGATCGGGAGGACATCGAGGGCCACCCGTTCGTCGGGCCCGCCGGGCGGTTGCTCGATGGCGCCCTGCACGCGGCGGGCATTGCGCGGCGTGACGTGTACCTCACGAACGTCGTGAAGCACTTCAAGTGGGAGCCGCGTGGGGGAAAGAGCACGCGGCGGATCCACCGGAAACCTAACGATTCGGAGATCGCCGCCTGCTATCCCTGGCTGAGCGAGGAGATCGCCGTGGTTCGTCCGCGGGTCATCGTCTGCCTGGGCGCCACCGCCGCCCAGGCGCTCCTCGGCAAGGACTTCCGGGTGACCCTGGATCGCGGCATCCCGCTGGTGTCGCCGCTGGCCGATGCGGTGGTGGCCACTGTCCATCCATCCGCCGTGTTGCGGGCCCCGGATGACGAGGCCAGGCGCCGCTCGCGCGACGAGTTCGTGCACGACCTCGAGGTCGCGGCGGCGTTCGCGGACGCATTGGAACGCGTCGGACGGACCGGTTAGCCGGCCGGGTCGTCGATTCCGCCGCCGGTCGACGCGCGGCGCGCCCGGCGCCACATTTCCGCCGCCGTCATCCATCGACCCCGCGCCCACCCGCTGCGCCGTGCTTCCACCGTTCGCGCTCGAACGATTCTTCGCCCGCTGGGAGTTCGTCGTGCAGCACGTCGCGTGCGCGTCCGACGTCGAGCCGCTCCCGATGGCCGAACTGCTGGCGCTCGCCGACGACGACCTGCGCGAGCGCTGGGCGACGCTCCGGCTCGGGTACACCGAGTCGGCCGGCCACCCGCTGCTCCGCGCGGAAATCGCGCGCCAGTACCAGCGCATCGCACCGGAAGAGACCCTCGTCTTCTCGGGCGCCGAGGAGGCGATCTTCGTGCTCATGCACGTGCTCCTGGAGGCGGGCGAGCACGCGATCGTCACGTGGCCCGCCTATCAGTCGCTGCTCGACGTGGCGCGGGCGCGGGGCGTGCACGTCGATCCGCTGCCCCTCGACCCGGCACGCGGGTGGGCACTCGATCTCGACGCGCTCCAGCGGCTGCTGCGGCCCACCACGCGGCTGATCACGGTCAATTTCCCGCACAACCCGACGGGGGCGCTGCCCGCGCGCGCGGAGTTCGAGGCCGTGATGGAGATGGCGCGCTACGCGGGATGCCGCGTCCTGTCCGACGAGGTGTATCGCGGGCTGGAGTTCGACGCGGTGGATCGGCTCCCTGCCGGCTGCGACCTGTACGAGCACGCGATCAGCCTCGGCGTGATGTCGAAGGCGTACGGTCTCGCGGGTCTGCGCATCGGCTGGATCGCCACGCGAGACGCCGAGGCGCTCCGGCGCGCCGCGGCGATGAAGGACTACACGACGATCTGTGCGTCGGCGCCGAGCGAGCTGCTGTCGATCATGGCGCTGCGTGCGCGCGAGGCGCTCCTGGCGCGCGCGAACGCCATCGTCATGCGGAATCTCGAGCTGCTCGATGAATTCGTCGCCGCCCACACGGCCAGATTCCGCTGGAGCAGGCCGCGCGGCGGCAGCACGGCGTTCCCCGAGTTGACGACGGGCGCGGGGATCGACGGGTTCGCGGACGCCCTGGCCGAGCGCGAAGGCGTGCTGCTGCTGCCGGGCACGCTGTTCGGGATGCCGGGGAATCATTTCCGCATCGGCCTCGGACGCGCCGACCTTCCCGAGGCGCTCGAGCGCCTGGGGCGATTTGCGGCCGAGGGCGGGGAGGTGCCGTCCGCGCGCTCGTGATTCGACTGGCCACCAGGGGATGGTGGGGGGAGGGTGCGGACGGCGGTACATTCCCCACCGGGGGGGCGGGGCCCCGCAGGCACCGCGGGAACGGTTGCCTCCACGCGCGACGTTCTTCGCCAAGCAGTGACCGCCGCCACCCAGGAGTCCTCCCGGCGCCAGGCTCGTCCTGCAGGCGCGGTGTCGATTCCCGATTCCCGATTCCCGATCCTCGAGAATGCACCGCCCCGCCGTCCGTCACCTCAAGCGCGCCGACCCGCGCCTCGCCGCCGTGATCGAACGGGTCGGGCCCTGCCGGCTCGAGATCCGGCGTGACGGAACCCACTTCGAATACGTGCTGCGCGCCATCGTCTACCAGCAGCTCTCCGGTAAGGCCGCCGGGACCATCCACGGCCGCGTCGTCGACCTGCTCGGCGGCACGCCGACGCCCGACGCGGTGCTCGGCACACCTGACGAGGCATTCCGCGCCGCCGGACTTTCGCGGCAGAAGCTGAGCTACGTGCGCGATCTCGCGCGCCAGGCGGCCGCCGGAGCCGTGCCGCTCGAGACCATCGAAACGCTCGACGACGAGGCCGTCATCGAGGCGCTCGCCTCCATCAAGGGCGTCGGCCGGTGGACCGCGCAGATGTTCCTGCTCTTCCGGCTCGGAAGACCTAACGTGCTGCCCGCCGAGGACCTTGGTATCCGCAAGGGGGTGCAGCTCGCCTATCGCACGCGCGGGCTCCCGCCGCCCAAGCGCGTGCTCGCCCTCGGCCGCGCCTGGGCGCCGTACGCGTCGGTGGCCAGCTGGTATCTGTGGCGGAGCCTCGAGCTCCCGCCGACGCCGCGCGCCTGACGACGATGCCCGCCGGCGCGCCGGCGCTCGACGCGTTCGCCATCGCCGCCCCGGGGCTCGAACCGTGGCTCACCCGGGAGCTGCGGGAGTTGGGCCTCGCCGTGACCGATACGGAGGGCGGCGCCGCATTCTCCGGTTCCATCGCGGCCGTGTACCAGGCCAACCTGCACTCGCGCCTGGCGAGTCGCGTCCTCGTCCGCATCGCCGAGTTTCATGCGCGCGCACTGGGCGAGCTGGCCCGCCGGGCGAGCGCCGTTGCGTGGGAGACATGGCTCCCACCGGGAGCGCCGGTGCTCATCCGCGCGTCGGCGCGCAAGTCGCGGCTCTACCACACCGGCGCGATCGTCGAGCGGGTGGCCGAGGGCATCACCAAGCGCGTCTCCGCCGAGCCGAGCCGCCGCCGCGGCGATTTCGAGGAAGAGGAGGCCGACGAGGCCGGAGCGCTCACGCTCCTCGTGCGGCTCTCCGATGACCGGTGCACGATCAGCATCGACAGCTCCGGCGCGCTCCTGCACCGCCGCGGATATCGTCAGGCAGTCGCGAAGGCGCCGCTGCGGGAGACCCTCGCCGCCGCCATGCTCATGGCCAGCGAATGGCGACCCGCCGACGGTCTCGCGGATCCGTTCTGTGGATCCGGTACGATCGCCATCGAAGCGGCGCTGTTCGCCCGGGACATCGCTCCGGGGATCGGACGGTCGTTCGCGTTCGAGCGGTGGCCGGCCCACGACCCGGCGCTCTGGAACGCGACGTGCGATGAAGCACGCGCCCGCGTGAAGCCGGCGGCGCCGGGGCCGATTCTCGCGTCGGACCGCGATGCGGGGGCGGTGGCGGCCGCGCGCGAGAACGCCGCGCGCGCGGGCGTCGACGCCGATGTCGCCATCGCGCAGGCGCCCCTGGCGGCCGCGCCGCTCGGCCCGCCCGGCGCGTGGATCGTGACCAACCCCCCGTACGGCGTGCGGGTGGGAGAAGCCGCCCCGTTGCGGGATCTCTACGCGGCGTTAGGAAAAGTCACGCGGGACAACGGGCGGCGGCTCGTGGTCCTGTCGGCCAACGCGCAGCTCGACATGCAGCTCGGGCCCGGCCTGCGCACCATCCTCGCGACCCGCAACGGCGGCATCCCGGTGCGGGTCAGGCGCGGCGGCCCGGAAACCTAACGCTGCCGCCCGGTGACCGCTTCAGGCACCCGCCCTTCCCGCGCGACGCGCCATCCGCCGCCCTGCCGCACGATCTGGTACGCCTTCTCGAACTGGACGATCTGCTGTGCCGGCGCACCGGGTATCGTGTACTGCTCCGCATCCAGATAGACCTGCACCGTATCGTGGGAGATGCGGAGCACGTCGGAGAACCTGACGATGTAGCCGGCGGCCGAAGCGTCGCATCGCGGCAGCTCGCCGCGCGGCGGGGGCGCCGGATCGCACGTCCCCGCGATCGTCCCCGCGTTGCGCATCGCGCCGACGACGGCCGACGGCAGCGAGTCGCCACCCACCATCCCCGCCTCACGCGGCAGGAGCAGCGGATGCGCGAGGAGCACGAGCCCCGGGCCGAGGTCGAACGCCGCACCCGCGGCCGCCCGATACACCCTCGCCTGGTCCGTGGCGGAGAGGCCCGCGACATCCAATCCGGCGCCCCGCGCCACCCGCGGCTCGTCCCCGGACTCGCACGCCACCAGCGCGGCCAGGGCGAGTGCGAAGTTGGAACCCCGCAGAAGCGCGTGCATCGATCCGGCGAGTGTCATGGTCGATATGCCGTCGGCGCAATGGGTCGAAGATGCACGCGCGACCGCCCGACCACGACCGAGTCGCGCCTCCCGAAGTTCACAGCACCACCCCGTTTCGCGAAGAGCGCGGCCCGCGCCGAGCCTCGCCGCCTATGCTCTGCCCGGCGATGCATCGTCGTCCAGCGAACTCTCAGTGCGGGAGTTCTCGGCGCGGCGCGTGAGCCACACGCGGAGCCGCTCGCCGGCGAACTTGAGAATCGTCGCGATCGCGATGTAGCGGGTCACGCGGCCCACAGCGATCCCCGTCACGAACTCCGGGAACGGCATCGCCAGCACGCCGGCCGTGATACAGACCGTCTTCGTGGAGATCGGCGCGATCGCGCTGAAGGCAATGATCATCCAGCCGTACCGGTCGACGAGCGTGCGCGTCAGCTCGAGCCGCGGCTCCGTCATGCCGACCCAGCCCAACACCGTGACACCGACCTCGGCGAAGAGATGGCTCCCGATGTACCATGCGCCGATGCCGCCGATGATCGAGCCCACCGTGGCGAAGGTCGCCAGGGTGTACGCACGGCGCGGGTCGGCGATCGTGAGCGGGATCACCAGTCCGTCGGCGGGACCCGGCATCACCGACCCCTGAACGACTCCCCATCCCAACACGGCGGTGCGCGACCAGCCGGACTCCGCCCATCCGTAGAGGACGTTCATCAAGCGGAGCAGCCGCCGCCATCCCCGCTGTGGAGCGCTCGACGCGGGGACGACGAGCACGTGCCCGTCTCCCTCCTCGGCCTGCGACTCGCGGCGTGACCCGTAGCGGGCGGTGTATGGGCTCAACGGTGCAATCCTCAGACAGGACGGGCGCGGGATCGTACCCCGCGCCCGCCCGAATTCTTCGCTCGATGATTCGCCGCCGACTCGAGTTCCGGGCGGTCAGCCGGTCTGCGGTGACGGCGACGGTGCCGCCGCGGCGCGTCGCGTGCCGAACAGCGCCCAGCCGAACCAGAGCAACGACAGAATCAGTACCCCGTAGAGCACGACTCGTACCGGATGCAGGACGATCGACCCCACCACGTCGACCGGCGCTCCCAGGCTCGACAGGATCGTCCGGCTGATCTGCTCGACGGTGAACCAGCCCCAGAGCAGGGCCGCCCACATCATGCCCACCCGCCGGGTCACGGGGGTGGCGATCTCGGCGGGCAGCCGGCGCACGTTCATGTACCCGATGATCAGGGTGAACACGTACATGCTGGCGATGATGAACGGACCGGCGATGAGCACGAGGAAATCGGGCTGCAGCCCACTCAGCGACTCGCCGCCTAGCCAGGAGAAGAGCACGATCGCCATGGACGCGAGGACGAAGACGGTCAGGAAGAACAGGAACGTGCGCTTCAGCGTCCAGAACCTCGTATAGCGGCCGTATCGTTCGTAGAAGATGCTTCCGGCGATGCGCGTCACCGTGTCCACGATGCCGAGCTGCGTCGAGAACAGCACGAACGCTCCGCCGAGCAGGAAAACGATCTCGAGCCACTTGCCGGCGACGTTCGCGAGCTGCGCTCCCTGCAGCCGCACCATCTCGCTCATGTTGCCGGCGAGCTCCGCGTTGCCGGTGCCGAGTGTGGCGGTGACCACCAGACTCGTTATGACGACGCTGAGGATGATCAGGAGCACGAACGTGACGAGCAGCTCCTGCTGCGACACGCGCATCCACTGGCGAAAGCGCGCCAGCGAGATCGCCGACTGCGTGGCGTCGAAGACGTAGCCCGTCTCGCTCACCTCTTCGTTCTTGCCGCGAATGCCGGCAATGCGTCCCTGATATGCGGCCATGCCGAACCCCTTGTCCCGCAACCACAGGGACTGCGCGAGCAGGAGCGTGCCGCCGCTGCCAGCGTACGCGACGGCGAGCAGCAGCGTCGGGAACTGCGCGCCCGTCAGGAGGTCGTCCGGGGCGCTGCCTATCGAGACGGCGCCCCGTGCCAGCGCCACGACGTCCGACGGGAGGACACCCACCAGGAACAGCGTCAGCGCGAGCATTGGGAAGAAGAGCAGCACGAGCCCGATCTGAAATCGCTCCAGCGCGTTGTAGACGATCTTGGACACGGCGAGCGCCACCCAGATCACGATCATCATGACGAGCGCCAGTGGCTGCCACGCCACCCGCCGTCCGGTCGCCTCCGCCACGATGTCGGCGGTGAACTCGCCGGACTGCGAGGCCCATCCCGGCCAGAAGAACCCGGCAAGCGTGGCGATGAGGAAGAACCACGGCCAGATCGGCACGCCCGCCACGCGGCCGACCCGCGCCATGCCGCCGAAGATCGACTCGCCGGTCGCAATGGTCCACCGCTCGATCTCGACGAGCGCGATGAACTGGGTGATGACCCCCACCCAGAACAACCACCAGATCGAGTAGCCGTTCACGGTGACGAGGTTTGGCCAGAGCAGGAACTCGCCGGAGCCGAGCCCCATGCCGAGCGCGATGACCGAAGGGCCGATGAGGTGGCGCAGCCGCGGCACCTTCGGCACCTCGTTATGGATCCTGAACGGCGGCCCGCTCCCGCGGTCGGGCAGGTGCGGCGCGTCGGGCGCGGCCCGCAGGCTCGCCTCGTCGAGTGGGCGGTAGACACCCTCGCGATAGAGGAGTCCTTCGTCGTCCGTGCAGCGGATCTCGTTCACGGCAGGAGCGGAGGCGGGAGTGGACCGGGCGGCGGGACGGGGGAAGGTACGGTGAGGCTCGGGAATCGGGAATCGGGTACCGGGAATCGGGACTCGGGATCCGCCGCTGCCCGCTTCTTGCCCCTCCACCCTCCATCAAACTCACGGAGGTCCCGATGCCATCCTGGAGCAGCAAGGACGAGCGGCAGTACGAGCACATTAAGGAAAGCGCGGAAGAGCGCGGCACGTCCGAGTCGCGCGCGAAGGAGATCGCCGCACGCACCGTCAACAAGCAGCGGCGCGAGGAGGGGCGGACGCCCAACCGCACCACGCAGGGCACGGGAAATCCCAACCGGTCGCTGGAGGACCGCACGGTGCGCGAGCTGCGAAACCTTGCCGCCGAGCGCGACATCGAGGGGCGGAGCTCCATGCGCAAGGCGGATCTGGTCCGGGCGATCCGCAAGGACCGGTAGCACAGTAGCGCGGGCCGTCTGCCCCGATCATCTTGCGTGGAGCCGCGCGACGACGGCGCCGGCGGGGACCCTCAATGCGGAGGCGCCAGGTGGACTTCGAGACGATCATCCGCGATGCGGGCCGGCAACACCGCAAGGTCCGCATCCAGTTCAGGGGCACGCCCAGCACCGAGTACGACCGCGAGATGGAGCCGTACGCGATTCGCGACGGCCACCTCGTCGCCTACTCGCTGTACCGGGACGAGTTTCGCACGCTTCCCCTGGCCGACATCACCGGCGTGGACGTGACGTCGCGCACGTTCATCCCGCGGCGGCGGGTCGACCTGTAGCCGCGCCGCGCCTGCGCATCGAAGGCGGCCAGACTCCCACGCGTCTGGCCGTTGCCACATCCGGCCTCTCCGGTTTTCGTTCACGTCATGTCCGACACGACGCTCGAGCACCACGTGCACCGCCGGTGCGGCGGCCACTTCGTCAGGGTGGACGACGAGACGACCGTTCGTGTGAGCGGCATGAGCGCCAGGGTCCCGCGGTCGATCTTTCGCTGCGACCGCTGTGGCGACGAGCAGTTCACGGTGGAGCAGCGCGAAGCCGTGGAGAAGCAGGCGCTCGTGATGATCCGGGAGGCGAACGGCTTGCTTGCTCCCAAGGAGATCAAGGCGCTGCGGGAGCGGCTGGGTCTCACGCCGGCGCAGCTCGGCGAGCTCGTATACGGGGTGCCGAAGGGGCTGATCGAGGGGTGGGAGAAGGGGCGCTATCTGCAGAATCGTGTGGCGGACGCCGTGCTGCGCAGCCTGGAGGACCGCGACGAGCTCGAACGCCGGGCGACCCGCGCCGGGGTGACGCTTCCGGTGCCCGCCGGCGTCGGGGCCGATGCGGATCCGGCTCCGTCCGCGGACGCGTCCGCTCCCCGCGAGCGGGATGCCGCCGCTTCGTCGGAACCGCGCTAGGCGCGTCGGTCCTCACGTCAATGTTCACGGTCCGCACCGCCCGTCCGGAGGACGCCGAGGAGATCTCGGCCCTCATCGCGTATCACGTGCCCGAGGGGACGCTCCTTCCGCGGTCCGCCGAGTTCGTGCGGGAGCGGGCGCTGGAGTTCCTCGTGGCCGAGGAGGACGGGCGGCTGCTGGGCTCCGTGCACCTCGACGAGTACGCGCCGAGCCTGTGCGAGGTGCGGTCGCTGGCCGTGCATCCGTCGGCGCAGGGCAAGGGTGTTGGCGTCGCGCTCGTGGCGGCGCTCGAGCGTCTCGCGCGCCGCCGGCGTTATGCTACGGTGTTCGCCGTCAGCAATCGGGACTCGTTCTTCCTCTCGCGCGGATTCACGCCCCGGCACATCCCGGAGCTGGACAAGGAGCGGAGCGAGGTGAGCAAATTCAAGGGCGTGTTCGCGAAGGACCTCGACGAGTTGCCCTAACGGGTCGTGCGTGGGGTGCGGGAGGGCGAGGGGCTCTGCGTCGTTGGGGCGATGGCGGCGGAGGTCGCCGGCGATCACCGGCGATCGATCAATCGACTAGTCAGGCTGTTCCTCCACGCGACCGTGCTCGACCACGATGGTCGGCGCGTGCTCCGCTTCCACGCCCGGCGTCTCTACCCTGGCGCCGCTCGTCCCTTCGTCGGCCCGCTTCTCGTCGCCGATGTCACCTAACGTATCGGACGCGATCCAGCCGTGCTCCGCCGCGTGCTTCGCCGCGGAGAGCGTGTCGTCCGCCAGCACGAGCGGCGTCCCCGCCGTCCGCACGTCCTCGGCCAGCCGGCCGATGGCCTCGATCCGCGCGGGGTTCTTCGTGACGTCGCGGATGTAGATCGCGAGGATCCGCTCAGGGTGCGCGCGCACGATCGCCGAATAGATCTCCGGATCCTCCTGGCCCGAGTCCCCCACCAACACGAACCGCAGCGCGGGGAACGTCTCGAGGATCTCGGCGATGTGCCGCGACTTGTGGCTGGCGTGCCGGTCGCGCACGGCGAGCAGGTCCCAGTCGCGCAGCAGGAGCGGGCCGGCGGGTATGTCCTGCGCCTCGAGAAAGTCCGCGATCACGTCGTAGATGTTCCACGGGCTGCTCGACACGTAGAAGATGGGGTTGCGGGCGCCGCCTGACGGGCCGGCCACCAGCGCGCGGTAGAACGCCGCGACCCCGGGGAACGGCAGTCGCGTCCGGGCATTCTCGAGCAGCAGCAGTCGCGCGGCGCGGAGGAAGTTGGTCACGCGCGACTGGAGAACGGTGTCATCCATGTCGCTGATGACGCCGAACGCCGCGTCGGCGGGCGGAGAGAGGATCGGCGCGATCGTCCGCACCTGGCGCGTGGCCTCGTGGTGCTGCAGCTCGAGCGACACGTCGGCCCAGCCGGCCTCTCCTAACGGCTGCTCGAGCCGGATCCATTCGCGGAGAAAGCCCTCATCGTCTGCGACGATCTCGCGGTCCGCCGCGCCGATCCGTGCGCGCACCACGGCGAACGGGTGAGGGTCGCTCTCGATCCGCCGCAGGGCATCCACCAGGTTGCGCCAGCGCGAGTGCCCCGGCTCGGCCGGCCCGATGCCTTCATCCTGGATCACCCGCCCCAGGACCAGCGCCCGCTCCGCCGAGGCGTAGCCGCGGTACCCGACGACGTGCACCGGGTCGCGGTCGATCGCCCGCTCGATCGCGCGCGCCGCATCACGGGCGCGTCCGGCGGCCGCCGCCGCGATGCCCAGGAGCTGTCGCTTCCAGTCCGCCCTGTCGTCCTCCACGCGTTCCTGCCCCTCCCCGGATTCCCGTGTATACGGCAACCGCCGCGCCCCTGTGCCACGCAGCGAAGCCGCGGCGAGCGACCCCCGCACGACGCCTTGCCACCGACCGCTAGATTTGCGGCGTGACGATTCTCTCCCTCTCCGCGATCCGCGTCGACTTCGGCGCGACTACGCTCCTGCGCGATGTGACCTTCACCGTCGGCGCGGGCGAATGCTGGGGGATCGTCGGGCGCAACGGCGCCGGCAAGACGACGCTGTTCCGCCTCATCTCCAACGCCATGCAGCCGACGAGCGGCGCCGTCGCCCGCGCGCCGGGACTGCGCTTCGCACTCCTGGATCAGTACCGCGATTTCGGCGACGCCGCCACCATCTGGGAGGCGGCCGCGCAGGGGTACCGCGAGGTGCTCGCGCTCGAGCGGCGCATCGCCGAGCAGGCGGAGCGCCTGGCCGTGCTGGGCTCCGGCATCACCGAGGCCGACCTGGAGCGATTCGGCCGAGATCAGGAACGGTTCGCGCACATGGGCGGCTACGACTTTCACGCGAGGGTCGATGCCGTGGTCCAGGGACTCGGCTTCGACGCCGAGGAGGCGAAGACCCGCTCGCTCGATGGCCTGAGCGGGGGCGAGCGCGGTCGCGTGGGACTCGCCGCGCAGCTCGCCGCGCCGGCCGACGTCGTGCTGCTCGACGAGCCGACCAACCATCTCGACCTCGACACCATCGACTGGCTCAAGCGGTACCTACGCGAGTTCGGCGAGACGGTCCTGGTGATCAGCCACGATCGCGCGTTCCTCGACGAGACCGTCGATCACGTCCTCCACGTGGCCCACGGCACCGCGACCGCCTATCGCGGCGGCTACTCGGCCTTCGTCACCCAGCGAGCCGAGCGAATGCTGACGCTCGAGCGACAGGTTGCGGCGCAGCGGAGGATGATCGCGAAGGAGGAGGACTACATCCGCCGGAACATCGCCGGCCAGAACAGTGCGCAGGCGAAGGGCAGGCGCACGCGGCTCGAGCGGCTGCCGCGCCTGTCGCCGCCACCGAGCGAATCGGAGACGATGGCGCTGCGGTTCGATGCCGGGGAACGCGGCGGCGACCAGGTGATCGTCGCCGAGAAGCTCGGGATTCGCATGGGGGACCGGTGGCTCGTCCGCGACTTCACGGCGGTGGCGCGACGCGGCGACGTGATCGCGCTGGTGGGACCTAACGGCGCCGGCAAGACGATGCTGCTCGCGACGCTGCTCGGCCGGCGAACGCCCACCACGGGGAGCGCGCGGCTCGGCGGAGGGATCACGGCGGAGTGGTTCCGCCAGGACATGGCCCAGGTGCCGGCGGACCAACGGATGTACGACTGCATTGCCGACCGCCGGCCCATGTGGACGCGCGGGCAGATCCAGGGCCACCTGGGCCGGTTCGGCTTCTCGGGGGACGAGGTGCTCCGCAGTACGGCGACGCTCTCGGGCGGCGAGAAGGCGCGCATCGCGCTCGCGTTGATGATGCTCAGCCACGCCAACCTGCTGGTGCTGGACGAGCCGACCAACCACCTCGACGTCGAGTCGATCGAGGCGCTGGAGGATGCGCTGGATGAGTACGGCGGCACGGTGGTGCTCGTGAGCCATGACCGCGCGGTGATGCGCGAGCTCGCCACCCGAGTCTGGGCATTCGAGGGTGATCGCCTGGTGGACTTCGATGGTCCGTTCGTGGAGTGGGAGTCCCGCGGTGCCGAGCGCGCGGCGGTTCGTCAGGCGGAGCGGGCGCGCGAAGCGTCGTCATCGCGCGAGGTGGACCGCCGGGGCGGGACGCGCGCGCCGCGCCGCGACGGCAAGGCGGCCGCGCGGGCGAAACGCGACGCGGAGCAGAGGGAGCAGGACGTGCAGGACGCGGAGGCGCGCGTGGCCGAGCTGGAGGCGGCATTGGCGGACGGCACGCTGTACGACGGCAGCGCCGAAGGGGCTCGGCGCGCCGGCGGGCTCACCACGCAGCTGGCCGAGGCGCGGGCCGCGCTCGACGCGGCGATGGAGCGCTGGCTGGCGTCCGTCGACGGCGGCTGACGCCGCCCTCCAGTTCGGCCGGATGCGGCACGGGGCGTGCGCTCGCGATGCGGTGCACGCCTCTACTCATCGCACCCGGATGCCCGAGAAGAACGACGACCTGCACGGCAACGTCCCGGACCGCTCGCCGGTCGCGCTGCTCCTGGTGGACGTGATCAACGACATGGAGTTCGAAGGCGGCGATGCCTTGCTCCGGCACGCATTGCCGGCCGCGGAGCGGATCGCGGAGCTCAAGCACGCGGCCAGGTCGGCGGGCATTCCGGTCATCTACGCCAACGACAACTTCGGGCGGTGGCGGTCGGACTTCCGGTGTCTGGTGGAGCGCTGCCTCACGACGGGGGTGCGCGGCGAGCCGGTGGCGCAGCTGCTCGTGCCGGAGCCTGACGACTACTTCATTCTCAAGCCGAAGCACTCGGCGTTCCACGCGACGGCGCTGGACACGCTGCTCCGGTATCTCCACGGCCGGCGCCTGATCATCGCGGGCTTCGCCGCCGACGCGTGCGTGATGGTCACGGCGGCGGAGGCGCACATGCGGGATTACCGGGTGCTGGTGCCGGCGGACTGCGTGGCGTCGCGCACGGCGGAGCACACGCGGGCGGCACTGGAGCACATGGCGCGGGTGCTCGACGTGGATACGCGGCCGGCGGAGGAACTGGATCTGCGATCGCTTCGTCGCGAGGCGTGAAGCGCCGCTCGGCTGCGGAGAACGTTTACAGCTGTCTCACGCGGAGGGCGCGGAGGAACGCGGAGGAGCTCAGAACAGATTCATGGAGCGTCATCGCAACCGCCAAGCGCTGCTCCGTTCATCGCCGCTAGCTCTCGAACGCCGGAGGTCCGCCGTCGCAACGTGATCGGCAGGAGAGACGCCCCGAGCGTCAGGCATCCGCAGCCGGTTGGGCATTGCCTCGGAAACTGACCCTCGTCGGACTCTTCAGTCCCTCGTCGGTGCCGTCTGCTTTCTCGTCGGTGACTTCCGCGTGCCTCCGCGCTCCTCGGCGCCCTCTGCGGTAAATCGCCAGGATCAGACTCGAGCGCCTTCGCCGGTTGCCATCAGGCGAACCGCGATCGACCGGAAGGCCTACCGCGTGGATGAATCTCCGATGCGCCGCACGACCTCGCTCTCCACCCCGACCCCGCGGCGAATCGTCAACGCACCCGGAGCGCCGAGCCGCAGCCACGCGCCGCCGTCCCGACGGGTGAGCGCCGACGGCTCGGGGTGGATGAACAGCCCCGTCGCATCGATCGTGTCGATCGCCACCGCCTCACGCAGGTCGCCGACGTCGCGGACGCGCGGCCCCGTGCGCGCTACCGCCTCGTCGTAGTTGAGCGCGACGTCCGCGCGGAGCGGCGACTGCCCCGGCAGCACGACCTGGCCACCGAGGATCAGCACGTCGACCGCGCCGCCGGTGTTCCGCGGAAGCCGGTCGTACGACACCGGGTTCTCCGCGCGATAGGCGCCGGACGCGATCGCATCGAGCGCCGACAGGATGCCCGCGGCCGTGATGGCGCGCAGCCGCTGTTTCTCCGGATCGTCCGGCAGTGCGCCGCTCTCGATGAGCACCGTGCTCGTGCCCCACTGCTGCATCAGATCTCCGAACGCCCGGGGGTTGAACGTGTCGTCGTAGCTGGCGATGCGGCCCGGGATCTCCGCCGTGAGCGTGCGTGCGATCGCGGCGGCGACCAGACGAGCCCGCGTGCGCACCGAGTCATAGGCCCGCGTGGAGTCATACGGCGGCGCCAGCAGCGCGATCGCCGCGGGCGGTCCCCTCGAACCGGCCCGCGTGCGCGCGCTCTGGTCGTGCAGGTTGAATCCGAAGTCCGGCGTCAGCCGGTCGCGGATCCCCTTGAGCGCCCGCGCCTCCGGCGTGGAGAGCTGCCGCGCGTCGCGGTTGATGTCGATGCCGACGGCGTTCTCGCGCTGGAACAGCTCCGCGCCGTCGGGGTTGAGCATCGGCACGAAGGTGATCGTCAGGCTGTCCCGCAGCCGCTGGCGGATCGGCGATGGGTCGCTCGATGCGAGGAACGCGAAGAGATCCGCGAGCGCCATGGAGGACGTGGACTCATCGCCGTGCATCTGCGACCACAGGAGGACCGTCGTCGGGCCGGAGCCGTAGGTGAGCGCGCGAATCTCGCGGCCGTGTAGCGACCGCCCGATGACCTCGGCTCGGAACACCGGCGCGGCGATGGACGGCGCGATCGCCCGCCAGTACTCGTCGTGCGTGAACCGCCGGCTCGCGATCGCCGCGACGCGATGGCGGCCCGCGATCGCCAGCCCCTCGCGCATCGCCGAGACGTTAGGTCGGGGCAGCGCCGTCTCGACCATGGCATCCGGACGCTCCGAGACCGGGCGCGTGGCGGGGATCACCGGCGCCTCGGTGGTCGGCGCGGGCCGGGCGCAGCTCGATGCGAGGAGGGCCAACGGGAGAACGACGAGGCGGGGCAGCATGGGCGAGCCGGGAAGGAGTCGATGCGGCAATGCGCCGCGGCCGGAGGACAGCGCGCGTGGCGCCGGAAATCTTGCTCCCGGTCGCGCCGCGTGCTAGCCTCGAATGCTCCGCGCTCCAGCTCAACGCCTTCCGTCACGCCGCCAATGCGCCGTCTCGCTCTCGCTCTCGCCGCCGTCGTCGCCGCCGTCCCCGTCGGCGCGCAGAACGCCAAGTCCGAGCTCGCCACCGCCATCGACGCGCGCGCGGCAGCGTACACGAAGATCGCCGACGAGATCTGGGCGAACGCCGAGGTCGGCTACCAGGAGCATAAGAGCTCCGCGCGCCTGCAGGCGGAGCTGAAGGCCGCGGGCTTCACTGTGGCGTCGGGGGTGGCGGGCATGCCGACAGCGTTCGTCGCGAGCTACGGCAGCGGCAAGCCGGTCATCGGCATCCTGGCGGAGTTCGACGCGCTGCCCGGACTGTCGCAAGGCGCGGTGCCCGTGCGGCAGCCGCTCGTGCAGCACGGCGCTGGGCACGCGTGCGGCCATCATCTCTTCGGCACCGCCTCGTCCGCCGCCGCGATCGCGGTGAAAGAGTGGATGGCGAAGAGCAGCCAGCGCGGCACGATCCGCGTGTACGGCACACCGGCCGAAGAGGGTGGCGGCGGCAAGATCTACATGGTGCGCGCGGGCCTGTTCGAGGACGTGGACGTCGCGCTCGACTGGCATCCCGGCTCGCGCAACGATGCCGGACCGGGCACGTCGCTCGCGAACAAGTCCGGCAAGTTCCGCTTTCGCGGCAAAGCCGCACACGCCGCCGGCGCTCCGTGGGCCGGCCGCTCGGCGCTCGACGCGGTGGAGGCGATGAACCACATGGTCAACCTGATGCGGGAGCACGTGCCGGACGGCACGCGGCTCCACTACATCATAACGAGCGGCGGCGGCGCGCCGAACGTCGTGCCGGATTTCGCCGAGGCGTACTACTACGTGCGTCACGGGGACGCGGGCATCGTCCACGAGCTGTGGTCGCGCATCGAGCTGGCGGCGAAGGGCGCCGCCATGGGGACGGAGACGGAGGTGGAGGTGGAGGTCGTGAACGGCGTCTATGCCCTCTTGCCCAACGAGACGCTGGCGCGAATGATCGACGCCAACCTGCGGCACGTCGGCGGCGTGAGCTACACGCCCGAGGAGCGCGCCTTCGCGGAGAAGATCGCCGAGACGCTGAGCGGTCCCCGGCGGGACCTCGCCGAGGCCGCAACCGTGCAGCCGTTCGCGCGCAGCGATGCAGGCGGCTCGACCGACGTCGGCGACGTGAGCTGGGTGGTGCCGAACGCGGGCTTCAGCACCGCGACCTGGGTGCCGGGGACCCCCGCGCACTCCTGGCAGGCGGTGGCCGCCGGCGGAATGAGCATCGGGCACAAGGGGATGCTCGTGGCCGCCAAGACCATGGCGCTGAGTGTGTACGACCTCCTCACGAACCCCGGGCTCGTCGCGGACGCGCGCGCCGAGTTCGTGAAGGCGCGCGGGGCGGACTTCACCTACGCGCCGCTGATCGGGAACCGCGAGCCGCCGCTGGATTATCGGGTGAATCCCCGATAGCGGGGCGGAGTCGGGAATCGGGAATCGGGAGTCGGGAGTCGGGATCGAGAATCGGGTTGACCGCCGACGCGGAGGCCACAACGCGCCGAGGCGCCGCCCCGTATTCTTTCAGCCCTCCGATTCCCGATTCCCGATTCCCGATTCCCGACAATCGTATGTCCCACTCGGAATCCGCGCCCTCGCGCGCGCGGCCCGCCTCGCGCCTGACGGCGCTCGCGGCCGCCCTCGTGGCCGCCGCCATCGTCGTTTCGCCCCTTGGGGCGCAGGTCCGCACTCCCCAGATCGAGATGCAGGCGGTGCCCGTCAACTCGGCCAACTGGCTCATGGCCGAGCGCTTCAGCACGACCGCCATGCGTCAGGCGATCTACACGGCGGGCGTCCAGCCGCGCTGGATCGGGGAGACCGACTCGCTCTGGTACAACTACCGCGACCGCAACGGCTCGCGCTTCACGCTCGTGCTGCCCGGCACGCGGTCCAAGGTGCCGCTGTTCGACCACGTGAGGCTCGCCGCCGCGCTCGCCGAGATGCACCGGCGTCCGTACGAGCCGAACAATCTGCCCTTCACCACGCTCAACTTCACGAAGGACCACAAACGCATCCGCTTCACTGTGGACACGGTGCGCTACGAGTGGCACCTGACGACGCAGACGCTCAAGAGCCTCGGCCGTCCGCCGCGCGACACGATCCCCACGGATGAGGAGCGCGATGTCCGCGAACAGCGGTTCGGATTCGGCAACCGCGGCGGCCGTGGCGGGCCCCCGGACTTCCGGAACTTCTCACCCGACAGCACGGTCTTCGTCTTCGCGCGCGACCACAATCTCTACCTCGTCGAGGTCGGCAAGCCGGATACGATCCAGATCACGACCGACGGCGAGCGGAACTACAGCTTCGGGTTTCGTGACACCCTGCAGGTGCAGCAGCAACAGCAGCAGGACGACGACGATGGCGATCAGGAGGATCGGGACGCGCGGTCGCGCGACCCCCGCGTGCGGGCCAACGTGATCTGGTCGCCGGATTCGAAGGCCTTTGCGGTCACGCGGAACGACCAGCGCAAGGTGAAGGAGCTGTACCTCGTGAACGTGCTCGCCGAGCCGCGCCCGACGCTCCGGTCGTACGCCTACGCCATGCCTGGCGAGCAGAACGTCGCCCAGGTCGAGCTGTACGTGCACCGCCGCGGCGAGGCCGGACTGACGCCCATCGACGTGAAGCGGTGGAAGGACCAGCGGCTGCTCCACATCCACTGGACGGTCGGGTCGGACAAGCTCAGGCTCGCCAGGCGCGACCGGCTCCAGCGCAACCTCGAGCTGATCGAGGTGGACCTCGCTGGCGGCGCCATCACGCCGCTCCTCAGCGAGTCGGTCGAGAACTCGTATCTCGAGACGCAGCCGGTTCGCTACACCAAGGGCGGCGGCGACATGATCTGGTGGTCGGAGCGCTCGGGGTTTGGCCACTACTACCTCTATGACCATGCCGGGAAGCTGAAGCGTCCGCTGACGAGGGGATCCTGGCGCGCCGAAGGGATCGCCGAAATCGACTCGGTGCGGGGCGTCATCTACATCCAAGGTGTGGGCCGGGAGGAAGGGGAGGATCCCTATTACCGCCACCTCTACCGCGTGAACGCCGACGGCAGCGGCTTCGCGCTCATCGATCCCGGCAACTTCAACCACACGTCCACCGTCTCACCGACCAAGAAGTACGTCGTCGACACCTACTCGCGGGTCGACGCGGCTCCCAGGTCGGTCCTGCGCGACGCATTCGGACGGGAGATCATGGCGCTGGAGGAAATGGACATCTCGCGCCTCGTCGAGATGGGATGGCGCCCGCCGGAGCGGTTCGTGGTCAAGGCGGCGGACGGCATCACGGACATCTACGGCAACATGTGGAAGCCGTTCGACTTCGATTCCACCAGGCAGTATCCGATCATCGCCCACGTGTATCCCGGGCCGCAGACGGAGTCGGTGATCTCCAGCTTCTCGCCGGCGGGCACGCCTCAACAGCTCGCGCAGCTGGGGTTCATCGTCATTCAGATCGGCAACCGCGGCGGGAGCCCGCAGCGTTCCAATGCCTATCACAGCTTTGGCTACTTCAACCTCCGGGACTACGCGCTGGCGGACAAGAAGACCGGCATCGAACAGCTCGCGGCGCGGCACAAGTGGATCGACGTGCGGCGCGTCGGGATCTACGGACACTCGGGCGGCGGGTTCCTTACCGCCGCGGCGATGCTGCAGCCCCCGTACAACGACTTCTTCAAGGTCGGCGTGAGCTCCGCGGGCAACCACGACAACAACATCTACAATCAGAACTGGAGCGAGCAGCACCACGGGCTCCGACTCGTCGCGCAGCGCGGCGACAGCGCGCGGACGCGCGGCCGGCGCGCGACAGCGGGGAGCGGGGATGGGAATGGGGGCGGTGCGGCGGGCACGGCGGACAGCCTGGCGAGCGAAGACTCCCTGCGCTTCGAGATCAAGGTGCCGACCAATGCGGAGCTCGCGGGCAACCTGAAGGGCAAGCTCCTGCTCGTGCACGGCGACATGGACAACAACGTGCATCCTGGCAACACCATCCGGCTCGTCAACGCGCTCATCAAGGCGAACAAGCGCTTCGACATGATGATGCTGCCGGGCAAGGCGCACGGCTTCGCCGACATGCAGCCGTACTTCACGCAGATGATGTTCGAGTACTTCGCCGAGCATCTGCTGGGAGACTACTACCGGGCCGGCGCGGACATCCAGTGACGGATCGTTCGCGCCGGGCATGATCGTCCATCTGATCGACGGCACCTACGAGCTGTTTCGTCACTTCTACGGGCTGCGCCGGTTCCGGAAGGACGATCCGCCGTACGGTGCCGTTGCCGGCGTGCTGCGCACGGTGGTGGAGATGCTCGAGTCGGACGCGACGCATGTCGGCGTCGCGACTGACCACGTGATCGAATCATTCCGCAACGCGCTGTGGGACGGCTACAAGACGGGCGAGGGGATCGAGCCGGCGCTCTGGCGGCAGTTTCATCCGCTCGAGGAGGCCCTCGCCGCACTAGGCGTGGTGGTGTGGCCGATGGTCGAGCTCGAGGCCGATGATGCCCTGGCGTCCGCGGCGCATCTCGCGGCCCTGGACGAGCGGGTGGAGAAGGTCTGCATCTGGACGCCTGACAAGGACCTGGCGCAGTGCGTTCGGGGGGATCGCATCGTTCAGGTCGACCGCAAGAGCAAGGCGATCCGGAACGAGGATGGGGTGCGCGCGAAGTTCGGCGTGTCGCCGGCACGCATCCCGGACTACCTCGCGCTCGTCGGCGATGCGGCGGACGGGTATCCGGGCATAGCAGGGATCGGTGCGGCGACGGCGGCGCGTCTCATCGCGCGCCATGGTTCCATCGAGTCATTCCCGCCTGACGTGCTGGGAGACCGACGGGAGTCGGCGCTGCTGTTCAAGAGGCTCGCGACGCTGCGGACGGATGCACCGCTCTTTGACGACGTCGAGGCGTTGCGTTGGCGGGGAGCGACCGGTCTATTGGTGGAGTGGACCGAGCGTATCGGGGATCCGCGGCTGTTGGAGCGGGCGTTCGCGATCCGGACGAAGGAGTCCTGACCCCGAGGTCACGCCATGCACGGGACCGCATGACCGACGGCGCAACACCCCCTCCAAGCGACGCTGCTGCCGCTTCCGGATCATCCGGCCTTTCGACGGCCGCGCTGCTGACGGTCGCCCTTTTCCTCGCCGGCGTGGCCGGACTGGGGGAAACAGCCGTTCTCGCCGTCGCGCGTTATGGGCTCGGTCGGTTCACGCACCTTAATCCGCACTTCGCCTACCTGTCGCCGTTGTGGTACATGACGGCGGTTCTTGTGGTCATCGCTCCTCTGCTCCTGTCGAGCCGGAGGGCACGAAACGAAGTGCGGATGACGATCGCCGTGTTCCCCGTCGTGCTGGTGGGAAGCCTCGGCGTCTTCTTCCTCTACGCCCGGCTGAGTCGCTGGTCGGCGTTCGCCCTCGCTGCCGGCATCGCGATCCAGGCAACGCGCATGGCAGTGTCGAGAGCCCCCACGGTTCGCGCGCTGGCCGTTCGCGGTCTGCCGGTGCTGGGGACGGCGATCCTGGGTCTCGTCATCGCGCTCAACCTGCCCAGCGCGGTCGCGGAGTGGCGCGCGCTGTCGCGGCTTGCCGCGGACCCCGCCAAGCCGAACGTGCTCCTCATCATTTGGGACACGGTGCGCGCGGCGAGTCTGAGCGTCTACGGCTACGACCGCCCGACGACGCCTACGCTGGAGCGGCTTGGCCGCGAGGGCGTCGTGCTCGAACGCGCCTATGCAGTCGCCCCGTGGACGCTTCCGTCACACGCCAGTCTGTTCACCGGGCTGGCGTTCTCCGAGTTGTCGACGGACTGGCGCTCGCCGCTCGACGACACGCCCCCCACGCTGGCGGAGCGGTTCGCCGAGCGCGGATACGCCACGGGCGGATTCGTCGCCAATTATTACTATTGCAGCCGCGAATCCGGACTCGCACGCGGATTCCACCGGTACGACGACTATCCGACTCCGAGTGTGAGTCAGTTTGCGCTGGGGTCGGCCGTCTCCCGGGCGTTCTTCAACAGCTGGAAGCTGCGCGGGGCCCTGGGCATCGTCGACAAGCCAGGGCGCAAGGAAGCGCGCGACGTGAACGAGGAATTCCTAACGTGGATCGAGCGGCTGGACGGGAAGCCGTTCTTCGCGTTCCTGAACTACTTCGATGCCCACGCGCCCTACCTGCCGCCGGCACCCTGGGACACCATGTTCGGACCGCTTCTGCCCGGACGAGACCCGAGCATGCGGGAAGGGCGCACCTTCACACCACGCGAGCTGCAGGCGGAGATCGACGCGTACGATGGCAGTATCCGCTCGCTCGATGACCATCTGCGGCTGATCCTTGACGCACTCGATCGCCTCGGCCAGCTGGAGAACACGATCATCGTCGTGACGTCCGATCATGGCGAAGAGTTCGGGGAGCATGGCGTCTTCACCCATGGCAACACCCTCTACGAACGCTCCCTGCACGTGCCGCTGCTGATACGTGCTCCGGGGCGGTCGCCCGGAGGACTCCGCGTGGACGATTGGGTCTCCATTCGCGATGTCGCTCCCACCGTCGCCGCCTTCGCGGGGCTGGCACCTGGAATCGGGGGGCGCTCACTGGAGCGGTACTGGACCGCACGGTCCCCGGCGAACACCGCCATCGGTCGCCAACGGCCCGATACACTGGTTGCCCAGGTCAGCTATGCGCGCGGGCTCCCCGCCAACTACCCCGTCAGTGCCGGAGACATGCAGTCGATCCTCGCGTCGCCCCACCAGTTCATTCGCAGTGGCGACGGTCGTGAGCAGCTGTTCGACCTGACGGATTCGGTGGCAGCGCTGCAGGACCTATCCGGACGCCCGGAGAAGTCCGCGGTGATGAACGCGATGCGCGGCTATCTGCATCGCACCGTGCTCGCTACGGCGGTGATCGCGATTCGCGACGTCGGCGCGTCTCCGCAGCAATAACCGCGAGCGCTGCCTCCTTACGGGGCATTCGCCGCGACGCGCGAGGCATGGCCGGTCGCGGTGCGAGGGCGCTCGTCGTCGAACAGCCCGGCCCATAACGCCACGAACGCCAGCGCCGCCGGCAGATGCACGAGGCCGGCCGGGATCCACATGATCAATCCGCCGAGCTGCTGGTCCTCCAGCGGTGTGAGCCCCCAGACCAGCGGCCAGCTGCCGTACGCCGGATACCACGGCGACTCGGCGAAGGTCAGCAGCGCACCTAACGCCGTGCCGTACAGCGCCGTGCCGAACAGGCACAGCACCGCCGCGCCGTAGCGCGCTCGGCGCTGCGCGCCGCCCCCGAGCATCGCCCACCAGAACACGAGCGCCGTGCCGACGAAGCTGATGTGCTGCAGGGCGTGCACGAGCTCGCTGCCGAGCGTCGCCTGATAGAGCGCGGGGACGTGCCAGACGAGCACCGCCGCGGCGTGCAACCCGAATGCGACGGCCGGTTGCGTCAGGGTGCGCCACGGCGCCCGGAGCCATCGCTTCGTCCATCCCCCCACGGCGCGGCGCCACGCCGGCGGCAGCGCCCACAGCACCGGTATCACCGGCCGGCCGAGCACGAGCAGCGGCGCCGCGAGCACGATCATCACCTCGTGCTGCGTCATGTGGGCCGCGAACAGCGCCGAACCCAACGCATCGAGTGGGGAGATGAGCGCGACGGCCATGAGAAGCAGTCCCACGGCGAACGCCGCGGCCCGCCACGGCGGCACGCCGCGCAATGCGCCAGCGCGGCGGCGCAGCCGGCCGAGGCCGCGAGCATAGAGCACAGCGGCGGCGACCATCGGGATCACGATCCACGGATCGAGCGACCACGAGCTCCACAGGTCGTGCGGCGCGGGCGGCAGTCCCGTGTGCGCGTGTGCCGGCGCCGCCGCGACGCACAGCCCCATCGCCGCGCGGCTCACCCAACCACCGATCCGCGTCAGGCGGATCATTCGTTGGGACCGGTGCGCCGCACGTGCCCGATCGCCTCGAGCCACCGCAGCGGGAAGGGATGCGGCGGGCCGAGCGCGGGCACATCGAGCGTGTAGAGATACGCGGCCATGTGCGCCGCCTCTTCCGCCGTCACGCCCTGGGTCGGCATGCCAGTGCCCGGCTCGATCGCCTGCGGATCCTGCAGCCAGGAAATCAGATTCACCGGCTCGTTCCACAGATTGCCAGCGATCCACTGTCGCGCCGCCCAGTCGGTGAGCGGCGGGCCGACCACGCCGTCCGCGCCGCTGATCCCCGGCACGATGTGGCAGCTGCCGCAGCCGTAGGCGGCGATGAGCAGCCGCCCCCGCTCCGCATCGCCCCCGGGCACGTGATGCTCCGGTCGGAGCTCGGGCTCGGCGCAGGCGCTCGCAGCCGCCACGCCCGCGACGATCGTCAGGCGGCGGAGGTGCCTCACGATGCCAGCGAGCAGGTCCGCAGGAACAGCGGCACCAGCCCCTCCACGATGATGAAGAGCGTGAACAGCGCGCCACCTGCCATGCCGATGAAGAGCAGGATGGCGGTTCGGCCCTCCGATTCGCCCACCGCCTGGTCGAGGCGGGACGCGTTGCCCAGCATGCGCCACCTGCGCCATGCCACCCAGCCGGCGGTCATCGACACGATGGCGAACGCCGCCGTCACCAGGTACACCGCGACGTCGCCCCCGCCGCGCCCCGTCTTGCAGAACAGCGTGTTGAGGAAGTACACGAGGTTGAAGTGCACCCCCCAGCTCACCGCCGCGCCGAATCCGGCGAACAGCAGCGTGGGCAGCGGCACCTCGTGCTCGCCCATCTGGCTGCGTTGCGGGCGCCCCATCGCGATCACCACAGGCGAGGGGAGAGGTACAGCACCGCTGCCGTGAGAAGCCACGAGGCAGCTGTGTAGTAGCCCTGGAGCTCGGTGAGCCACGCGAGTCCGTGGCCGCGAACATCAGCCGGTCGCATGATCGCCCACACCAATGTGAACAGCATCATGGGCAGCAGCACGGCAATCAGCACCCAGTTGAAGCCGATCATCGTCACGAAGATGGACGCGTAGGCGCTCTCCACCGCCGTGAGACCGGTGTCTGTCCACGCCCGCCCGGTGAGCCACGCGAGGACCGGCACGAGCACCAACGCGGCCGCGGACCCGATGCGCCAGCTCCATGCCTGACGACGACGCATGGCGCGCGCCATCCAGTATGTCGCCGCGGCGAGGGCCAGCGCCGCCACCGAGGCCCACATGGCCGTTCCGGTATCGGGGATCGCCGCCGGCAAGCGCTCGCCGTCGTCGCCGAGGTAGTAGTAGGCGGCGATGATCGTGGCGAGCGCCACGCTCATGACGACGAGGAAGATCCACATCGCCCAGTAGCCGTTGGATCGCGGGCCGGCGATCGCCAGCGGCAATCCGCCCTCGCCGGACGCGAGCCCGAACTCCGCCATCGCCTTCTCCTGCCCCTCGTTGGGCCAGAACCATCCCAGCAGCGAGACGGCGATCACGGTGAGTCCGGCACCGGCGATCCACGCATTCTCCACGAGCGCGCCGACGAACGTCGCGAGGAACCCTACCGACATGATCACGGGCCATAACGTCGGTCCCGGCATCCACGCGACCGCGAGCGGCTTGCCGTCGAGGGCCGAGACCAGCAGCGCGCCGCGCCAGGTGCGCGGTGCCGCACGCATCGGCTCCATCCGCTCCGCCTCCTCCGCGCTCTCGGGCTCGAACGACTCCTGCTCCCACAGCGGATGACGGCTGCGGACGAACGGGATGTACATGAACTGCGCGTTCGGCGGCGGCGACGGCTCCCACCACTCGAGTGTGTCCGCATTCCAGGGATTCGCCCCGGCGGGGCGGCCCCGGCGCAGACTCCAGACGAGATTCACGAGCAGCAGCGTCGCCCCGATGCCGAATCCCCACGCGCCGATGCTCGAGACGAGATTGTACGGCTCCCAGCCGAGCCCGGCGTCGAAGGTGTAGATCCGCCGCGGCATGCCGAGCAAGCCGGCGATGTGCATCGGGAAGAACGTCACGTGGAACGAAACGAACATGATCCAGAAGTTCCACTTCCCGAGCCGCTCGGACAGCAGCCGGCCGGTGATCTTCGGGAGCCAGTAGTACGCGGTGGCGAAGAAGGGGAACACCACGCCGCCGATGAGCACGTAATGAAAGTGCGCGACGACGAAGTACGTGTCGTGGACCTGGTAGTCGTACGGCACCGCGCCCACCATCGTGCCGGTGACGCCGCCCATCACGAAGATGATGAGGAAGCCGGCGATGAACATGAGCGGCGTGCGCCACACGGGCCTGCCTTTCCAGATCGTCGCGATCCACGCGAACATCTGCACGCCGGTCGGGATGGCGATGAGCAGGCTCACCGCGGCGAAGAATCCCATTGAGGTCGGCGAGAGCCCCGTCGTGAACATGTGATGCACCCACAGCCCGAAGCTCAGGAACCCCGTGGCGATGAGCGACAGCACGACGAGCGGATATCCGACCAGCGGACGCCTGGCGAACACGGGAAGGATTTGGGAGACCAGCCCGACCGCCGGGATGAACATGATGTAGACCTCCGGGTGACCGAAGATCCAGAACAGGTGCTGCCAGAGGAGCGGCTCGCCCCCTGCCTCGGGAACGAAGAAGCTCGTCAGGCCCTTGCGGTCGAGCTCGAGCATCGCGGTGCCGACGATGAGCGGCGTGAACGCGAAGATCACCATGAAAGCGAACACCAGCATCGCCCACGCGAACACCGGCAGGCGGTGCAGCGCCTGACCGGGGGCCCGCATGCGCAGGATCGCGACGATGAGCTCCGCCGCCGCGCCCATGGCCGCGATCTCCGCCACGCTCAGGCCGATGTCCCAGAAGTCCATCCCGATGCCTGGCGAGTGCGTCCGGTTCGTGAGCGGCACGTACGCGAACCAGCCGCCATCGGGCGCGACGCCGAACAGGAAGCTCGAGTAGACGAGCAGTCCGCCCCACAGGAAGGTCCAGAACGCGAGCGTCGTGAACCGCGGGAAGGGCAGGTCGCGCGTGCCGAGCAGCAGCGGCAGGAAGTAGTTGGCCATCGCCTCGATGAACGGGATGACGAAGAGGAACATCATCGTCGTCCCGTGCATCGTGAACAGCTGGTTGTACGTCGAGGGATCGAGGAACTCGTTCTCCGGCAGCGCGAGCTGGATGCGCATCAGCAGCGCCATGAAGCCGCCAGTGAACAGGAACGCGAACGCGACGCCCATGTAGCGGAGCGCGATCGGGATGTTGTTGACTTCCTTGAACCAGGCGAGCGGCGGCGCCGCGGCGCCCCAGGTGCGCTCGAAGTCGCGCTCGCGATCGCGGCCGGCGGCGAAGTACGATTCGCGGGTCGAGGGCGTCCCGGTCGACATGCGTGGCTATCGGAGGCTCATCATGTAGGCGAGTACGGCGTCGAACTCCTCGCGCGTCATCGGGACCGCCGGCATGTGGGCGCCCGGCTTGATCGCCTGCGGATTCACGAGCCAGCCGCCCATGTGGCCGCGCGTGTTCGGGATGGCGAGCGCGGCGAGCGTTCGTCGTGAGGCGACGTGCGTGAGGTCGGGGCCGAGGTCGCCGGTGGCCGGCGTGCCGCGGACGGCGTGGCAGGCGGCGCACGCCGAGGCGAGGAAGACCGCTTCACCCCGAGCGGCGAGCGGGTCGGCGGCGGGCACCGCGTCCGCCGCCTGCGCCTCCATCCAGGCGGCGAACTCGTCCGGCGCCTGCGCGACGAGCAGCATCGCCATCTTCGCGTGCTGCACGCCGCAGTACTCGGCGCACTGGCCGCGATAGACGCCTGACGAGTCCGCGGAGATCGCGAATTCGTTCGTCCGTCCCGGGATCATGTCCAGCTTGCCCGCGAGCCGCGGCACCCAGAAGCTGTGGATGACGTCGGGCGAGCGGAGGCGGACACGAACCTCCTCGCCGACGGGGATGTGGATCTCGTTCGCGGTCTCGAGCAGTCGGCGCCCCGCCGCGTCGTAGTAATGCACCTCCCACCAGAACTGCCGCCCGGTCACCTCGATCGTGAGGGCATCGGCGGGCGCCGGGCGGTCGACCTCGGCGAGGACCACCATGACGTACACGAACAGCCCAACGAGCACGACGGCGGGAAACACGGCGCCGCCGGCGAGCACCAGCTTCAGGACGCCGCCGTCACGCTGCGGCGCGTCGAGTTCCACGGGGGTGAACGGCTCGTCCATGCCCGCGCCAACCTGTGGTGCTGGCTCGCCGGTCCTCCGCCGCGTCTCCTCGTGCTCGGCAAAGACGCTGGGCGCGAGCGGCAGCGGCGGCGCGGTGCCGCGCTCGCTCCGGCGGCGGCGGAGGGCGATCACGGTGGCGGCGATGATGCCGATCGAGACGAGCGTCGCGATCGCGGTGAGCACCCAGTGCATCTGGAGAATGATGCGGGCGTCGGGACCGGCCGCGTCGAGGGTGGACTGCGGCAGGGGATCGGCGCGACACGCGACGAGGGCGAGCCCCGCCAACGGCGTTAGGTACGCACGTGAGCGCGCGGCGCGGACCGCCGCCGCAACGAGCCGCGTGGCACAGCGCGGGACACTGTGCCAGGAGCGATCGGGCATCGCGCCTGACGGTTCTCCGATTCGGGTTCGGGTGCGCGATTCGGGCCGGCAGGCCGGACCGCGGCGAGCCGGACGCGCGTCCCGCGATCCGGTGACGCGCGCCGCTCAGGCGGCAAGAAGCGGACCCCTGACCGGTGGGCCACGCGCGCGCGCCGATGGCATGTGACCTGCGCCCACACCCAGCGATCGAACGAGGCGTGCAGCGTGCGCAGGCAGCGAACCATCCTTGCCACCGCCATCGTCCTCGCGCTACTCGGCGCGGGGGGGATGCTCGTGTTCCTGTTCAGCGGCGTCTACAGCGTCGCCGCCGACGTGCCGCACACGCGCGTCTTTCGGTGGGGCGTGACGACGCTGCAGCGCAACTCCATCGAGCGCCGCGCCCCGGAGCGTATCGCCCCGTCGCTCGAGGACCCGGCGCTCATCCAGCATGGCTTCACGCTGTATCGCGAGCAATGCGTCACCTGCCACGGCGCGCCGGGGGTGGGGCGCGATCAGGTCGGGTGGGGAATCAACCCGGCGCCGCCGCTCCTGTACGTGCGCTCCGCCGCCTGGACGGATGCGCAGCTCTACTGGATCATCGAGCACGGGATCAAGATGGCCGGCATGCCGGCCTTTGGACCGAGCCAGACGGAGCGCGACATCTGGGCGCTCGTGGCCTTCTCGCGCCGCCTAACGGACCTCTCGATCGACGAGTTCCGCTCGATGGCGGCGGCGATCGACGGCCGCATTCCCATGGAGGCCGTGGAGTGGGTCGAGGCGGCCGATCCCGGTTACGCGCACATGATCCGCGAAGGAAACGCAGCGCGCGGCCGCCGCCTCCTCTCCTCCTATGGATGCGGGAGCTGCCACGTGATCCCCGGGGTGCGCCGCGCGACCGGCCGCGCGGGCCCACCGCTCACCCGATGGGCGGAGCGCCACTACATCGCGGGTTCGTTCCTGAATACGCCCACGCACCTCGTTCCATGGATCGTGGATCCGCAGCGACTCGAGCCCGGGACGACGATGCCGGCCCTCGGCGTCACGCCGCGAGAGGCGCTGGACATGGCGCGCTACCTCTATGAACTGGGCGAGATGCCGTACGCCCTCCACACGATCCTCGACGAGCGCCTCCCCGAGGGGGCGAGTTCCGTGTCCGACAGCGTGGTGCGGTCTACCGAGCCGGCGCGGTAGCGCCGCGCCGTCGGAGGAACTCGAGGCCTCCGCTGCGTCCAGCGGCTTCGACCGGCACGATAGATCGGGCGTTCTCCGGACGCCGCCGACTTCCGCCGGCTGCTCGTGAAACGACAATCAACCGGATCGCGCAGCTGCACGACTCGCGGGTCGTCTCACGTTATGCGCTTGCGACACTGTGAGTGCACGGCCCCAGGAGGTACGCCCTCACCCTCTACTTCTCCGCTGGTCGTCCCAATGTGCGTGGCGACCGAACGGGGTCTTGCGCTCGTATCACGGAGCGGTAGAATCGCCGCATGAGGACCTTCGCCCTCCGCCGGCGCGTCCACCCTCGAGCTACTGCTCGGCTCGCCATCTTGGCGATCACGGCCTCTGCGTCGTTTGGGGTCTTGGCACCCGAGCTCGCCACGCAGCAGCCGACCGCACGCGATTCCGCCGAGTTCGAGGTTGTCATCCGCAATGGGCGAGTGCTCGACGGAGCCGGCAATCCGTGGATTCTGGCGGATGTCGCCATTCGCGATGGCCGATTCGCGCGCATCGGCCACATCCCGGGGCGCGGACGCACCGAGATCGACGCCGCGGGAAAGTACGTGTCCCCCGGCTGGATCGACATGATGGATCAGTCCGGTTCGGTGCTACCGCGCAACGGCTTGGCGGAGAATAAGATCCGGATGGGAGTGACGACGGCGATCGGGGGCGAGGGCGGAACACCGGTTCCCGCCTCCATGCTCGGCGCCTACTGGGACACGCTCGAGCGCCGCGGCATCTCCATCAACTTCGGCTCGTACTTCAGTGCGGTGCAAACGCGGGTGCCGGTGCTCGGGCGCGCGAACCGTGCCCCCACGCCTGACGAGCTCGACCGCATGCGCGCCACCATGGATACCGCGATGCGCGCGTGTGCGATGGGCATGACCACCGCGTTGATCTACCCGCCCGGGAGCTACGCGTCCACCGAGGAGCTGATCGAGATCGCAAAGGTCGCCGCGCGGCATGGCGGGACCTACGCGACGCACATGCGTGACGAAGGCAGCGGCGTGGTGGGGGCGGTGCGGGAGGCGATCGCCATCGGGGAAGGGGCGGGGATCCCGGTGGAGATCTTCCACCTCAAGGCCGCCTATCGACCGGGTTGGGGCACGCTGATGGGCCAGGCCGGTGCCACGATCGACTCGGCGCGCAGCCGCGGCGTCGACGTCGCAGCGGACATGTACGTCTACACGGCCGGCGGGACGGGGCTCGAGGCCACGATCGCCAGTTGGGCGCACGAGGGCGGTGTCGATTCGCTCAAGGCTCGGCTCGCCGACCCGGCGATTCGCGAGCGCCTCAAGCGTGAGATCCGGACGGGGTCGCCCGGCTGGTGGAACATCGTCGAGGCCGCCGGTGGGTGGGATGGCGTGGTGCTCGTGAATGCGCGCAACCCGGAGAACGCTCGGTACGAGCAGCGCACTCTGACCGAGATCGGCCGCATGATGGGGAAGGACCCGGCCGATGCGGCGTTCGATCTCGTATCGCAGGGGCAGGGACGCGTGATGGCGATCTACCACATGATGGGCGAGGAGGATGTGGAGACCGCGCTGCGCTTCCCGTGGACCAGCATCGGCAGCGACGCGGGGGCGGCGCTGCAGCCGGGCTCGCAGGATGGGCTTGGGCTGCCGCACCCCCGCAGCTACGGCAACCACGCGCGGGTGATCGCGCGTTATGTGCGGGACCGCGGGGTGCTGGCGCTCCCCGAGGCGGTGCGGAAGATGACGTCCTGGCCGGCGACGCGGATGCGGCTGGAGGGGCGCGGGGTGATTCGGGAGGGCGCGTGGGCCGACGTGACGATCTTCGACTACGAGGGGCTGCGCGACGTGGCGACGTATGAGGCGCCGACGGAGATGGCGCGGGGCGTGGAGTGGGTGCTGGTGAACGGCGCGGTGGTGCTGGAGAACGGCGTGCACACGGGGGCGACCCCGGGGCACGTGTTGTACGGGCCGGCGTGCACGGCGGAGGGGGCGCCGCTGCCGGTGGACTGAGCGATGCGGGCCATCCCGCGGCGCGTGAGGCGTAGCGTCAGTACACACGGCTCGGGCTGCTCGGGCGGACCGTGTTTTGCTGTCGAGATCGGGACCTTCCCAAGGAGAGCGAGGAGATGAGCGTCACCCGGCGCAACTTCCTCCGCCTGTCGTCGGCGACGGCAGCGGGAACGGCCATCGGCGGAATGGTCGGCCTCGGAGTCAACTTGGTTCCGGCGCGTGCGCGCGCGCAGGAGCTGCGGATCAAGGACAGCCACACGGTGCCGAGCCTCTGTCCCTTCTGCTCGGTTGGCTGCGCGACGCTGATCCATACCAAGGGCGGCGAGATCATCAACATCGAGGGCGATCCGCGCAGTCCGCATAACGAGGGAACGCTCTGCCCGAAGGGCGCGGCCATCTACCAGCTGCACAAGAATCCCAATCGCCCGACGCAGGTGCTGCACCGGCGGCCCGGCGCCAAGTCGTGGGATGTGGTGGACCTGAACTGGGCCATGGACCGGGTCGCCCAGCTCACGAAGGAGTCGCGCGACGCGACGTTCCTCGAGCGGCTGCCTGACGGCAATCAGGTCAACATGACCCCCGCCATCTTCGCGCTCGGCGGCGCCACGCTCGACAACGAGTTCAACCACGTCTGCCAGAAGCTGATGCGCGGGTTGGGCATCGTCACCATCGAGAACCAGGCGCGCATATGACACAGCTCTAGCGTCCCCGGTCTGGGGACTCGGCTCGGTCGAGGCGCCGCGACGCTCTACCCGCGCAACCTCGAGCATACGGACTGCTTCGTCATCATGGGGTCCAACATGGCCGAATGCCATCCCGTGGCATATCGGTGGCCCATGAAGGCGAAGATGAACGGCGCGAAGCTCATCCACATCGATCCGCGGTTCACGCGCACCAGCGCGACCTGCGATCTGCACGTGCCCATACGCGCCGGCAGCGACATCGCGTTCCTCGGCGGACTGATCAATCACGTGATCCATAGCGAGCGGTGGAACACGGATCCGTTCTTCCGCGACTACGTGGTGAACTACACCAACGCCGCGACGCTCATCGATCCGGAGTTCCGCGATACCGAGGACCTGAACGGCGTCTTCTCCGGGTTGATCGAATACACCGGCGGCGTCCAGGAATGGCAGTACAACGCGTTCGTGGGGCAGTACCAGAGCGACAGCTGGCAGTACGACCGACCGGGGCCCGATACCGCTGCGCGCGAGGAGGGCCGTGCCGCGGCGGCGACGCAGAAGTCGGGCGAGCAGACGGCGGGCACCGACCCGGCAAGCCAGCCGGGTGGACCCATGCAGGCCGTCGCCGATCGCGTCGGCGGCAGCTCCGTTCCCTCCCAGGGGTGGGACGCCTACGTGCGCTCGCTGAAGAAGCCGCCCGCACGCCGCGATCCAACGCTGCAGGACCCGCGCTGCGTCTTCCAGATCCTGCGGAAGCACTTCAGCCGCTACACGCCGGAGATGGTCGAGCAGACGTGCGGCTCGCCTCGCGAGAAGTTCCTCGAGGTCGCCAACTCGCTGCTGGAGAACTCCGGGCCCGACCGCACGAGCGCGTTTGCCTACGCGGTGGCGTGGACGCAGCACACCTACGGTGTGCAGATGATCGGGTGCGCGGCCCTGCTCCAGCTGCTGTTAGGCAACTTCGGGCGGCCCGGCGGCGGCATCATGGCGCTGCGCGGCCACGCCGCCATCCAGGGCTCGACCGATGTTCCGACGCTCTACCACAGCATTCACGGGTACATGGCCGCGCCCACGGCGCTCAAGCCGCTGCACCAGACGCTTCGCGGGTACATCGAGTCGGAGGTGACGCCGACGGGCTACTGGGCCAACATGCCGAAGTTCATGGTCTCGTACCTCAAGTCGATGTATGGCGACGCGGCCACGCCGGAGAACGACTACGGCTACCACTGGCATCCCAAGATCCTGGGCGATCACTCGCACATGGCGTTCTTTGCGGCGGCGGCCGAGGGGAAGATGGAGGGCGGCTTCATCGTGGGGCAGAATCCCGCCACATCGCTCAACGCGCAGGTGGAACGCGAGGGCCTCCGCCGGCTCAAGTGGCTCGTGGTGAAGGACAACTGGCTCACGGAGAGCGCCACGTACTGGTACACGGCGCCCGAGATCCGCAACGGCGACGTGGACGTCGAGGACATCGAGACGGAGGTCTTCTTCTTCCCATCCACGCAGATTGGCGAGTACGACGGCAGCTTCACGAACACGCAGCGCATGCTGCAATGGCATTACAAGGCTGCCGAGCCGCCCGGCGACTGCCGCACGGACACCTGGTTCTACCACCAGCTGGCCAAGCGGCTCAAGGCCATGTACGCCGACAGCACGCTGCCGCGCGACGAGGGGTTCCAGCGCCTCACGTGGGAGTTCGAGCCTGAGGAGCCGATCTCGCCTCCGGGAGAGCCGAGCGCGCACAAGATCCTGCGCGAGATCAACGGGTATCAGACGGCGGACCCGTCGCAGCACCTGCCGGGCTTCGGCGCGCTGCGCGACGACGGGTCCACCACCTGCGCGTCGTGGATCTATTGCGGATGCTTCCCCGCGCCGGATCGCAACCTGACGGCCGCGAAGGAGCCGGATCCGCCGGGCGAACCCGGCGCGCACCTGAACTGGGGCTGGGCCTGGCCGGCGAACCGCCGCGTGCTGTACAACCGCGCCTCGGCGAACCTCCAGGGCGATCCGTGGAGCGAGCGGAAGCGATGGGTCTGGTGGGACCAGGCGTCGAGTCGCTGGATGGGGTACGACGTGCCGGACTTCGGCGCGACCAAGCGCCCGAACGCGCCGGCCGATCCAAACGGGATCGGGCTCGACGCGCTGTCGGGCACTGACGCGTTCATCATGAAGGGGGACGGCAAGGGCTGGCTCTACGTGCCGAGCGGACTGGTGGACGGTCCGCTGCCGACGCATTACGAGCCCGCGGAATCGCCGGTGGTGAATCCCATCTATCCGCAGCAGCAGAACAGTCCGGTGTTCAAGCGGTGGCTTCCGAATCACGCGGGGAATGCGCTCGCGCCACCCGGCGATCCGCGCTTCCCGCACGTGATCACGACCTATCGACTGACCGAACACTATCTCGCGGGCGCGATGAGCCGCTGGCTCCCGTGGCTCGCCGAGTTGATGCCGGAGCTCTTCATCGAGATGGGCACGGCGCTGGCGGAGGAGAAGGGCATCCGCAACCTGGACCGCGTGCGGATCAGCTCTCCGCGTGGCGTCATCCGGGCCAAGGCCCTGGTCACGAACCGGATCGGCACGATGCAGATCGGGGGCAAGACGATTCACCACGTCGGCATGCCGTGGCACTGGGGCTGGATGGGTATCGCGACCGGCGATGTGGTCAACACGCTGACGGCGCTCGTCGGCGACCCGAACGTCTCGATCCACGAAGGAAAGGCGTTCGTGTGCAACGTGGAGAAGGACTGATGGTCGGGAATCGGGACTCGGGAATCGGGAATCGGCTGGAGGTCGCTCGCCGAGGGAGTTTCTCCATGCGCGAGCAAATAGCGCCGGTTCCCGATTCCCGATTCCCGACCTCGCTCTCCCTCTAACCTGGGACTCGGATAATGGCCGAACCCATGGGCTTCTTCACCGACACCACCGTCTGCATCGGATGCAAGGCGTGCGAGGTCGGGTGCAAGAACTGGAATCAGCTGCCGGCCAGCGAGGAGCCGGGGCAGCTCAGCGGCTTCAGTTACGACAACACCGTGCGGCTGAGCGGCACGACGTGGCGCCACGTGAAGTTCGTCGAGCAGTTCGAGCAGCCGTACGATGGCCGCTGGCTGATGATGAGCGACGTCTGCAAGCACTGCGTGCAGGCGGGGTGCCTCGAGGTCTGTCCCACGGGGGCGATCATTCGCACCGAGTTCGACACGGTCGTGATCCAGTCCGACTCGTGCAACGGATGCCGCGACTGCATCGCCGCCTGCCCGTTCGGGGTCATCGACATCAACCCGGTGTCCAACACGGCGCAGAAGTGCACGTTGTGCTACGATCGGATCAGTGTGGGCCTGGAGCCGGCGTGCTCCAAGGCCTGTCCGACGGACTCGATCCAGTTCGGGCCGATCGCCGAGCTGCGCGAGCGCGCGCAGCGCCGGGTGGAGCAGCTGCACGAGCAGGGGGTGGAAGGTGCCTATCTGTACGGCGCGGATCCCGAGGGGCCGTTAGGCGGCCTGAACGCCTTCTTCCTCCTCGTCGACGAGCCGGAAGTGTACGGTCTGCCGCGTGAGCCGGGCCTGCCGAGCCGCAACCTCGCGCCGAGCGCCGCGTACTCGACGATCGGGGCCGCCGCACTCGCGGTGACCGGTCTCGTGACGCTGCGTGCCCGGCGCTCGGAGGAGGTTGCCGCCGCGGAAGGCCGCGCGCGAGTGGAGGAGTGAGGATCCCGGACCCCGCGATTCCCGATTCCCGATTCCCGACCGATGCCCGATACCTTCTTCACGACCCCGCCCCATTGGACCTGGTGGATCGTCCCCTACTTCTTCGTGGGCGGCATCTCCGGCGGCGCACTGGCGTTAGGTGGGTTGCTGCACCTCGTCGGACGGGAGGCCGATCGTCCGATGATTCGCATGGCCTACTACGTGGCCTTCATCGGCGCCATCATCAGCGGCTTCCTCCTCGTCGTCGACCTCACGCGGCCGCTGCGCTTCTGGCACATGTTGATCCAGTCGGAAACGCTGCGGCCCATGTTCAAGTGGTGGTCGCCAATGTCCTTCGGCTCGTGGGCGCTGCTGGCGTTCAGCGCCGTCGCCCTCCTCCTGGCCCTTGGCGCGCTGTACGAGAGTGGGCGCCTCCGCCGCTCCTGGCTCCGTCCGTTCTCGCGGGGCCTCGTGGCCAACGTTCTCGCCATCCTCGGCATCCTGTTCGGTTTCTTCCTCGCCGGCTATACCGGCGTGCTCGTCTCCGTGACGAATCGCCCGGTCTGGGCCGATTCGAACTGGATAGGCATGCTCTTCCTCTTCTCGGGGGCCTCGACCGCTGCCGCCCTGCTGATCCTGCTCGGCGGCGCCCGCGACATGGCGGTCACCACACGCGAGCGTCTCTCGAAGTTCGACGATGCCGCGCTGGTCCTCGAGCTCATCGCGCTCGTCATCTTCGTCGTATCGATCGGCGCCGCGGCGCGCGTGTTCCTGGGATGGTGGGGCGTGCTGCTCGTGTTCGGCGTGCTCATCGCCGGCATCCTCCTCCCGCTTGCCGTGTCGCGCGGCAAGGTGTGGCGCGTTGCGCGGCCGCACGTCACCGCGGCGGGGCTCGTGCTGCTTGGCGGCTTCCTGCTCCGCGTGGTCGTGCTCCTGTCCTCGGAGTCCGTGCACCTCGCGGGCGGGAGGGTGATCGCGCCATGATGCCGCGCCTTGGGCTCTTCGCCCTGTGCGCCCTCCTGGCCGCCTGCGCCAGTCCCGAGGCGCAACGAGTCCGCGGCGGCGGCCTCGGCGCCGACGTCAACAATCGCGATGCCGAGCTCGAGATGCACGAGGGCTCCGTCATCTATCCCAATACGCCGTGCCTGACGACCTTACCGGAATGCAACGGACCCATGCCAATTCGCTCGGCCAGGCGGAGCTGACGCTCGACGCCACCGAGGCCGCGAATCCGGAGTGGGCCCCATGGCTCCGGCTGCTTCGGCGGGCGCGCGCGGAATGCGCCGCGGGATGGGCGATCGATCTCGGCGTGCCGGCCGGACGCACGCCCGACGCACCGTTACTTCATCAGGCCGTCATCGCGGTGGATGAGGCGCGCGCTCGCGAATGGGTCGCCGAGCTGTTCACCGCGGCCGCCGCGGAGACGGACGAGGCGCGGGCGTTCGGCGATCCCGGTCGCTACGCGGCCCGCGCGCTCGAGCTACTCGAGTCGGCGATCGCCCTGGACGCCGCGCGACTCGAAGGCATGTCCGCGGCGCTCGGCGCCGATCCGGCACGCGTCGCGGCGGTCGTCCAGCTCGCCGCGATGCCGATCCTGATGACGTGCCGCCGACGAGCCGCGGCCGAGTTGCCGCGGAGCTGGACGAACGGATACTGCGCGATGTGCGGCGCCTGGCCGGCCTTCGCCGAAGTGCGTGGGCTCGAGCGGGAACGCCGGGCGCGGTGCGGCCGGTGCGCATACGAGTGGCGGTTCGACGTGCTCCGGTGCCCGTTCTGCGGAGAGCGCGAACATGCCCAGCTCGCGAGCCTGGTGATCGAGGGCGACGAGACGAGGAGGATCGATACCTGCAAGACGTGCGGCGGCTACCTCAAGTCCGTGGCGACGCTGATGGCGGTGCCTGACGACAGGGTTGCGGTGCGCGATGCGGAGACGGTCGAGCTCGATCTCGTCGCTGCGGACCGCGGTCTCACTCGGCCCGCCGAGCGAGCCTTCCCGATGCTCCTCGAGGTCGTGCGGCGCGACGGCCGGGAGCGTCTGGACGACGGACGCACCTGGTTCCTCGCATGACGGACCCGAGGCGAATGGGAGGCGGCGCGTCATGAGCGATCTGCGGCCGGCGGAGTTCTGCCAGGAGCTGCTCACTGCCCTGGAAGCCAGCGAAGGGCGGCGCCGGCGGCGGAAGCGCAATACGTCAGCCGATGCCATCGGCCTGACGATCAAGCGCGAGCTGCTCGAGGGGGCCGTCTCGGCAGATCCGGATCCGGAGGCCTTCGAGGGATGGTTGCTGGAGCAGACGCTGCGCGCCGGCAGCGGGAGCGGAGGCGTTCGTGCGATGGCGCTCAGCGTGTGGGACGAATGGAAGTTGGCCCTCGCCGGAACGGCGTACCGCGAGTGGCTGGCGCAAGGTGCGCCGTCCGACGACCGCCTCGGGGCCAGGGAGAACGGCCGATGATGCCGACGCGATTGGGAGCCCTCGTGCTGCTCGGCGCGCTCATCGCGTGCGGCGGCAATGGGACCGCGAAGCCTGTCACGGAGTTGAAGGTCCGCGACCTGCGCTCGGAGCAGGCGCGATCGCGATCGCCGGGCGACGTGCTCGGGCCGATGGTCGCGCTCACGCTGCCCGACCGCGTGATCTACGGGCCGCCGCCGGATCTCACGCTGCATCGTGGGGACTCGTTGCTCACCGCGCCGTTCGGCATCACGCCGAGGACGGATGCGCCCGCTCGGCCCGGCGGCGCGGCGGATACGTCGTCAGGCGCGCGGCGTCCGGCTCCGGCGGGCGCGGACACGGCGGCGCGGCGCGATACGGCGGTGCAGGCTCCGCCCTCGCCGCGTCCTCCGCGCTAGGGTCGCGTCCCGAGGGCTGGGACCGATCGGCTGAACTTCATGCTGCAGAGACCGCGTCGCGTGTCGTGTCGGAGCGCGGCGATGACGTCGCGGTCGCCCGGTCAGAGCAACCGGCTGTCGTACGCCCAGTGGAGCAGCGCCTGACGCTGGCGTCGGCGGCAGGTCAGGTCGTGGGGCGCGCACCTCTGCCGGATCTGCGCGACGTGGCGCGCCATCTGCCGCCAGCGGTTGATCTGGCGCTCGTCGTCGAGACTGCGGCGCCCCCGGTAATATCGGCAGTACCATTGGAACCACCCGCGCGGGTCCTCGTGATAGATCCACCGCTTGCGGCGCCACTCGGCGAGCGACTGCGACGCGTCGACGCCGAAGTAGTTGAGCGCGGGATCGCGGCGCCCGGGTGAGAGCTTCGCTCGGCGAAACCAGCTCGCGGGGAATTCGTTCCGGCAGTCGGTCATGTACTTCCCGCCGAACACGCCGAGGGCGAGCATCTCGGCGGGCGTGAGCTCGGGCTGGAACCGGGGATCGAAGTTGCGGCCGGCCGGCTCGGTGAGCCAGTAGGTGTAGCCGCGCTGCATGCGGTCGTTGACGGTGATCTTCTGCATCGTCAGGCCGGACTCGTGCCGGGAGCTGCTCGGGAACCACGGCGGTTCGCGCCCTGGCGACCGTGTCCATCGTCGGCGCGTCGGTCTTCCGCGCCGACGGTCGGGTCGGGAGATCCGCAGCCCGGCCTCCCCCGGAGCCATACGAGGCACCGCGAACTGCGCACGAAGAAGGTGCCTCGAGTGGGCGGTCGCGCAAGAGGACGAATTCGGCGAGCCCTCGACTGGTCGCGCCCTGGCGCAATGACCGCGTCGTGCGCATCACTACGCATCTCGATGCAGAAGATACGCCCCGGATGAGGCACCAAGGGGCATTTGCCCGCCGGCCAGCGCGTGCAGCGGGCGGGCGGGCGATCACCGGAGACATCGCAGAGAGCCATGTACGAACTGCTGGCGCAACCCTGGCCCTGGTGGGTGGGCGGTCCCATTCTGGGGCTCGTCGCCGCGGCCCTGCTGTACGTCGGCAACAAGTCCCTCGGCGTGTCGAGCAGCTTCCGCCACGTCTGCGCGGCGGTCGCCCCCGGCCGCAACGCCTTCCTGCGCTACGACTGGCGGTCGGTGGGCGGATGGAACCTCGCGTTCGCCGCCGGCCTATTGTTAGGCGGGGCGATCGCCGTGCACGTGCTGGGCGTGCCGATGCCGGACATCGATCCCGGCGTGCGCCAGACGCTCGCCGCGCAAGGCGTGCGGGACTTCTCGGGACTGCTACCCGGCGACGTGTTCAGCATCGAGTCGCTGCTCTCGGTGCGCGGCCTGACGATCGTGGTCCTCGGCGGGTTCCTCATCGGCTTCGGTTCCGCGTACGCGGGCGGATGCACGTCCGGACACGGCATCACGGGACTGGCGGCGCTGGAGTGGCGGTCGGCGCTGGCGGTGGTGGCGTTCCTCGTCGGCGGCGCATTCACCGCGTTCGTCATCCTGCCGGTGGTGCTCTCACGATGACGAGCGTTCTCGAGCCCCGGTCCGAGCCTGCTCCGCGCATCCCCCGGCCCGCGCACGCCGCGCCGGGAACCGGCGCCGTCATCGCTCAGCTCGGCGTGTGGATGCTGCTTGGCACGATCTTCGGCCTGGCACTGGTGAAGAGCGAGGCCGCCTCGTGGTTCCGCATTCAGGAGATGCTGCGTTTCGCAGGCCCCAAGCTGTTTCTCGTGCTCGGCTCGGCGGTCGTGACGGCGGGCGTGTGTTTCGCCGCCATGCGGCGTCCCGGCGCCAAGGCGCTGCTCGGAATGACGATCGATCTTCCGCCCAAGACCGGTCTGCATCGTTACTGGCTGGGAGGCATTGCGTTCGGGGCGGGGTGGGGGCTGGTCGGGGTCTGCCCCGGTCCCATGTGGGCTCTGGTGGGTGGTGGCGCGCCGGTCATCCTCGTCGCCATCTTCGCGGCGATCCTCGGCACGAGAACCTACGCGGCGCTGCGTCACCGGCTTCCGCACTGAGTCGTACGCCGCACACCCGCCTGGAGCGGGTACGGGATACCATGGAGGTGAGCGCATGCGTGCATCGCGACGTCGAGCCAGCCTTCGCGTCCTTCTTGCGGCGGCGTGCATGGCGGCGGTTGGCCCCGCCGCGACGGCGCAGTCGCCTGCTCCGCAGGCAGCCGGCCCGGATTCGCTCCTTCCGCCGTTCTTCCGGGACCGTTCCCCGCTCGCGCTCACGCTCGTCACCGACCTGCGCGCACTCGCGAAGGACCGCTCCGGCGATCCGCAGTGGCAGCCGGCCACGATCCGCCTGACGAGCGGAGACTCCATCCAGGGCCGCGTACGCACGCGCGGCATCTTTCGCCGCCGCCGGTGCGAGCTGCCCCCGCTCAAGCTCGACCTTCCGCGCGGCAAGGCGAATGCGACGCCCCTGGCCGGGCTCGACAAGCCGAAGGTCGTGGTGCACTGCGGCAACGGCACTCGCTGGGAGCAGTACGTCGTCCAGGAGTACCTGCTGTATCGGGTGTACGAGCTGCTCACCCCGATCAGCCAGCGGGCACGACTCGTCCGCATCACGTACGTGGACCCGCAGAGAACCGCGGACTCGTCCACGCATTACGCGATCGTGCTGGAGGAGGACGAGGACGTCGCCAAGCGGTTGGAGATGCGCGTCACCGAGGTGAAGGGTGCCACGCCCGATGATCTCGATCCGTACCAGTCGGCGCTCGTGGGCGTGTTTCAGTATCTCATCGGGAACACGGACTGGTCGGCGACCGGACTCCACAACATCGTGCTGCTGCAGAACCTGGTCGACACGTATCCCATGGCCTACGACTTCGACTTTGCCGGGGCGATCGAAACGACGTACGCCACAGTGGATCCGCGGCTGGGGCTTCGTTCGGTCCGCGAACGGCTCTATCGGGGATTCTGCACGCGCGAGGATCGCTGGGCCGAGGTGTTCGCGCACGTTCGGGCGCAGAAGGACGCGATCTGGGCGCTGTATCGGGAGGAACCGGCGCTCGATCCGAAGATCCGCGACCGCACGCTCGCGTACTTCGAGGAGTTCTTCCGCATTCTCGAGAATCCACGCGAAGCGGAACGGCAGATCGTCCGTCAGTGCCGTCGCTAGGCGCGCGCCTTCAACGGATCTCGAGGTGCTCGATCGCCGTCCCGGCGGCGTGCCGGAGCGACTCCTCGAGGACAGCGACGCGATGGTTGCCGAGCGCGATGCCGAACTCCACCACGTGCATCCCGTTCTCCTCGTGGACCACGCCGCCGTACCGCCAGCGGCGCGTCGTGTCGCGCAGGATGTCCGGGGCGACGGCACGCACCGCGTCGGGGTCGCGCGTGCGGATGCGCAGCAGGTAGTCGAGCTGCGGGGGCTCGTCGGCATCCAGCTCGGGCGCCTGACGCTTCCGTCGGCGCCAGGCACGGTCCGCGAGGGCGTCGAGCTGCTCCGGCGACATCGACTTGAGGACTTCCTCGTCCATTCGCGCGAGGAACATCCCGGTGCGGTTCGCCACCGCCAGCGCGCGCTCCAGCTGCCGCTGGGCTCTGGTGCCCTCAAGCGGGGCGGGCGACCGGCCGAAGTCGGTGTGCCAGAGCAGCAGCGACACGACGTTGAAGGCGACCGACAGGACGACGGCGACCTCGATCCGCACCCCGCACGCCAGGCCGATGCCGGTGGCGAGGAAGATGTAGACGGCGTCCTTGCTGTCCTCGAGCGTGTTGCGAAAGCGCACCGCGGCAACGATGCCGGCCAGGCTGAACGCGAGGGCGAGGCTGTGCTTGACGAGCACGACGACGCCCGCGACCACCAGCGGCAGGATGATGAGCGTCTGCACGACCGACTGCCGGTATCCCTTCTTGTGCCGCGTCAGAGTGTAGAGCCAGGCGACCGGGAGCGAGAGCAGCGCCGCGGATGTCACCGCAATGGCCGTCGCGATGAGCAGCTGGGCGAGCGTCGGCGCGGGCAGGTCGGACGGGGCACCGAGCAGCCCCGTGGCCCCGGCGCCGCCCGCAATGCCGCTGGTCTGCATCGCACGCGCAATCGCGTCGAGCATCGCGTCAGGCAGCAGGAGCCAGGCGGCGACCCCCACGGCGGCGAGCGCCGCGTAGTACAGGAGCACGCGGGTCAGGGTGTCGCTCGTGCCGCGTGATGCCGGCGGGCTGTCGGCCATCGGTAAACTGGTAGAAGGGGGACGTGCGCGCGGTTGTACGATGCGGGTCGCGGTCCCGATGCGCAAACCCCGCGAGGGTACGGCGCTAGACGCCCGCGGCGGCGCGGCCCGCGGCGCGGCCGGAGAACAGGCAGCCGCCGAGGAAGGTTCCCTCGAGCGACCGGTAGCCGTGCATGCCGCCGCCGCCGAAGCCGGCGACTTCGCCCGCCGCGTACAGCCCCGGCACCGGCCGCCCATCAGCACCGAGCACCCGCCCGTCGAGGTCGGTCTCGAGTCCACCTAACGTCTTGCGGGTGAGCACGCGCAGCCGCACCGCGATCAGCGGTCCCGCCGCCGGATCGAGGATCCGGTGGGGCCGCGCCACCCGCACGACCCTGTCGCCGAGGTAGGCGCGCGCGCCGCGCATCGCGACGATCTGCAGGTCCTTGCAGAACGGGTTGTCGAGCTGCCGGTCGCGCGCTTCGATCTCGCGCGTGACCGCGGCCGCGTCCAGCAGCGGCTCCCCGGTCAGCGCGTTCATGCGACGGACGAGCTGCCCGATCTCGCGCTCGACGATGAAGTCGACTCCCCGCTCCATGAACCGGCGCACCGGCAACGGCCCGGTCGTGACGCGGCCGAGCACCTGACGCACGCTTTTGCCGGTGAGGTCGGGATTCTGCTCCGAGCCCGAGAGCGCGAACTCCGTCTCGATGATGCGCCGGGTCAGGATGAACCAGCTGTAGTCGTAGCCCGTCGACTGGATCTGCGCGAGCGTGCCGAGCGTATCGAATCCCGGAAAGCAGGGCGAGGGCAGCCGCCGTCCGCGCGCGTCCAGCCACAGCGACGACGGCCCCGGAAGGATCCGGATGCCGTGCCCCGTCCACACCGGGGCGTAGTTCTCGATGCCCTCGGTGTAGTGCCACATGCGGTCGCGGTTGATCACGCGCGCGCCGGCGGCCTCCGCGATCCCGAGCATCCGGCCGTCGACGAAGTCGGGGACGCCTGACAACATCCGGGCCGGAGGCGGGCCGAGCCGCGCCGGCCAGGCACGCCTGACGAGCTCCTGGTTCGCGCCGATCCCGCCCGAGGTCACGATGACCGCGCCGGCCCGCAGCACGAACTCGTCCACGGCCTGCCGCGAGCTCGGCGCCGCCCGCTCGACGCCGCTCGGCGCCAGCACCTCGCCGCGTACTCCATCGATGGCGCCATCCGTCGACGTGAGCCCGCTCACGCGGTGGCGGAACCGCAGCGACACCAGGCCGCGCGCCTCCGCGTCCCGCACGCGCCTGACGAACGGCTGCAGCAGCCCCGGGCCGGTGCCCCAGGTGATGTGGAACCGCGGGACGGAGTTGCCGTGCCCCGACGCCGTGTAGCCGCCGCGCTCCGCCCAGCCCACCACGGGGAAGAACCGCACCCCCATTCCGTGCAGCCAGGCGCGCTTCTCGCCCGCCGCGAACGCGACGTACGCCTCGGCCCAGCGCCGCGGCCAGTGATCCTCCTCGCGATCGAAGCCGGCCGTGCCGAGCCAGTCCTCCCAGGCGAGCGCGTGAGAGTCGCGGATGCGCATGCGGCGTTGCTCGGGCGAGTCGACCAGGAAGAGGCCCCCGAACGACCAGAACGCCTGGCCGCCGAGGCTCTGCTCCGGCTCCTGGTCGAGGAGGATCACGCGCCGGCCGGCGTCGGCCAGCACCGCGGTTGCGACGAGGCCGGCCAGCCCCGCGCCGACGACGATCGCATCGGCGTCGGCGCTCACGGTCTACCCGACGGGTCGTGCGCCGTGTACGCGGGCACGCGGTGGCTCGACGCGGCGACGTGGGAATGCATGGTGCGCGCGGATGCTGGGAATCGATGCGACCCATGATGCGGCCGCCGCGGCGCCGATGTAAGGGGTCATCGCCTCGTCATGGCGGCCGAGCACGGGCGAACCCGCCAGTCCGGGCGCGCCGGGCGGCACCGCGCGGAGCCGACGACTCGCTAGGCCATCCTGGGCTTCCAGGTCGCGGCGTCGAGGATCGACCAGAGGTGGATGATCCAGCCGAGCATCACGATCCAGAGCAAGGCGGCCAGCACGAACTGCACGACGGCTTTCACCAGACGCCCCTGGAGCAGCTGTCCGAGGCCCGGCACGAAGAAGCTGCAAAGTGCGGCAATGACGTTCCCAGCTGAACCTTGTCCGGCCACGCGTATCCCTCCTCCACGAGTCGACCGAGTGGGGTGGCCACTCACGAGGAGCTTGCCACACCCGATCCTACGTATCCCGGAGCAAAAAGTGTCGGCGGGGAATACCTGGCGCCGGCGTCATTGGGCGCTGCGGTCTCGCCGCGACCCGTGAGCCTTACGAGGCGCCTGGCGGCTCGCGCGCCGAGCCCGGCGTCAGGCCAACGTGAACATTACCACCCGCCGCCCCCGCCTCCGCCGGAGCTCCCGCCCCCTCCGCCTCCGCCACCCCCGCCGCTCGAGCTGGAGCCGGGCTTCGGCACGGACGCTGCCATCCCCCCGATGGCCGCGCCGAACGCGGCGCCGCCCCCCGCTCCGCCGAACCCGCCGCTGCCCCCGAAGCCGCTCCATGAGCCGCCGCCGCCGCCGGATACGCCGCCCGAGCGCGCCCCAGCCGAATAGGCCGCCGTCCGCCCGGCGACGGACTCGCCGCCAAACCGCCGGAACCACCGATCTGCCTGACGATTCAGCCCGAAGGCGAGTACGTACGGGAACCACTCGTCCTTGAGCTGGGGCTGCGGGTTGCGCAGCTCCGCATCGAAGTACTCGCGTGCCGCCGCCAGTCGCTTGCGTCTCGCGATCCGCTCCGCGGATTGCCGCGTGCGGCCCACGTTGAAGACGCTGTTCGCCAGGGCCAGCAGCCACACCACGAGGCCGGCGAGGACGATCGGACCGAGGCGGAAGCGATCCTGGATCAGCGCCAGGATGGCGAACGCGGCGGCCATCGCCGCTAGCGGGATGAGAAAGCCGAGCGCGCCGCTCCACAGCGCCGAGACGCGCTGGCGCCATGCAGACGCGAATGCGATCGCCACCAGGTACACGGGGAGCGAGGCCATCATCGTGCCGGCGGCGGCCGCCCCATCCGCCGGGCGCCTGACGACACCGGCGGCGACGAGCGCGATCGCCGCGGCGAGCATCACGATCGTGGGAACGCGGGACGGCTTCTCGCCCTTCCCGCCCGGGCTGGTGGCGTCCACCAGCTGGGTCAGGCGCGCACGGATCACGCTCGCGGGGTCGAACCCGGTCTTCTGGTAGCGTTCGCGGACTCGCTCGGTATCCGTGGTATCCTCGCCCGGACGGAACAGGCCGTCGACCAGCGCCCGCTCGTGCTGATGGAGGCTCTCGCGCCGCACCAGGAGCTGCAGATGCAGCACGTGCGTCTCGAAGAAGAGCACCTTCTTCGTCTTGACGCCGCTCGACAGCTTTCGTTCCCGCACCATGCGCGCGAGCGTGGCGGCAACCTCCGGCGCGCCAGTCTGCTCGTCCCAGGCCGCGCCGACCACCTCCGGCAGGTGCGAGAACACGTGTTCGCGCAGCCAGTCGGGCGTGATCTCGCGTTCGTCAGGCAGCGGAGCCATGCGGCCCAAGCGCCGCTCTCGCGCGACGAGCCGGATGAACAGGCCTACGAGCCCCACCACCAGGACGGCGAGGAGCGCCTGCCTGACGCTCGGATCCGCGCCCCATCGGACGCTGGCCGGTCGGCCGGCGGCGACCCGCTCGAGGAGCGCGGTCACGACGTATCCCTGGCCAGGGGGCAGATTGATCGCCGTGCGCCGGCTGTCGAACGGTCCGGGAACCCGCCACGCGGAATCGATCTCGAGTTCGAGATCGAAGCGCGAGAACACCCCCTCGCGGTCGGCGAACGCGAAGTCGTGGTCGAGTAGGTACGTGCCGTCGTCGCGCGGCTGCAGAATGTTGTCGTAGGTGAACTCGAGCACGTACACGAGGTCGGTCTCGTCGAACGGCGGATCGCTCGGCATGCGACTGCGCCACCGGAGCGTGTTCCGATCCGTCCAGTCATAGCGGTCGACGCGGTCGAGATCGCCGCGCTCGAGCGGCGTCGCTTCGCTACCGGATGGCGCGAGGCGCAGCAGCGAATGCAGCGTGAGCGTCTGTCCCGCACGCCTGGTGAAGATGCGCTCTCCGCCGTTCCAGTCGCCGGTGAGGCGCATGACCTGTCGCTCGCGCACGTGGAGGCGTCCGTCGGCGTCGAGCCGGGCCTGGACGGTGACTTCGGGCCAGTAGAGCTCGCGCGCCTGCGCCGGTGCGCCGTCCGGGATGGCGACGAGGAGGGTGAAGGCCGCGACGACGCCCGCGAGTACACGCAGAACTGGTGCTCGATCGCTCATGTCTCCTCGTTATGCGAGATCATCCGGTCGCCGACGCTCACGGTCGGCGCGGCCGCACGTTGGAGTTGTCCATGTCCGAGTAGATGAGCCATCGCCCATCCGGCGCGCGTCGGAGCGTCAGCGTGAACTTGCCCATGTCCGGAGCGTCGGCCTCGTATCGGTAGCCGCCGATGATGTAGCCGACGTCACCTGACGTGGCGTACGCGATCGCGCGCAGCGCCAGTGGCCCTCCCGCCCGATCGTAGTGGCGGGCGATCGCCGCGCGGCCGCGCACCGGGGGCTGACCGCCGGCGAGCACGAAACCATCGTCCGCGAACAGCGCCGCGAGGGTATCGCCGCCGATCCGGAACCGCATCTCGTAATCGCGGAGCACGCGATCCAGCTCCGGCGGGAGCTGGACGCTTGGCTGCGGTGCAGGCGCGGCGTCCTGCGCCGAGACGTGTGGGACGCCGGCGAGCGCCAGCACCGCGAGCAGCAGATATCGCATCGGCACCTCTCCTTCGTGAACTCGCCGTGACCGCCACCATTGAGACCGCGCCGTCGCATCGGGCTCCGCGCACCGGTCGATTCCGCGGAAATGTACAGGGGGGAACGCTTCGCGAGACGTGCGACCGTCGTCCGGCCGCTTCCCATTCACTCGCCGATCGTGCTCGCCACCCGCGGCGAAGACAGCAGGGCGACGAAGGCCGTCCAGCGACCATCCGGGGTTGCCGCGCGCTCCACCGCCTGCCTGGCGAGGTCGCGCCCGAAGTTGTAGTTGATCACGTAGCTGCGATACGTGCGGATGAAGCGCACCGTCTTCGCCGCCGCCTCGGGACTCTGGAGCCAGTAGCGCTGCATGGCGGCAACGGCCGCGGCGGAGTCGATCTCGCCGTCCAGCAGCCGGCGCGCAACCTCGTTCCGCGCGTAGTTCAAGCGCTCCATGATCTCCCGCACGCGCGCATTCCGCTCGGCCAGCGACGGATCGAGTCCAGCGAGCGGGAACAGCGTGTCACGCTCGAACGCCGTACGCTCCGCGGAGGGGAACGCCATGTCGATGCCGTAGTTCGCGGTGCCCTCGGCGATCAACGACATGGGACTGAAGAGGGGATAGACGGAGAACTCGGTCCATCCTCGGTTCCGAACGAGCTCCTCCTCGAGCTTCGCGTTGTACACATGATGGCCGGGATACCCCTCGTGGCACGCGAGATCCACGGCCCGGTCGATGGCGATCGGGAAGTCCAGGTTCACCTGAATCAGGCTGTGGTACCCCCCCTGATACCAGTTGTAGGCGTTCCACGATGTGCCCGTCACGTACTCGAGGTCGAACCGCTCGCCGGCCGGCAACGCCATGTGGCGGAGCGTCCGGGCGCGGCACGCGGCGATCGCGGTGCGGAACACCGTGTCCACGCGACTGCTCGGGATGCTCGTGCGTCCGCGGAAGGCCTCGTACCGCGTGGCGAGCGTGCCGGGGCCGGCGAGCAGTGAATCGAGACGCCCGAGCAGCGAGTCGTAGTGCGCATCTTCGTAATGCGGCGGCACGGTGTCGTACAGCATCCGCGCCTCCTCGTCGAACGTCAGGCGCTCCCCGCCCAGCATTCGCGCGTGCGTCGCCATGGCGACGAGCTGTGCCCGGAGGTACCGGTGGCGCAGGCCGTCCGGAGATGCACCGCCAGCTGGCGCATCGCCCAGCAGCGCCGCGAGCGAGTCCGCTTCCGCGCGAATGTCGGCCACCGACAGCGATTCCGCGCGCGCCGCCTCGCGCAGCGAGTCCGGTCCGTAGAAGGCGTCGACGTAGTTGGGATCGTGTTCGCCGAGCGCGAGCACGAGCGATGCGTACCGCTGCGCGATGGGGTCGAGCGGAGGCGTCTCCGGCTCCCCCGGCCGGCACGCGGCGCCGAGAGCCAATAGGAGCGAGAGCGCGACGCCAGGGGTCCGGGAAGACATGCCGTTCGGAAGGGTGCGAGGGAATCGTGCCGCGCGCGGCACGCGGATCAGCCGGTCTGCTTGTACCACTCGAGCGCGATCGACGCCTGTGGCGCGATGCGCGAGCGAAGCGTCGCGCGTTCGGCGTCAGGCATCGGCGCGCCGCGCGCGGTGCGCGCGTTCTCGCGCACCAGCTCGGCGCGCTCCATCCCGATCACGGCGACGCTCACCGGCATGGCCCACACATAGCGATGACATTCCGCGGCGGTGCAGAGGCGTTCGCGGAGCAGCGCGCCGTCGGCACTCGTCTTCATCGCGATCACGCCGATGCCGCGTCGCACGAGCTCTGGCAGCACCAGGCGCTCGAAGCTGCGCTGATGATGGTCGATCGGATTGAGCGGCATCTGCATCGTGTCGAAGCGCAGGCCCTGGTCCCAGTAGTGCAGCGCCCGCAGGTTCGCCGCCGGCTCGTGGTGGCCCGTGACGCCGATGAACCGCGCGACACCGTCCTCCTTCGCGCGCAAGATGGCTTCCATGGAGCCACCGGGCCCGAACGCACGGTCCACGTCGGCCACGCTCCGGACGCTGTGCAGCTGCCAGAGGTCCAGGCGGTCGGTGCGCAGCCGGGAGAGGCTTCCCTCGAGATGCCGCCGCGACCCTTCGGCGGTGCGCGCGGGAAAGTCGAACGTCTTCGTCATCAGGAACACGTCCCGCCTCCGGTCGCCCAACGCCGCGCCTAACCAGCGCTCGGAATCGCCGTCCTGGTAGCTCTCGGCGGTATCGAGAAAGCGGATGCCTTCATCCAGCGCGACGCCAAGCAGCTCGCGGACGCCGCGCGCGGACCCGGTGCGGGCCAGATGGTGGCCGCCGAGGCCGAGGACCGTGACGTCGACGCCGGTCCGGCCGAGAGGGCGGGTCGGCAGGGGCGCGGCGGATCCCGGCTGCTCGGCCGCGCGCGCCGCGTTATGTGTTGCCACGGCGCTTCGGCCGCCGGCCAGGACGCCCCCGGCAAGCCCCGCCAGCCGTCGCAGGAATTCCGCTCTCCGCATGCCGCTGAAGCTGGGGCGCGGTCATGGGCGTGTCGAGGGCGAGGGCCGTCCGTGCCCGCTCAGGGAGCGGCGCGTCGGAACTGCGCCAGCGGCGAATCGGCCGACAGCAGCGTCAGCGTCGAATCCGTCGCCGCGAGTCGGCGCACACTCGGGAGCATCCCGAAGAACGCCGTCTCCACATCCATGCCCTCGGAGCACGCCATCTTCGTCGAGACCGCCGGCCCGAAGGTGAGGCTGTCCCCCGCCGTCTGGTAGGGGGCGCTCCACTGGTTGCATCCGCCGAACCCGCCGACGCGAGATTCGCCGATCGTGAACTGGATGGTCGGACGGCGTCCGCCCGCAGCCAGCACTTCGCTGCGCTCGCCGAGGGCGACGAGCTCCCACTCGACGCCCGCGAGGCGCTCTACGCTCAGGCCGGCACCCTCCGACTCGGGCGAACGTGCGCACGCCGCAAGGAGAGGCAGCGGGAGTAGAAGGAGTCGAAGTCGCAATTGAGTCTCCGTCCGGTTGCGCCGTGGTCGCGATGCACCTGGACCACCCGAGGTTTGGTCAGCGGCCTTTTCGCACGTAGAGATAGCGAACTCACAGCGGTTGGATCAACAGTCCGGCGTCGACGCCCGCGCCATCGCAGCAATTGGTCGGCGCCGGCGAGGATCGACGAGCGCAGGCTGGGCATGGGCGGAATGGGGAAGATGGAAGGATCGTGGGCCGGGACCTGCCGTGCGCCGGAATCTGGCGTGAGGCGAGCGGGCGCGAAAGAGGACACGACGAGCCGAAAGGACGGAGACCCGGCGAACTCGTCGCGCGTCACCGCTCGGGCGAAGTTCGCCTGCCTGTCGAGTCATTGTGACGTGTCGCGCGATCGCGGGGTTATGCACTTCGCGATCGGGAGCGATGGGCTCCCTCGCGGTACCATCTCTTCATTGGAGCAGATTCCCCATGCGTTATCCGTTTGCGCTTGCCGCACTGGCGCTCGTCGCGCTCACCGCGTGCGATGATGACGATCCCACCAATCCGCCGCAGCAGGGACGCGTGCGGGTCGTTCACGCGATCTCGGACGTACCCAAGACCGATGTGCTGCTGGATGGCACCAAGGTGAAGGCCGGCCTGGACTACAAGGCCGCGGATGCCTATCGGGCAGGCAACGTCGGCCAGCACGCGGTGAAGGTGCGGAAGGAGAACGCGACGGCCGACCTCGTCAGCGTCAACCAGAACGTCCAGGCGCTGAAGGACTACACGATCATCGCGTACGGCAGCGAGGCGCAGCCCAAGTCCATCGTGCTCACCGACGACAACTCGGCCCCGGCGGCGGGTAAGGCGCGCGTCCGCGTCGTGCACGCGGCGGATGGGGAGCCCAACGTCGACGTCTATGTCCTGGAGGACGCGGCCGATCTGGCGACCGCCACCGCCGCGGCGACAAACATCGCGCCGGGCGCCGCATCCGCCTACGTCACCAAGGACGCCGACACCTACGTGGTGATCCTCACCGGCGTCGGCAACAAGACGGCGGTCCTGACCGTGCAGAACGTCGACCTGACGAACGGCAAGGTGCGCACGATCGTCGCGACGGAGAAGACCGGCGGCGGCACGCCGCTCGAGGGCGTCAAGCTCGACGATCGCTGATCGCGGCCGGACGCGCGGCGTGGCGCGGCGATGTCGGCCGCGTCACGCCGCGTCGTCATCCCACTCCGATCGCGCGCAGCAGGCGCGGCGACCATCGGGGCAGCGACGCGGCATCGCCGAACGCCGCGACGGCCTCGTTGTAGCGCGCAAGAATCCGGCGGGGGTCGAGCATGCACTCGATCAGGACGTCGCGCCCGAACCGCTCCTCCACGATCACCGCCATGCGGTAGCCCACCGTGTACCACGGACCCTGCACGCCGAAGAACCCGTATCCCCGTGCGTTTACGTCCGCGTCGCTCGTCAGGCGGCCGTCGACGATGTCGAGGAAAAAGGTCTCGAGCTCGCGCAGGTCGGTCGCGAAGTTCGCGATGTCGCGATCCCAGCGGGCGCGCTCCTCCGGAGGGCTCGACGCGTGCGGATGGAGGTCGGGGCCGCCGGCCGCCGCGAGCATCGCGAACCCTTCGCCGAACGCGCCCATCCACTCGGCCGCGGTCCGCGAGCGCTCCGGCAGTCCGGCGAGCAGCGAATCCGCGGACGACCGAACGCTCGCGAAGCCGATGTGATGCAGCTCGTGCGCGACGGTGTTCTCGAACGCTTCGGCGGATTGGGCCGGGTCGACGTAGAGGAAGATGGCCGGATCGCCACGCACATCGAACACGAAGCTGTTCGACTGCGGCTTGATCACCGGGTACACGGTGGCGCGGATGCGCGCCTCCGCAGGCAGATAGGCCAGGACGCGGCGCGCGCTGGGCTGGAGGTCGCGCGACCGCCACGACTCCAGCGTGCGGCGCAGGTGATCGGCGCGGCTCGCCAGATCGCCGCCGACCACGAACTCGCGAAACGCCTCCTCGGTGAACGGTCGCCGCAGGGACGCCTCGCGCTGCGCGAGTCGCCGGTAGGGCTCCGAGCTGAATAGCCGCGCCCATGCGGCCGAATCGACGGACTCGCCCGCTCTTCGCGCGTGCACGATCGCGAGCACTGCCCGGGCCTGCGCGTCGTCGACGCGAAGCTGAACGCGCTGCCCGGCGTACAGCAGGGCCGCGCCGAGCACGGCGATTAACGTTAGGCGGGGCATACGGCGTGGCGGCGGAGGAACTTGGGGCGCCCCGGCGCGGCGGCGGGATCGGGGGCACCATCCGACGAGTATTGCGGAAGATCGCGCCAGCGCGCGACAGCCGCGACCAGTAATCATCCGTAGGCCGTCGTGCGGGGAACTCCGACCAACGGCGCGGCACCGATCCCCTGACCCGAGTCGTGCCACCGGAAGAGGTTGCAACGCACTCTCCGACGACGCGATGCTACCGACCACTCCGAGCCGCCGCCCGCGCATCGCCGACTTCGATTTCGCGAAGTCGCCGTTCGTGGTCATCTGGGAAACGACGCGAGCCTGCGATCTGGCCTGCCGCCACTGCCGCGCCGAAGCGGTGCCCCACCGGAACCCCGACGAACTGACTACCGACGAGGCGCGGCACATGCTCGAGCGCGTGCGCGAGTTCGGACCCGTGGTCTTCGTGCTCAGCGGCGGGGACCTGCTCAAGCGGCGGGACGTCTTCGAGCTGATCGAGCACGGCTTCCGGCTGGGCCTGCGCATGGCGGTGACGCCCGCGACGACTCCGCTGGCGACGGATCAAACGCTCGACCGACTCAAGTCCGCCGGCATCGCCCGGCTCGCCGTGAGCCTCGACGGATCATCGCCCGCCATTCACGATGCGTTCCGGCGCGTGCCGGGCTCGTTCGATTGGGGGATTCGCATTCTGGAGCGCTGTCGCGCCATCGGACTCTCGACGCAGGTCAACACCGTCTTTGCGCGCCACAACATCGACGACTTCGACAACCTGGCCGCATTGATGGAACGGCTGGGGATCGTCTTCTGGGAGGTCTTCTTCCTCGTGCCGACCGGTCGCGCGCGCCCCGGCGACGTGGCCGACGCCGAGTCGTTCGAGCGACTCTTTCATCGGATGTACGACTTGTCGAAGTCCGCTTCGTTCGACATCAAGGCGACCGCCGCGCCGCACTATTCCCGCGTCATCATGCAGCGTCAGGCAGCGGAGCGGCGGACGGGTGAACGCGCCGATGCTCCGGCCGCCATGACGAGCGGAGTGATGTTCTCGTTGCGCGACGGGATCGGCCGAGCACGCAGCGTGAACGACGGCGACGGCTTCATGTTCATCGGACACACCGGCGACATCATGCCCTCGGGCTTTCTGCCGATCCGCGCCGGGAACGTGCGGACCGGTGACCTGGTACGGGTCTATCGCGACAGCCCGATCTTCCAGAACCTGCGCGACCGCTCGCTGCTGAAGGGCAAATGCGGCGTCTGCGAGTACCGGTCGGTCTGTGGTGGGAGCCGCGCGAGGGCCTACGCGATGACGGGCGACTACCTCGAGTCCGATCCGTTCTGCGCGCACGTGCCGAGCCGCTACGAGCGAACGCGAGACGCCGAGTAAGGCTGCTAGGCTGGGGCGTCCGACTCGGCCCGACCCAGGATGCGATCGATCGCCAGGCCTCCGACGAGTCCCAGCGCCACACCACCGACGAGGATGACGGCAACGAAGAGCAGCGCGCCGGCGATTCCCGGTATCCTCGGGAGATACCGATCGTTGAAGACGACGGTGGCGCCGGCCATCGTCCATCCCGCCGTCGACGCCGGGATCCACCAGGCCGCGCCGGGATGATGCCTCACGAGGCGATACTGCAGGGCGCCGGCGGTCAGTCCGCCGAGCACGACGAGCGCCGGCAGCCGGAACCCTACGTCCGCGGCGACGAGGTTCACGACGTCGTAGACCAGGAACGGCATCACGACGCCCAGCGCCGTCGCCCGGAGCCACGCGCCACGCGGGATCCCGCGCGCGGCGATCAGCCTGCCCTGGAGCGCGCCCACGCCCAGCCCCATCCCGAGCCCGACGGGCGACTGCGTGTCGCCCAACCCGACGGCGCCGCTCACCGCGATGATGAGGAGCATGAGCAGGAAGCCGAGCGCCCAGCCCGCGAAGGTCGCCCGCGTCCAGGGCAGCACGAGGCGCTCGTGAGGCGGCGTCGCGGGTGGCGAGGTGGTCAAGGCGTCAGGCATGCGCGCCTCCCCGCGAATGGGATCTCGATGGCCGCCGCTCATCGCGACGCGGGAGCGCCGCTGCGGTAGGCGGGATTCTCGCTGCGCGCCTTGAGTCCATCCGCCTCGTACCCGATGTATCGTTCGGTGATGGCGCGCGTCATTCGGCCGAACACACCGCCTAACGGACCATGATAGTCGAGCGACAGCGTCGCGCGGCTGCCGGAAGGAGTCGGTTCCACCCGATGCGTGCCGACGGCTCGAAAGCCAGGCGCGACGCTCTCCCACGTGAAGCTCCGGCCGGGCTCGATGGCCGTGACCTTCCATAACGCCGGCGGAAACATCGGCTGGCGGATGAGGACGCGGGTGCCGACGGCGAACGGCGCGTCGTCCATCCGCTTCACGCTGGTGACCGACGGCGTCCACTCGTGCCACCGGTCGGTGTCGCTCATGACCGCCCACACGCGGTCGGACGGCGCGGCGATGTCCGTCGTTATCGCGAATCGTCTCATGGGTCGCTCGAGTCTTCGGTGGAACGACAGCGGAAGCGGGGGTCCGCCACGGTGCGGACGCGTGCGCGTTCTCGGAGGACCCCGTCTCCGGTCGCCGTCGATGCAGCAACGCGCAGAGTAAATGCGCAGTTCCGGTCCCGCGCATGACACCGCCCGCCGCGATTTGGCGGCGCGGCTCCGGCTGGGCCCACCTGTCGCACCCGAGCGGCGCGCGGCTACAGGACCTTGCGGTATCGCACCGCGCGTTCCACCTCGACGAAGCCGAGCGCCTCGTGCGCGCGGTGCGAGACCGTGTTGTCGAGCAGGGCATCCGAGGCGAATTCCGCATAGCTCCGGCCCCGTGCCCACGCCTCCGCCGCTTCGATCAGCGAGGAGCCGATCCCGCTTCGACGGACGTCCGGATCCACGTACCAGCCCTCCAGAAACGCGACGGGGCTGGTCTCGCAGCCATCGGCATAGGCCCGGGCCCCGACCTCGGCGAATCCCGCCAAGCCGCCGTTCGGCCGCTCGGCCACGAGGACCACGGCGTCCGCTCGCGCCAACCACTCCGCCGCGTCATCCGCCTCCCCGTCGGGATCGATCGTCGGCCAGAGCGCCCGCCGCATGCGCAGCCATTCCGCGAAATCGGTGGAATCGTACGGGCGAATGTTCACGCTGGTTCAGGTGCCGGACCGTTGAGGGATGCGGTTTGCATTGATGAGACGCCGGAGCACATCGCCGAACGAAGTGTCACTTCATGTACCCGATCCGGGCAACCGCCCGCTCGACCGCCTGCGCGAGCGTCTCGTACTCGGCGAGGGGCGCGTCGAGCGCCTCGAGCACGGCGCGGAGACGGGCTCGAAGCCCCGTCGCGTCCGGGACGTTAGGCGCGGACTCGCGTACGATGACCCGTGCGGCATCGAGGCATACCGCGTCGTCCGCGTCGAAGCGCAGACGTCGTCCCGAGGCATCCCAGCCGATCAAGGCGCCGCTCACAGCATCCTGCGCCTCGATGAATCGCGCCGCTTCGCCGGCGGAGCCGAAGATCAGGACGTCGAGGCCGTCAGCCACGAAGAGCGGTGGAGTCACCACGGGACCGGTCACGGTGCCTCAGTCGGACGGATCGGCGGACGCGGCACCGCGTTGGTCAGGCTGGTGCGGCCGGTCCGCACGATGCGCCGAGCGAACATGCCCGCCCGCTTCTGGATCCGGCGCGATGCCACGTCCTGCGACGTGCCATGTCAGCTCTCGTCCGTGATGTGTGCGATTCGTCCATCGAGGAAGCGGAACCGCGATCGGCCGGCGAGCCGTAGCGTGTCGCCGGCCCGCATCGAGGGCCCGAGGTCGGCCGCGAGCACGCCCTCGTAGTCGATGTCGACCTCCGCGCCATCGTCGCGAACGGCGTAGCCGCGGATCGTCTGCCGCCGGCTGGAGAACAGCCGCGCCGCCTGCTCGGCGAGCCGTCGGAACTCCTCCATGCCGGAGGTGGCCACCGTGACGCGGCCATCCTGCACGTTCTCGAAGGTGATGTCGGGGTGGAGCACTGCCAGCATGCCCGCCACGTCGAACGCGTTGTACGCCGCGATGTAGCGATCGACGAGCTCGCGGTGTGCGTGGTGGACCGTCATGGCTCTTCGGGAATCGGGGTTCGGATCGGCGGCATTGCCCGCTCAGCGAGTCCTGTATACGTCCGTATTCAGGTACTTCATCCCCGAGTCGGCCATCAAAGTTACAACGGTCGACCCCGGGCCGAGCTCCGCGGCGACGCGCAGCGCCGCGATCACGTTCGCGCCGGACGACGTGCCCGCGAACAGCGCCTCCTCTCGCGCGAGCCGCCGCGCCATCGCCTTGGCCTCCTCGGTCGGAACCGGCACGATGTCGTCGACGAGGGACGGCTCCCAGAGCGGAGGCGTGTAGCCGATCCCCACGCCTTCGATCTTGTGCGGACCCGCCTGCCCGCCTAGCAACACCGACGATTCGGCCGGCTCGACGGCGACGATGCGCACGCCGGGCTTCCGCGCCTTGAGCACGGTCGCGACGCCCCGCGAGGAGGCGGCGGTTCCCACGCAGTGCACGAAGGCATCCACGCCCCCGTGTGTTTCGCGCCAGATCTCCTCGCCGAGGCCGAAGTAGCCGGTGATGCTGTCGGGATTGTTGAGCTGGTCGGTCCAGTACGTCCCGGGCGCCTCGCTGAGCCGCCGAGCCGTCTCGATCATGTCGAGGATCAATTTGCGGGTGGTGAGCCCTCCCTCGCTAGGCACCAGCGTGAGGCTGGCGCCGAGCGCCGCCATCTGGTCGAGCTTGTCCCGACTGAAGGCGTCGGAACTCACGATGTGGATCGCATACCCCTTCGCGGCGCACACGAGCGCCAGCGACGCGCCCGTGCTGCCGCCCGTGTACTCGACGACGGCACCGCCCGGCGTCAGGCGCCCGTTGGCCTCCGCGCGCGAGATCACCGCGTCCGCCATGCGGTCCTTCATGCTGCCCGTCGGGTTCTCCCACTCCAGCTTCACCAGCACATCGCCGCTGCCGGCGGGGACGACGCGGCGCAGCCGGACCATCGAGGTGTTGCCGATCGCGCGGAGGAGATCCATGCAGGCTCTCGCGGCGTCAGCGTGGGCCGAACCGCCGGAGGATCCACTCCGTCATCATGTCGAGCGCCTCCACCGCGAACGTCTCCTCGATGCGCGCGTACTCCGCCATGAGCCCCGTCTCCGCGTTCTGAAAGAGATGGTTGAGCTTCGGGAAGACGTGGATCGTCGCGTCCGGATGATCCGACCAGAGCTGCTCCAGCACCGGTACGCTCTGCGCTGGCGGAACCTGCAGGTCCAGGCCTCCGAACAGCGCGAGCGCCGGAACGCGCATCGCGTCGAGCGCCGCCGCGGGCTCGTAGGTGAGAATGTTCCGGAACCAGGGCGTCAGGGTGATCGCGAGCCCCTGCTCGAGCTGCTCGGCTCGGCCCGGCTCGCGCCAGACGCTGTCGAGCGCGGCCCGCTGATCCGGCGGGAGCCCGCGCAGTGCGGTGTCGAGGTAGGCCTGCATCCCCGCCATCGCGCGCGCCGAGTCCGGTTCGCTCTTGATGATGGCGTAGAGCGCTCGCGAGATCGTCGCGTTGCCATCGATGACTGCCCGCGACACGCCGCTCGCCTCGGAGATCGCGCGTGTCTGCGCGTAGAGGATCTGCTCGCCGCTCACCGCGGGACCGGCGAGCATGACGACGAATGCCACAGCATCCGAGCGGCTGGCCAGCAGGGGCCCGACCCAGCCGCCCTCGCTGTGTCCGATGAGTCCCACGCGCTCGCGATCCACCTTTGGATGGGCACGCAGCAGTTCCACCGCCGCGCGCACATCGCCGGCATTGTCCGCGAGTGTGGCATTCATGGTGCTGCCGCCCGAGCCGCCTACACCACGATCATCCGCGCGGAGCACCGCGATGCCGCGCCGCGTCAGGTGGTCGGCGATGACGAGAAAGGGCCGGTGCCCCATGAGCGTCTCGTCGCGATTCTGCGCGCCCGACCCGGTGATGAGCACCACGGCGGGGAAGGGACCCGCACCCTCGGGGATCGTCAGCGTGCCCGCGAAGCGTGTGCTATCCTCCGCGTTATGGTACACGACTTCTTCCGATGCGTAGGGAAACGGCGGCCGAGGCTCCTGCGGGCGGCTGAACGAAACGGCGCTGTCGGCGCGCTCGAAACGCATCGCGAATTGCTGGCCGCTCTGCGTCCATTCACCGGTCAGCGCCGTCGTGCCCGGCGCGACCGCCCCGCGGAACGCGCCCCCGATGTAGCTCAACTCGAGGAAGAGCGAATCGCCCTCCATCCGGAGCCCGGTCAGCGGCATGTCCTCGACGCTCTGATCGGGACTGTCCATCGTGACCAGCGCCTGTTCGCATGGCGCGGGCACGACCTCCAGCCCCATCCGGACTACCAGCATGTCGCCCTGGTAGAGCGCACCGCTCCAATAGCCGGTGAGCGCGAGTACCGGATGCGGTCCCGGCGCCTTGCGAGCGAACGCGAAGGGCTGTGTGGCGGTATCGACGGTAATCCGTCCCTCCAGGCCGGCGGAGCCGAGGCGCCCGCTGAACTGCCGCGGAACTGTGCCGCGGTGTACCGTGAACGCGACCGTCGAGTCGGTCACCCGAACGTCCACGAGCGAGTCGGTTTCGGTCCGGCGGCTGAACACGTGCAGCGCGCCGGACGTCCCGCCGGCGCCCCGCGTGAACTCGATCGCGGCGTGGCGGCGTCCGTTCCCCGCGCCCAGCGTCCCGGTCCAACACCCGGACAGATCCTGCGCCCCCACCGGCATAGCGAGCGCGGCGAGGCAGAGGAGCGTGGCTACGGCCTGGTGTCGCATGTCGTCTCCGTGGTTCTGGATTGGTCGCCGTTCGCATCGTGCTGGTAGTCGACGAAACGATCGGCCGCTTGCATACGCTACGTCTAGCGATCGAGCACGGGCAGGTACTCGCGCCACGGCCCGACGGCATCACGGTACTGCTTGGCCATCACCCGCGACGTCTGCGCCAGGTGCCCGAGATCGTGCACCACCCAGGCGGAGAGCAGCTGGCGCAGCGTCACCGGCCCGAGCGATGGATGCTGCCCCTCGAGCGCCAGCTGGCGATCCGTCAGCCGCCAGGCCCGAAGCGTCGTCAGGTTCTCGGCTCGCAGACCCGCGAACTCGTCGAGCAGATCGGCCAGATGCTTCCCCTGGCTCTCCTGGTACTGCGCGAACCGGTCGTACGGCGCGAAGGTACGGTCGGGACCCTGCTCGAGGATGATCCGCGCGCGGGCCATCCAGTCCGTCCGTTCTCCGTGGATGAGGTGACCGAGGTTGTCGAACGCGCTGAAGGTCTCGGGTCCCTCGTTGGGTGCCGTCCAGACTTCGGGCAGCCCGCGGAGCAGGGCACGAAAGGCGCCGGGAGTGCGCTCGAGGATCCCGAGCGCGTGGGTCAGCTGGAACTCCATCGGCAGGTTCTCCGGTGGACGGTGGAGCGCGGCAGCGTCGTCAGGCCAGGTGCTTCTCGAACCAGTGGTGCGCGTACGGATCGTCGTTGAAGCCGTCCACTTCCTCGTAGCCGCCGCGCTCGTACAGCCCGATGGCTTCGTTGAGCGCGCGGTTCGTTTCGAGGCGGAGCGTCGTCAGGCCGAGCTCCCGAGCCTTCGCCTCGAGCGCGTACAGCATGCGGCGCCCGAGGCCGAATCCGCGGACGGAGTCCGCGACCCACATGCGCTTGAGCGAGCCGACGCCGGGTGCGATGGTCTTCAGCGCACCACATGCGACGGGTTCGCCGTCGATGGTGGTGACGAGGAATGCCCCGCTGGGCGGGCGGAGTTCCTCGTCGTCGGCCGGGATGCTCCGTGCCGGCTCGAACCCGTCGTCGAAGCGGCGCGCCAGCTCGGCGACGTATCGTGAAACGCAATACCTCGCCTCCGGGCTTGCGGGATCGACCATCTCGGTCCGCGCCGCCGCGGCTCTGAGCAACGCGTGCACCTCGCTCATCGCGGCCACGAGCCGCTCGCGCTGCGCCTCGGTGAGCGGCCCGAGGATCGCTTCCGCGGCCTCGTCGCTCCGCCGCTCCATCTCATGAACCTCCGCCAGGCCAGCCGGCGTGAGGTCGGCGCGCCTCACGCGATCGTCGTCCGGTGCCGAGCGCAGCGTGACGAGCCCCGATGCGGCGAGCGACTGCACGAGGCGGCTGAGGTACCCCGAATCGAGGTCGAGTCGCGCGCGGACATCCCGGAGATCAGCGCCCTGCGGGCCGATCTCGAAGAGCACGCGAGAGGCGCCGAGCGGGCGGTCGCGGCCGAGGAAATGATCGTCGAGCGCCCCCGCGCGCTGAGTGACGAGCCGGTTGAACCGGCGGACGGTGGCCACATGCTCGGGGTGCATTGTCTGACATTAGTCAGAGAAATGGCCGAGTCAAGCGGTGGGAGGCGCGGCCGGGTACGCCCTCGCCATCGACGGATCGCCGGGATTCCATGCGGATGCGGGCGGCGGAAGCAAGGTTGGAAATCTCACCCGCACGAGGTCGGCGTCAATCGTTGGCGGCCGCCACCATCGCAGTGCGGGGCGCGGCATCGATACCGTGGCGCTCATCCCGGCGTCGCGCCATTATCTCCCGATTGCCAACCATCCCTGATCCGATCGATGGAGGAGTCGTGTCCCAGAAGCGCCAAGACACCCCGAGCGGCGAATCGTCCGGCGTCAACCGCCGCGAGTTCCTCCACGGCGCCATGGCCGGAGCGGCCGCCATCTCGCTCGGCGACCTGCGCGGCCCCTTCGCCGCGGCGCTGGATCGCGACAAGGTCGTGGCGCAGATCGCTGCGCAGCACGCCGGGACCGTGCGCGCGCTGCGCGAGTGGATCGCGCTGCCGTCGATCGCCGCGGAGGACCTCGGGTATCCCGAGGGTCCGGAGTACATGGCGCGGCTCGCCCGTGAGGCGGGGTTCCAGCACGTGGAGGTCGTCCCCACGGACGGCAAGGCGGGGGTGTTCGCGACGCTCGATTCCGGAGCCCCGACGACGCTCGCCATCTACTTCATGTACGATGTGAAGCAGTACGATCCCGCGGAATGGAGCTCGCCGCCGTTGGAGGGCCGCATCATCGATCGGCCGGGCGTCGGCAAGGTGATGATCGGCCGCGGGACGACCAACACGAAAGGCCCACAGATGGCGTGCCTCGCCGCGCTGCACGCGTTCAGGGCCGCCGGCGTCAGGCTCCCGGTCAATCTGGTGCTCATCTGCGAGGGCGAGGAGGAGATCGGATCGCCGAACTTCTCGCAGATCGTCTTCAGGCCGCAGGTCGAGGCCGCGCTGCGCAAGTCCGTCGGCATCATCATCCCGCTCGGCAACCAGGACCTGAATGGCGAGGTGCAGGTCAACCTGGGCGCGAAGGGCATCGTGGAGCTGGAGCTCGTTGCGTCCGGGGAGAAGTGGGGGCGCGGGCCGACGAAGGACGTGCACTCGAGCCTGGCGGCGCACATCGACAGCCCGGCGTGGCACCTCGTGCAGGCGCTGCACACGCTGGTCAAGGCGGACGGCCACACGCCGGCGGTGGAGGGGTTCTTCGACAGGATTCGTCCGCTGTCCGCCGAGCAGCGCAGGATCCTGGAGGCGGCGATCCCGAAGAAGAACGAGGAGGCCACGAAGCGGGCACTCGGCGTCAGGACCTGGATTGCGGATGAGGACTGGCACACCTCGCTCGTCAGGCTCGTGTCGCAGCCGACGATCAACATCGAGGGGCTGGTGGGCGGCTACACCGGCCCGGGGGGCAAGACGATCCTCCCGCATCGGGCCGTCGCCAAGATCGACATGCGCCTCGTACCGGACATGACGGCGAAGGGGACGCTCGAGCTGCTCAAAGCGCATCTGGCGAAGCACGGCTTCGGCGACATCGAGGTGAACATGACCGGCGGCTACGATCCAACGGAGACGCCGGCCGACTCGAAGCTGATCCAGGCGATGCTGGCGACCTACCGGAAGTCGGGGATCGAACCGCTGTTGTGGCCGCGGCTCGCGGGGTCCTGGCCGGGCGCGACGTTCACTTCGGCGCCACTCCGGCTGCCGGCGGGACAGTTCGGGCTCGGGCACGGCGGCGGCGCGCACGCACCTGACGAGTACTGGATCGTCGAGTCGGCCAACCCCAAGGTGGCGGGGATGGACGGCGCGGCGGCGTCGTTCGTGGACTTCTTCTACTCGCTCGCGTAACGGCGCGACGTCAGGCTGGCGACGAAGGGGCGGCGGCGCACCGCTGCTTGTGGCGGTGTCCACCGTCCCTCCGCGCCGCCGCGTTCCTCACAGCGTCTTCAGGTACTCCACCAGGTCCGACTTCTCCCCCGGTGTCAGCTCCAGTCCGAAGTGGGAGACGTAATGCGCTACGACGTCCTCGAGCGTCGCGGCACTTCCGTCGTGAAAATACGGGCCCTTCAGCTGCGGGGGATTCCAGAGGCCGCGCAGTGGCGTCGTGCGATACATCTTGGTCGCGCTGCGGGCGGCGTAGGCGGGGTCCTGGCCGACGTCCGCGGCGGCGTGCAGCCGGCCGGCGTTCACATCCGTGTACCGCTCGCCGATGTGGCAACGCGCGCACCCGCCGGTCGTGTTGAAGACCCGCCGGCCCCGCTTCGCCGCGGTCTCATCGAACGTCCCCGCGACCGCCCTGGGCGTCCGGAGGCTGAATTGATAGGCGCGCAGCGCATCGAGCTTCGAGGAGACGAGATCGGGGGGGTTGTTCACCGTCACGCCGATGCGTTCGTCGGAGAAGAAGCCGTGCCCGTGCATCTGGGTGATCGCCACGTATGCGTTCCAGTACGAGACCGGGCCATCGCCCGTGTAGACCTCGCGAGCGACGTGACGCAGCCCGAACGCCGGCGGCAACACCACCGGGATGTTGAATCCGTCGATGCTGAAACGCGGGTCGTACATGCCCGGCCCCCAGGACTCGTAGACGTCTCGCTGGGCCGGGGTGAGCACCGGCGAAAGCGCGATGATCGCGCCGACGTCGAGATCGCGGTTCGGCCAGCCATCGAGCCGATGGCCGATGCCAGGAGCGAACGCGTCGTCGACGGTCGAGTGGCAGAGCGCGCAGGTAATGCCCACCCGCGTCAGGGTGTGGCTCGCGTCCACCTCTCCGACCACGCCTAACACGGCGCCGAGCTCGAGGAGCGCGACGGTCGTGGCGGGATCGTCGAGATCGACCGTGCCGGCCGCGAGCGCCGCCCGGAGCGCGGCGGGGAGTGCATCGAGATCCACCCTGAGGCCGACGGCCAGGGCGGTCGCCGGACTGACTCCCGGCCCGATCGTGCCGCGAATCACCTCGTGCATCCGGAGGGTGTCGGACCAGAAGGTCTCATCGCCGAACGTATCGAACCGGTAGATCCCCTGGCCCTGTTCCACCAGGCGAGGGTTCAGCGGACCCTGCGCCCGAACCGTCAACCCCGTCTCCGGCGGCGCAGTCGGCTGATCCTCCTGTTCGCACGCGGCTACGAACGCCGCGAGCGAGAGTGCGGCAACCACGGGGAGCGCTGGAGCTATCCACTTGCGCGACGATGTCGACTGTCTGCCGACTCCGAGGATCGAAGCGACCATCTTGCGTCCCATCTCGACATCCTCCTTTCTTCCGCAGTCGCGGCCTGGCTTGGTACGGGAGGGACCGTTCGCCCGATCACGGCTTGGTGGCATGGCTGGAGGTTGCATTCCGGGCGCAGCTCTTGAAGATTTTGCATGAAATCCTGCAAAATCTGCTCCATTCAGCGCCGGACTCAGTGCGGAGGGACGACGAGTGACGGATCAGTCACTACGGTTGGGCTCGCCCGTCGCGGGCACGAGGGGACGGATCATCGATCTGTTGAGGCGATCGCCCGCCACGGCGACGGAGATCGCCTCCACGCTCCAGCTGACCTACAATGCCGTGCGCTCGCATCTCGGTGCGCTGCATCGGGATGGGCTGGTGCAGATGGGCGGCATGCAGCGTGGCGGGACTAGGCCGGCGGTGCTGTACGAGCTCGCTCCAGGGGTCAACGAGGCGTTGTCCCGTGCCTACGTTCCCTTCCTCACGCACGTCCTCCGTGAGCTCGGTGCCCGTCAGTCGCCGAGCGAGCTCGACGAATTCATGCGCCGCGTTGGCCGCCGCCTGGCTGGCCAATGGACGCGTCCGCGCGGCTCCCTGCGTGAGCGCGTCGAGGCGGCGTCGGCGCTGCTCAAGACGCTCGGTGGTCCTAACGAGGTCGAGACGGGCGACGGCACGCTGACGATCCGCGGGTTCGGCTGCCTCCTGCACGCGGCGGTCGGCGAGCAACCAGCGGTATGCCGGGCGATGGAGAGTCTGCTTCAGGAACTGCTGGAGGCTCCCGTCACGGAATGCTGCGAGCGTGGCGAGCGGCCGCGATGCTGCTTCGCGATCGCGGGGTGAGGCCAGCCGACCGATGTTCGGAGCGCAGCCAGTTCAGCCCTCGACGGGCGTCAGGCGCTGCAGGCGCTGGCGCGCGGCCGCGACGCGCGGTTGCAGCTCCGGATCCGCCTCCTTCCAGAACTCGATCACTTCGCGATACAGCTGAACGGCGTTCGCAGTGTCGCCCCTGGCATCGAACATCTTCGCCAGCGCTTCCGTCCGGCGCGCCCCCATCCGGCGATCGGGTCCCTGCCGTGGGCGCGATCCGATCGGTGACTTGCGGTATTCCTCGTAGATGGCGAGCGCCGAGTCGGGCATCTCAGCCGTGGCGAACAGGTCGATGAGCTCGGTTTGCAGGCACGGCGCACAGGAATGCGCCGGTCCGTCCGGGCGACGGTCCGACTTGCGGATCAGGTCCGCTGCCTCACGCCACCGGCGCTGGCTCAGGGCCAGGTGAAACTGCGTGTGTTGGAGATCGGGGATATCCCAGCGCCTGAGCGCCGTGTCGGTGACCGCGGCGTCGTAGCGTGCGAGCCACGCCGCCGCGCTGTCGGTACGGCCGGCCTTGGCGTTCAGCTCCGCGAACCACAGGTACGGGCGGTCGCCGAGCGGCCACTCCTCGATCTTCGCCTTTGCGACGGCGTCGTCGAACGCGACCAGGGATGCGTCGAAGGCGCCGCCCGCGTCGATGATGTTGTTCAGCGTGTTGGCGGCCAGGAACACTGACGGTGTCGATCTACCCGTGGCCGAATCGATCGCGCTGGCCTGCCGGGCGAACTCGCGGAATTCCCGGATCCGACCGCGGTCCGCCGCCAGTGCAGCGAGCTGCCAGCTCGCCCACGACGGCGCCCGCGGGTCTCCCGCCTTCCGTGCGGAATCGAGCGCCCGAGCGCCCTCATCGAGGCGGCCCTCGAAGAACAGCCGGTTGACCGCCGCCTGACTGACGGTCGTGGCACCGGGGAACCGCCTGCGGGCCTCCACGAGAAGCGTATCGAGGTCCGCGACTTTTCCCTGATCGAACAGCACGTTGACCAGGTTCGATACGGCGCTCTGGTTGCTGGGCTGACTGATCATCACCGCGCGGTACAGGCTCTCCGCCTTCGCGAACTGGCGGCGGCTGCGATACTCGCCCGCCACGTTGTTGAGGGCGACGAGGCTGTCGCCGCGAGCGAGCATGCGCTCGTACGTCGCGATCGCCTTCGCGCGGTCGTAGCCCGGACTTCCCGAGTAGTAATAGGCGAGCACGGCGTCGCGCTCGCGCTCCGTCATCCGGTCGCTCAGTTGATAGGCACGCCGGATGGCCGAATCGGCCGCCGAGGGCGGGAATGCGGCGCTGTTGCGAATGGCCACCGACAGCTTGCGCCATCCTTCGGCGAAGTTCGAGTCGAGGGCGACGGCCTCGCGGAGGAGGCGAATGGCGCGCATGTAGTCGCGTTCCGCGTCGTTCGCCCGCATGGCCTCGCTGTACTTGCGGAGCGCATCGAGCGAGCTGGTAGATGCGTAGGCGAGCGGCGGAGTCGCCTGCACGCGCCGCAGCGACTCGCCCGCTTTCGCGCGCAGCTTTCGCGACAGATCGTCCGCCACGTCGATGATCGCGTCGGATCCTGACGCGGTGCCGCGGAACGATGCGAGCTCGCGCGCCGAGTCCGCCGTGACGAGCCGCGTCGCCACGATGTAGCTGGAGCCGACGAGGGTCACGTCTCCATCGACGATCGCCTTCACCCCTTCGCGGAGCGCGATCTGACGCGCGAGGGCCAGCGTCACGCGCGCCGTCGGCGGCTGTTGCATCCGCTGGAGCGCGCCGCCGATCTCCGCCGGCGTGACGAGGTTGAATACGCGCGAGTCGGCGAGCCCGGCCCGGATCGCGTCGCCCACGACGCGGCCGAGCGAGGAGTCGGTGTTGCTCACGCCGAAGTCGGTGATGATAACGCGGTCGCGCGCGCCGAGCTCGCCCGCGGCGATCAGCGACCCGAACGGTCCGACGCCGAGTGCGCGCATCGTCATGAACGCGGCGATGGCGACGATGAACGTACCTAACGCATACACTCCGCCGCGTGCGGTCCTGTACCAGCTCATCCGCGGCGCGGCCTTGAGCGCCATCGTCGCGATCGCGCCGTGCACCACCGACGGGGAGCCGCCCGGCGTGTAGGATGGCGTCATCGTCACGGCGCGCCGCGCCACCCGCTGCACGTAGCCCGTCCACAGCACCACCGGCAGCCCCAGCGCCATGACGATGAGGGAGCCCGGATACACCCAGTCGGGCAGTCCGATTCCGACGATCGCCGCCTTCGCGAGCACCGCGACCGCCACGAACGCGGCGGCGTACAGCGCGAGGGCCTTCCGGAACATCCTCGGCCCGCCGAGCAGCACGGGCGGCATCGCCGGCATGCCCCCGCCGCTGGTGATCGTGTCCAGCACGCGCACGATGTCCGACGCCTGCTGCGGCCGGTGCTCCGCATCCTTCGCGAGGCACGACATCACGAGGTCGGCGAGCGGCGCCGGCAGATCCGGTCGAAAGTCGGTGATCGGCGCGGGCATCTCCGTCATGTGCGCCGCGAGCATCCGCTGCGGGCTCCGCCCCGCGAACAGCGGCTGGCCGCTCAGCAGCTCGTAGGCCATGGTGCCGAGCGAGTAAATGTCGGCGCGGTGATCGATCGTCGGATCACCGGCCGCCTGCTCGGGCGCCATGTACGCGGGCGTGCCGATCGACGTTCCGATCTGCGTGAGCGTCGCACCGCCGCCCTGTGTGCGCGCCGCGCTGATGGCCTTCGCGATGCCGAAGTCGGTCACCACCGCCGTGCCGCCGGACAGGAGTACGTTGTCCGGCTTGATGTCGCGGTGCACGACGCCGCGCTGATGGGCATACGCCAGCGCCTTCGAGACGTCGCGCAACACGCCGATGGCCTCGGTCACGGCGAGCGGACCGCGCGCGAGCCTGGCGCGCAGCGATTCCCCCTCGACGAACGGCATCGTGTAGAACGGCAGGCCGTTCGAATCCCCGGCGCTGAGGACCGGCACGATGTTCGCCTGCTGCAGGGCGGCCGCCGTTTGGATCTCGCGCTCGAACCGCTCGACGCTGATGCCCTGCGCGAGTTCCGGCGACAGAACCTTCACGACGACTTTGCGCTTCAGCCGCAGCTCCTCGGCGAGGAACACCCGCGACATGCCGCCGCCGCCGAGCTCGCGCTCGAGGGTATAGGTGCCACTCAGCGTGGTCTGGAGCTGATCTCGGATCTGCTGGCTCACGGTTGGGCGGGGCGCGAGGAGGGGACCGGCACGCCACAATGTACGAGCCCGCTATCGGGGGGGCCAGCATTCGGACCGTGGGGCCGTGCGCGAACCGCCGGCCCACCGTGGGCCGTACACCACCGGCAGGCAATCCCCCGCGTCGCCCTCCCCCCAGCTGCGCCCGTTTCGCCGCCGGACGCCTCTCATGCGAGTGGTTCGGACGCGGCGCGGAGGGCCCCGTCCCGTAGCGACGTCACGACATTGACGGGCGGCGCCGACAGGGCCGCCCTTCGCTCGTCGTCGCCTAACGCTATATCATCTCGCAACCGCCCCGTCGTGCGACGCGCGCGCGAGCCGCGTTCGAATCGCGTCAGGCAAAAACCGGGACCTTGCCGAAGTGCTCGGCGAGCAGGTAATAGACCGTGACCCGGTTCTTGTGGGTGGCGCCCTTCATCCGCTCGCCCACCGCGGCGATGGCCGCGTCCAGGTCCGCGTCAGGTTCGGTGAGACCCAGTTTCTTCTTGAGGAAGCTCTCTCGGACGGTGTCCAGCTCGGTCTTGCTGGAGAACGATACCAGTGACGAATCCCGGTTCTGCAGCGCGATGCCGAGGTAGTTCGCAATCGCGCCGACTGCTTCCGGGTCCGCGTCGGGGGCGTACGCCCTGACGTCCGCGATCCAGTCGGTCATGGAAACCTCCAATTGGGTATGTCGCGCGGAGCCTCCAGCGCCGTGGCCCGAACGATCGTGGGACCGACTGGTGCGAACCACGGACCGGCTCCGTCATTGCACGATAGCCCGTCGGCCGACGGCGTCGAGCGGGCAATCCCGGACTCGTCGTCAGGAAAGAGCCGCAGCGGCTGGTGTCGTCCCGGGTGCGCAACGCCCGCGCACGCCACCGCGGTTCAGTCCGCCGAAAAAGGCGGGCGCTACGTCACGTACGCGCCTGACGCCGCCGCCACTCAGCATCGGCCTTCCGTCCGATCGCCGGCAGCAGCAGCCAGCGAATGGGCAGAATCCCGAACCGCGCCCATCGCCAGTATCGGCGAAAGCGACGCCGGGCATCGGGATCTGTCGCCTCGGCCCTCGTTTCGGTGGCGAGGCGCGTGGTAGTCGCGCGTTCCGGCGTGACTTCGATCGTCCAGGCGATCTTCACCTGGCCGGGGGCCGCGAAGTCGCGAAACTCGGATGCGGGGATCGGTCGGAACACCACGTCCGCGCGCCAGGGTTGGCACGCGGCTCCTCCGATCAGGAGGCGATCCGGCTCGAGGCGCAATACGGCCCAGCCGAGCGATGTCAGCTCCGCCAGCAGTCCCTGTGGTTCGCGCCGGACACGTGTCGATCGTGTGAAGATTTCCCGCAGCCGGAAGATGGCGCGGACGAGTGGAAGGGACTGCATGTCGAACTCCCGAGCGACGGCGAACACGAGTTCGGGAGGCGCATCGACGACGACCTCGAAGCGCTCGCGCGCGTCGGGAGTCGTTATGAATTCATCGAGCGGTGCTGTCATCGCATGGCTTCGAGAAACGCCGAAACGCGGCGGGCCACCCAGCGCTCAGTTCGGCTCGGCGTCTCCGTAGCGCAATTCGATAAGCTTCGGCGACGCACCGTCCGGACCGAGAAACAGGATCCAGAGATGATCGTAGCGATCCGGGAAGCACTTGTTCGTCAGGCACGGAACGCAGGTGCCGCCCGTCGTGCAGGCGCGTTCGGCACTCGCCACGGGTACGCCGAGGCCATGGAGGATGGCGAAGACATTGTCCGAATTGACGCCGACGAGGGCGGTGCTTCCCGGGGGAAGGGCGCGGATCGCCTCGACGAGCAGCGGTATTGCCACCCGGCTGGGGGTTCTGTCGTCCACGATGGCGCCGTCGATCGGACTGCCGGGCTCGGGAAGCTGCCGAATCGGCAGCTGCTGCCGTTCCGCGATGGTCTCCAGCATCTGGCGCGCGCGAGTCGTGTGGCTGCTGAAGAGATGGGTGAACCGCACATCGGTGACCGTGCGAGCGAACGCCTGCGCCCGGCGCTTGCCCACCGTGTTGAGCGGAAAGTGTGGCGGAATGAATTCCACCTCTCCGTGGCGGACGAAATAGATCACGGTCGGCTCGCCGGAGTCGGCGACACGCTGCCCGTAAGCCTGACCAGGCCCGAACACCAGACACAGCGCCAGCGCTGCGGAACATCGCATGAGCGTCCTCCCGGCATAGCGAAAGCCATAGTCGGCCGCGCGCGACGGACGGAGATGATCCGAGCGCCCGTCGCGTTTCGTCCGCGGTCGAGCGAAGATGCGACGGGGTCCGCGCGACGGCTACCATCCAGTTGCCGACCCTTTGCCCCTTGTGCCATCCGCCGGGCGGGAGCGCCCT
>DATHUW010000100.1:0-36769 GCA_035461825.1 Gemmatimonadaceae bacterium
CAGGCGCTCGGCCGCGTCGCGCGCGTTGACGTCGCCCTGCCGGGGCAGCTGCACCTTGACCAGCTCGTGCGTGCGCAGCGCATCATCGAGCGTGGCGGTGACGGTGCCGACCCCACCCTGCCCCACATGCACGAGCGGACGCAGGTGGTGGGCTTCCGCGCGCAGCTCGGCGCGCTCCTTACTCGTCAGGCTCATCGGCGGCGGTGGTGGCGGCGGAACGAAGGAGCGGCAGGGGGTTGACCGGCGTGCCGGCCCAGTACCGCCCCTCCGGGTGCATCAGCATGACCTGGAAGTGCAGGTGCGGAATGTCGCGCGGCGCGTTGCCCGTCGTGCCGACGAAGCCCAGCGTGTCGCCGCGCGCGACCGGCCGGCCCGCGGCGATGTCCCGCGCATAACGGTCCATGTGGGCGTAGTAGTACACCAGGCGGCGCTCGGGATCGGCCACGTAGATGGTCAGGCCGCCGGCCCGGTTCTCCGAGACCCGGAGCACCACGCCCTCGTCCGCGCTCAGCACCGGCGTCCCGCGTGGCGCCATGATGTCGAGCGCGCCGTGCGTGCGGGCGCCGCGCGGCGCCAGGAAGGTGTCGGGAATCCTCGCCGCGTCGACGCCGGCGACGGGCACCAGCAGCCGCCGGCCCGCGAGCGCCGCACGTGCGGAATCCTCCACGGTCACCGGCGTCGCGGGAGCTGGTCCCGTACCATCGGCGGGGCTCGCCGGCGGCGGAGGCGCGGCGGGCGTCGCCGAGGGCGGCGCGGCGGTCACGGGGGATGCGGGCGCGGGCGCCGTGGCGCATCCCGCCGCGAGCGCCACCGCGCCGACGGCGGCGATGGCCTGCCTGACGATCCGCACATCGCCGCCGCACGCGCGGGCGGCGAGGCCGCGCACCGCCCGGTGCGGAGCGCGCGAAGCTCGGCCTGCTGTCATGAGCGCTAAATTACCTCGCGCCGGGCCCCGGCAACACCTTCATCCGTCACACGTTGTCCCTTCGTCCGCGCACCGCACCCGAGCTCGTCGACGCCGCGGTCTCGCTCGCGCGCGCCAGTTATGGATGGCTCATCACGATCGGCGCGTTCGCGTACCTGCCCGTCGCGATCGTGCGCGTGATCGGGCTTCGGCCGTCCGAGGACACGACGCCGCAGGCCGTCGACCTGTTCCTCACCGTGTACGACATGGTGTGGATCTCGCTCGGGTGGGCGGCGATGATGGTCCTGCTCGGCCAGCGCTACCTCGGCGCCAGCGCCGACCTCGCAAGCGCGATCCGCGCCGTCCATCGGGACGCCTGGCGCATAACGGTGCTCAGCGTATCGACGGCGTTCGTCACGCTCGTGGGCCTGGTGCTGTTCATCCTCCCCGGTCTCTACTTCATGGTGCGGTTCTTCGCCATTCCACAGACCCTGCTGTTCGAGCGGAACACGATGCGCGACGCCTTCATCCGGTCGCTGTGGCTGTCCCGGCATGACCAGAAGCGCCTCGCGGTCACCGCCCTCATCACGCTCGGCGCGAACCTCGCGACGCTGTGGGGCCTCGGCGCCGCGATTCGGCCAATGCTGCCCGCGCAGTGGCACGCGGACCTGATCGCCGGCGCCGTCCAGCTGTTCATCCAACCCTTCTTCGCCGCGGTCTGGCTGCTCTTCTACTTCGACGTGCGGATGCGCGTGGAGGGGCTCGACGTGACCCGCGCGCTCGATGCGCACGGACGGACATCGGATCGGGAATCCCGGCTCGGCTGATTCCCGATTCCCGATTCCCGATTCCCGACTCCGGATTCCGAACTACACGCCTACCGCCCGCTCCTCCGGCTTCGCCAGACCCGCCTCGATCGCCAGCTGCTCGATCTGTTCGTCGATCTTCCGCGAGTGATGCATCGAGCAGTACTTCGGGCCGCACATCGCGCAGAACTCCGCGCTCTTGAAGTACTCCGCCGGAAGCGTCTCGTCGTGGTACTCGCGCGCGCGCTCGGGATCCAGGGCCAGCCGGAACTGCTCGTTCCAGTCGAACGCATAACGCGCGCGAGACAGCGCGTCGTCGCGGTCGCGCGCGCCCGGGCGGCCTCGAGCGATGTCCGCGGCGTGCGCGGCGATCTTGTAGGCGATCACGCCGTTCCGCACGTCCTCCGCGTTCGGCAGGCCGAGGTGCTCCTTGGGGGTGACGTAGCAGAGCATGTCGGCGCCGTGCCAGCCGATCATCGCGGCGCCGATCGCGCTGGTGATGTGGTCGTAGCCCGGCGCGATGTCCGTGACCAGCGGCCCGAGCGTGTAGAAGGGCGCGCCGTGGCAGATCGCCTTCTGCTTGCGGACGTTCATCTCGATCTGGTGCATCGGGATGTGTCCGGGCCCCTCCACCATCACCTGCACGTCGTGCGCCCACGCCCGCTTCGTCAACTCCCCTAACGTCTCCAGCTCGGCGAACTGCGCCCGGTCGCTGGCGTCGTGCAGGCTCCCCGGCCGCAGGGAATCGCCAAGCGAGATCGTGACGTCGTAGCGCGCCAGGATCTCGCAGAGGTCGTCGAACCGCTCGTAGAGCGGGTTCTGCCGGCGGTGGTGCATCATCCAGTAGGCGTGCAGCGACCCGCCGCGGCTCACGATGCCCGTGACGCGACCGTAGACCAGCGGCAGGTGCTCCAGTAGGATCCCGGCGTGGATCGTCATGTAGTCCACGCCCTGCTCCGCCTGGTGCTCGACCATCTGGAGCAGGTCGTCGGCGGACAGGTCCTCGACGCTCGAGACGCTCTCGATCGCCTGGTAGATCGGCACGGTGCCGACCGGGACCGTGGCGCGCTCCAGGATCGCCTGACGGGTGCGGTCGATGTCGCGCCCGGTGCTGAGGTCCATCACGGTGTCGGCGCCGTACTGCACGGCCATCCGCAGCTTCTCGACCTCCGCCCCGACATCCGACGACACCGCCGAGTTGCCGATGTTGGCGTTGATCTTCACGCCGGCCACGCTGCCGATCGCCATCGGCTCCAGCGGGCCCGCGAGGTGGCGGACGTTCGCGGGGATGATCAGCCGTCCGGCCGCGATCTCCTGCCTGACGAGCTCCGGCTCCAGCCGCTCGCGCTCCGCGACGAAGCGCATGGCCTCCGTGATGATGCCATCACGGGCGTACCGCATCTGCGTGACTGCAGGCATGTGACTCCCTCCGCCGGTATGACCCGGATCAGGTTCTACGGGACTCTCTCAGCCCGGCGCACTCGCGCCGGGCACCCCGGTCACCGCCCAAGCTAACGAACGTGTGCGGAGCGCGCGATGCGCCCCGCGCCCGCACTACTGCTTGTCGAAGGTGATGGTCACGTTTCCCGTCGCCGTGTCGCTGAACAGCGACGCCGGGACCGTGAACACCAGCTCCTCCGCGGCCGCCGTGGAGAAGGTCCCCGCGACCGGAACGGGGAAGCCCGTCACCGTCAGGGTCACGCCGTTCTGCGTCCGCACCCAGGTGCCCGACGCGCTCCCCAGTTCCTCATCGACGTCGTCGACGGTACCGTTCACCACGATCGTGAACGTCCCGTTCGCGGAAAGCACGAGCTGGCCGTCTTCGACGACGATCACTTCCGTGCCCGTGTTCTCGATCGTGCATCCCGTCGTGCCGAGCGTGCACGCCGCCAAACCCTCCTGCTGAATGCTCGCGATGTTGTACGTTCCAGCCGCCGACGGCGGGCCGGTCGGATCGTCATCGTCGTCGCATGCAGTCACGGCTACACTGACGAGCGCCAGCAGTGCGATGCGGCGCAGGGAACGGAGCGTTCGAGTCTGCATGGATGTCCTCCGCTGAGTTGAAGTCGAGCGACGTTCGCCGCCCGAGGGAGCCTTCTGCATCAACCTAGCCGCGGAGCCCACCGCGACAAGCACTCTCCGGACGAGCTCGCCCACGCCGATCTCGCCCAAGCCATGAATCGTGACCCGCCTCACCGTTAGGCGACCCATGCGCGCGCCACCCGGACGACTGGACGTAACGCTCCGCCGGTTTGCGGTGTCGAACACCAGGCGGCGCTGATGGACCGGGACGCAGGAACTCGCCGCCGCTCGACAGGGTGCGACGCGGCACTTCCGGCGCGTTCGAATCTCCGGACCGCACCACCACGTCGTGAGGGTGCGCGCCGGCGACCCCTGCGCCCATCGGACTCGCTCGAGCTTGCCGGAGCGTTCGGCGGTGGGATGCCCGATTCCCATTAGCGGACGACATCGGCCGAAACCTCTGAACGGGCGCTGGCGTAATGCCTTGGTAATCAATTGGTTGCATCGTTCGCCCGCATGGCACGCACCTTCCCTTAAAGACCTGGAACGCTCCACCCCTCACGCAGGAATTCGCTGTGGACATCCCACGCCCGCAGAAGAAGAAATACGGCCGCTACATCGGCATCGGCGTCGGCGTCCTCGTCCTCACCGTCGTGACGGTGGCGCTGGCCCGGCTCGAGCCGGCCGCCCCCTCCGTCGAACGCGCCACGGTCTGGATGGACACCGTCGAGCAAGGCGAGCTCGTCCGGCAGGTCCGCGGTCCCGGCACCCTGGTCCCCGAGGACATGCGCTGGATCTCGGCGGTGACTGCCGGGCGCATCGAGCAACGCCACGTCCGCCCCGGCGCCACGGTGCAGCGCGGCGACCTGCTGCTCGAGATGAGTAACCCCGATGTGCAGCTCCAGGCGCTCGAGGCCGAGCGCCAGCTCGCCAGCGCGCAGGCGGCCCTCGTGAGCCTGCGGACGCAGCTCCAGAGCGACCTGCTCAGCCGCCGGTCCCAGGTCGAGCAGACGCGGGTCGCGGCGAATGAAGCCGCCCGGCTGGAGGAGTCGATGATCTCCCTGGGCCAGAAGAACCTGGCGTCGGACAATGAAGTGCTCCGCGCCCGCGAGACGTCCGCGGAGCTTCGCAACCGGCTCTCGCTCGACGAGCAACAGCTCCGCACGCTCGAGGAATCCCTCCAGCGCCAGATCGCCCTCGCGGAAGAGAACGTGTCACGGCAGCGCGCGGTCGCCCAGTTCCAGCGTGATCGGGTGCAGTCGATGCAGGTGCGCGCGGGCTCGGACGGCGTCGTGCAGGAGATCCCGTGGGAGGTCGGCCAGTGGGCGAATTCTGGCGCCGTGCTGGCGCGGATCGCTCAGCCCGGGAAGCTCAAGGCGGTGCTCCGCATCCCCGAGACGCAGGTGCGGGACATCGCCGTCGGGCAGCCGGCAACCATCGACACGCGGAACGGACTCGTACAGGGGCACGTGATGCGGATCGACCCGGCGAGCGTCGCCGGCACGGTGACGATCGAGGTCTCACTTCCCGACACGCTGCCGCGTGGCGCCCGGCCGGACCTGTCGGTGGACGGGACGGTGGAGATCGAGCGGCTCGAGAATGTCATGCACGTCGGGCGGCCGGCCTACGGTCAGGCCGAGAGCCAGGTCGGGCTGTTCAAGCTGGAACCGAACGGGAAGGAAGCCGTACGTGTCTCAGTACGGCTCGGCCGGAGTTCGGTAAACGAGATCGAGATCGTGAACGGACTCCAACCCGGAGACGTCGTGATACTGTCTGATCTCTCACAGTACGACTCGTCCGACCGCATCCGCCTCAACTGACCGGCCGCCAGGGCCGCCATTCCGGAGATCGTCATGGAGACAGCGCAGGCTCCGCTCATCAAACTCGACGGCGTGAGCAAGGTGTTCCTCACCGACGAAGTCGAGACGCACGCGCTCTCGGCCGTCCATCTGCAGATCAACGCGGGCGAGTACGTCGCGATCGCTGGTCCCTCCGGGTGCGGCAAGACGACGCTGCTTTCCCTGCTCGGGCTGCTCGACACGCCGAGCGGTGGCGAGTACTACCTGGATGGGAAGCCGGTGGCCACGCTGTCCCCGTCGGACCGCGCCAGGATTCGCAACCGGGAGATCGGCTTCATCTTCCAGGCGTTCAATCTCATCGGCGATCTGACGGTTTACGAGAACGTCGAGCTGCCGTTGACGTATCGCGGCATGGCGGCGGGCGAGCGGCGGCAGCGGGTGCAGGAGGCGCTGGAGCGGGTCGGGATGTCGCACCGGATGAAGCATTATCCGTCGCAGCTCTCCGGCGGTCAGCAGCAGCGCGTCGCGGTGGCGCGGGCGATTGCCGGCAAGCCGCTGATCCTCCTCGCCGATGAGCCGACCGGTAACCTCGATTCGCGCAACGGCGAGCAGGTGATGGGCCTCCTGTCCGAGCTGCACCGGGAGGGCGCGACGATCTGCATGGTGACGCACGATCCGCGTTATGCGCGCCACGCCGAGCGGACGCTGCACCTGTTCGACGGTCAGGTGGTCCGGGACGAGACCGGCGCGGTGGCGGAGGAGCTGGAGCAGAGCGGCTTCGACGTGCACGACGTGCATTGACGGGGTGCGCGACGCGGGACGCGCGATGCGGGGCAGCCTCCGCACGCGGTCCCGCGTCGAGCGTTCCGTGGTAGGTATCCCGCGGCGTCCCCCGCGTCGCGCATCCCGAGGTCGATCCCCAGCGTCGCGCGTCGCGCGTCGCGCATCCCGAGGACGGATGCAGACTCTCGTATCGGACCTGCGATTCGCTGGGCGATCGCTCCGCAAGAGCCCCGGATTCACCGCGATCGCGCTGCTCTGCCTCGCGCTCGGCATCGGCGCGAACACCACGATGTTCACGGCCCTGAACTCCATGTTCCTCCGGCCGCTGCCGTTCGAGGAGCCGGAGCGGCTCGTGTCGGTGAACGAGGTGTTCGAGTCCTACGGGTACATGGAGGACGAGATCTCCTACCCGAACTTCCTGGATTGGACGAGCGACTCGCGGGTGTTCGCGTCGCGGGCGGCGATGGTGGCGACGTCCTTCAACCTGACGGGAGAGAACGAAGCGTCCGAGTACGTGAGCGGCGGCTTCATGTCGGCGCGCACCTTCGACCTCCTCGGCGTGCGGCCGATCCTGGGCCGCTCGTTCCCCCATGCGGCCGAAGGGCCTGGCCGCGAGCCGCTGGCGATCATCAGTTACTCGTTATGGCAGCGGCGGTTCGGCGGGGGCCGGGACGTTCTGGGCGAACCGATCCTCCTCAACGGCGATCCCTTCACGATCATCGGCGTCATGCCGGAGGGATTTCACTTCCCCGAGCGGCAGGACGTCTGGGTCACCCTGACGATCGATGGAACGACCAACCGCGGGGCCCACGGCTACCTCAACGTTGCCCGGCTCGCGCCGGGCGTGACGCTCGAACAGGCGAACGCTGCGCTGGCCCCGATCACGGCCCGCCTGCAGGCGGAGTATCCGGAAACCAATGCGCGGCTGTCCGCCACGGTGCGGCCGTTCCACGAGACGTTCGCCCCGCCGGCCGAAGTGCGCGCGATCATCCTGATCATGCTCGGGGCGGTGGGCTTCGTGCTGCTGATCGCGTGCGCGAACATCGCGAACTTGCTCCTCGCCCGTGCGACGGGACGCCGGCGTGAAATGGCGGTCCGCGTCGCGATCGGCGCGGGGCGGCGGAGGATCATCAGGCAACTGCTCACCGAGAGCCTCGTGCTCGCCATCCTCGGCGGTGGACTCGGCGTGCTCGTGGGCCAGTGGGGGCTCGACCTCGTCCAGCTCGGCATCACGCAGGAGCTGGCGTACTGGATCCGGTTCGACATCGACCGGCAGGTGCTGCTGTTCACGCTCGGCATCGCGGTGGCTACCGGCATCATCTTCGGGCTCGCGCCGGCCGTTCGCGCCTCGCGGCCGAACCTGCACGAGGACCTAAAGGACGGCGGGCGCGGGACGAGCGCCGGCGCGAGCCGGAATCGGCTGCGGTCTACGCTGGTCGTAGCCGAGCTGGCGCTGTCGGTCGTGCTCCTCGTCGGCGCCATGCTGATGATGCGGAGCTTCCTCGCGCTGCAGGGCGCCGATCCCGGCTTCGATCCGAAGCAGATCCTGACGATGCGGTTGTCTCTCGCGGGCAGCGGGTATGCGGAGCCGGCGCAGCGCGGCGCGTTCGTCACGCGGCTGGTGGACGAGATCGAATCGCTGCCGGGAATCGAGATGGCCGCGGCGGTGAACTACGCGCCGCTCAGCGGCAGCAGCTCGAGCTCGCTGATTGCGATCGAGGGACGGGAGTATCCGCCTGGCGAGCGTCCGGCGGCCGCCTACCGTCCCGTGACCGAGGATTACTTCCAGACGCTCCGCGTGCCCTTGATCGCGGGACGGTATTTCACCGCGCAGGAAGTCGCCGACACCGCCGCGGGACCCGCCATCATCAACGACGTGGTGGCCAAGACCCACTGGCCCGACGAAGATCCGATCGGCCAGCGGTTCGAGATGTTCGGCGCGATGCGGACGGTCGTGGGGGTCGTGCCGGAGACGCGCCAGCGCGCGCTCGACCGGCGCTCGGAGGCGCAGGTCTTTCTGCCGTACGGCAGCGTCGCGACGCGGGCGGTCACCCTGATGGCGCGAACGCAGGGCGAGCCGGACGTGATGACGCTCGCGGTCCGCGGCGCCATCGAACGGATCGATCCCTCGCTGGCTCCCTACGCGGTGATGTCGATGGAGCACATGGTCAGGCAGTCGTTCTGGGACCGCCGCCTCTACGGATACATGTTCGCCGCGTTCGCCGGCATCGCGCTGCTCCTGTCCGCCGTTGGCGTGTACGGCGTGATGTCGTATTCCGTCGCACAACGCACGCACGAGATCGGCGTTCGCATGGCGATGGGCGCCGAGGTCCGGGACGTCCTGCGACTGGTGGTGGGGCAGACGATGACGCTGGTGGGAGCGGGCATCGCCATCGGGCTCGCGGGGGCCTTCGCCGTGACACGCGTCCTCGGTGGGTTTCTTTACGGCGTAGAATCGACCGATCCGGTATCGTTCGTCAGCATCCCCGTGTTCCTGTCGATCGTCGCGATCGTCGCGAGCTTCATCCCCGCGAGGCGCGCGGCGCGCTTGAGTCCGACGTTGAGCCTTCGCACGGAGTAGACAATGACAAACGCTCCGCCGCGCGCGTTCGGGCGCGCACCACGTTTCGCCGCGGCGGCGATCGCCGCGGTCCTCCTCGCCGGGCTCGGGGCGGGACACCTGACGACGGACTCGGCCCCGCGCCTGGCGAGTGCGCAGCCGCAACCGGCCGCGCCGGCGCACGTGGCAGCCGCGCCCCCGCAGAGCCTCGCCATCACGGCGGACTTCTTCGAGGCGATGGGGTTCGACGCTCGCGATACCGCCGAGGAACCCGCCACGCCCGCGCCGGCGCCTCCGGCCGCCTGCTCGGCGGAGCCCGCGCAAGGGCTCGCCAGCCGGAGGAGGGCCGGGGTCGACTCGGCCACCGCCGCCCGGGTGGCCGCCGAAGCCGCGGCGGATTCGGCGGTCCTCACGACCGCTCGCGTCCCTCCGATGCCCGACGCACCGGTCGGCGCCGCCCCTTCACGCTCGGAGTAGCCGCATGACGTCGCTTCGCTCCCTCTTCGGCGGTCGGCCCGCAACGGCGCCCGCCTTCGAGGACAACCCCCTGCCGCCGAACGCACCGCTCGTCTCGCTGCGCAACATTGAAAAGGCATACGCGGTAGCCGGGGGCCAGCAGTTCGTGCTCCGCCGAGTCACGTTCGACATCCTGCCTGGCGAGTTCCTGAGCATCATGGGGCCGTCGGGCGCGGGCAAGTCGACGCTGCTGGCCGTGCTGGGGATGCTCGACGCGGAATGGAGCGGCGAGTACGACTTCGCCGGGCAGGCCGTGCACCGGCTCAGCCCCAAGGAGCGGTTGGCGCTCAATCGCCGGCACATCGGTTTCGTGTTTCAGCAGTACCACCTGATCGACGATCTCACCGTCGCCGAGAACCTCGACGTGCCGCTCTCGTACCGGAACGTGAAGAAGAGCGAGCGCGAAGCGATCGTCGCGGACACGCTCGACCGGTTCGGCATCGTGGGAAAGAAGGATCTCTATCCGCGGCAGTTGTCGGGCGGCCAGCAGCAGCTCGTGGGCATCGCGCGAGCGCTCATCGCCAAGCCGGCGCTGATCCTCGCGGACGAGCCCACCGGCAACCTGCACTCGGATCAGGGGCGCGAGATCATGGAGCTGTTCACGGCGCTCAACCAGCAGGGCACGACGATCGTGCAGGTGACGCACAGCGAAGCGAACGCCGCCTACGGCAGCCGGGTGGTCAGGCTGCGGGATGGGTGGATGGAGTAGGGCCGCGCGGCGCGAACGCGCCGCGGGCGGGACGGGGGTCGAGGGACGGGGCACAGACCCCGGCCGCCGTCGTACACCCATTCCGCGAGTCACGCGCGAAGGCAGCACTCAGTACCCGCCCCTCGACCCCCGACCCTCGACCCCCATGTCGGATTTCCGCTTCGCCCTCCGCGCGCTCCTCAAGCGCCCCGCGTTCAGCGCCCTCGTCATCCTGACGCTCGCGATCGCGATCGGCGCCAACAGCGCGATCTTCAGCGTCGTGAACGGCGTGCTCCTCCGCCCGCTGCCGTACGCGAGTCCCGAGCGCCTCGTGATGGCGTGGACGGTACTGCCGGCTTTCGGCCGCGAGGTGTCGTCCCTGCCTGACTATCGCGACTGGCGCGAGCAGGCCGCGTCGTTCTCGTCGCTGGCCGCGCTCGCCAGCTCGTCGTTCGGCCTGAGCGGCGACGGCGTCCAGGAGCCCGAGCGTGTGCCCGCCGCCTTCGTCACCGCCGACTTCTTCTCCACCCTCGGCGTCGCGCCCGCGGTGGGCCGCGGCTTCGCCGCGGACGAGGAAGTGGCCGACATGCAGCGGGTCGTCATCAGCCACGAGCTGTGGCAGCGCCGGTTCGGCGGACGACCGGACATCGTCGGCCAGATGCTCCGCGTCGGCGGCAACCCGTGGGAGATCATCGGTGTGCTGCCCGCGGGCTTCCGTGCCGGCGAGCCGCGCGACGTGTACGCCCCGCTGAACGTCGCGGACGACGGGCCTGGCCGGCGCTCCGACTTCCTGACCGTGATCGGGCGGCTCGCCCCGGGTGTGACGATCGAGGCCGCCGACGCGGAGCTGAAAACGATCATGCGTCAGCTCGACGAGCTCTACCCGCAGACGAACGACCTGGTGACGGCGGAGCTCGTGCCGCTGCACGAGCAGCTCGTCGGCGACGTGCGGCCGGCGCTGCTCGTGTTCATGGGCGCGGTGGGACTCGTGCTGCTCATCGCGTGCGCGAACGTCGCCAACCTGCTGCTCGCGCGCGGCGCCGGACGCGACCGCGAGATGGCCGTGCGCGCCGCGCTCGGCGCCGGCCGCGGGAGGCTCGTCAGGCAGACGCTCACCGAGAGCGTGGTGCTGGCCCTCGCCGGCGCCGTGGTCGGACTGCTGATCGCGTCGTGGGTGATCGCGCTCCTCCAGCGCGCGGATCTCGACATGCTGCCGCGGCTCGAGGAAGTGGCCATCGACTGGCGCGTCATCGCCTTCACGACCGTGCTGTCGCTGATCGTCGGCCTGCTGTTCGGCATCGCGCCGGCCCTTCGCCTCTCGAGCACCGCGCTCGCCGGCTCGCTCCGCGACGGCCAGCGCGCGATCACCGGAGGGTCGTCGCTCCGCGATCCGCGGCGGCTGCTCGTGCTCGCCGAGGTGTCGCTCGCCATGCTGCTGCTCGTGGGCTCGGGGCTGCTGATCCGCAGCTTCGAGCGCCTGCAGCGCGTCGACACCGGCGTGCGGACGGAAGGCGTACTGCGGGCCTTTCTCGCGCCTCCCGCCGCGCGCTACCCGGAGATGCCGCAGGTCCGCACCTTCTTCGACCAGCTGCGCGGCGAGATCGAGCGGCTGCCGGGAGTCCAGGCGGTGGCGCTGACCAATCAGGTGCCGGTGTCCGGCGGCTCCAACTATCTCACGTTCGGCATCGATGGGCGGGACGCCCCACCCGCCGGCACGCCGCAGGATGCGCAGCGCTATCTCGTGACGCCTGACTACTTCCGGGTGTTCGGCATTCCGCTCCTTTCGGGCCGCGCATTCACCGATCAGGACCGTGAGGGTGCGCAGGACGTCGCGCTGATCAACGAAACGATGGCGAAACAGCACTGGCCGGATGCGGATCCGATCGGCCAGCGCATCAGCTTCGACGGCACGCGCTTCTTCACCATCGTGGGAATCGTCGCCGACACGCGGCAGGAGGGGCTCGCGCAGGCGCCGTACGCGCAGGCGTATCTGCCTTACGCGCAGCTGGCGGGCCGGGGGACGCACATCGTCGTCCGCACCGCGGGCGATGCCGCCGCGCTGGCGCCGGAGCTTCGCCGCACCGCGCGTCTGATGGACGCCGACATAGCGCTGTCCAACGTGCAGACCATGGATGAGGTGGCGGCAAGCACCATCGCGCAGCCCCGGATCAACACCATCGTGGTGAGCGTGTTCGCGGGCATTGCCCTGCTGCTCGCCGCAATCGGGATCTACGGCGTGACCTCGTACGCCGTCGCGCAGCGGACGCGCGAGATCGGCGTGCGGATGGCCCTCGGCGCCCAGCGCCGTGACGTGCTCAGCCTAGTCGTCAGGCAGGGAATGCTCCCGGTCATGGGCGGCCTGCTGATCGGACTGCTGGCGGCCTTCGCGGCGACGCGCGTGATGCAGAGCCTGCTCTTCGAGATCGACGCGACCGACCCGGCGACTTTCGCGGCGATCGCGGTGTTGCTGGCGGGCATCGGGCTCGCGGCGAGCCTGGTGCCGGCGCTGCGGGCGTCGCGGGTGGATCCGGTGGAGGCGATGCGGACTGAGGGTTGAGGGACGGGGGACAGGGGACGGGGGGCGGGGGGGGGCGGGTCGACCTAACGTGATTTCACCGGTTCGAGCAGACGTTTGCGCAGCGACTGCTCGAGCCGCTGCATCATCCGGCTGACCGAATCGGCGCAGGCACGAGCTTCTTCCAGCTCGTAGACCGCGAGCAGGCAGTGTCTTTCGATCAGCTCGAGCTGACACTCGAGCTCCGCTAACGAGCCGCGCGCAATCGAGAGGACGCGCAAGTATTCACGCGGGCCGCCACGGGAGTGTCCCTCGGCGATGTTCGCGGGCACCGAAATCGCTGAGCGGCGGAGCTGGTGGGAGAGCACGAATCGCTCACGGGTCGGCAGTCGGGCACACAGAGCGTAGCACACCTGCGCGAGGTCCATGGCCTTCTGCCAGACCCGTAGATCGCGATATGATTGGACGGTGGACATATGGCTGACCGCCCCCAACTTCGCGTTCTACGGCGTTCATCTCCGCACCGAAACACCGCGATCCGATTCTACCGCTGACCTCCATACGAGTCGAGCCGTAGTGCCCGCCCCCCGCCCCTCGCCCCCCGCCCCCCGGGTTCTCATCGCCGACGACCAGCCCGACGTCCTCGCCGCCCTCGAGCTGCTGCTCAAGTCCGAGGGCTTCGCCGTCGAGCGCGCCAGCTCGCCCGCCGCCGTGCTCCGGGCGGTCGCCGATTCCGACCTGTCGGCCGTCCTCATGGACCTCAACTACACCCGCGACACCACCTCGGGGGTGGAGGGGATGGACCTGCTCCTGCGCATCCAGGCGCTCGACGGCACGCTGCCGGTCATCGTCATGACCGCGTGGGGCAGCGTGCAGGGTGCCGTGGAGGCCATGCGCCGCGGCGCGCGCGACTACATCGAGAAGCCGTGGGACAACGCACGGCTGGTCTCGCTCCTCCGTACGCAGATCGAGCTCGGCAGTGCCTTACGATTGGCGCAGCGGCTCGAGCAGGAGAATCGTGCGCTGCGCCGGACGGGGCTGCCCCAGCTCATCGCGGAATCGCGCGCGATGCGGCCCGTGCTCACACTCCTCGAGCGAGTGGGGCCATCCGTCGCCAACGTGCTCATCACGGGGGAGCACGGCACCGGCAAGGAGGTGGTCGCACGCTGGCTCCATTCCGCCTCGCCGCGCGCCGACCGCGCGCTCGTCGTCGTCAACGCCGGAGCGCTGTCGGACGGCGTCTTCGAGAGCGAGATGTTCGGCCACGTGAAGGGCGCGTTCACCGACGCCAAGGCCGATCGCGTCGGGTACGTGGAGCTCGCCGATCAGGGCACGCTGTTCCTCGATGAGATCGGGACGATGCCGGCGAGCCAGCAGGCGAAGCTCCTGCGCGTCCTGCAGACCGGCGAGTTTCAGCGGGTCGGCACCTCGCGCGTGAAGCGAGCGGACCTGCGGGTGATCGCCGCGACGAACGTCGACATCCGTCGTGAGGTCGCCGAGGGACGGTTCCGGGAGGACCTGCTCTACCGGATCAACACCGTCGAGATCCACCTGCCGCCGCTGCGGGAACGCGCGGAGGACATTCCCCGCCTCGCCATGCACTTCCTGGCCGAGAGCGCGTCGCGTTATGGGAAGCGGCTGGCGGGGGGCGTCGATCCGGATGCTCTGCAGTCGCTCATCGACTACTCCTGGCCGGGCAACGTGCGCGAGCTGGCCCACGTGATGGAGCGGTCGGTGCTCATGGCCACGGGGGATCGCATCCGCGCCGACGACCTCGGGCTGCGCAGTCGCGCCGACGCGGGGGCCCGGCTGGAGGAGATGACCCTCGACGACGTGGAGCGGTTCATCATCCGCCGCGCGCTCGAGCGGCACGAGGGCAACGTGAGCCGCGCCGCCGACGCGCTCGGCCTGAGCCGGAGCGCGCTGTATCGTCGCCTGCAGCAGCACGGCCTCGGAGGCGCGGGATGACGCGTGCGCGCCATGCACGACCAGCCTGAGCGGCCGGAGCGCGCTCCGCGCTTCGAGCGGCGCGTCGTGCTGCTCGCGGTGCTGGCGGGGCTTCCCGGTGGCATCGTCGCGCTCCTGCTGATCTGGTTCGGCGATCTCACGCCGCGGTCGCAGTGGTCGCTCACGGTCCTCATCGTGGCGGCCTGGGCAATCGTCGCGACGATCCTTCGCGAGCAGGTCGTACGGCCGGTGCAGACGCTGTCCAACCTGCTCGCCGCGCTGCACGAGGGCGACTACACGATCCGCTCGCGCAGCGCGCGGGCCGACGACGCGTTAGGTCTCGCCATGCTGGAGGTGAACGCGCTCGGCGACACGCTGCGCGAGCAGCGCATGGGCGCGCTCGAGGCGACGGCGCTTCTCCGGAGCGTCATCGCCGAGATCGACGTCGCCATCTTCACCTTCGATGAGGTGGGCCGGCTGCGCCTCGTCAACATGGCCGGGCAGCGGCTGCTCGGCCAACCCGCCGAGCGGCTGGAAGGCAAGCGCGCCGAGGAGCTCGGGCTGGCGGACGCGCTGACGGCCGCGCCGCGGCACACGCTCGCGGCGACCTTCCCGGGCGCGACGGGCAAGTTCGAGGTCCGCCGGCGCGACTTTCTGCAGGGCGGCCGGCGCCACCGGCTCCTCGTGCTCGCCGACGTCAGCGCGACGCTGCGCGAGGAGGAGCGTCAGGCGTGGCAGCGGATCGTGCGCGTGCTCGGTCACGAGATCAACAACTCGCTGGCGCCCATCAAGTCGATCGCCGCGAGCCTGCGCGGACTGCTGGCACGCCCCGAGCCCCCCGCGGACCTCCAGGCGGATCTCCAGCGCGGACTGGACGTGATCGGTGCGCGGAGCGAGGCGCTGAGCAGGTTCATGAGCGCCTACGCGCGGCTCGCGCGACTGCCGCCCGTACGCCCCTCACCGGTGCGGATCGCCGACGTCGTGGCGCGGGTAGCGGCGCTCGAGACCCGCGTGCCGATCGACGTGTTGCCCGGTCCCAACCTTACGATGCACGCGGACGCGGACCAGCTGGAGCAGCTGCTGATCAACCTCCTCCGTAACGCCGCGGATGCGTCGCTCGAGACGGCCGGTCGCGTGACGGTCGGCTGGGCGCGGCAGAACGGGCAGTTGGAGCTGCGGATCGAGGACGAGGGCCCGGGTTTGGCCGACACCGCGAACCTGTTCGTGCCGTTCTTCACGACCAAGCCCTCGGGGACGGGGATCGGACTGGTCCTGTCGCGCCAAATCGCCGAGGCGCACGGCGGGGCGCTGGAGCTTCGGAATCGCGCCGGACGGTCGGGGTGTGAGGCTGTGTTGCGGTTGCCGTTCGACGCGCGCCGGTAGGGCCGGAGAGAGGGGGCAACGCTCCGCCGACGGCCGCATGTTTCGGGTGATGCCTTACGGCGGCCGCGACACGAGATTGAAAGCGGGGGGGGCCCCACCGCGCCATCCACCTTTTCGGGATGGTCCCGGGCCAAGCCGCTCCTCCCCCGTCTCTCACCTCCCCCTCCTCCCGCCTCCCAACTTCTTGCGCCTCCTACCTGCCCATACTACTTTAGGCGCCGAGCGACAAGCACGATGCGCACCGGTTCCAGGAGTCGAATCGAGGAGCTTGGGGATCGCCCAGGTTCCTCGTTTTGGTTTCAGAACCGGGACCGGAGTGTCGGGCAGGCCGCCCCGTCGCTCAGCGCGTGAGGCAGGCTCACGCACAACATGTAGTCGGTACGTACGGATCATCCGGACTCCGACCACACGATCAACAGGAGTACCGCAATGCGTACGACCGGCACCGTGAAGTGGTTCAACGACGCCAAGGGTTTCGGATTCATCACCCCCGAGAACGGCGGCAAGGATTGCTTCGTGCACCACTCCGCCATCAACGGCAAGGGCTTCAAGAGCCTGGCCGAGGGTGAGCGGGTCGAGTTCGACATCGTCGAGGGCGCCAAGGGGCCCGCGGCGGAGAACGTCAACAAGCTCGGCCGCTGAACCACAGGCCGCCGCAAGGCGGCCGCTCACGGTAACGACACGGGCCGGCATCGTTCGCGATGCCGGCCCGTCGTCGTATGCAGGGGCGCACGCCCGCTCGGTCCCCGGCAGCCACCGACCGGAGCCGCCGTCGGTCCTGTCGCGCTACCCCGGGATGATCGCTAGGCCTCGCGGGAGCCTCTCGCATTCCGGCGCGACCCGCATCCGGAACGCTCCCACTCCCGTGCACTTCGGGGCGGAACTCCGGAAATGACGTTAGGCGTCCGCCGAGCCGCCGGTCTCGCCGTCGCGACCCGACAGCGACGACCAGTAGCGACCGAGCAGGCCGCGCTCCGCCATCCGCTCGTCGCGCGCCGGGGGGCGCTTCGGCGTCGACGCGCCCGCGATCTCCGCCTCCAGCGCGAGGAGGCCCGGGGTCCGCAGCAGCGCGTAATCGCCCGCGCGGTGGTACCAGGCCATCATCCACCGCAGTTCGTCGTCGATCGCGCCCTCGCGAAACGCGCGCTCCAGCGCCTCCAGCGTTGCGCGCACCGCGCTCTCCGGCAGCTCCGCAATCCCGCTCAGCATCGGCGGCTCCACCGCCGAGTACCAGACGAGGAAGACGGCCCGCTTGAGGGCCTCGAGCGCGCTCCCTTCGTCATCCAGCAAAGCCAGGTAGCCGGAAAGGATCGCCGGATACTCCGCGTACAGCCCGGAGCGCTCCAGCGCACGGTCGCGGTCCTCGAGCAATCCCTCCGTCTGCCCGACGATCGTCGCGACGCGCGACTCCCAGTTCGCCAGATCGCGAAGCGTGATCATGCCGCAAAGATATCCGACCGCAAGGGTTCGACGCAGCGCTGCCCGCTGCGTATCATCCGCGGATGCCGCGCGACCCATGACCGAACGCGTCGACGACACCGGATCGGACGCCGCCCCACCTCGGCCGCTCCCGCTGCTGCGGGCCATGGTGGATGCGCTCGACCGCGAGCTCCTCCAGCTGGCCGCGCGCCGCATGGCGCTCGTCGGCGAGATCGCCGAGTACAAGCGCCGCCACGGCGTGCGAATCCGCGACCCGCGGCGCGAACGCGACGTCCTCGAGGACCGCTGCCGCCGCGCCGAGGCCCTCGGCCTGCCCCGCGACGAGATCGAATCGATCTTCCGGCTGCTGCTGCGCGCGAGCCGTGACCACCAGGCGGCGCTGCGGGCGGAGGTCTCGCCGACCGCGGAGCCGCGCACGGTGGCGGTGATCGGCGGGGCGGGCCGCATGGGCGCCATGCTCGTCAGGCTGTTCGGCGATCTCGGGCACCGCGTGCTCATGTCCGATCTCGACACCGAGCTGTCGTCCGCCGACGCCGCCGCCGGCGCGGACGTGGTCGTGGTCAGCGTGCCGATCGCCGATACCGAGCTCGTGATCCGGAGCGTGGGGCCGCACGTGCGGCCGAACGCGCTGCTCATGGATGTCACGAGCCTCAAGGCAGGGCCCGTCGCCGCCATGCTCGAGTCGACCGAGGCAAGCGTCGTCGGCACGCATCCGATGTTCGGGCCCGGCGTGCACACCCTCCAGGGCCAGCGCGTGGTGCTCTGCCGAGCCCGCGGCGACGCCTGGGCCGACTGGGTCGCCGCCATGCTCGGGGCGCGCGGGCTCATCGTCACGGAGACGACGCCCGAACGGCACGACCGGGCGATGGCGATCGTCCAGGTGCTCACCCACCTCCAGACGCAGATCTTCGGGCTGGCGCTTGCGCGCAGCGGGGTCCCGCTCGACGAGACGCTGCAGTTCACGTCGCCGGCCTATCTGCTGGAGCTGTACGTCGCGGCGCGCCACTTCGCGCAGGAGCCGGCCCTGTACGGCCCGATCGAGATGTGGAATCCCGGGACGCCGTCCGTCGCCGACGGGTTGCAGGCGGCGGCCCGCGAGGTGGCCGACATTCTCGCCAGCGGCGACGCTTCGCGGTTTCACGCGATGTTCGAGGAGGTCCGCGCCTACTTCGGGACGTTCACGGAGGAGGCGCTGGTGCAGTCGGCATTTCTCATCGATCGGCTGGTGGAGCGCCTGCCCGCTGGCTAGAGCGGCAACGCGAGCCGAGGTGTCAGGCACCCGGCACGTCGCGCCGCCCGCTCCCCGCGTCCCGCATCCCGCGCAGAACATGCAGACCATCCCCGTGCAGTTCCCCGGCGCCACCGGCGCCACGCTCAGCGCCCGGCTCGAGATGCCACTCGACGGCGATCCAATCGCCTACGCGCTCTTCGCGCACTGCTTCACCTGCTCGAAGAATTTCAAGGCGACGGTGACCATCAGCCGGGCGTTGGCCCAGGCGCGGATCGCCGTGCTGCGGCTCGACTTTACCGGTCTGGGCGAGAGCGAGGGGGCGTTCGAGGAGACGACCTTCTCGACCTCGGTCGATGACCTGCTCGCCGGGGCGGCGTGGCTCGACGAGCACCACGCGGCGCCGCAGCTGCTCGTCGGACACTCGCTAGGCGGCGCGGCGGCACTGCACGCGGCGGCCCGGCTCCCATCGGTGAAGGCGGTCGTGACCATCAACGCGCCGAGCGAGCCCGCGCACGTCCTGGAGCTTCTTGACGCGTCGGTGGAGGAGATCGAGCGGCGCGGCGAAGCCCGCGCGACGCTCGGCGGGCGGCGCTTCACCATCCGGAAGGAGTTCCTCGACGACGTGGGCGACGCCCGCATGCTCGATGTGGTGCGCTCGCTGCGCGCGGCACTCCTGATCTTCCACGCGCCGAGCGACCAGATCGTGGGGATCGACAACGCGGCGCGGCTCTACACCGCGGCGCGCCACCCGAAGAGCTTCGTCTCGCTCGACGACGCCGACCACCTGCTGTCGGACGAGCAGGATGCCCGTTATGTCGGCGACGTCCTCGCGGCCTGGGTCCGGCGCTACCTCGACCGGGGGCAGCGGGCGCACGAGACGATGGAGCAGGTCGAGGCCGACAACCGCGTCGTCGCGCGCACGGGAGAGGGATACCGCACGGCGATCCTGGCGAGCGGCCACGCGCTCATCGCGGACGAGCCGGTCGCGGTGGGCGGCTCGGAGCTGGGCCCCACGCCGTACGACCTGCTGGCCGCGGCGTTAGGCGCGTGCACCTCGATGACGCTGCAGATGTACGCGCGGCGCAAGCAGTGGCCGCTGGACGAAGCGATCGTGCGGTTGCGCCACAGCAAGATCCACGCGCTGGACGAGCGGAACTGCGAGAGCGGCGCAGCGAAGATGGACCGGCTGGATCGCACGGTGGAGCTGGTCGGCGACCTGACGGCGGATCAGCGCGCGCGCCTGCTCGAGATCGCGAACAAGTGCCCGGTGCACCGGACGCTGGAGGCGGGAGTGGTGGTGGAGACGGAACTGGAGGGGGCGAGAGGTTAGGGGAAGTAGGGGACAGGGGAAGGGGCATGGGGCCAGGGGCCAGGGGATCAGAAGCACAGAGCGAGGAGCGAGGAGAAGCTCGGTGTTAGCGTTAGGAGTCATGGTACAACGTGCCCAGATCGTGGCACGCTCCAGGCTGACGGCCCCTGGCCCCTTGTCCCTGGCACCTGGCCCCCTCCCCTCACACCTGACCCCGTGCCTCTCTAACCCCTCACCACCCCACCTCCCGCTCCGCCACTCCCCCCCGCGTGCTCAGCGCCCGCACCGTCACGCGCCGCTCCGCCGCCGGCACGCGCAGGCGCAGCACCACCGTCCTCGATTCGCCGCCGCCCAGCCAGAACTCCTCCGGCCGGCCGATCACGCGACCCTCGCTCTTCTCGGCGAAGCGCACCGTGACCTGGTCCGGGCGAACGATCTTCACCCGCTTTGCCTGCTCCAGCGCCGTCGGGATGCGGCCCGCGTTCCGCACCGTGACGCGCAGTTCGTGCGTGGCCGAATCGCTGCCTGACGACACCGTCGTGATCGTCGCTTCGACGATCTCGATCCGCGGCAGCGACCGTGCCATGTACAGGTTGAACATCGCCTGATTGCGCGCCCACTGCTCCAGCACCTCCGGCGGGCCGTTCTGCGAAAAGAACTTCGGGTTGTAGCCGCCGATCTCGACCTTGCCGAGCACCGGATGCGTGTAAGGCGTCCACGCCTTGAAGCACGTGCCGCCGAACTGTTCGTCGCACCAGCGCAGCACCTCGAGCGGCTCGACCTCCCCGTCGCCGTCGTAGTCCCGCTCGCGGCCGCCGTTCCACAGCTCGTCGCCGTACCAGATCGCGCCGTAGTAGAAGTAGCCGAAGTCCGGCGAGTGGCCGAACAGCGGCGAGGGGCGCGTCGAGTCCCCCGTGAACCGGTTCACCGGAAAGCGCGTGGCGTACGTGCGGTACACGTCCCCGGCCCACGGGTAGTTCGTGTACGTCAGTCCGATCGAATCGAAGTGCTCGTACAGCGCCAGGTCGCTCGCGAACATGCACTCCCGCTCCTCGCAGGTGGACGGCGGGCGCAGGTGCATCGGCACCGAGGTGTCCATGGTGTTCGTGACGGAGATGTTCGGGTGCGTGAGCATCCACATTACGACCGCCCGCGTCTCGGGCTCCGACAGTGGATAGGCGCCGGCGCCGAGCTGCGTCCATCCGCGCCCCGTCGCATCCTGACCCGGTTCGGGCCGCCAGTTCTCCGGGTAGTTGCGGTGCAGGTCGAGCCCGCCGATCCCGTCCTCGTTGTACCGGCCATCCAGATCGTTGTCGATGCCCTCGCTGTAGACGTCGTAGTCCCCCTTCCCTTCGCCGACGCGCCGCATCAGACGCTTCGACCGGTCGTCGGGGTCGATCACGAACGAGCCCTTCCCCTTGCCGACGAACACCCGCATGTCGCGGATGTACCCATCGCCGTCGAGATCCTCACCCGGATCCTCGTCCAGCAGCCCATCGCGGTCGCTGTCGTGCGGGCGGACGGAGCTACGATTCGTCTGCGCCGTCAGGCGGTACATGTCGGAGCCGTCGGGATTGTTCAGCGGCCGGATGTAGATCGCGGCGCGGTCGAGCAGCGCCGTGACCGCGGTGTCGCTCCCGTAGGTCTCGATGAGATGCCAGGCGAGGTAGAACGCCGACTCCGTCGCGGTGATTTCACCGGAATGCCGCCCGCCCTCGAAGAACGCGGCGGGCTTGTCGGTGTCCTTGCCCGTCTGCTTGTTGCTGAGCGTCATCTGCCAGATCGTGCGCCCGCCGAAGCTCTCGCCCACCGCGTAGAGCTCCACGATGTTCGGATGCTCCTCGGCCCACTTCCGCATCCACGTCTCGATCTCCTCGGACGTGTGATAGTGCTGCCAGTCGAGCTTCCCTGCCTCACGCGGCCGCACCTCGGGATAGTTCGTGAGCGGGAACACGCTGGGACCCGCGCGCTCGCCGGGCACGACGAAGACCTTCCGAGCGGAGTCCTGGGCGGACAGTGCGGAAGGAAGGAGAGGGACTGCAGGGATCAGGGCGAGGAGCGCGACGCGAGTCAGGGGATTCATCGCTTGGCGAGGGCAGAAGTTAGGAGCTAGGAGCTAGGAGTTAGGAGCAAGGAGCAGCGGTTCGCCCTCGTTCCTGGTCCGCACCTGCTCGGAGGCGACTCACTCTCGCCAGAGCCGAGGTAGAACGGGATCATGCGGGACTCTGAAGCGACGCCGCCACGAGGCCAGTGTGAACCAATTCGCGCCGCGACCGCGGGCGCACTCCGGAGATATGATTTCGCGATGCACACGACAATATTGGCGCCCAGGGATTGCGAACAGAACTGGAAGCTGGGAACCAGGGCCACGATGGGACGAGATGGAACGCCTGCGAAACGGCCCGCCTTCTCGACGCAGTGCCCTAGTTCCTGATTCCTAGTTCCTAGCTCCTAATTCCTAGCTCCTAGCTCCTAATTCCTAGCTCCTAGCTCCTATCTCCCCACCGCCTCCACCACCATCCTCATGAACCCATCGATCTTCGACGTGTCCGTCCAGCGAATCACCGCCACCAGATCGTGCTCCGGATCGACCCAGATCACGTTGCCGCCAGCACCTAACGCGAAAAAGCTCGATGCGGGGGCGGAGGCGTACTGCGCGCGGTCGGTGTTCAGCCACCACATGTAGCCGTAGACCGGACGCAGCTCCGTCGGCGTCGTGGCCAGCGCGATCCAGCGCTCGCTCAGCAGCTGCCGCCCGGCCCAGCGCCCACGCCGGAGGTGCAGCAGGCCGAACCGCGCGTGATCGCGCGTGCTCGCCCAGACACCGCCGCCCCAGTGGCCGCCGCCGCTCACCGAGACCATGCGCCGCCCGCCGATCTCGACCACCGAGTTCCGGTAGCCGTGCCACTCCCACGTGTCCGACGCGCCGATCGGATCCATGACGTGCTCCTTCAACACCTGCGGCAGCGGACGCTTCCAGACCTGCAACAGCGCGAGCGCCGCGCGATTCACGCGGACGTCGTTGTACTCCCAGAACGTGCCCGGCGCGTTGAGCCGGCGGTCGTAGCCCCGCCGGCGGTCCGCCACATCGGGCTTGTCCCATAACGTGCCCTCCCACTCGCTGGTCTGGTTGAGCAGCATGTGCCAGGTGATCAGCGAGTTGTGTGGACCCTCGAAGCCCCCATCGTCCACCAGCCGCGCTACCGGCGCATGAAAGTCGGGAATCATGCCGCGGTCGAACGCGAGGCCCGCCGTCGTCGCCAGGTAGCTCTTTGACACGCTGAACGTCATGTCCACCTGACGAGTGTCGCCCCACTCGGCCACGATGTACCCGTGGCGGATGATCACGCCGTTCGCGCCGGTCCGCTCCTTCGTGGGCCCGAGGATGTCGGGATACGGTTCGCGCGCGGTGTTGCGCCGCACCTGCTCGCCGAGGTCGCGCAGGTAGCTCGATTCGTTCGCCAGGTGATAGGCGACCGCGGCGGCGAGCTTGGCCGAGTCCATGCCCGCCTGCGCGGCGCGTCGGACTGCCCAGTCGCCCCGCGGCGGGTAATAGAGGGTGTCGCGCGCATCCGTCGGCGCCGCGGATGTTCCGGAGCGCGGTGCGGGGGCGCACGCCGCGAGAACGGCGGCGAGGAGAATGGCGAAGCGTCGCATGGGCAGAGCGCGGAATCGAGGTGCGGAGGCGCGGGCCCGCACGTCGAGGGCCCTCGCCATCATGCTCCGCCGCCCCGATTCCCGCAACTCGGTTCGCGCCTAGCCCTCGTACGCGAATCCCCCCGTGAGCCGCGTCAGCGCCGGCGCGGTGGGATCGAGCCGCAGCACCACCAGCGACCCCACCCGCCGGCCGTAGCCGCGAGCGACGACGTCATCGATGCCGTCGCCGTCCGCGTCGAGCACGTGCAGGAGCGCGTGCGCGCGGAATCGATAGTCCTGCACTGGGAGAGCGATCGCGGCGCCATCGTCCGCGACGAGCGCCGCGCGCTCCCGGGTGAGCAGGTCGCCGCCGCTGCGCAGCGCCACGAGCACCAGGACGCGCGCCCGACCGAAGCATCCGGTCAGCCGCGATGAGACGATCCGCGGCCCTACGCGATACTGCGGCCCGGCCCGTGCCGTATCGGCCAGCAGGATCGCGCGCAGGCTGTCGGCGACCGAGTCGGCGCGCGCTCCAAGCTCGCTCGTCAGGCTGTCGCGCACGCACGGCGCGGCCCGCGCGGTGTCCCGGGCGAGCGGAAAGCGAAACGCCGCCGCTGCGAAGGGCGTGTCGGAGCCGCGCGGCTCCCGCGCGCGCCGGTCCGCCAGCATTGCCAGCGAGTCCGCCTCCGGCGGCATCACCATCGTCGCGACAATCCGTCCGCTCCACACGTCGAATCCGTTCACCGTGGTGCGTGCGGCGCCCCACGGACCGTACACGTGCAGCGTATCGCCGAGGCGCACCGGCGAGATCGCGGCCGCCGCCTCGCGATAGGCGGCGAGCCGTTCGGGTGTCCGCAGGGGCGCATCGACGCGGCCCAAGTCCACCAGCCACCGACCGCCGCGAGTTGCGGCCGTGAGCACCGTCGTGTTACGGGCCACGAACGTCAGCCGCTCGCCAATGGAGTCCGCCGCAGGCGACAGCCGCGGCGTGCGCGGCGGCGCCGGATGGGGGGTGAGGGCGCGCGGGGTGTCGAGAGGAATGCGCGCCTGACCAGCGTCGCGCGCAACGTCGGCGCTGGCGGACTCGGCAGGTTCCGACGGTCCGCAGGCAAGCGACGCAAGGCACAACCACACAGGAAACTGGCGGCGCACGGGTATGTCAAAAGTTGTCGGTTGGATGAGTCCGCCGGATCGAATTGAATCCTATACGAGTGACGCGAGTCACGCACGCCGTGGCACGGCTTGCCTTCCCCATTCTCGCTCGTCACCTTCTCGATGATGCACGAACCTCGGCGGCGGCCGAGGTGCAGCTGCGCGGCGGACTCGGCCGCGTGGGGTCGCGAGACGTCGAGCCCTTGCGCGCGTCCCACCTCTCGGCCGAGCGCCGTGCCGCCGCGGGCACCGGAGGCCGCTCGTCAGGCAGCCGAGCGGATCGCGAGGCGTCGGCGCGCCGACGGCCCGAGCGGGATCGTGCCGATGCGACGCGGCCACTCTCGATCGGAGATGTGACATGGCGGTACTGGAGCATGAGGGCAGGAGCATCGCGCTGGGCCCCGACACGGTCATCGGGAGCGGCGCGCAGGCCACCCACCGGGTGCAGGGTCAGGATCTCGCGGCCCGCCACTTCGTGATCCGCCTCGACCCGGCCGGCGGCGGCACGGTGTCGCCGTCCGGCGATGCCTGCGTGGTTGCGCTCGATGGAATGCAGGTGCCGCGGACCGGCGCACCCCTGCGCGACGGCGCGGTCATCACCGCCGGACAGGGTCGGTTCGTCTTCGGCGCGGGCGCGCAGGCGCCGAGCGCGCCGCCGGCGCCGCATCCCGCCGCATGTCTCGTGGATACCACGGCGCGCCGCGCATACTCGCTCGAGCGCCGAACGGTGCAGATCGGTCGCGATGCCGGCGCCGGCATCGTGCTCAAGGACCCGACCGTCTCGCGCTTCCACGCCGACATCCGATCCGAGGCCGGGGGCCACGTCCTCTACTCGTCAGGCGCCACGGGCACCTTCGTGAACGAGGAGCAGGTCTCGCGCCCCCGGCTGCTCGTCGATGGCGACGAGATCCGCATCGGCCGCATGACGCTGGTCTTCGCCCTCACGCCGCCCCCCGGGATGAAGGTCCACACGCCGGGCGGCGCCGACGACCCGGCGGCGATCAACCGCCGCTCGACCCAGCTCGACATGCGCGCCTATCCAGATGCCGGTCGCACCCGGGCGAACGTCACGCCGCTGCTGGTCGGGGCCGTGGTCGTCCTGTCCGGAGTCGTCGCCTTCCTGCTGCTGCGCTGACGCCGCGTGGCGCAGCGCCCGGCCGGGTACTCCGGCACGCCGCTGCCCAGGAAACTCGGAATCCGTCCGGGGTCAACGCTCTCGCTCCTCGGCGCGCCGCCCGACTTCGAACGGACGCTGGGTCCGCTCGAGGACGTCGCCATCCGCCGTGACGCCCGCGGCGACTGGGACCTGCTCCTCTGCTTCGCCACCCGGCGTTCGGACCTCGCCCGACGCCTTCCGGGCATCGTCGAGCGCCTGGACGGCCGCTCGTTCTGGATCGCCTGGCCCAAGAAGAGCTCGGGCGTCGCCACAGACCTGACTGAGGACGTTCTCCGCGCGCTGGCCCTCCCGCTCGGTGTCGTCGACTACAAGGTGTGCGCGATCGACGCCACCTGGTCGGGGCTGAAGTTCGCCGCTCGACGCATCTAATCCGCGCACAGTTTCGTTGACCGTCTCCTCAATGCCGACTAGTTTTCTCCCCATGTCGGCAGGGGCGATGGTCGGAGCGATGCGCGGGATGCGAGGCGAGATTCTCCTCTCGCTCAAGCAGGCGCAACCGCTTACTACGAAAGAACTTGCACAGCGGTTCGGGGTGACGCCGAACGCGCTGCGGCGCTACCTCCGGGAGCTGGAGGATGGCGGCTTCGTGCGCTATGAGCGGGTCGCGCGGGGGGTCGGTGGTCCTTCGTTCGCCTACGCGCTCACCTCGGCGGCCGACGAGCTGTTCCCCGACGATTATCCCGCCGTCCTGGCCGATGCCCTCGCCGCACTGCGCAAGCGAGCCGGTTCCGGCGCGGTCCGCGGCGTGTTCGAGCAGCGGTGGCAGGAGCTCGTCGGCTCGCGTCGCGAGCAGCTCGGAGGGTTGGCCCCGGGCGACCGTGCGCGTGCTGTGGCCGGACTCCTCACGGACGCCGGGTACATGGCCGAGTGGCAGGCGAATGGTGGGAATGGGGGTACGCTCATCGCGCGCCACTGCGCGCTCCGCGCCGCGGCCGAGCGATTTCCGGAGGCGTGCGAGGCAGAGGCGCGGGTGCTGTCGGCTTTGCTAGGCGCGAAGGTGGAGCGGCGGGCGTGCATCGCCGGCGGCTGCTCGGCTTGCGAATACCAGGTTCGCTTCGCGGACCGTCCCGCCGCGGTGGCGGGATTCACGTGGACGGAAGAGGAGCGCGCATGAGCGCATCGATCGAATCGCTGGTCAACCGCGAGTATCAGCACGGATGGGTCACCGAGATCGAGACGGACACCGTGCCGCCCGGACTCAACGAGGACGTCATCCGGCTGATCTCGGCGAAGAAGAACGAACCCGAGTGGCTGCTCGACTGGCGGCTCAAGGCCTATCGCCGCTGGCTGACCATGCACGAACCGCACTGGGCGAACGTGACCTATCCGGTCATCGATTACCAGGCGATCAGCTACTACTCGGCCCCGAAGAACACCAAGCCGCTGGCGAGCCTCGACGAGGTGGATCCGGAGCTGCTCCGCACGTACGAGAAGCTCGGGATTCCGCTCAACGAGCAGAAGCTCCTCGCGGGCGTGGCGGTGGATGCGATCTTCGACTCGATCTCGGTCGGCACGACGATGAAGGATGAGCTGGCGAAGCTCGGCATCATTTTCTGCTCGTTCGGCGAGGCGGTGCGCGAGCATCCGGAGCTGGTGCGGCAGTACCTGGGCTCGGTCGTGCCCCACAGCGACAACTTCTTCGCAGCGCTCAACGCCGCGGTATTCAGCGACGGTTCCTTCGTCTACGTGCCGAAGGGCGTGCGCTGCCCGATGGAGCTGTCGACCTACTTCCGTATCAACGCCGCGGACACGGGCCAGTTCGAGCGGACGCTGATCATCGCCGATGAGGGTGCGTACGTCAGCTACCTCGAGGGGTGCACGGCGCCCAAGCGCGACAGCAACCAGCTGCACGCGGCGGTCGTGGAGCTCGTCGCGCTCCAGGATGCGACGATCAAGTACTCCACCGTCCAGAACTGGTACAGCGGCGATGCCGAGGGCAAGGGCGGGATCTTCAACTTCGTGACGAAGCGCGGCAAGGCGTTAGGTTCGCGCTCCAAGATCTCCTGGACCCAGGTCGAGACCGGCTCGGCGATCACGTGGAAGTACCCGAGCGTCATTCTGCAGGGCGATGACTCGACCGGCGAGTTCTACTCGGTGGCGGTGGTGAACAACCGGCAGCAGGCCGACACCGGCACCAAGATGATCCACATCGGCAAGAACACGAAGAGCAACATCGTCTCGAAGGGGATCAGCGCCGGCCAGGGAAACAACTCCTATCGCGGCCAGGTGAAGGTGCTCCCGAGGGCCACCGGGGCGCGCAACTACACGCAGTGCGACTCGATGCTCGTCGGCAACCGATGCGGCGCGCACACGTTTCCGTATATCGAGGTGCAGAACAACACGGCGACGGTGGAGCACGAGGCGAGCACGAGCAAGATCGGTGAGGACCAGATCTTCTACCTCAAGCAGCGCGGCCTCAGCGCCGAGCAGGCCGTCTCGATGATCGTCAGCGGCTTCTGCAAGGAGGTCTTCCAGGAGCTCCCGATGGAGTTCGCGCTCGAAGCGCAGCAGCTGCTCGGGATCACGCTGGAAGGGAGCGTCGGGTAGCAGGCAAACCGCGCGCTCGTCGCCACAGGCATCACATCAACATCCACGACAGGAACTCAGTCAGTGCTCGAAATTCGTAATCTCCACGCCTCCGTCGATGGCAAGCCCATTCTCCGCGGCATCGACCTCTCCGTGAACGCCGGCGAGGTCCACGCGGTCATGGGCCCGAACGGTTCCGGCAAGAGCACGCTCGCGCAGGTCCTCGCGGGCCATCCGGCCTTCGAGGTCACCGAGGGCGAGGTGCTGTACGAGGGCCGGAACCTGCTGGAGATGGAGCCCGAGGAGCGCGCGCAGGCGGGCCTCTTCCTCGCCTTCCAGTATCCGGTCGAGATCCCCGGCGTGTCCAACTCCTACTTCCTCCGCACTGCCTACAACGAGATCCGCAAGGCGAGCGGGCAGGAGGAGCTCGATCCGATTGACTTCATGGACCGGATGGAGGAGAAGCTGAAGCTGGTGGACATGGAGTCGTCCATGCTCTCGCGCTCGGTGAACACCGGGTTCTCCGGTGGCGAGAAGAAGCGGAACGAAATCCTGCAGATGGCGGTGCTGGAGCCGCGCCTGGCGATTCTCGATGAGACGGATTCGGGGCTCGACATCGATGCCCTGCGCATCGTGGCCAGCGGGGTCAACTCCCTGCGCCGCCCCGACAACGCGACCATCGTCGTCACGCACTACCAGCGGCTGCTGAACTACATCATCCCCGACCGCGTGCACGTGCTCGCGGGTGGGCGGATCGTGCGGAGCGGCGGCAAGGAGCTGGCCCTCGAGCTGGAGGCGAAGGGCTACGATTGGCTCATCCCGGAGGTCGCGGCGTGACGCAGGCGTATCTCGAGGACTTCACGGCGTTCGCCGCGAACGGCGGCGCCGCGGGCCCTGCCTGGGTCCCCTCCGTGCGCCGGTCGGCGATCGACCGATTCGCGGCGTTAGGATTCCCGACGCCGAAGAACGAGGACTGGCACTTCACCTCGGTCGCGCCGATCGCCGAGCGGGAGTTCCGCGCCGGGCCGGCCGACTCGTCGCTCGTGCAGCCGGCCGATCTGGCGCCGTTCATCTTCAACCGGCCCGAATGGCCCACGCTGGTGTTCGTGAACGGCCGCTTCGCCAGCGAGCTGTCTACCCTGAGCACGCTGCCCCGGGGCGTCGCAGTGCGCAGCCTCGCGCAGGCATGGGAGCAGGACGAGCCGCTGCTCGCCAGGTACCTCACGAAGCTCGCGACCTACGAGGAGCAGGCGTTCACCGCGCTGAACACGGCGTTCATGAAGGACGGTGCGTTCGTGCACATCCCGGCCGACGTGTCGGTCGAGCTGCCGATCCACCTGCTGTTCGTCGCCGATGCGAACGCGGCCAAGAGCGTGCTGCATCCGCGCAGCCTGATCGTCGCGGACCGCCACTCCAAGGCCACCGTCATCGAGAGCTACGTGGCGCTCGGCGACGCCGGATACTTCACCAACACCGTCACCGAGGCGGTGGTGGAGGAAGGCGCAACCCTCACGCACTACAAGCTCCAGCGTGAGAGCGAGCGCGCCTATCACGTCGGAACGGTGGACGTGCGACAGGGACGGGACAGTCACTTCATCTCGTTCTCGTTCGCCACCGGCGCCGCGCTGTCGCGCACGAACATCTACACGGTTCTCGACGGACCCGGTTGCGGGGCGACGCTCAACGGCCTCTACATCGTCGGCGACGAGCAGCACGTCGATCATCAGACCCGCATCGAGCATGCGCAGCCGAACTGCTTCAGCCGCGAGCTCTACAAGGGCATCCTCGATGGCGCGTCGCACGGCGTGTTCAACGGCAAGGTGTACGTGCACCCGATCGCGCAGCAGACAGACGGCAAGCAGTCGAACAACAACCTGCTGCTCTCCGACAAGGCGCGGGTGGACACCAAGCCGCAGCTCGAGATCTTCGCCGACGACGTGAAGTGCACGCACGGGGCGACGGTCGGGCGGATCGATGAACAGGCGCTGTTCTACATGAAGAGCCGCGGCGTGAGCGCCGAGCTGGCCAGGCAGCTCCTGACGTACGCGTTCGCGGCCGACGTGCTCGAGGAGCTGGAGGTGACGGAGGTACGGGACGAACTGGAGCGGCTCACGCTGGCGCGATTCACGTCCGGCGCCGGGGAATGACTGCCGGGCGGCGGGTGCCCGCGTCCCGTATGGCGCCGTCCTGACCTCGCACTCCGACGAGATGCACCCCGTGGCCCGAGAATCCGAGGTGGCTCCCGGCTCCCTCAAGGGAGTCGTCCTTCCGGACGGCTCCCGCGTTTGTCTGGCGAACGTGGATGGAGAGATCATGGCTGTGCGCGACGTGTGCTCGCATCAGGCATTCCCACTCTCGGAGGGCACCCTGCTCTCCGGCGGCGTGATCGAGTGCGCGTGGCACGGTGCGCGGTTCGACTGCCGCAGCGGCGAGGCGTTGACGCCGCCCGCCGAGGAGCCGATCGTGCGCTACGCCGTCACCGTCCGGGACGGCATCGTCTACGTGGCCGAGGAGGTCGCATGACCGCGCTCGCCCCCCGCTCCGATTTCCCACTGCTCGCCAGGCAGCCGGCGCTGCGCTATCTGGACTCGGCGGCGACGGCGCAGAAGCCGACCGCGATGCTCGACGCCGAGCGGGCGTTCTACGAGAACCACTACGCGAATCCGCATCGCGGCGCGTATGCGCTCTCGGCGCGGGCCACGGACGCCTATCACGCCGCGCGGGCGCGGATTGCCCGCTTCGTCGGGCTGGCGGATGCCGAGTGCCTGATCTTCACGCGCGGCACGACCGAGTCGCTAAACCTCGTCGCGGCCACGTGGGGCCGAACGCACGTGAGTGCCGGCGACGAGATCGTCCTCACGGCGCTCGAGCATCACGCGAACTTCGTCCCCTGGCAGCAGCTGGCCCTCGAGCGCAACGCCGTGCTGCGCATCGTGGAGCCCACCACGTCGGGCGAGATCGACGTGCAGCGGGTACTGGAGACCGTCGGGTCGCGCACGCGCGTCGTGGCGTTTACCCACGTGAGCAACGCGCTGGGAAGCATCACGCCGGTCGCGGCACTCGTCGCCGAGCTGCGGCGGCGCACCGACGCCCTGCTCGTGTGCGACGGCGCGCAGGGCGCGCCCCATCTCCCCGTCGACTTCGACGCACTCGGCGTGGACTGCTACGCGTCCAGCGCCCACAAGCTCGGCGGGCCGATGGGGATCGGCGCGCTCCTCGCCAGGCGGGCGATTCTCGAAGCCATGCCGCCCTATCAGACGGGTGGCGACATGATCGAGTTCGTCCACGACGAACGGTCGACGTGGAACGTGCTGCCTCACAAATTCGAGGCGGGCACGCCCAACGCTGCAGGCGCCGTCGGGTTCGCGGCCGCAGTGCAGTACCTGGACGCGCTGGGAATGGACCGGGTGCGGGCGCACGAGCAGGCGCTCGTCGCGGAGGCCTCCGAGCGCATCGCGGCGCTCGACGGGGCGCGCGTCTACGGTCCTCCCGCGGAGCGGCGGAGCGGCGTGGTGAGCTTCACCCTCGGCGACGTGCACCCGCACGACCTGGCGACGATTCTGGACGACGCGAGGCTCTGCATTCGCGCCGGCCATCACTGCGCACAGCCGTTGATGCGGCGGCTGGGGGTCGCGGCCACGGCGCGCGCCTCGTTCTGGGTCTACAACGACCGCGACGACATCGACGCGCTCATCGGCGCGCTGGAGCGCGCGCGGTCGCTCTTCGGGCTCGCCGGTGTCTGACCGCGCGGCGACCGAGGCCGTCTACCAGGAGCTGCTGCTCGACCACTACCGGCGGCCGCGGAACCGCGGACCGCTGCCTGACGCGGACGTCACGGTGGAGCAGCGGAATCCGCTGTGCGGCGACATCCTCACGCTGCAGCTCGACCTCGAGGAGGGGCGCGTGCGCGAGGCCGCGTTCACCGGCCAGGGGTGCGCGATCTCGCAGGCGGCCGCGTCGATGATGACGCAGCAGCTGCGCGGGAAGACGATCGACGAGGCGCTGGCGCTCCGCGAGCGTTTCCGCGCGATGATCCTCGGCGACGCCGAGGCGGCGCGCGACACGTCGTTGGGAGACCTGCGGGCCCTGTCGGGAGTCGCGCGGCTGCCGGTGCGTGTGAAGTGCGCCCTGCTGGCGTTCAGCGCGCTGGAGGAGGCGCTGAAGGGCCGGGATGCGCGACGCGCGACGCGCGACGCGGCAGACGAAGACGGCCTCGAGCCCTGACTCGGCGGACCACGTCGCGCGCGCCTTACGCTCGCACCGGTGTCTCGCGCGTCGCGCCTGCCGCTTCGCGCGCCTTCCGGACCTCCTCATCGGCCGCGCGCATCAACTCGTCGAGCGTACAGGTGCTCTTCGGCTCGCAGCGCGCGCTGCCGAGCGTGACGGAGAGGGGGATGCGGCGCTCCTGGACGAAGGCGTCCACCTTGCGCTGCAGGCGCGTCGCGACCGAGCGCGCGGCGTCGCGGCCGGCGTCGACGAGGAGCGCGCAGAACTCGTCGCCGCCGATCCGCGCGGCGAGGTCCGATCCGCGAATGCTCCCCTTGAGCGCCGTGGCGACCGCGATCAACGCCTCGTTGCCCGACGCGTAGCCCAGCCGGTCGTTGATGCGCCGCAGGCCGTCGATGTCGAGGAAGAGGATCCAGGATCCCTTGCCGCGCCACCCCTGCCGCAGCCGGGGCTCGGCGCCGCCGCAGAAGCCGCGGCGGTTCAGGAGGCCGGTGAGCGAGTCGTTATGCTCCAGCGTGTGCAGGGCCTGCTCGAGCCGCCTCCGCTCGATGACGCTCCGCACGACCCGCCGGGCCGTGATGGCATCGAGCGCCGGCGTCACGAGATAGTCGTATGCGCCGGCCAGCACGGCCTGCGCACCGACCGCATCGTCAGGCACGAGCGCCACCAGCGGCGCCTGCTCCGCCGCGGCCCGAAGGCGCGCCATCACGTCGAGCGGCGCCACGCCCTCGGCCGTCAGGTCGAGGAACGCGAGATCGTAAACGGCGGACGATCGTCCCGCGCTCACGGGTGCGGTGCGCGACTCGGTCAGGACGACGGGATGATCGAGCGCGCCTCCGGGCTCGCGGAACGCGAGGGCGAGGGCGTCAGCGGTGATCCGCTGCTCGGTCACGAGCAGCGCGCGGATGGGAGAAGCGGTGGCCATGCGGTCGTTGGGAACACGACCCGAGGGGGGGAGGAGTAACTGATCGGGAAGCGGGAATCGGGAATCGGGCGTGGAGTCAGATTCCCGAGCTCCGTTCCCTCAGAATCTTCCGTCCCTCGGATTCTTCCGAACCTCAGATACTTCCGAACCTCAGCCCCCGCCCGCCAGCATCGCGGCGACCAGCGCCGCCCACTGGGGGCCCCGATAGCCGTCCGGGCCGTCCTCGTAGCTCTCCTCCAGCGAGTGCGCCCCGCGACCTCGGCCGCCGCCGTCGATCGTGATCGCCGGGATGCCGACCGAGATCGGATAGTTCGAGTCCGTCGACGACGCGTTCGGAGGCGGGGCATCGATCCGGAGCGCGCGGGCCGCCTGCTGCGCCACGCGGACGATGCGTGCCGTATCCGGCTGTGCGCCCGCGGGGCGGATCCCCACGGTGTCGATCCGCACCGTGAGCCGGTATCGCTCCGCGGCCGCCGGCCACCGGGCGTTCTCGGCGGCCAAGGCCGACTGGACGGTGCGCCGGAATGCCGCGTCCACCGTGTTCAGCGCCTCCGCGGACTCCGAACGCAGATCTACGTCGAAACTCGCCTCTGCCGCGATCGAGTTGACCGACGTGCCTCCCTCGATGATCCCGACGCTGAACGTCGTGCGCGGCGCGGTGGGCACCTGTAGCTCCGCGATCCCGGCGATCGCCCGGCCGAGCGCGTGGATCGGATTGGGGATGCCGAAGTGGCCGTAGCTGTGTCCTCCCGGTCCGGAGAACACGACCCGGTAGCGATGGCTGCCGACCGCGCGGCTCGTTATGCCGAAGCCGGTGCCGTCCACGGAGATGAAGTAGTTCACCCGGCCCGCGAGCTCCTTGCCAAGCAGGTGCCTGACGCCGCGCAGGTTGCCGGGGCCCTCCTCGCCCACCGTCCCGACGAAGTAGATCGTGCCCGGCGTGCGGACGTTCGCGCGCTCGAAGGCCCGCGCGACCGCGAGAATCACCGCGAGGCCGCGGCAGTCATCGCCGATGCCGGGGCCGCGCATCATGTCTCCGTCCCGACGCACGCGGACGTCGGTCCCCTCCGGGAACACCGTATCGAGATGGCCCGAGAGGACGACGACCGGTCCGGACCCGGTGCCGCGGCGTTCGCCGATCACGTTCCCCTCGGCGTCGATGCGCACGTTCGCGAGGCCCCATGCCTCGAGACGCTTCTGGAACTCTCGTGCGCGCGCCCTCTCCTTGAACGGCGGCGCCGGGATCTCGCAGATCGACGCCTGCTGCGTGAGCGTCCACTCGTTTCCGGCCCGGATGGTATCGAGCGCGGCAGCGAGACGGGGGTCGCGCGCGGCCCCCTGCGTGTGCACGGATCCGGGCGCAACGCAGGCGGCGAGAACGGCGAAGGGGACCGCGCGCAGGCGGCGACGGAAAGCGGCGTGCATCGGCGAAGGGGTCGAAGACGGAGCGATCGCCACCGCCCAGGTGGCAGGCTCCGTGGAACCTAAGGTCCGGTGCGCGCCGCCGGAATCAGTGGCAGGCCTCCTCCACGCCTTCGCGCCCCATACGAAGCCGCATGGGTGGATCGGGAAGCAGAGAGTCCGAGGCAGCGAGCCACCACGCCTCTCGGATCCAGAGACCCAGCGAGTCCGAATCTGACCACTCACCCCGATCCACGACCATGACGGCGCGTCGCCAGTCATCCGCCGTATCGAGCGCCGATGCGACTGGATATCGGAACGGGACAATCGCGACATCCGCCGACCGCCATGGCCCGAGCGCCAAGCGCCGCTCCGATGCGAGCACGTATCCTTCCGCAGCGGCGACGGAGTCCGGGAAGATGTTGCGGCTATCGATGGAGTACGAGAGCCTCGGATAATGCCACGTGAGATACGTGCCGAGCGGGAAGGCGGTCATTGCGCGGCCTGAGGCTTCGTCACGCATGCGGCAGTCGAGCCACCGCGCCACCGGGTCCACCCAAGGCGCCGCCCGCCTGGGGATCCAGCGCGCCGCTCCGGTGTCCTCGGCCCACGGCGCGCCGGCAATGCTCGCGCGAGCAAACGCGAGCAGCAACACGAGCGCTCCGACGGCGATCCGCTGCGCCAACAAGATTTCGCGGCGCCTGGGCAGCCTCGCGATGCCGTCGACGAGCCCCCCTACCATGGGAAGGAGCAGCAGCCACCACACTAGAAACGCGCGGACGGCGAGGGCGAACGCCAGAAATCCGGCAAGCCAGGCCGCGCCCCAGATGATCCGCTCGCGCGTCGTCAGGCGCGTGGCCAGCCATGGAAGCAGCGCGAACACCACGGTCATGACGAGCAGGACGCCGCGGCCATTGACCGCCGCCTGCACCCCCGGGGTCAGCTCCCCGATCGGCGTCGGATACGTGAAGAGGACGTTGTCGTTGAAGTTGAGGGCGAACACCGCAGGCCAGTCGAACGCGTACGGAGTGAGCAGCCAGCCCGCCATGGTGGCACCCACGAGCCAGGCAGCGCGCCCGCTTCCGGGCCAGCGGAGCGCGAGCAACAGCCACGGCGCGGCGATGACGGGGAACAGCAGGTGGGAGTTCGCCGAGAGGGCCGACAGCATGAAAATGCCTGACGCCCATCTCCACGGGCGATCCGACTCGACGAGGCGCAGCGCGCAACCCCACGCCAGCGGGACGGCGGCAATGAGGACTAGATGCGGCCGGAGATAGGGCGCGAGCGACATTGCCGTCACGGCGTAGGACGCGGCGAGCACCACGGCGGTCCACACGCTCCACCGCGCGAGCCTCGCGAGCACCGCCAGAGAGAGAAGCGTGGCGAGTACCCCCAGCCCCTGGAGCACCTGCACGCCCATCACACCTGCTGCTCGATAGGCGGCGAAGAAGCCGACCTCGGGGAGCCAGGAGTACGCGTAGTACGGCTCCCCCGCCCTGGTCCACGCGAACGGCTCCACCGTGGGAACCGTGCCGTGCCTGACGATCCACTCCCCGATCGCCAGGTGCATCGGCAGATCGGGGTCAGCCAGCGGCGCGATGAAGCTGGCGGCCGCTAGCACGAGCGCCAGGAGGCCGAGCTCGATCTGCCACGGCCCGCCGTACTCCCCTCGCCAGGACGGACGCGACGCCGGGTCGGTCAGCACAGGTGGACCGCCATCGCCTTGAACGACGCGACGACTTCGCGCCCGGGCTCCAGCGCCAGCTCCCGCGCGGAACGCGTGGTGAGCGCGGCGACCAGCGGCACCGATCCGATCTCGACC
>DATHUW010000101.1:0-13121 GCA_035461825.1 Gemmatimonadaceae bacterium
GATCAGCGGCTCGAACACCCCGCGCCGGCTGGCAGGCGCCACGACCACGAACTCGAACGGGATGCCGGCCTCCGACAGCGGGCGCGAGTACTCACGATAGAACTCGGCGAACGGCTCCGTCCGCTCGGAGACGATCACGACGACGGAGACCTTGGGGAGCATGCCGGTCACGAGACCGCGCGCAGGATGACGTCGTCGAACACCGGCTCGTCGCTCTCCGCGTGAAGAAAGCTCTCCGCGATGAGCCCCGTCATCACGAGAAAACTCCCGAGGGCGAGCCAGCACGCCGCCAGCGCAATGAGAATCACGGGACTCCCGAACCGACCGATGTCCAGGACCTCCGCCGCCGCCATCGCCGAGGCGATGAGCGCGATGACGATCGGCCCGAGTCCGGCCAGGGAGAACATGCGCAGCGGATGCTCGCGGAATCGATTGAGCATGACGAGCGTCAACAGGTCGACGAGCACCTGCGTGATGCGGGACCATCCATACTTGCTGCGCCCGCGACTGCGCGCATGGTGCCTGACGGGCAGTTCGGCGATGTGCGCGCCGGCGATCATTACCGCGAGCGCCGGAATGAAGCGGTGCAGATCGGAGTAGAGACGCAGCCGATCGAGCAGCTCTCGGCGAAACACCTTGAGCGTGCAGCCCGTGTCCCGGATCCTCACGCCGGTGGCCGCACGCACGAACACGTTGCCCAGCCACGAGGGCACGCGCCGGGAGAGCAGGAGATCCTTGCGCCGCTGCCGGTAGCCGGCGACGAGATCGAACCCCTCCTCCAGCTTCCGCATGAGCGCGGGGATGTCCCGCGGGTCGTTCTGCAGATCGCCATCCATCGTGACGATCACGTCGCCCCGGGCGTGATCGAAGCCGGCTTGCATGGCCGCCGACTGCCCGTAGTTGCGCGCAAGGCGGACGAGCCGTACGCGAGAGTCCGTTTGCGCGTGCCCGGCAACGGCGCGTGCCGTGTCGTCGCGGCTGCCGTCATCGACCAGGATCAGCTCCCAATCCTCGCTCCACCCGTGCATCGCATCGCGCACGGCGACGACGAGCGGCCCGATCGATTCCTCTTCGTTGTAGACGGGTACGGTGATCGAGAGCACGGATCGGCGGTCCTGATCGGAAATGTGAAGCTAGGCGCGCGTCAGGCTCGCGGCGGAACCATCGCCGGACCTAGCTCCCTCGCGCCCGACCCGCTCGAGCACCTCGAGCGTTTCGCGCGCGCAGCGCTCCCAACTGTAGCGACTCACCCTGACCAATCCAGCCGAGGCCACCTCCGCGTGCCGCGCGCGGTCGGTCAGCACCTCCGCGGCCCCACGGGCGATGTCATCGGGATCGTCCGGATCGACCAGCACCGCGCCGTCGCCCGCGATCTCGAGCAGCCCGTTGGTCCGCGACGTGACGACTGGCACACCGCACGCCATCGCCTCGGTGACCGGTATCGGAAACGCCTCCAGATTCGATGGATAGAGATAGAGGTCCGCGAGCGAGTAGACGGCCGGAAGATCGTCCTGGCTGATCCATCCCGGAAAGTCGATCGCGGCTCCCCAGCCAGAATCGGGAATCCGATAGGTGGTGCGGAACTGCTCGCAATCCTTGCCGCCGATGACCAATCGATGCGGGACCTGACCATGGAGGCGGCGGAAGGCCTCGATCACTCCGGCGATGTTCTTGCGCTCGCCGCCCCCGACCTTGCTGAGGGTGAGGATGAACCGCTCCGGGAGTCGGTACCGATCCCTGACCCGAGCCAATGTCGCTGCATCCTCGACCCGGTGGAACCCTGGACCTGGCGCGAGATACGTGGTGACCACCTTGCCCGGCGGGAGCTTCAGAATTCGGTTGAACTCGTCGGTCGTGATCTGCGAGACGGAGAGCACGGCCGCCGCCTTGCGAAAGTACCAGGGCATGACGGCTCGAATGTACGCGACATCCAGTCTGTCGTAGAACCGCGCGTGCTCGGGAATGAACCAGTCCGCGCCGTGCACGGTCATGACCGTCGGGCACGGCGCGGCCAGCGGCACCGTGAACTTCGGATGAAACAGGACGTCGATCCCTTCACGGCGCGACGCCAGCGGGATGGCGACCTGGTCCCAGCCGGCCTTGCCCACCCCTCGTATTACGCGCTCGGTCACGTTCGGGAACCCGGCATGTCGGCCGACGTTCTCTGGGGAACGGTAGAACAGGATGTACTGGTTTCGCCGGTCGAGATGCAGCAGAGTCTCGGTGAGGTACCGGGCGTATACGCCGATCCCGCCCTTCTCATCGAGGGCGCGCAGCATGATCCCGATGCGAAGCGGCTGCAGTACCGTCATGGCGGTGCGAGCACGGCCTCCCGAACGATCGGCCAGGATCGGCCCTCACAAAGGGCCAGCGAAGAATCCGGGGGCACCCCCCGGGGCGGTCCGCCGGCCGCCCCGGCGACCGGCATGCGGACTGTGCTGAACTTAGCGGGTGGGGTGACCAGGCAAACGGCCACGGCAATGACCTGTCATAGCCTCGCGACAGTCCCCAGCCCTGCGGCCCGAGACCGCCGGAAACGTCGACATTCCACCCCGTTATTGCAGCACCGGAGGATGGCGCGCATCTTCACTGCGTCGCGTGGCCTCCCCGGCAGCGCGACGTTTCTCGTTCCGTGCATTCGCTTGGCACCCCCAACGTCGCACCGGCCAGAGACACCAGGTGTCACCGAACTCCTCGCCCAGGCCGCGGCTGGAGATGCGTCTGCGCTGGCCGGGGTGTTTCCGCTGGTCTACCAGGAATTGCGGCGACTGGCGGAGCGACAGCTGCGAAGCGAGCCCGACGGGCACACGTTGAGCCCTACGGCGCTCGTGCACGAGGCGTACATCCGGCTGATCGACCAGCGGCGCGTGCAGTGGAGCGGCCGAGGCCACTTCCTGGCGATCGCGGCGACGGCCATGCGCCGCATACTCATCGACCGCGCCCGCAGCCATCGCAGCGGCAAGGGCGGCGGGCGACTGGCCCGGATCCCGATCGAATCCGTCGCGGTGGCGAGCGACGAGCGGGCAGACTTGCTGCTGGCACTCGACGAGGCGCTGGATCGGCTCAAGGAGCTCGATGCTCGTCAGGCCAAGGTCGTCGAATGCCGCTTCTTCGGCGGGCTGACCGAGGAGGAGACCGCCGAAGCGCTCGGCATCGGACTCCGGACGGCCAAGCGGGACTGGGCGAAGGCGAGAAGCTGGCTCTATCGGGAAATGTATCCCGAGCTCTCCGCCTGACGCCGGAGATCACGAAGCACCGGAGGGGTCGGCCATGACCGCGTCGCCCAGTGAGCGCTTTCGTCGTGCGGACGCCGTGTTCGACGCCGTGCTCGACCTTCCGGCGTCGGAGCAGACCGCGTACGTCGATCGTGCGTGCGCCGATGATCCCGAGCTGCACGAGGAGGTGCTGCAGCTGCTGCGCGCGCACCGACGCTCCGGCAGCTTTCTCGATGCCCCCGCAGTCCACCTGGCCTCGCCGCTGCTCGACGAAGGCGATCCCTTCACTGATGCGGTCCCGGATCGTATCGGCCACTTCCGCATCGCTCGCGCAATCGGCCAGGGCGGGATGGGGCGCGTCTTCCTCGGGGAACGCGCGGACGGGCAATTCGAGCAGCGCGTTGCCATCAAGGTGCTGCATCACGGCGCTCCGGGACTCGTGCGGCGGTTCCTCGAGGAGCGCCGCATCCTCGCGCTGCTCCAGCATCCGGGAATCGCCCGCCTGATCGACGGCGGAATCACCGACGGCGGACTGCCGTACTTCGCGCTGGAGTTCGTCGAAGGCGAGCCGATCGATACGTGGTGCGAGTTGCGCCAACTGCCGCTCGAGCGAAGGATCGCGCTCTTCGTGGACGTGTGCCATGCGGTGAGTTACGCGCATCAGCATCTCATCATCCATCGCGATCTCAAGCCCACGAACATTCTCGTCACGTCCGCCGGGCAGGTGAAACTGCTCGACTTCGGGATCGCGAAAGTGCTCGGACCGGAGGGCGCGGGCTCCGGCGAGACGCTCACCGGGTTCAGGATGATGACGCCGGAGTTCGCGGCACCCGAACAGGTGCGCGGCGAGGCGATCAGCACGGCGACCGACGTGTATTCGCTCGGTGTGCTGCTCTACGTGATGCTCACCGGCGAGCGCCCGTACGATGTGCGGGGCAAGTCACTGACCGAAATCGAGCGCATAGTGTGCGAGTACGAGCCGCCGAACGCCTCGACGAGGGCGCCCAGGCACGTACGCCGCCGGCTCCTCGGAGATCTCGACCTCATCGTGCGGACGGCGCTCCAGAAGCGCCCCGAGCGACGCTACCAGTCGCCGGAGGCGCTCGCGCAGGACCTGGAGCGCTATGTCGAGGGACACGCGATACACGCGCGGCCGGACAGCGCCGCCTATCGAGTTCGGAAGTTCGTGGGGCGGCACCGGACCGGCGTCGCCATCGCGGCCATGCTCCTGATCGCGCTGGTGAGTGGAGCGAGCCGCGAGCGCGTGCTGCGCAACCGGTCCGAGCTGGAGGCGCGCAAGGCGCGCGAGGTTGAGGAGTTCCTCGTCCGGGTGTTCGACGTGGCCGATCCGCTGGCCTCGCGCGAGGCCGATGGCGGGTCCATCACCGCACGCGAGCTCCTGGAGCGCGGCGCCAACCGCATCGACTCGACGCTGGGAGGACAACCGGAGGTGCAGGCGGAGCTGCGCAGCGTCCTGGGCCGCGTCTACACGAATCTCGGACTGTACGACCGCGCCACGCCGCTGCTGCAGCGATCGCTGGCGCAGCGCGAGTCGCTCTTCGGGCCGGTGCACCGCAACGTCGCCGCGGACATGGACCTGCTCGGAAGCACACTCGTCAGGCAGGATCGCTTCGACGAGGCGGAGCCGCTGCTGCGCGCCGCGCTCGAGCAGCGCCGACGATTGTTCGGGAACGCGCACCTCGAGACGGCCGAGAGCATCGAGCACCTGGCGACGCTGCTGGAACAGCGAAACCGGTACGACGAGGCGGAGCCGCTGTACCGCGAGGTGCTCTCCATTCGTCGAGCACTCCTCGGCGACACCGCAATCGAGGTGGCGAACGGTCTGAACAATCTCGGGCTGCTGCACTATCGCAAGGGCTCCTACGAAGAGGCGGAGCCGCTGTACCGGCGGTCACTCGACATCAAGCTCCGCCGCCTCGGGGAGAATCATGCGTTGACCGCGATGACCATGCAGAACCTGGCGCAGACCCTCGAGACGCGTGGCCACGCCGAAGAGGCGGAGCGCTACTATCGGCGCTCGCTAGCGGCGAAGCGGCAGGTGCTGGGCGACGCCCATCCGAGTGTCACCATCAGCCTCAACAACCTCGGCGCGTTCCTCACGAGGAAGGGCGAGCTCGACGAGGCGGAGTCGCTCACGCGCGAGGCGCTGGCGCTGGACCGCCGGATCTTCGGAGACCGGCACTCCTACGTAGCGCAAGGCCTGACGAATCTCGGCGTCATCCTCCGGACGAACGGACGGTTCGCGGAGGCCGAAGACGCGTTTCGGCAGGCGCTGGAGATCAATCGAGCGATGTTCGGCGAGGCGCACAGCACGGTGGCGTCGAGCTACGGCCACATCGCGCAGGTCCGGTACCAGCTCGGCGACGACGTGGAGGCGGTTCGCCTCGCGCGCGAGTCGATCGCGCAGTTCCGCAGATTCCTTGGCGACGAACACATCAACGTGTTGATCATGATGGGCAACCTTGGTCGGATGCTGATCGATGCCGGCGAGCCGGTCGAGGCCGAGGCGCTCATCCACGCGTCGCTGGAGGGACTGGAGACGAGTGCGACGCGGTACCGATCGCAGACGATGGGCACGCGACGCCTGCTCGGCGAGGCGATGCTCGCGCAGGGGCGCGCCGACGAGGCCTTGCCAATCCTGAAGCTGGCGCTCGACACGATCCGTGCGGAGTACGGCGACCAGCACTGGCGCACTGCCGAAGCGCAGCTCTCGCTGGGTACCGCGCTCGCGGCCACGCGCCGCCATGCCGACGCGGCCCCGCTGTTGAGAGCCGCGTCCGCCACCGCGCAGCGGCATCGTCAGGCACAGCCCCGCCTCGCCGCCAAGGCGGACGCCGCGCTGGCCAGGGTGGGATCCGCCGCACGCTGACACACCGCGCGTACCGCGGTCGCGTCGGGCGGATGACGACGACATGACTGATGATCTCCGGAGTCGAGGATTACGTGCTGGCGACCCACTGCGCGTGATCCTTCGGAGAATCGAGCGACGGGCCCGAGGTGTCGTTCGGCGGACCTCCCGTCTACCAGGTCGCGCTCCACCGCGCGACGGCGTCGCAGCCGTCCGACTCGCCGGGACCCGGTGGGCGGTTCCAGAGCATGAGCAGCTCGTCGTCGATGGAGGAGCCGGCATCGGTGAGGCCGGCGCACATCTCCGTCAGTGTCCCGATGAGGTGGGACTCCTCGGGCTTGAGGTGCGGGAGGAAGATCATCGTGGTGCCGTTCTCGTCGAGATACTCCTGAAGCTCGGTGGGGCGAGCATATACGACGCCGTACAACGGCACCGCCTGGCGGCCGATCCGGTAATACAGCGTGCCTTCCTTTGGCGTGAAGAGGCGCGCATTGGGCGGCAGGTGCTCGTTCAGCCAGTCGGTCGCGTGACGGTACCGGATGGCATCCGCCGCGCAGCTCCCGGCGGCCCGCCGGTCGGATTCGGCGCACGCGTCGAGGGCATCCACCGACCGGCCGAGCTCGCGCGCCCCGCCGGCGAGGGGGATGGCGGCCAGCGCCAGCGCCGGCAGTACCGCCGTGCGCGGCGGAAGCCGGGCACCGATTCGCCAGGCGCCTAGCAGCAGGAGCGCCACGAAGGGCGGCAGCAGTGGCGTGAGAAACCGGTTGATGGCGTACGGCCAGATGAGGAGGAGCCCGCCGTAGGCCAGCAGCACCAGCAGCGCCGCTCGCCATCGCGTCCACGCGGCGACTGCGCCCACGACGCCCGCCGCGGACATGACGATCAGCCACGCCAGATTGTCGGCGAGCGTGCCCTCGACCGTCGGGATGGCAAGCTCGGTGGGCAATCCCCGCGAGATGTAGCGCGGCGCCTTGTTCCGGACGCGCAAGGCGAACGAGCGTACGACCGCCAGCGCCTGGTCCGCGCGGCTCATCTCGCGAACCTCCTGCCGCGCGCGTGTCCCCACTCCCTCGCCGATCGGAACCCCGACGAGCACATCCGCGATGTACGAGCGCCCGACGACCTTTTGCGGAGCGACGATCGTCCACGTCAGCCAGGGCCCCAGCGTGAGCGCCGCCGCCAGCGTCAACGCCAGGGCGTGCCGCCAGGCGCGTGTCGTCAGGAAGTACATCACGACTCCCGCCACGACGGCCACGCCGGCGGAACGCGTCAGGGCGGCGACGATCGCCGCCACCACGGCGACCCAGCGGTACTTCTCCGGGGCATCGGGCCGCAGCGCCCATAGCGCCAGCAGCACCGCCGCCATGAACAGCGGTTCGCTCTGCAGGCGGGAGGCGGCTTCGATGAGCGAGGGGTTGAGCGCGAGAACGGCGACACCGGCCAGTGCGACCGGCAGGGACCACCGCCGCATCACGTCGAAGGCGAGGACGAGGGCGGCACAGGACAGCAGGATGTTGACGGCGATGAGCAGGCCGATTTCGCCGTCCGCGGGCGCCCCGAGGATCGCCAGCAGCGCCGGATACCCCGGCGGATACTGCGAGTGGATGGGGGTGCCGACGTAGAACAGCTCGCGATAATGCCCCTGGCGCAGCGCGCGCGCGAGCAGCAGATAGACCGCGTCGTCGTTCCCCGTCGCGAGCGTGGGCGCCCGCAGGATCCACGCGATGCACGCGTGCAGCGCGATCGGGATCGCGGCGAGCCACGAGAGGGAAGGACGATGGCGTGCGTGTGGGACCGCGGGTTCCGTGGGAGGCGGAGTGTCGGCGACGGCGGGCGAACTCATCGTCAGCAAGGTGTTGACCGGCGGGGCGGCGGGCAATAGGTCAGACCTCCGTCCCGTTTCCGCACATGGCCGTGTCCCCACCTCGTCCTCCAGAACCGAGCCTCACGATTCGCCCAGCCGTGGCGGGCGAGGCGTCGGTTCTCACCGCCATCGCGCTGCAGGCCAAGGCCACGTGGGGCTACCCGAGCGAATGGCTCGAGCAGTGGCGGGAGGCGCTGACCCTCTCACCGGTGGACCTGGATCGCATGATCGTCCGCGTCGCGGTCGACCGGGGAACGCCGGTCGGGTTCGGCGCGGTGGATCGGATCGCGGAAGGATGGGAGGTCGCGCACCTCTGGGTGCTGCCGAGCCACGGCCGTCGCGGCATCGGCGGTCGGCTCCTCTCGGCGTTGGCGAACGCGGCGCGCGGGGCGGGGGCCGCGACCCTGCGCATCGAGTCCGATCCCCACGCCGCGGAATTCTACGAGCGCGCGGGTGCCGTGCGCATCGGCGCGGTCCCGGCCCCAATGCCCGGCGTTGCGGAGCGGGTGCTCGTCGTCTTCGAGCTGCGAATCGTCGGGTGACGCGAGTTGCCGCGGCGTCGGCGGCGCGTACGTTTCGCGCACCCATCTGCTCGCGATCCGCTGCGGTCAGCGCGGCGCCCGCGACTCGCCTCACCTCCGCGACCATGGAAATCGAATTCTCCGGTGCCGCCCGCGAAGTCACCGGCTCCTGTCACATCCTGCGCGTCAACGGACACACCGTGCTGCTCGACTGCGGGCTGTTTCAGGGGCGGCGGCGAGAATCGGACGAGAAGAACCGTCGCCTCCCGCTCCCCGCCGACCAGATCGATGCCGTCGTGCTCTCGCACGCGCACATCGACCACGCCGGACGGCTGCCGTTTCTCGTCAGGCATGGGTATGCCAACACCATCTGGTGCACCGCGGCGACGCGCGACCTCTCGGCGGTGATGCTGGCGGACTCCGCCCACATCCAGGAGAAGGATGCGGAGTTCCTGTCGCGCCGGAACAAGGAGGCGGTGCCGCCGCTGTACGACATGCGCGACGCGGCGCGGGTGATCGATCTCATGGTCGGAACGCCCTACGGGCGCCAGTTCGAGGTCGTCCCCGGCGTGAAGGCGACCTTTCTCGACGCCGGACACATCCTCGGCTCCGCCTGCATGGCGCTGGAGTGCACCGAGCGCGGACGCACCGCGCGGCTCGTGTTCTCGGGCGACGTGGGCCGCTGGGGGCTGCCGATCATTCGCGATCCCCAGTCCCCCCAGGGCGCCGACGTCGTCATCATGGAATCGACGTACGGCAACCGCGACCATGAATCGGTGGATGGGGCGCGTGAGCATCTCGCGCGCGTCGTCAGAGAGACCGCGGCGCGTGGCGGGCGCATCCTGATCCCGGCGTTCGCCGTCGGGCGAACGCAGGAGCTCGTCTACGACCTGCATCTCCTGAGGCTCGCCGACCGCATCCCGGCGCTCCCGATCTTTGTCGACAGTCCGCTCGCCATCGATGCGACCACGGTCTTCGCGCAGCATCCGGAGATCTTCGATCAGACGGAGAACCTCGTTGCGAAGCTCGACAACCTCTTCGAGTTCGAGCGCGTGCAGTACACGCGCAAGGTCGAGGAATCCAAGCACCTGAATACCATCAACACGCCGATCATCATCATCGCCGCGTCGGGCATGGCCGAGACCGGCCGCATCGTGCATCACCTCACGCACGGCGCCGGCGATCCGCGCAACACCGTGCTGATCGTCGGCTTCCAGGCGGAGCACACTACGGGGCGCCGGATCGTCGAGCGGCAGCCGGAGATCAAGCTGTTCGGCGAGACGGTGCCGCTGCGCGCGCAGGTGGAGGTGCTGAACGGCTACAGCGCGCACGCGGATCGCACCGAGCTGCTGCGCTGGCTCGATGGCGTGAAGGCCCATGCGCCCGCGCTGCGCGACGTGCATCTGGTGCATGGCGAGCCGGAGGCCCAGGATGCCTTCGCCGTGCGGTTAGGCGAGCTGGGGTATCGCGCGAGCTGCCCGCGGCCGGGAATGACGATCACCCTGTAGGCTCCCGTACGCGCGTGGACAATCGGCGCGGAACGCGGCACCTTTCGCGCAGCAGGACCTTCCGGCGCGCCAGTGGCGGTGCGCCCGCGACTCGAGGGGCGGCAATGGCAGGCTCAGTCGGTCCCGAACGGTCGCGGCCCACCGCCGCCGACCGGATCCTCCAGGCTACCGCGAAGACGATCGCGGACCGCGGTGCGGCCGCCCTCACGATGAGCGAGGTCGCGGAGACGGCCGCCGTGAGCAAGGGTCTCATTCACTACCATTTCCACGACAAGGAGACGCTGCTCGCGCGCGTCGTCGAGTGGATGACGCGGCAGCTCGTGGAACGCGAGCGCCTCGCGCTGGAGCGTTCGACCGCCCGGACCGCGATCGACGACCTGTGGGCGTGGCTGGCGGATGAGCTGGAGCGCGGACACCTGCGCGTGCTGGTGGAGCTGTCGGAGTGGCGCGAGGATCTGGTGCGCCGAGAGATCCAGGTGTCGGCCCGGGCGCGGCGCGCGGCCACCATCGCCTCGACGGCCCGCCTGTACGAGCTACTGGGGCTCAAGCCACGCGTGCCGGAAGAATTGATCGCGGAGTCGGTGCTGGCATTCCGCGATGGCCTTGCCTTGGCGGCGGTACGAGACCCGGAGGCAAACCCCCGCGCGGCGTTCGACGTCTTCTGGCTGGCGCACCTGGGCCTCGCCGACTGAGCGCCGAACAAACGGGGAGCGCGATGGGGTTGTCGAATGGGTGACGGCCCCGCCCCGCGCATGCCGGACGCCGACCGTCGTTGGAGTGTCGCGCGCGTCGATTCACCGCGTGTCGGCCGGTCCGCGCTTTCCGCCTGTCGGTCTCGACCCTAGCTTCCGAGCCATGGCACGCGGTCACCGGTCGCGGAAACGGTTGAAGGTAGCGACGATGCTCCTGGGCGCGATCGCCGCGATGTGGGCGGTTTCGATCGCAGCCGTATTGTCCTACGCGCGCCGCGACCGGGCGACACGGGCTGATGCGATCGTGGTGCTCGGAGCGGCGCAGTACGCGGGGCGGCCTTCGCCGGTGCTGAAGGCGCGGCTCGATCATGCCGTTTCGCTGTACCGGACGGGGATGGCGCCGACGCTGGTGCTGACGGGAGGCATCGGGGACGGCGACACCACGAGCGAGGCCGCGGTGAGCCGGCGCTACGTCATGCGGAAGGGTGTACCGGAGGCGGCGATCGTGACGGAGGACGAGGGACGCACGACGCGCGAGTCGGTGGCGGCGGTTGCGGGGTGGATGCGGGCGCACGACGACTCGACGGCGATCTTCGTCAGCGATCCGTTCCACATGCTGCGGTTGACGGTCCTGGCCAGACGGCACGGGTTGGTGCCCCTGCCGTCGCCCACACGGACGAGCCCGATCTCGGAGAGCGCGCGGGAGGAGTGGAAGTATGTGTTGAGTGAGTCGGTGAAGGTTCCCTACGCAATGCTGTTCGAGAGGAGAGTGGAGCAGTGAGACGGGTCCGGTGGAGTCTGGCGGCCAGCGTCCTGTTCGCGGTCGCGGCCGCGGCGCAGGCGCAGGACGTGCCGCGCATCGCGTTCGACAAGTACACGCTGCCTAACGGTCTCGAAGTGATCCTCCACGAGGATCATTCCGTCCCGCTGGTGGTGGTGCACACCTACTACAAGGTCGGCTCCGCCGACGAGAAGCCGGGGCGCACCGGGTTCGCGCACCTGTTCGAGCACATCATGTTCATGGGGTCGGAGAACGTGCCGGTCGGCGCCTTCGACCAGATGCTCGAGGCGGCCGGCGCCACCAACAATGGCTCCACCAACACCGACCGCACCGACTACTACGAGCAGATGCCGTCGAACGCCCTGCCGCTCGCGCTGTGGCTCGACGCCGATCGCATGGGCTTCCTGCTGCCGACGATGGACCAGACGAAGCTCGACGTGCAGCGCGACGTCGTGAAGAACGAGCGCCGGCAGCGAGTGGACAACGTGCCGTATGGCCGGGCGTTCGAGACCGTCACCGCCGCACTGTATCCGTCCAGCCACCCGTACTCGTGGCCGGTGATCGGATCCATGGACGACCTGAGCGCCGCCACGCTCGACGACGTCTCGGACTTTTTCCGCACGTACTACGCGCCGAACAACGCCACGATCGTCATCGCCGGCGCCTTCGAGCCCGGTTCGGCGCGGGCATGGGTGGAACGCTATTTCGGCGGGATCCCGCGCGGTCCCGCCCTGCCGGCGCGTCCGGCGCCGCCGCCCGTCAGGCTCGCGGCCGACACCTTCATGCTCCTGGAGGACCGCGTCCAGCTGCCGCGGCTCTACGAGGCGTGGCACAGCGTGCCGGTCTTCTCGCCTGACGATGCGGCCCTCGACGTGCTCGCCTACGTGTTGGCGGGTGACCGAAACGCCAGACTCCACAAGCGCCTCGTGTACGACATGCAGGTGGCGCAGGACGTGAGCACGTTTCAGAACAGCGGAAAGCTTGCCGGCACGTTCTGGGTGATCATCACGCCCAAGCCGGAGCAGACGCCCGCGCGCATGGCGGAGCTGCTGCAGGAGGAGATCGACGGCGTCATGGTGCGCGGCGTGACCGAGGAGGAGCTCCTCCGCGCGAAGAACTCGATCCGCGCGAACTTCCTCGACCGCCTGTCGAGCATCCTCGGCAAGGCGGACCAGCTCAACATGTACAACTACTTCGCCGGCTCGCCGGACTACGTCCGGCAGGATGCCGCTCGCTACGAGGCGGTCACCGCCGCCGACGTCCAGCGGGTGGCGAATACCTATCTGAAGCGGAACCGCGTCGTGTTGACCGTCGTGCCCGAGGGCAAGCCCGAACTCAAGGTCACGGCAGGTGCCCAGTGATCGCCCGCCGCCTCTCGACGCTCGTCGCCGCCGGGCTCGTCGCCACATCGTGCGCGCGCTCGCCGCGAGCCGTCGAGCTCGAGCCGACCACCCCGGCACCCGCCGCGACGCAGGCGTCCGTCTCCGAGACGATCGACCGAAGCCGGCCCCCTGAACTCGCCGATCCCCCCGCGCTCTCGCTGCCCCCGGTGGTCGAGCGCACGCTGCCGAACGGCCTCCGGCTGCTGATCGTCGAGCATCACGAACTGCCGATCCTCGACGCCGTGCTGCTCGTCGGCACCGGTGGCGAGGCAGATCCGGCGGACAAGCC
>DATHUW010000102.1:0-7069 GCA_035461825.1 Gemmatimonadaceae bacterium
CGGGTGCGCAGCCACTCTCGTGACCGCCTGATTCCCGATTCCCGATTCCCGATTCCCGACCATCACGCCGCCTGCCCCGCCGGCTGGATGATCGAGTAGTCCTGGCGGCGCCGCGCCGGAGTGAAGCCCGCGTCACGGATCAGCCGGTCCATCTCCTCGACCGTCGTCCGATGCGTCGTGTTCGCCGCCGACACCACGTTCTCCTCGATCATCAGCGAGCCGAAGTCGTTGCAGCCGAACCGCAGGGCGAGCTGGCCGATCTTCATCCCCATCGTGACCCAGCTCGACTGCAGGTTGGGGACGTTGTCGAGCACGATGCGCGCGAGGGCGACCGTGCGCAGGTAGTCCACGGCATCGGTCTTCGGCTGGTGCGACATCGTTGGCGTGTTCTCGGGCTGCAGCGGCCAGCAGATGAACGCCGTGAACCCGTTCGTGCGGGACTGCACGTCGCGGACGCGCTGCAGGTGCTCGAGGCGCTCGGCGAGCGTCTCGCCGAGCCCGTACATCATGGTGACGGAGCTCTTCATGCCCTCGTTATGCGCCATCTCCATGATCTCGAGCCAGCGGTCGGCGCCGGCCTTCTTCCTCGCGACCAGGTCGCGCACGCGCTGCACCAGGATCTCGCCGCCGCCGCCGGGGATGGAGTCGAGCCCCGCCTTGCGCAGCTCCCGAATCACCTCGACCGCCTCCATGCGGAAGAGTTGCGCGAAGAAGTCGACCTCGCTCGGGCTGAACCCGTGGATGTGGATCGGGTGATGGCGCTTGATGTAGCGCATCAGCTCCAGATACCACTCGAACGGAATGTAGGGATTGTGCCCGCCCTGAATGAGGATCTGGACGGCGCCGAGCGCCTTGGCCTCGTCGATCTTGGCGCCGATCTGCTCGTACGAGAGCGTGTACCCCTCGGTGTGCTTCGGCCGCCGGTAAAAGGCGCAGAAGCCGCAGTCGGCCACGCAGACGTTCGTGTAGTTGATGTTGCGGTCGACGATGAACGTCACGATGCCGTGCGGGTGCTTCTCGGCACGGATGCGGTCGGCTTCGGCGCCGAGCTCGAGGAGCGGCGCGTTGGCGTAGAAGTCGAGGAGGTCACGCATGTTCGATTCGGCGGAGTGACAGGGTGACCCGCTAGGCGGCCGGGAGAAACGAGAGCGTTCCGTTGGGCACGCGTCCCGCGGTCACCAGGCGGCGGAAGAACTCCGTCAGCCCGGCGAGATGCGGGTACGAAAGTCCGTAATCGAGTCCCGACAGGTACTGCAGGCAGACCGGCACCGGCAGCCCCGTGACGGTCGCGGCCTGCGCGGCAAGCAGCTCGAGGTGGCGCAGCCCCCAGGCCCGGGACTCGAGCAGCCGGGCATGCACCGCGAGCGCCTCGGCCACCGGGGTCGCCCGTTGCGCCACCCACACGGCGAACACGAACGGCTGACCGGTCCAGCGCTTCCACTCCTCGCCGAGGTCGTAGACGTGCGGATAGTGAGGACGCGTGCCTGACGATCCGTCGCGGCTGGCAAGGAGGAGCGCCGCGTCGCCGATGACGAGTCTGGCGTCGTGCTCTTCGGTCGCGAACTGGCGCACATCCGACAGCTCGGCATCGCCCGGCACGAAGACCGGGGCGCACCGCCACACCTGCTCGAACAGCAGCTCCAGGAGCGCGACGCTGGTCATCGAACTGCGACTGACGAGCACGCGGGCGCCGCCGAGCTCCGACGCCGGCCGCCGCGAGAACAACAGCACGCTGCGCACGGGCCCGTCACAGGAGATGGCGAGGTCGGGGAGCAGCACGTACTGCGTCGCGCTCCGCGCATACTCGACCGCGGAGATGACGCTCACATCCAGGGCGCCGGTGGCCATGCTCCGATTCAGGCGGCTCGGGGTGCCTTCCACGAGTTCGGCGTCGAGCGCCACCACGCCCCGGTCGATCGCGCCATAGACCGGATAGCAGTTGATGTACGGGATCCGGCCGACGCGCACGTCAGGCAGCCCGGTCCGCGGGGGGAGGCGCGTCGAACTCGCGGAGCGCGCGGTAGAGCGAATCCCGCTCCACGGGAATCTTGCCGGCGCCGCGGATGAGGGCGAGCACCTGCTCGAGCGTCATCGCCTGCTCCGTGGTGGCCCCCGCCTCGTGATAGATCTTCTCCCGCACGACGGTACCCTCCAGGTCGTTGACGCCGAACGACAGCGCGACCTGCGACAGAAACGGCGTCACCATGATCCAGTGCGTCTTGATGTGCGGAATGTTGTCGAGGTACAGCCGGCCGACGGCGACGTTGCGGAGATCGTCCATGCCCGACGTCGCCGTGCCCGTCCGGCCGAGGCGTTCGCCGAGCTCGTTATGGTCGGGGTGGTAGGCGAGCGGGATGTAGGTGAGAAAGCCCCCCGTCTCGTCCTGCAGGTCCCGGAGCATCGTCAGGTGGTCGATGCGGTCCGCGACCGTCTCGACGTGTCCATAGAGCATCGTGCAGTTGGATCGGATGCCGAGCCGGTGGGCGACGCGATGCACGTTGATCCAGTCCTCGGCGGCGAGCTTGCGATCCGCGATCGTCGACCGCACGCCCCGACTGAAGACCTCGGCACCGCCGCCCGGCAGCGTATCGAGCCCGGCCTCCCGGAGCGCCAGCAGCACCTCCGCGAGTTCCATCTTCTCGATCCGCGCAATGTGCGCGATCTCGACGGCCGTGAGCGCCTTGATGTGCACCTCGGGATGCCGGGCCTTGAGCCCCCGGAACATCTCGGCGTAGTAGTCGAGTCCCGCCTTCATGTCGAGACCGCCGACGATGTGGAACTCGCGCACGTACGGGTTGGCGGCCGCCTCGGCGTACACCTGGTCCATCGAGTAGCGATAGGCGCCTTCCTCCTTGGGGAGGCGGGCGTAGGAGCAGAACACGCACGTCTTGCGGAGGATGCAGACGTTCGTGGGATTGATGTGCTGGTTGGCGGCGAAGTAGACTCGATCGCCGTGGCGCGCCCGGTTCGCCGCATCGGCCATGTGGCCGAGCCCCAGGAGATCCGCGGACGTGAACAGCACCTGCGCGTCCTCCGCGGCCAGGCGCTCCCCGGCCGCGACCTTCTCGGCGATGCGCCGCAGCGCGGGATCACCGACGCGGGCGGGATCGAGGTAGGGCACGGTCATCGTGGCGCTCATGGCTCGAGCCGCTTCGCGGCGAGCGCCACGTTATGCCCACCGAAGCCGAAACTGTTGGAGAGGGCGGCGCGCACCTCGCGCTTCCGTGCCGTATTCGGCGTGTAGTCGAGGTCGCACTCCGGATCGGGTGTCGCATAGTTGATCGTCGGCGGCACCTTGCCGTCGCGCAGGGCCAGGATCGTGACGAGAAACTCCACCGCACCGGCGGCGCCGAGCATGTGCCCGGTGGCGGACTTGGTCGAGCTCACGCTCAACGAGTATGCGTGGTCTCCGAACACGGACTTGATCGCCTTCGTCTCGTTGACGTCGTTGGCCGGCGTCGACGTCCCGTGGGCATTGATGTAGTCGACGTCGGTGAGGGCGAGCCCTGCGTCCTCCACCGCGCGCCGCATGGCTCGTTGCGCACCCTCCCCGTCCGGAGCCGGTGCCGTCAGGTGGTAGGCGTCGCCGGTCATGCCGTAGCCGACGATCTCGCCATAGATCCGCGCCCCGCGCGCCCTGGCATGCTCGAGCTCCTCGAGAATCACCACCGCGGCGCCCTCGCCCATGACGAAGCCGTCGCGCGTCGCGTCGAAGGGCCGCGAAGCCCTCTCCGGCTCGTCGTTGCGCTCCGACAGCGCCTTCATGTTGGCGAAGCCGCCGATCGCCATCGGCGTCACGGTCGCCTCGGCGCCACCCGCGAGCATCACATCGGCGTCGCCGTATTGAATCGCGCGGTACGCATCGCCCACCGCATGCGCGCTCGAGGCGCAAGCGGAGACGGTCGCGTAGTTCGGGCCGCGGGCGTTGAACCGCATCGACACGATGCCGGCGGCGATGTCCGCGATGAACATCGGGATGAAGAACGGCGAGATGGACCGCTGCCCACGCTCGCGGTACTGGTCGTGCTGCTCCTCGAACGTCTTGAGGCCGCCGATGCCGCTCCCGACGATGACCCCGGTGCGATCAGGCACGTATCCCGCGCCGTCGCCGAACCCCGCATCCGCCATGGCCTGCACGGCGGCCGCCACCGCGTACTGCGTGTACGGATCGAACCGCCGGGCTTCCTTACGATCCATGTATTGCGAGGGATCGAAGCCCTTGACTTCCGCGGCGAACCGCACCGGAAACGAGCTCGCGTCGAACTTCGAGATCGGTGCGGTACCGGACTGCCCTGCCAACAACGCGCTCCAGGTCGTCGCCACATCGTTGCCGACGGGCGTCAAGGCGCCGAGTCCGGTGACGACGACCCGTCGCTTGCTCACTTGACCTTTTCGTGCAGATAGTCGAGCGCGTCACCGACCGTCCGGAGCTTCTCGGCATCCTCATCGGGGATGTCGATGTTGAACTCCTTCTCGAACTCCATGACCAGCTCTACGGTGTCCAGGCTGTCCGCGCCGAGGTCCTCCATGAAGCTCGCTTCGTTGGTGAGCTTCTCCATTTCGACGCCCAGCTCCTTCGCGATGATCTGCTTGACCTTGTCCTCGAGATCGGCCATGGGAAAGGGTCCTCTACCCTGAGTGACGGTTGCAGGCGCGCCGGTGCGTCGCCTGAGGGAAAACTACATTACCATACCGCCGTCCACCACGAACACCTGCCCAGTGATGTAGGCCGCATGGTCGGAGGCGAGAAAGGCCACCAGCGCCGCCACATCGGACGGCGCGCCGAGGCGTTCCAGCGGGATCTGCGCGCGGAGGGCCTGCCGCACGTCCTCGGACAGCGCGCCGGTCATCTCGGTCTCGATGAAGCCGGGTGCGATGGCGTTGCTGAGGATGTTCCGCGAGGCCAGCTCCTTGGCCACCGATTTCGTGAGGCCGATCAAGCCGGCCTTGCTGGCGGCGTAGTTGGCCTGGCCCTTGTTGCCGGTGATCCCGACGACGCTCGTGATGTTGATGATCCGGCCCCAGCGGCGCTTCATCATGCCTCGAGTCGCGGCGCGGATCGTGAGAAACGCCCCGCGGAGGTTCGCGTCGAGGACCGCATCCCAGTCGTCGTCCTTGAGCCGCAGCAGGATGTTGTCGCGCGTGAGTCCGGCGTTGTTCACGAGGATATCCACGCCGCCGAACGCGGTCTCCACGTCCTGCACCAGCGCGTTCACGGCGGCGGCATCGGCGACATCGGCGGCGAATCCCCGGGCGCCGGAGAGCTCGGCGGCCACCGCCTCGGCCCGTGCGAGATCACGTCCGACGATCGCGACGCGCGCGCCGCAGGAGGCCAGCGTGGACGCGATCTCGCGTCCGATGCCGCGCGTGCTGCCCGTCACGAGTGCCGTTCGGCCGTCGAGGTCGATCTGCATTACGATAGCCTGGCGAGTAGAGTGTCCACGTCGGCCGCGGTGCCGCACGCGGCGGTCTCGGTCCCGGGGGCGATCCGCTTGACGAGGTTGCCGAGCACCGATCCCGGTCCCAACTCCACGAACAGCGCGTTCGGAAACGCGGACGCGAGCGCCAGGACGATGGCGGTCCAGCGCACCGGCGACGCCAGCTGCTCGACCAGCAGCCGCCTGGCCACCGCCGGGTCGCGCACGGCTTCGGCACTGACGTTCGCGTACACGGGAAAGGCCGGCGGGCCGAACACGACGGCGTCGAGCGCCTGACGAAGCCCGTCGGCCGCCGTGGCCATGAGCGGGGAGTGGAACGCGCCGCTCACATTGAGGCGGATCGCGCGCTTGGCGCCGGCCTCCTTCGCGAGCACCATGACGCGCTCGACGGCGGCCACCTCGCCGGAGACCACGAGCTGATCCGGCGCGTTGTAGTTGGCCGGCACCACGATCCCGGCATCGCCCGCGTCGCGGCACGTCCGCTCGACGGCGTCCTCATCGAGGCCCAGCACGGCGGCCATCGCGCCGGGACGGACCGCGCCGCTGTCGGCCATGAGCTCTCCGCGGCGCCTGACGATGCGCAGCGCGTCGGCGAGCGCGAGCGCGCCCGCGACGTGATAGGCCGTGAACTCGCCGAGCGAGTGCCCCGCGGCGGCTCGCACGTGCGGCCCTGCGGCGTCGCCGATGGCGGCCCAGGCGGCGGCGCCGTGGGCGAGGAGCGCCGGCTGCGCGTTTTCCGTCCGCGTCAATTCCTCGTCAGGCCCGTCGAAGCATAGTCGGCTGAGCGGCAGGCCGAGGACGTCGTCGGCGGTTTCGAAGACGCGGCGGGCCGCGGGGTGCGCCTCGGCGAGTGCCGCCCCCATTCCCGCCTTCTGGGAGCCCTGCCCCGGAAACAGCAGGACGACGTCCCGAGCGGCCATCAGAGCCGGACGGCGGTGGATGCCCAGGTGAACCCGGCGCCGAACGCCACCATCAGCACGAGCGAGCCGTCGCCGACGCGCCCTTGCTCGATGGCCTCGTCGAGCGCGATGGGGATCGACGCGGACGAGGTGTTGCCGTACCGGTCGACGTTCACGTAGACCTTGTCCATCGAAATGTTGGCGTGCTTGGCCGTCGCCTCGATGATGCGGATGTTCGCCTGATGGGGGATGAGCAGGTCCACGTCGGCGCCGGTGAGCTTCGCGGCGTCGAGGGCACGGTCGGCGGCGTCGGACATGGCGCGAACGGCCGCCTTGAAGACCTCGCGGCCGGCCATCTTCACGAAGTGCGAGCGATCGCTGAGGACCGCTTCCGACATCGGGATCGTCGCGCCACCCGCCGGGCGATAGAGCAGCTCGGCGAGCGTGCCGTCGCTCCGCATGAAGGTGGAGAGGATGCCGCGCCCCTGACGAGACTTCGTGAGGATGACCGCGCCGGCACCATCGCCGAAGAGGACGCACGTGGCGCGATCCGTCCAGTCGACGATGGCGCTCATCTTCTCGGCGCCCACGACCAGCACCGTCTCCGCGGTGCCGCTCGTGATCAGCCCTTCGCCGACGGTCAGGCCGTACAGCCACCCCGAGCACGCGGCCGACAGGTCGAAGGCGGCGGCGCGCGTGGCGCCCAGTTCCGCCTGGAGGTCGCCGGCCGTC
>DATHUW010000103.1:0-3651 GCA_035461825.1 Gemmatimonadaceae bacterium
GCGGTGCACTCGGCGCGCGTGGATCGGAAGACCGCGACGCACTGGCGGAACCGGATGCTGGGGATCGGGACGGAGGGGATCTTCGCGGCGCTCGCGCGAGGGGCGGCGCGCTGAGGCGTGCGACGTTAGGCATTCGGGCGTCTTTTCGTCACCGAGCAGGTGGTTCGTCATGCCGGACGGCCACCCACTGCCTGAGGACGGCCGCTGGACCGCCGCCAAGCGGCTGGTCTCCGATATTGGATCGCGCCGCAGGAGGCTGCCAGGCGCTTAGCGGCACTCGCGCTCGAATGCGGTCGACAGCACTCGAACGATGTAGAGAGTCGCGCCGATGGCCGGCATGCTTGCGCCATGCCCGCTTGCCCGCCCTCTGCAGCCGAGCGTATCGTATGGCCATGGCTCTGCACGCGCCGTCCAAAGAATCGGGACGCTGGACCATCGAGGATCTCGACCGGCTGCCGGACGACGGCAATCGATACGAGATCATCGCCGGCGCCCTGTACGTGACCCCGGCGCCGTCGATGTCGCACCAGCGGGCCGTCAGGCTTATCCTGTCCTCGCTCAGTGCGTATGTCGAGCTGCACGGGATCGGCGAGGTGTTCTACGCCCCGACCGACCTGGAGGTCGCGCGTGACACGATCGTCGAACCCGATGGGATGGTGCTGCCTCCGATCCGTGGGCCGCTCCCGCGGCGCTGGTCGATCTCGAATGGCGTGCTGCTGGCCGTTGAGATCCTCTCCCCGACGACGGCCCGCAGTGATCGCCAGGCAAAGCGTCGGCTCTATCAGCGCGAGCGCATCGCCGAGTATTGGATCGTCGATCTGGAAGCTCGGCTCGTAGAGCGATGGCGGCCGGAGGACGAGCGTCCGGAGATCCTCGTCGAGACCCTGACGTGGAGTCCCCCCTCAGCCCCGGAGCCGTTCGTAATGCCGCTGCCGGAGTACTTCGCACGCGTCTGGGGCGACTAGGCGCGTGCGCGCTGGCGCGCTGGCGCGCCGGATCGGCGAACCCTCGAGTCGCATTCGTGCTCCCTCAGTTTGCACGGCATGACCGACGATTCCGTCGCCGCCCAGGACGCCGTCCTTCGTGCCATGACGGTCGAGCAGAAGCTCGCGGTGGCGGAGTCGCTGCGCGCCTTCGCATGGGAGCTCAAGCGCGCGGCGATCCGGCGGCGGCATCCCGAGATGACCGAGGACGGTGGTCCTCCAGCGCGTCCGCGCCGCGTTCGGGAGTGGCGGCACCTGATCCGTACCGGCTGCTCGTCCAGCCGCTCCACCCGCTGGTGTGGAGTACATGATCACGGCCCGGAACCCCGCGGCCGTTCCCCCTTGCATTTAGTCGGTATCACGACTATCCTTCTAACATGATTCAACGCGCCGACACCCGTATCCCGCGCAAGCGGACCGCCCGGGCGCGCGAGACGCCGGCGATGCTGGCGTTCGACCTGCTGCTCCGCACCGCCAGCGAGCTCGACCAGCAGGTCGCGGCGCTGCTCAGGCCCGCCGCCGTCACGCCGGCGCAGTACAACGTGCTGCGGATCCTCCGCTCGAGCAGCGGCGAGGGGCTGCCGTGCGGCGAGGTCTCGCGCCGGCTCGTGAGGCACGACCCCGACGTGACGCGACTGCTCGACCGGCTCGAGGCGCTCGGCTTCGTGGCCCGGTCGCGCGACACGCAGGACCGCCGCGTCGTGATCGCCCGTTTGACCGACGCGGGATCCGCGCTGCTCGACAGCCTCGGCCCCGCGATCGACGAGCTGCACGCGCGGCAGTTCGCTGTGCTGAGCAAGGCCGAATCGAAGACGCTGGGCGAGCTGCTCCAGCGGATGCGCGCATCGTACCATTGACCATTGGAGGATTGACATGACGGACATCGTGCGGGACGTGGACCTCTCCACGCATCTGCATGCGCTGCCGCCCCCGGGCGCCGTCGAGCTCACCGACGGCGATCGCGTCGTCGGGTGGATCGTGGAGAACCGCGTGGGATTCGGCGGGTTCGCCACGGAGCAGGAGGCGGCGCACGCCGCCTGGGGTGCCTATCGCACCATGGCGCGCCGCCGCGCCTGGGAGAACGGCTCGCGGCCGCTCCCCCTCGACATCGAGCCGGTGTCGATCCATCGACGCGGCGACTCCGACGTGATCGCCGCCAGCGGCCGCGACGTCGCCAGACTCGTGAGGCCTGCCGAGAGCGGAGTCGATCGTCCCGCTTCATTCAGCTTCGAGATCGGGCTGCCGCACGCCGGCGACGAGCTGATGCTCCGCGCGAGCGGGTACGCCATGTACCGCGCCTTACGCCGGTCCGGCATTCGATGGGCGCTGTGGCGGAAGCCGACCGCGGCGCCCGTTCGGAGGGTCCGCGTGTCCGCGGCGCAGCCACAGCGTGCGCGCGGAGGATCGCCGCTGCAGCTGGCGACCTTCCTCGTGCTGTCGACCCTAGCCGCCACACTGGCGGTGCTCGTGGTCGCCTCGAGTCCGACGGCGGTGACGATCCTGCTCGCGGCGGTGCTGATCGCGGGGGGGCTCATCGTCTCGCGGCATCGACCGCCGCGCTGGCGGTTCCGGCCGCTCCCGGGCCTCGACGCCGGAGACGGCCCTAACGCCGCGGTGACGCGATGATGATGATGATGACCGAACCGGACGACCCTCGGCCGCGGCCGCGGGTCTCCCCCGGCCCGACGGACCAGGCGGCCGGGGACCTGACGCGTCCCGACGCGGCGTCCGTCGTGGCGCGCGATCGGGTCGCGGACGCGTCCAACGACAGCTTTCCCGCGAGCGATCCGCCCTCGTGGACCGGTACCTCCGTGGGGCCGACCCGATGAGCGCTGAGACACGCCTGACGATGGCGCCGCCTTCGACGCGGCCGCGCACGCGCCGCCCCCGCAGAGTCGCCAGTACCGAGCGCGCCGCGCCGGGCGGGCGCCGCGCCGGGGTGCTCTCGGGCATCGGATCACGCGCAGGGATCGTTCGGAGGATGGAGGCCGGCTGAGGCAGCCGCACATTCCCACGACGACGATCGCCCCACCTGCGCCCGATGGCCGGTGGGGCATTTTTCATTCACTTCATTCGGGAGACGGACATGAGCAGCACGCAGAGCCTGACGACGTCGCAACTCCGGGACCTCGAAGCCGAGCTGCGGCGCGAGCGCGCCCGGCTGGAGCGAGTGGTGCGGTCGCAGGCGCAGAGCGGCGGAGAGGGCGATCCTGACGGCTCGTCGGCCTACGACGTGTCGAGCCTCGGCGCCGCCCCGGGGATCGGCCTGACGACGCAGGCGCGCGCGCGACTGGAGGCGATCGATGCGGCCCTGGCGCGCATCGCCGACGGCAGCTACGGCATCTGCTCGGGGTGTGGCGCGCGGATTCCCTTCGGACGGCTGATCGTGATGCCCGAGTCCGCGCTGTGCATGGCGTGCGGGCGGGTATGATCGGGGAGAGAGCGGAGTCGGGCGCGCGTCGGGGTACCGTCGCTTGTGTCACGCGGAGCCGCGGAGGCGCGGAGGATTCCATTCACTGATTCTCGTAACCGGGTTCTCCTTGGTGGCCGTCATTTGTCGCGATCTGCGCCCAGACCGGTTCAACGGCGCTCTATCGTGTATGTCCAGGATTCTCGGTAGGCGGTTGCCGATTGTGTCTCCTGGCGTCGTTCGTCGTCACCCTCCCCC
>DATHUW010000104.1:0-11860 GCA_035461825.1 Gemmatimonadaceae bacterium
CCCGCCTTCAGGCGCTGATCGACCAGTCGGCGCGTGGGCTGAGCATCGGCTACTACTCGCCGACGCAGATCGAATACGCCGTGCGGTACACCTACGGTGTCGACAGCCAACTGATCGACGACGGGACCTACTTCCTAGTGCACCAGGGTGACTCCTTCGTCGCGGCCGGCGGCTGGAGCAAGCGCCGACGGCTGTACGGGGGCGATCAGGCCAGGACGGCCCCGGACCCCTACCTTGATCCCGATGGCGAACCGGCAGGCATCCGGGCATTCTTCGTCCACCCCGACTGGGCGCGGCGCGGACTCGCGAGGCGGCTGTTCGAGGCCTGCGAGAGGGCCGCGGGGCGCGAACGATTTCGCAGCTTCGAATTGATGTCGACGCTGCCCGGCGTGCCGCTGTATGCCGCCCTAGGCTTCACGAGCCACGAGCGGGTGGACGTGCCGATGGCGGACGGAATCGCGCTGCCGTGCATCCGCATGACGAAGTGCATCGCGCCTCCTGGCGAGGGTGGATGACGGATCCGCGAGAGGAGCTCGTCGAGGTCGCGCACGCCTGGGATCGGGCGATGATCGCGAACGATGCGGACGCGATCGGCGAATTCATCGCCGAGGACTGGATCATCATCGGACCGGATGGCCGCTCGTCCGGGAAGGCGAGCTTTCTCTCACTGGTTCGCTCGGGCGGGCTGAGCCACGACGTAATGGAATCCAGCGACATCGACGTTCGGGTGTACGGCGACGCGGCCGTCCTCGTGGCGAACGGCATCTCCGCCGGTCAGTACGAAGGGCAGCGCTTCCACGAGGTGGAGCGGCAGTCCAACGTCTTCGTCAGCAGCAGGGGCGATGGCGGTGCGTGCTGACGCACCTCTCCGCGCTACAGGGATAGCGACCGGGGGCTCACGGGAGGCCGGTATGCGTGTCGAAGGACTCGATCACGTGGCACTGACGGTGCGGGACGTTGCGCGCTCGGTTGCCTGGTACACCGAGGTGCTCGGCCTCGAGCGCCGGTTTGCGGAGGTCTGGGGCGACTTTCCGGCCGTTGTCGGCGCGGGCACGACCGCCCTCGCGCTCTTCCCCTCGTCGGTCCCTGATCCCGCGCCGCCACCGGGGCGCGATACGATCTCCGCCCGCCACATCGCCTTTCGCGTCGCTGGGCCCATGTTCGCGGAGGCGCGGCGGGAGCTGGAGGAGAAGGGGCTGGCGCCGGTGTTCCAGGACCACACGGCCTCACACTCGCTCTACGTTCGCGACCCGGACGGCCACGAGGTGGAGATCACGACGTACGACGTGGACGGCTGACAAGTAGCACTGCAGTTGGCTGCGTCGATCCGACATCGCGTCAGGCGCCGGGCGAACGGTGGGCCCTCCAGTACGCCTCGCTTCAGGCCCCGATCGCCATCGCGGTTCGCTCGGCGTCCGCCGGCGATCGGCGAGACGACTGTCGATAGGCGCCGGGGCTCATGCCGGCCGCCTTCTTGAACACGCGCGAGAACGCCGGCCCCGACTCGTAGCCCACGCGGTCCGCGATCTGCTCGAGGCTCAGTCGCGAGTCCGCCAACATCCGCTTCGCGAGCTGCATTCGCCACAGCGTGACGTAGCGAAGCGGTGTGTGCCCCATCACCGCGGTGAAGCGCTCCGCGAACGCCGTCCGGCCCATGGCGGCGCGGCGGCTCAGCGCCTCGAGCGTCCAGCGCGCGCTGGGGTCGGCGTGGATGGCCGCGAGCGCCGCACCTAACCGCGGATCCAGCAGCGCCGCGAGTAACCCGCGCCGGTGCTCCGCGCCCGCCGCCCACGAGCGCACGAGCTGCACGAACAGGATCTCCGACAGCCGCCCGACCACGGCCTCGTGTCCGGGGCGTCCCTCGTGTACTTCACGGACGATGAACCGGAACGCCTCCTCCAGCGGGTAGTTACGGTTCTGCTCGTCCCACCGCACCACGAGCGCGGGCGGCAGCTGCTCGAGCAGTGGATGCTCGAAGTCCTCGTCGAACTCGAAGTGCCCGCAGACGAGTCGGGTCGGGGCGCCGTCGTCTTCCCCGCCGATCGCGAGGGCGCCCTTCCCGGTGAACCCCGCCGCCTTCACTACCTCCTCGACCGTCCGGCACGGGGTGTCGGGCGTATCCGCGAGCACGTGCTCGGCGCCCTGCGGGATCAAGATGATGTCCCCCGCCTCGAGGCGGATCGGCTCGGCGACGCCGTCGATGCGGATCCAGCACGCGCCCCGTGACACAAGGTGAAAGCGCGCCACCCGCCGAAACCGCGGGACGCGAAGCCCCCAGGCAGGCCGGAAGTCCGTGGAGAAGTAGAGCGTCCCCTTGAGCCGCAGCGCGGCGAGGACATCGCTGAGCACGTCCATGCCGCAAGATAAGCCGGATCGCGGCCCGACGACAGGCTTTGCGGACGATCGGTAAACGACACCGGATGAATTGCCATAGATCGTTCGTCTGCTGCGGACGATAATTCCCTCGTCCCGCACCGGCGGGATGCGGCGGGACACAGCCGCCAACCATAGAGTCCGGAGTAGAATCCCATGCCCACCATTCGCATCGCGCTCGCGGCCGCCCTGATGGGCGCTGCCGTACCCGCGGCGTCACAGGAGCGCCTCGACGATCTGGAGATGACGCACGTGGCCGTCACCGCGAGCAACATCGACGTCGCCTACGCGCACCTCGCGCTGGCCCTCTCCGACAACCAGGCCGTGCGCGACTTTGCCGAGACGATGATTCGCGACCACACGGCGGTGAACGAGCAGATCTTCGCGCTCGCCAAGCGGCTCGGCGTTACGGCGAAGGACAACGAGATGAGCCAGAAGCTGCTGGCGGACGCGGCCAGGACGAAGGACGAGCTGAGCCGGCTCCGTGGCGCGGCGTTCGACCGCCGCTACCTGCAGAACGAGCAGGCGTATCATCGGACCGTGAACGGGGTCGTGGAGAATTCGTTCATTCCGAACCTCCAGAATCCCGAGGTGAAGCAGGCCTTCCAGGCGGCGTTGCGCGTGTTCCGCGAGCATGAGCGTCACGCGGGCTTGGCCCTGCAGTCGGTCGCTACCCGATGAAGGGCGGACGGCGCGGAGCGGCGGCCTTCGCCGTTCTCGCAATGGTCGCGATGACCGCGTGCGAGCGCGAACCGAGGCGACACGTGGTGGAGATCGGCGCCATGGCCTACGAGCCGGCGGCGCTCGAGGTCGCAATGGGCGACACGGTCGCGTGGTCCAACGGCGACGTGGTGCCGCACACGGTCACATTCGCGAATGGCGAGTCGGACGCGGACCACCTCGACCGCGGCGACACACTCGAGATCGTGGCGCGCGAGGCCGGCACCGTGCAGTACCGGTGCCGCTACCATCCGTCGATGGTCGCGACGCTGATCGTCCGGTGAGGCCGTGCGCCGCGGCGGCCGCCCTGCCTGACGCCGGGCATCACCTCGCGTCGCCAGCCGGGTCGAATCGCCACGCGGGTCCTTGAGGGACGGCGGCGCGGTGCGCATGATACCGCACCCGCCGCTACCCTCCGCCGCCGATCCGATGCCGCTCTCGATTTCCCGCGCCGCTGCCCCGCTTCGCATCGCCTGCCTGCTCGTCCTCGCCGCGGCCGCGGCGAGCTGCGGGCCCAGGCGTGCCGCTGCGCCCATCGTCCCGCCACCGATCATCGCGCACGCCGACTGGGACTCGCTCCCCCCACTCGGCCACACCGCCGACGCGATGCGGCGCAACCTGCGCGCGGGCGACACGCTCCGCTTCCGCGGACTGACGATCGCCGTCACGGACATGCGCGTCGACTCGGCCGCCGCGGGCGGACCGGCCGACATGGTCCGCCTGACGATGATCGAGGGCGGCGCGCGCGACGAACGGACCGTGCGCGAGGGCGGCGCGTTCAACTGGCGCGACGTCCACGTGGCCGTCGTCGCGATCTACGGCCCCGGCGAGCTCGGCGGAGGATTGGCGGTGCTTGAGGTCGGCACGCTCGCGTCGATCCCGGCGGAGATCGCGCGGTCGGATTCGGCGGGCGGCGCGGCGATGCGGCTGCGCATCCCTCACCGCATCACGCACGTGACCCTGCACCACACCGGCAGCTCGCAGCCGCTCCGGCCGGAGGACGATCCCGCGGCAATCCTCCGCGCGCTGCAGGCGTGGGGGGCGCGCGACCGCAACTGGTGGGACGTGCCCTACCACTACCTCATCGATCTCGACGGCCGCGTGTACGAGGGACGCAACTGGCGGTACATGGGTGAGACGAACACGACCTACGACCCGAGCGGGCATTTCCTCATCAGCGTCATCGGCAACTACGGCCGGCAGGAGGCTACCGCCGCGCAGCTGCAGGCGATCGCGGATCTGATGGCGTGGGCCATCGCCACATTCGAGCTTCCGCTGGATCGCATCGGCGGGCACTACAATTACGCTGGCACCAGCTGTCCGGGCACCCATCTCCGGAAGTACCTCGAGGACGGGACGTTCAGGCGCATGGTCGAACAGCGCCTGGCGAGTCGGTGAGAGCGTCCGGTCTGATCGCGGCGGCACTGTCGGTCCTGGCGGCCTGCGCGCCTCCTCCGCCGGCCGCGCATGCCCCTACGCCTGACGACCTCCGCGCCGATACGATCAGGATCGCCGAGCTCGCGCGCGAGCTCTCCGCGGACGCGATGCGGGGCCGCGGCGCCTGGACGCCGGAGAACGCCGCCGCCGCGCGCCAGCTGGCCGGCGAGCTGGCGCGACTCGGTGCCGCCCCCGTGCTCGATGACGCGATCCTCGTCCCGTTCACGACCGAGCGCCGCCCCGATGACACCGTGCATAACGTGATCGCCGTGCTTCCGGCCCGCGATGGCACCATTGCGGGGACGGTCGTAGGCCTCACCGCGCACTTCGACGGGCTCGGCGTCGGGGCTCCAGACTCGACGGGCGACTCGATCTACAACGGGTTCCTCGATGCGGCGGTGCCCACCGCCATCGTGCTCGACGTCGCGCGCCGCTACGCGCTCGCCCCCGGCGACCGCCCGCTGGTCGTCATGCTGTTCAATCTGGAGGAGCAGGGATTGCTCGGCTCGCGCGCGTTCGCCGCGCGCGACGACGCGGCGCCGCTCCTCAACGCCCTCGAGCTGCTGATCGGCGTCGATGCCGGATCCCCGGCCGGAGTCGCGACGGTGTGGCAGCTGATGGGATCGGATCCGCCGCACGCCGGCGCCGTACTCGCCGATTCGCTGGCGCGTGCGCGCGGCTGGACCACCACGCCGTCCGCGCCGCGGCCGATCTCCGATGTGTTCGTGTTCTCGCAGCGCGGGGTGCCGATTCTCTTCCCGATTCCAGGCGCGACCTGGGCGGGCTACTCCGATGCCGAACGCGCCGAGGCCATGCGGAGGTATGATCACTACCACCGGCCGGCGGACGAGTGGCGCGCCGGGTTCCCATGGGCCGGAACGGCGGCCTACGCGGACTGGCTGTGGGACATCGTGCGGCACGCGGCCGATGCGCGGCGCACCCTGCGCTGAGCGCGCGCAGGCGGCGGGTCGTTGCGACGGGCGGTTCGTACCGCGCACATTGTGCGGTCGCGCCGCGGCGTCTGCCGCGTGACCGCCGCCGCCTCCCGCCCGTCTGCAGCGCGGGAGTCCACGCTTTCGCCACACCAGTCCATTCCCGCCCTCGTGACGCACCGCGATGTACTCTCGCCGATGACACCACTTCGGCCGCCTGGTGCAGGCGGTCAAAGCACCCGGACCCGGCAGCGCACATCGTGACGGCTCTCGCCCCATCCCCCACATCGGCCGCGGCAGAGCCGATCCGGCGATCCGATTCGCTCGTCAGGCCGCTGGCCTGGTTCGCGCTCGCGCTGATCGGCGAGATCGCTCGCCTGCAGCTCATGCGGGCGGGGAATCTCGTGGGATACCAGCACTATCTCCGGATCGACGACCTCTTCGCCGCCGAGCCGGTCGCTACCGCGATCGTCATGGCGCAGAGCGTGGTTGCGACGCTCGGCCTGCGACGCCTCTGGCCCTCGCTGCGCGATTGGGTGTCGGCGCGCTACGGCGGCTGGCGGATCGCGGCGATCGCCGTGGCGTTCATCGGTCTCAGCGCGACGCTCTCCAGAGAGCCGATCGTATTCGGCGGCGAGCTGGTGCTCGCGTCGCTGCTGCACGCGATCGCGCTCGCCACCCTCGTGTGCGCCGCGGCGTCGATTCCAACGCGGGCGCTCGACAGCGCGGCCGCGCGCGCCACGACGCTGCTCCCCCGGGCGCCTGACGAACGCCCGGCTCGTCTGGACGGCGCCGCGATCGCGCTCGCGATCTGGGTGATCGTCGTGTGCGCGGTGCTCGCGCTGGTCTCGTACCAGGCGCACCCGCACGTGCCGGACGAGGTCTCCTACATCTACCAGGCGCGCTACTTCGCCGAGGGGATGCTGGAAATGCCGCCCCCGCCCGTGCCGCCGGCGTTCGACCTGGATCTCATGACCTATGAGGCCGAGCGGTGGTATTCGCCCGTGCCCCCCGGCTGGCCGGCGGTGCTGTCGCTAGGCTATCTGGCCGGCGTGCCATGGCTCGTGAATCCGTTGCTCAACGGCGCGAACCTCGTGCTGTCGTACCTGGTCATCGGCGACGTGTACGACCGCCGCACGGCGCGGTGGAGCACGATCCTCCTCGCCACGTCCCCGTGGTTCCTGTTCATGGGGATGAACTTCATGACGCACACGGCTGCGCTCTTCTTCACGCTGGTCGCGGCGCTGTCGGTGGCGCGCATGCGACGCTCCGGCGCGCTCGGCTGGGGGGTGCTGGGCGGCGCGGCGCTCGGGGTCGTGAGCCTGATTCGCCCCCTCGAGGGCCTTGCGGTCGCCGTCCTGCTCGGCCTCTGGGGCCTTGGCGGACGCTCGCGATTCCGGCTCGCGATCCCGCAGGTGACGGTGCTCGCGCTCGCGAGCATGGCCGTGGGCGCCATCGTGCTGCCGTACAACGCGACCGTCGCCGGCGACCCGACGACCTTTCCGCTCATGGCCTACACCGACGCCATGTACGGCAAGGATGTCAACGCACTCGGCTTCGGGGCCAACCGCGGGATCGGATGGCCGGGCCTCGATCCGCTGCCCGGACACGGCTTGATCGATGTCATCATCAACGCGGGCCTGAACGGCTACCAGGTCAACGTCGAGCTGCTCGGCTGGGCGATCGGCTCGCTGCTTCCAATCGCGCTGCTGCTGTTCTCGCGCCGAATGCTCCGTCAGGATTGGTGGATGCTGGCATGCATTGCGTTGATCGTCGGGCTGCACGGCTTCTACTGGTTCTCGGGCGGGCCGGACTTCGGCGCGCGGTACTGGTACCTGATCATCGTGCCGTGCATTGCCCTCGCCGCCCGCGGCGTGGTGGTGGTGGCCGACCTGGCGTCGGACGGCGCGCCTGACGACCGTGCGAGTGCGCGCGTGGCCGCCGGCACGCTCGCGTTGTGTGCGATCGTGATCGCGGTGTTCGTGCCGTGGCGCGCGGTGGACAAGTATTACCAGTACCGCCGCATGGAGCCCGGCGTCGAGCGGCTCGCGCGCGAACACGGGTTCGGCGAGAGTCTGGTGCTCATCCGCGGGCGGCGGCATCCCGACTACGCATCGGCCGCCACGTACAACCCGCTGGACTGGACCGCGCCCCAGCCCATCTACGCGTGGGACCGCAGCCCCGAGGCGCGCGCCGAGGTGCTGCGCGCCTATCCGGAGCGGCCGGTGTGGATCGTCGCCGGCCCCACGGAGAGCGGACGCGGGTTCCAGCTGCTCGCCGGACCGTTGAGCGCGGCGGAGGCACTGCAGTGGAACGGTGGCGCGGCGACCGATGCCGGCACGCGGTAACCTTCCGGACGCCTATCGCGGCATGCGCGCCACGGTTCTTGGCGCGTCGGGGTTCATCGGCCGGTGGGTGGCACAGGCGCTCGCGGACGCGGGAGCGAACGTGGCACTCGTGGCGCGGCGGGCGTCAGGCATCGACGCGGGGCTTCGCGCGCACCCCGGCGTGTCCATCCACGAGATCGACCTCACGAGCGAAGCCGTCGTGCACGCGGTGCTCGATACACTGCGTCCCGACATCGTCTTCAACCTCGTGGGCTACGGCGTGGACCGCGGCGAGCGCGACGAGGAGCGGGCCGAGACGATCAACACGCGCCTTCCCGCCTGGGTCGCCTCCGGCATGGCAAACGCATCGTCAGGCGACTGGCCGGGCCAGGCGATCGTGCATGCCGGGTCGGCGCTCGAGTATGGCGCGATCGCCGGCGATCTCCGCGAGGACTCGCCCCCGAGCCCGACGACGCTCTACGGGCGAACGAAGCTCGCGGGAACGCTCGCGCTGCGAGCGGCATGCGAGAGGCGGCGGCTCCGTGGCCTGACCGCCCGCCTGTTCACGGTCTACGGCCCCGGGGAGCACGACGGCCGGCTGCTGCCCACGCTCCTGGCGGCGCGTCTCCATGACGATCCGGTACCGCTGAGCGCCGGCACGCAGCGGCGCGACTTCACCTACGTGGAAGACGTGGCGGAGGGCTTGCTGCGGCTGAGCACGTGCCGCGTCGCGGCGCCCGGCGAGATCGTGAACCTCGCGACCGGCGAACTCACGGAGGTGCGAGCGTTCGCGCTCATCGCCGCGCGGACGCTCGGCATCAGGTCGGAGCGGCTGCAGTTCGGCGCGCTGCCGGCGCGGGCGGAGGAGATGGCGCACGACCCGGTGTCGGTCGAGCGGCTTCGTGCGTTGGTGGACTGGGTTCCCGCCACGGAGATCGCGGAGGGCGTCAGGCGGACGGCCGAGCGGCTCGAGGGCACGTCGCCGTAGCGGATTCTCCTGACGGCTGCGTGGTGGAAGACATCGAAAGCGGACGGCGACGTCGCCGCGCCGCGAACCGGCGGGGCGCCGGTCATCCGACGGTGATCGGATCCTCCACGGCGGCGCCGCTCCGCGCAAGGCGCTCGCGATACCACTCGATGGCCTCGAGCAGCCCTTCATCCATCGTGAACGAGGGCCGCCAGTCCATCATGCGCCTCGCCTTGCTGCAGTCGAGATACTGGCGCGGGATCTCGTGGCTGGCCTCGTTGAGGATGCGAGGCTCGAGATGCGACTTCCCCATGAGCGCCAGGATGCGGCGGACCAGCTCCAGTACCGACATCGGCGTCTCCGTGCCGAAGTTGAACGCCTGACCGACGAAGTCCTCGCCGGGCAGCCGTTCGGCCAGCTGCAGGTACGCGTCCACCGCGTCGCGGACGTAGAAGTAGTCGCGGATGAAGGTGCCGTCGCTGCGGATCACCGGCGCCTCATCCAGCAGCGCGGAGCGAATGGTGCCCGGAATGAGGCGGTTGAAGTTCAGATCACCGCCTCCGAACAGATTACCGCACCGCGTCACGGCGACCGGAAGCCGGTAGGTGTGGTAGTACGAGAACGTGATGAGGTCCGTGCAGCTCTTCGACACGTCGTACGGGAATCGTCCCTGGAGCGGCGCATCCTCAGTGTACGGCAGCACGTCGTGGCTCCCGTAGGCCTTGTCGCTCGAGGCGACGATCACGCGCTGCATCAGCTTGCCACAGGTCTTCGCGGCCTCGAGGAGATTCCACGTGCCCCGGATGTTCGACTCGAACGTGGACAGCGCGGAGCGGGCGGCCGTACCCACGATCGTCTGCGCGCCAAGGTGGAAGATGGTGTCGACCTCGTACTCGTTGAGCGCGCGCAGGAGCAGCTGGTAGTCCTCGAGCTCTCCGCGCACCGCGCGCACCCGCGAGAGCGTGTTCGACTCCATGAGGCGGCTCTCGGGCACCCAGTCGCGCACCAGGCAGGTCACCCGCGCGCCCCGGCGCACGAGCTCCTCGGTGAGCCAGGAACCTAACAGACCGCTCGCGCCCGTCACGAAGACGTTGCGGTCGCGCCAGAACGTCGTCACGGGGCTCGTCTCCATGGGGCGTTGCCCGAGACCCAGAGGGACTCGAGCATCTCCTTCTCGCGCAAGGTGTCCATCGGCTGCCAGAAGCCCTCGTGCCGATAGGCCATCAGCTCGCCGTCCGCCGCGAGCCGCTCGAGCGGTTCGCGCTCGAGCACGGAGTGGTCGTCGTCCAGATAGTCCAGCACGCGAGGCTCGAACACGAAGAAGCCGCCGTTGATCCACCCTTCGCCGGTCTGCGGCTTCTCGGAGAATGTACCTACCGCGTCCCCATCCAGCACCAGGCCGCCGAACCGCGCCGGCGGGCGTACCGCCGTGACCGTCGCCAGCCTGCCGTGTGCGCGGTGGAAGTTCATCAGTGCGCAGATGTCGATGCTCGCCAGGCCATCGCCGTACGTCGCCATGAACGTCCCGCTCTCCAGCCAGGGACGCAGCCGGCGGATCCGGCCGCCGGTCATCGTGTCGAGCCCCGTGTCGAACAGCCCGATCTTCCAATCGAGCGCGCCACCGTTCATCACGCTCAGCGCGCCGTCCTTCAGGTCGATGATGAAGTCGGAGCTGTGCAGATAGGCGTTTCGGAAGTACTCCTTGATCAGCTCACCCTTGTAGCCGCACGCGACGACGAATTCGTTGAAGCCGTACGACGCGTAGATGCTCATGATGTGCCAGATCATCGGCTTGCCGCCGATCTCCACCATCGGCTTGGGGCGCGTCGAGGTCTCCTCGGCGAGCCGCGTACCGCGCCCGCCCGCGAGGATCACGACCTTGGTCATACGATCCTCGGCGACGGGATCGGGATCACGAAACGGCCACCGCGCGCGGCGTACTCGCGCTGCTGCCGCATGATCTCGTCCGCGAAGTTCCACGCGAGGATCATCACGTAGTCGGGCTGCTCGTCCAGCAGGGCCGACGTTGGGCGCACCGGCAGGTGCATTCCCGGCGTGTACCGCCCGACCTTCAGGGGACTCTTGTCCACCGTGTACGGCAGCACGGCTGTGTCGATGCCGCAGTAGTTGAGCAGGGTGTTGCCCTTTGCCGGCGCGCCATACCCGACGACCGACCTGCCCTCCCGCAAGAGCGAGGACAGCAGCGACCGGACGGCGCGGCGGTTGTCCCCGACATCGGCGGCAAACTGCGCGAAGCGCGCGAATGTCGTCAGGCCGAGCGACTCTTCATCGGCGACCATCGCGAGTGGGTCGGCCGCATGCTCGGGATGGCGCTCGCGCCGGCCGGCCCACATGCGGATCGATCCTCCGTGCACGGGCACGCGGTCGACCGCCACGAGCGAGAGTCCGGCGTCCTCGCAGAGCGTCCGGAGCGCCGTGACCGAGAAGTAGCAGAGATGCTCGTGGTACACGGTGTCGTACTCGAGCTTCTCGATCATCTCGCGCAGGTACGGCACCTCGACGATCACGAGGCCATCGTCGGCGATCAGATCGCGACACCCGCGCAGGAAGCCGCGCGTCTCGTCCACGTGCGCGAAGACGTTGTTGCCGATCACCGCCCTGGCGGGGCCGTATTGCTGACGGACGGCGGCGGCGGTCTCCAGGTCGAAGAAGCGGTTCACGGTCTCGATCCCGCGGCCGCGCGCGATCTCGGCGATGTTGGTCGCGGGCTCGACGCCGAGCGTCCGCACGCCGTGCTCCTTGAAACAGGAGAGGAGGCTCCCGTCGTTGCTCGCGATCTCCACGACCAGGTCGTCGCGGCCGAGGCCCAGCCGGTCGACCACCGCCTGGGCGTACCGCACGTTGTGCGCGGCGATCGTGTCGGACGTTCCGGTGACGTAGATGTAATCGCGGAACAGCACCTCGGGGTCGATCACGTCCAGCAGCTGCACCAGGGCGCACCGCTCGCAGAAGTACACGTCGAGCGGATAGCGCTCCTCGCCCGCGAACTCGTCAGGCGAACGGGGAAACGCGTTCGCCAGCGGCTGCGGACCGAGCTCGAGGAACTTGCGCAGGTCGGCGCTGCCGCATGCACGACAGTCCGC
>DATHUW010000105.1:0-27497 GCA_035461825.1 Gemmatimonadaceae bacterium
GCCGGGGGACGAGGGTCGGGCGCGAATACCCCGTCCCCGCCCCCCGTCCCCCGTCCCCCGCTTCATTCCCCCACCTCCCCCCGCCGCTCCCGCTTCTTCTCCGCCCGGCGCCGTTTTGCCATGAGACGCGCTTCTTTGACGGCGCGCGAGGGCTTGGTCGGTATACGCTTGCGGGGGGTCGCGAGCGCCCGGCGCACCAGCTCCGCCAGCCGCTCCTCCGCCGCCACGCGATTGCGCCGCTGACTGCGCGTCGCGCTCGCGACCACGCGCACCGCACCGCTCGCATCCAGCCGGCGCGCGAGCCGCGCGAGCAGCCGCGCGCGCGTCGCATCGTCCAGCGCGGCCGACTCGCGCACGTTCCACAGGAGCTCGACGCGCGTCGATGACGTGTTCACGTGCTGCCCGCCCGGCCCACCAGACCGCGTCGCCCGTGCCACCAGCTCCGCGCGCGGGATCGACAGATCCGGCGTTATGCGCAGCGCGCCGCTCACGTCGCGGCGCCGGCCGGAAGGCGGCGGAAGCGCACCGCCGCCACGCGGCGTCCGTCCATCGCGACGATCTCGAACTCCCCCTGCGGGATCGTGACCCGGTCTCCGACCTTCGGCAGCCGGCCGAGGCGCGCGAAGACGAACCCGCCGAGCGTCGTCCAGTTCCCCTCGGGGACGGGAATCGCGTGGTCGGAGCGCACGTCGACCAGCGACAGCGAACCGGCCAGCTCGAGCATGCCGCCCACCTCCACTGCCTCGCGCGCCTGGATGTCGTACTCATCCGCGATGTCGCCCACGATCTCCTCGACGAGATCCTCCATCGTCACGAGCCCGGCGGTGCCGCCGTACTCATCGAGCACCACCGCCATCTGCGCACGCGTGCGGCGCAGGTCGTCCATCACACGCTCGGCGGGACGGCTATCCGGCACGTAGAGCGCCTCGCGCATGAACCGCTGCACGGTGAACGGCGCCGCGCCGTCATCGAAGTAGAGATCCTTCGCGATGAGAATGCCGACCACGTTGTCGAGCGTGCCGTCGAACACCGGGAACCGCGAGTATCGCTCCTGCCTGACGAGCTCGCGCGTCTGCTCCTCGGTGGCGTCCAGCGGTATCGCCGCGATCTCCGTCCGCGGCCGCATCACGTCACGAACACGCTTGTTGTGGAAGTCGAAGACCCCGGCCAGCATGGCGCGGTCGCTCTCGTCGAGCAGCCCATGGGCGTGCGTCTGCATGACGAGCAACCGCAGCTCCTCGGGTGAGTGCACGTGCGCGGATTCGCTGACGGTCTCGAGCCCGAACAGCCGGAGGAACCGGTTCGCGGCGCCGTTCAGCACGAAGAGGAACGGGGACATGACGCGCGAGAACAGCCGCAGCGGGCGGGCGACCCACATGCTCACCGGCTCGGGCTTGGCGAGGGCGAGCGACTTGGGCGCGAGCTCCCCGAACACGATGTGGAGAAAGGTGATCACGAGGAACGCGATCGCGATCGCGGCCGCACCGTGCGTCACGACGCCCGGTGCGGAGAGCCCCGCGGCGTCGAGTCCGCGGGCCACCAGCGTCGCCAGGGTCGCCTCGCCGATCCACCCCAGCGCGAGCGAGGCGAGGGTGATGCCGAGCTGCGTGCCCGCGATGTAGCGGTCGAGATGGCGCAGCGTATCCTGCACCGCCTTCGCCGTCGCACTCCCCTGCGCCGCGAGCCGGTCGATGCGGCTGCGGCGCGCCGCCACCAGCGCGAACTCCGCCGCAACGAAGAACCCGTTTGCCGCCACCAGCACGACGACCGCCAGCAGTCGCCAGGTAATGCCCGCGGCCGTCAGCGCCTCGTGCCCGCTGTCCACGAAACTCCTCTGGGGATCGGTCGTCCAAGATATAGCAAAACGCAAGGATCGGCGGAACCGACCGAGCGTGCAGAGTGCAAGACCTCGACTTTCTTCCTGCCCATCGTCGCACCGACGTCGGCTCCCACGGCGCCCATCATGCTGCACCCGCTGCGGATTCTCCGCTGGATCTACCTCGGCCGGCTGTCGGTCGCCGTCGCGATCTTCATCGCGGCGGTCACCAACTGGCGCGACGCGGATGCCGGCGACACGCTCGTGGCGGCTCTCGCGCTGTTCGGTACCATCGCCTTCACGGCGGGTTCGTTCGCGCGTTCATCGCAGCTCCGGCGCACCCCGTCACGCGGATTCTTCCTCGCGCAGACGATGGCCGATGTGCTGCTCGTCACCGCCATCATCCACCTGACGGGCGGCGGCACCTCCCAGCTCGCCGCGCTCTACATCCTCGTCATCACCGCCGCGTCGGTCCTGCTCCCCGTCGCTTGGGCGCTCGGAATCGCGGCGTTCGCGAACGGGCTGTATCTCACGCTGCTCATCACGCTGCATCGCAGCACGGTGTCCTGGGGCGTCGCGCTGCAGCTCGGGGTGTTCGCGGCGGTGGCGCTGGGCATCGCGCTGCTGAGCCGGAGGCTGCGCGAGGCCAGCGCGGGCAAGGAGCAGCTCGAGGCGCAGCTCGCGCTCGCGAAGCTCCAGGCGGATGACATTCTCCGCAACATCGGCTCGGGCATCCTCACGGTGGACGACGTGGGGCGGCTGCTCTACGTCAATCCGACGGCGGGTCGCCTGCTCGGCCTCGACGCGGATGCGGCGGTCGGCCGTCCGATGAGCGAGATGCTCGAGACGATCGCGCCGGGCCTGCTGCGCGCCATGGAGCGCACGATGCGCGACCGCGTGCGCATCAACCGCGGCGAGGCGTCCATCCTTCGCGACGGCCGATCGATCGCCATCGGCCTGACGACCATGACGATCGATTCGGGACGAGAGCCGTCCGGCGTGAGCGCGACGGCGATCTTCCAGGACATCACCGACAACAAGCGCATGGAAGCGCTCCGGCTCCGCGCCGAGCGGCTCGAGGCGGTGACGGAGCTCAGCGCCTCGCTGGCGCACGAGATCAAGAACCCGCTCGCGTCGATCCGCAGCGCCGTGGAGCAGCTCGCATCCTCGCCGAAGTCGAACGACGACGAACGCGTGCTGGCCAAGCTGATCGTCCGGGAATCCGACCGCCTGTCGAGACTCCTCTCCGAGTTTCTCGATTTCGCTCGCGTCCGCGTGACGCGGCTCGGCCCCGTCGATCTCACGGCGGTGGCCCGCTCGGCGGCGAGCCTTGCGGCCGCGCACCCGGACTGCCGCTCCGACGTGGAGGTGCAGTGCGTCGTTCCGGCCGAGCCCATGATCGTCGAGGGCGATGAGGACCTGCTGCACCGGGTGGCGTTCAACATCGCCCTCAACGCCGTGCAGGCGAGCCCGACGCATGGCGCGGTCCGCATCGAGGTTGCGCCAGTCGCGCTGGACCAGGTGCCGCGAGGCGCGCCCTTCGAGCGCGACGCGGTCGCCCTCCGGATCGTCGATTCGGGGCCGGGCATTCGGGACGACATTCGCGACCGCATCTTCGACCCCTTCTTCACCACCAAGCCGGGCGGCACCGGACTCGGCCTGCCGATCGTGCATCGCGCCATCGACGCGCTGCGCGGCGTCGTGCTCGTCGAGAGCGCCGCCACCGGCACCGCCTTTACCGTGCTGCTGCCGCACGCATCGCACGACAATGGAGACGCTACGTGACCACACCGGGCGACAAACCGCTCGTTCTCGTCGTCGACGACGAGACCGGCATCCTCGAGACCCTCGGGATCCTCCTCAAGAACGCGGGATTCCGCGTCCAGACGGCGTTAGGGGGGAAGCTCGGCATCGAGATGCTCGAGTCCGCGGCTCCCGATATCGTCCTGACCGACGTCCGTATGCCGAACGTCGGCGGCCTCGAGCTGCTCGCCGCCGTGCGCAAGATCGACGCCGACCTGCCCGTGATACTCATGACCGCCCAGGCCGATCTGCGCTCGGCCATCCAGGCGGTGAACGCCGGCGCGTTCTACTACATCCAGAAGCCGTTCGTCAACGACGAGCTGATCGCCATCCTGCGCCGCGCGGCGGAGCACCGGCAGCTGCGCGTGGAGAACCGCTCGCTGCGCCAGGAGATCCGGCGCCGCGACTCGTCCGGCCCGCGGCCGGTCGGGCGCAGCAAGCCCTGGCTCGATGTGCTGCGGCTGGCCGAGACCGTCGCGCCGACCGACTCTCTGGTGCTCATCCAGGGCGAGTCCGGCACCGGAAAGGAGGTCATCGCCCGCTACATCCACGACCTGTCGCACCGCAACGAAGGCCCGTTCCTCTCGATCAACTGCGGCGCGCTGCCCGAGAGCCTGCTCGAGAGCGAGTTGTTCGGCCACGTGAAGGGCTCGTTTACCGGTGCGGTGAAGGACAAGACCGGCCTCTTCGCCGCAGCGGCCGAGGGCACGTTCTTCCTCGACGAGATCGGCGAGACCACACCGTCGACGCAGGTCAAGCTCCTGCGGGTGCTCCAGAGCCGCGAGGTCATCCCCGTCGGTGCCACGGAGTCGCATGCGATCGAGACGCGCGTGCTCGCCGCGACGAATCGTGACCTCGAGGAGGACATGAAGCGCGGCACGTTCCGCGGCGATCTCTTCTACCGGCTGAACGTGTTCGCACTGCACCTGCCGCCGCTCCGCCAGCGGGCCGAGGACATTCCGCTGCTCGCGTCGGCCTTTCTTGCGAGGCTCGGCGAGGTGCATGGTGGAGAGCCGAAGCGCCTGAGTGACGAGGCGCTGGAGGCCATGCAGGCGTACCAGTGGCCGGGCAACGTGCGCGAGCTGGAGAACGCGCTCGAGCGCGCCGTGATCCTGACGACGGGCGAGGAGATCTCGCACGGGGCGCTGCCCGAGCGGGTCACGCAGCGCAAGGCCGAAGCGGTCGTGTCGGACCGTGCGGCGGCCAACCCGACTCTCGACGTGATCGAGCGCAGCTACATCCTCTGGGTGCTGCAGAACGAGGGAGGCAACAAGAGTCGCGCGGCAGACGTGCTGGGGATCGATCCCTCCACGCTCTACCGCAAGCTCTCGCGCTACGGCGTCGAGACGTGAGGCGGCGCGGGCGGCGCGATTCGCGCGGACGGCGGCGGGACGCGGTGTCCGACCCCGCCGTACTGGAGACCGTCGCCGACCCGATTCGGGGGGATGCGGTCGTCGTGAGTACGAGCTGGTCCGCCGGACGGTTGCGGGAGCGCACCTGGCTCCTGCGGCTCGCACCCGTACTCGTCGTGCTCGTCTCCATCCTCGTGTACGGCAACGCCGTGCAGAACGGGTACGTCCTCGACGATGGCCCCGTCGTCGTCCGCAACCCGATCGTGCACTCGCTGGACGGGCTCTGGCAGGCGTTCACGGAGCCCTACTGGCCGCCGCCCAGCGCGGGCGGCCAGTACCGGCCGTTAGGCACGGTCTCCTACGCGATCGATTGGGTCGCGAGCGGGGGCGACCCGCGGTGGCTGCACGCGACCAACGTCCTCTGGCACGCCGGCGCTGCGCTGCTGGTCTGGTTTCTCGCCGTCGGTATGCTCGCTCCGGCGGCGGCGTTGATCGCGGCACTCCTCTTCGCGGTGCACCCCGTGCACGTCGAAGCCGTCGCGAATGTCGTCGGTCGACTCGAGCCCATGGCGACGGTGTTCGTGCTCGGGGCGCTCCTCGCGCATCGCAACCGTTCGTGGTGGGCGGCGGTGCTCTTCGCGCTCGGCCTCCTCGCGAAGGAGAGCGCGGTGACGTTCATCGGTCTCGCGATCGCGCACGATCTCCTCGTCAGCGGAGACTGGAGAGCCTCACTCCGCGCCGCACGCGCGCGGTATGCGACGTACGGCCTGACGACGGTCGCATACGTCGGGCTGCTCCTCGCGCTGTTCCACGATCGCAGCTTCACCGTGCCCGCGCCGACGTTCCTCGGCGCGACGACCGCGGAACGGTTGCTCACGGTGGCCACGATCGTCCCACATTACGTACGACTGCTGTTCGCTCCCTTGCACCTGAGCGGGGACTACTACCCCCAGGTGATCGCTCTGGCTACCGGCGTTACGCCGGCGGGGTTGATCGGCTTCGCTCTCGCCGTCGCGCTTGGGGTTGCCGTCCGCCGTGCGTGGCGCCCGGTGCCGGAGGCGGCGTTCGCGCTCGTGTGGATCCCGATCGCGATCGCTCCCGTGTCGAACGTCTTCTTTCCCTCCGTCGCACTGGCCGAGCGCACGCTGTATCTCGCGAGCGTGGGCGCGTGCCTGCTGCTGGGCGTCGTGGCCCAGCGCGTGGCCCGCGGCCGGCAGGGTCTGGCGATCGCCGGCGCGCTCGTGCTCATGACGTTAGGCGCCGCGCGCGTGTGGACACGGACGCCGGTGTGGCAGTCGGACAAGCGCTACATCCTCACCCTCCTGCGTGACCACCCCGAGTCGTACCGCGCGCATCTCGTCGCGGGCCGCGTGCTTGCGTCGCAGCAGCAGTACGCCGCGGCGGCCGAGCACTTCGAGGAGGCGTCCAGGCTGTTCCCTCGCGATGCGGCCGGCGCGTTCGACGCCGCGCGCATGGCCGCGCACCTCGGTCGGCTGGACCGGGCGGACTCCCTGCTCGACGTTGCGCATCGCGCGGCGCCGACGCGCGCGGAGGTGCTGCTCGCCCGCGGCGAGGTTGCGCTTGGCCGCGCGGATCATCACGCCGCACTGCGCCACGCGCGCGGCGCGCTGGCCATCGCGCCTGATTCGGTGAGCGGCTGGGCCATCGTGGCGGCGGCGTCGGTGCGGGTCGGTGCACTGGCGCAGGCGGAGGCGGCGCTGCGCCGGGTGATCGATCTCGACCCGACCCGGTGGGAGTACCGCGCCGGACTCGCCGATGTGCTGCTCGCGCGCGGCGATTCCGTTGGTGCGCGCGTGCAGGCGGATAGCGCGGTCCTGCTCAGCCACGGGGCGCCGCAGGCGCTCGTCCTGCGCGACCGGGCAGGCGGGGGCCGATCCGCTCGCGACGATTCGACGATGGTGGCACGACTTCGGTCCTGAGGATCACGGGACCGCGCGTATCGTGAGGCTCACCCCAAGGCGGGGATGCGCCACGGCGATGCGGAGCGGCCATGCACCTTCCAGCGGCAACCCAATCCAATGAGCGCGGCACGACGATCGTCGAGCTGCTCGTCGCGCTCCTGCTGTTCGCGGTGGGCGCGGCGTCGCTCGCCGGCGGAATGCGCAGCGCCGTCCGATCGTCCGCGCACGGCCGCGCCTACACGCTCGGCGCCCATGCCGCGGAGTCTCGCCTGGAGCGCCTCCGCTCGCGGTGCGTCGTGAGCTCCGGCTCAGCCGCGCTCGGCCCAGTCGCGGAAGCATGGCTCGTCGGCCCTCGGGCGGGGCCGCTGTTGCGGTCCGTCGAGGTGGAGGACAGCGTCACGGTGCTCACGAGCGGTCGGAGCACCGCCCGCGTCGTCAGGTCCATCGTGCGGTGCGTCTCGTGAGCGCTCGTGAGCATCGCGGCTTCTCGCTCGTCGAGATCCTGGTGTCGTTCACGGTGCTCGCCGTCGTGGGCGGGGGACTGGCGGCGGCGGTGGCGTCGCAGTGGCGATCGCACGACGGCCTCGCCGACGACCAGCGCATTCGTCAGGCGATGGGCGGTACCGCGGATCTCCTGCTCGCGGAGATCCGTTCGGTGTCGCCCGCGGCGGGTGACATCCGCGCGGCGCTGGACACCGCCCTCGAGGTGCGCGCGACCCTCGGAACCGCGGTCGTCTGCTCGGTGACGGTGGCTCGGGATCGGATCATGGTGCCGCCGCGCCGGCCCGTAGCGGGAGCGCCCCTCACCTGGTGGCGCGACATGCCGGCGCCCGGCGACAGCATCGACATCTTCAACGCGCGAGGCGGACTCCCGGATTCGATCAGCCGGCACGAGCTGGTTGCGCTCGGCGGCGGCCGCTGCCCCATGGCTTCGCCGTTCGCCCGCTCGGCGGCCGACGCGACATCGAGCCTCGAGCTCACGGTATCCCCGCCGCTGCCACCGTCGATAGGCACGGGTGCGCCGGTTCGCTTCCTTCGCTGGACGCGCTACTCGCTCTATCGATCGACTGCCGACAATCGTTGGTACTTCGGGATCAAGGAGCTGTTGTCGGGCGCATGGGCGGTGGTGCAGCCGGTGACCGGGCCGCTCGCCCCGGCGGCGCCACTCGGCTCCGGCGGCATGTCGCTCCGGGTGATCGACAGCGCCGGCTCGACGGTCACGACTGGAGCGTACGGTGGTGCGCGAGCGATCGAGCTGTCGGTCCGCGCGAGGGGGCTGCGCGGTCCACGCGCGCTCGGCCGGCGTGTGCAGGCGGCCGAGTCGCTGCACGTAGTCCTTGCGCCGCGCAACGAGTGAGCACGATCGCCGGCGGCGTGCGTGCGCGGCACCGGAGCGGCACCGCGTTGATCGTCGCGGTGGTGGCGCTCGCGGTCATCGGCCTCCTGGTCGCGGCGGCGCACCTGGCGGCGGTCGAATCCGGACGTGCCGGAGAGCGGCGCTTCATGCAGGCCGAGGCGTTCGCCGCTGCGGAGTACGGCGTCGAGCGCGCCGCGGCGAACGCGCCGCTCGCCGCCTGGCGAGCGATGCCGCCGGGCTCGACGGATTGGTCGGGTCCATGGAGCGTAGGTCGGGCGACCGTCTCCGTGCGGGTCACCCGGCTTGGTGACTCGATCACGCCGCTCGTGCTCATCGAAGGCGTGGGAGGGGCGGGCTCGGCGCCGACGCGCCGGGCCCGCCGCACCGTCAGCCTTACGATGTCGCTGGCAGAGGGTCGGTTCGCCCCGCTCGGCGCCCTCACCATCGGAGGAGGCGTCACCGTGGGTGCTGGCGCGATGGTCGATGGCAACGATCTGCCGCCGGCCGGTTGGAGCTGTCCGGTTCCCGGCCCGGCGCTTCCCGGCATCGCGACGCCTGACGCTGCGACCGTCACCGTGAGTTGTGGGCCGGCCTGCCTGGGTGGCGCGCCGCCGGTCGCGCAGCTCGCGGTGGCCGGAGCCAGCTCCACCTATCTCGTATTCGGCGACATCGGGTGGGCGGAACTGGTCGCGGCGGCGCGCCCCGTATCGTCCGTGGCAAACCCTGCGCCGTCGTCGAGCGCCGGCGCATGCCTGACGAGCGACCTCGACAACTGGGGCGACCCGGCGCGCGGATCGCCTCCCGCTCCCTGCGAGTCGTTCTTTCCAGTGTTGCACGCGCCCGGCGACCTGCATCTCGCCGGCGGCGTGGGGCAGGGGGTCCTGCTCGTCGACGGTGACCTGACCGTGAGTGGCGGCGCGCGGTTCGCCGGGATCGTGATCGTCCGGGGCGCCGTGCACGCCGCCGGGACGGGCGGACGCATCGAGGGCGCGTTGATGGCTGCCGCGCTCTCCGGAGCTGCGAGCGACATCGCCGGGTCGCTGGTCATCGCGCATTCCCGCTGCGCCCTCGCCGAGGCGGAACGCGCGACCCTTCGACCAGTTCCCATCCCCTTCCGCGGCTGGTCCGAGGTGTACTGACGGTCGTTACGTTCCCGCACCCGCAGTCGTGTCAGCTTGGGGCAGACCGGCCGCGCGTCGGCACCTGCCGAAACGCCGACCGACTGAGCCATGTCCCTTGCGGAGTCCACCACATTACCCGCCGCCGCGCCCGTGCGCGAGGATGCGCGCGCGGCGGAGCGGACGTCCGCTCGTCAGCGGATGCTGGGACGCCGGTTCGCCATTTCGGTCTCCCTGCGCACGGAGTTGCTGCTGAACCTGGCGACCCTCGCCACCGCCGCGCTCCTGCTCGCGATCTCCACGATCGTGCTCTTCGATGCGGTGCTCGCGACGCCGAGCGGCGTGATGCTGCTGACCGTTCTCGTGACGGCGGACATCGTCGTCTTCCTGCTCTTCGGATATCACCTGATCGGCAGGCTGGTGCTGCAACCGCTCGCGGACGTCGTCGGCTCCGCCGGCCGCATCGCGACTGGCGAGCGGGCGTGCCGCGCGGCGGAACGCGGCGCACCGGAGTTCGTCAGGCTCGCCCGCGCGATCAATACGATGACCGACCAGCTGATCGCCGAGCAGCAGCGGGTGGTGCAGGTCGAGAAGATGGCGAGCTTGGGCCGGCTCGCCGCCGGAGTCGCGCACGAAGTCGGCAATCCGCTCGGCGCCATCAACGGGTACACGCATCTGCTCAAGCGCCGCCTGGCCGATCAACCCGACGCGGTCGTCCTCGTCCGCGATCTGGAGCGGGAGGCGTCGCGGGTCGATCGCATCATGCGCGGCCTGCTCGATTACGCCCGGCCGCGGCGGACGCCGGCGGCGCTCTGCGACGTGCGCGAGAGCGTTCGGCGCGTCGCCGATCTGCTCGGAGAGCAGAAGCTGCTCTCGCACGTACGGCTGGACCTGGCCTTCGGGTCGATCATGCCGCGCGTGCGGATCGATGCCCACGCGCTGGATCAGGTGCTCGTGAACCTGCTGCACAACGCATCACAGGCCACGCCGGTGGCGGGTCTGGTGCACGTGAGCGCCCGCCTGACGACGCTCGACGAGGCCATCGGCCGTGGCGCGGGCCGGTCGGCCGACCGCGCGCTGGCGCCGATGCCGCGGAGCGCCGCGCTGCGGCTGGGCGCCTGGCGTGACGGCGCCTCGCCCAGGGCGTTCATCGAGCTGATCGTTGCCGACTCCGGGCGCGGCATCCCCGAGGAGGACCGCGAGAGGGTGTTCGATCCGTTCTTCACCACGAAGGATCCCGGCGAAGGGACGGGGCTCGGCCTGGCGATCGTCGCGCGCACGATCGAGGATGCCGGGGGCATCGTCTTCGCCCGTCCCGCGCGTGAGGGAGGCGCGGCGTTCGTCGTCCTGCTCCCCGTCGATCCGGCGCCTGACGAGGCGACCCTCCGGCCGGAGCGCTCGGAGTCGGCGGCATGATCGCACCGGCGGTGCGGGTCCTGGTCGTCGACGACGAACCGGCGCTCCGCCACACGGTCTCGTGCATTCTGGCCGAGGAGGGCTACGAGGTCGCGACCGCGTGCGACGGCGAGGAGGCGCTGGCCTCCGCAGCCGAGCTGTCGCCCACCATCATCCTCTGCGATCTCCGCATGCCCCGGCTCGGCGGACTCGAGCTGCTCGAGCGCTATCGCGCCACGGGCGGCCGCGGGCTCGTCATCGCGATGACGGCGTACGGCGACATCGAGACCGCCGTCGGTGCCATGCAGCGCGGGGCCTACGACTACATCGCCAAGCCGTTCCACGCCGAGGAGATCGTCCTGGTGGTGCGGAAGGCCGTGGAACGCGAGCGGCTCCTCGCACGCGTGCAGGCACTCGAATCGGAGTTGGGAGCTCGTGAGGCGGAAGGGCGAATCGTCGGCGCGAGCCGCGTGCTCCGCGGCGCCATCGCGGTCGCGCGCAAGGTCGCGCCGTATCCGTCGACGGTGCTCATCACCGGCGAGAGCGGCACCGGCAAGGAGCTGTTCGCCCGCCTGGTGCACGACGAGAGCCCGCGCGCGGACCGGCCTTTCGTCGCGGTGAACTGCGGGGCTATCCCGGAGTCGCTGCTCGAGAGCGAGCTGTTCGGGCACGTGCGCGGCGCGTTCACCGGCGCCGTCGCGGACCGGGCCGGCCTGTTCGCCGATGCGGAGGGCGGGACGTTGTTCCTCGACGAGATCGGCGAGCTGCCGCTGCCGCTCCAGGTCAAGCTGCTTCGGGCACTGCAGGAGGGCGAGGTGCGCGCCGTCGGGGGCTCCGAGTCGCGCAAGGTGGACGTGCGCGTGATCGCCGCGACCAACCGGGATCTGGCCGAGGAGGTCGGCGAGCGCCGATTCCGCGAGGATCTATTCTACCGGATCAACGTCGTCTCGATCCACCTGCCGCCGCTCCGCGACCGACTCGAGGACGTCGCGCCGCTGGCGCGGCACTTCGTCGCGCGTTATGCGGCGCGGCTCGGGATGCGCGATGCGAGCATCGGCGCGCCGGCGCTGGCGGCGCTGGCGCGGTACCCATGGCCCGGCAACGTGCGCGAGCTCGAGAACGCCATCGAGCGCGCGCTCGTGCTCGCGGGGGGTGCGGCGATCGCGCTCGAGCATCTCCCCGACGTGGTCCGGGGAGTTCCCTCGACCAACGGCCCGCCGCGTTCCACGGGAGATGCGGACCTGTCGGTGAAGCGGCGCGTCCGCGAGCTGGAGCGCGGCTTGATCGCCGCCGCCCTGGCACGGACCGACGGAAACCGGACGCAGGCCGCGCGGCTGCTCGAGCTCTCACATCGCGCGCTGCTCTACAAGATCCGGGAGTACGGGCTGGATGCGTGACGGCGGCGGTGCCACGTCGTCGGTATGCAAAAAGGTGCGAGGATGCAACTTCTTAGCGCGGATCCGCGCTCGCTGCATTACGCTAAGCGATTGCAATGCAAGCGGTTGGCTCATGGCATGGGAGTCGCCCTGGGGGGCCCCACTGGAGGTTCACATGATCGTTCGCAAACGAAAGGCGTTCACTTTGATCGAGCTGCTCATCGTCGTGGTCATCGTCGGCATCGTCGCGCTGGTGGTGATGCCGCGGGGCCATGAGATCATGGTGAACAACCAGGTCCGCTCGGCCAAGCAGGAGATCGCGGCCACGCTCGCGGTCGCCAAGGCGTCGGCGATTCACAGCGGCCGGCCGGCCCGGTTCGTCCGGAACGGCAACGTCATGCACGTCCGGCAGGATGTCGGTGCGCAGTTCGACACGATCGGCGCGCCCGTCAACATGATGCGTTCGTACAGGGTGCACGTCGAGAGTAACCCGGACACCATTCGGTTCGACTCTCGTGGCTTCGCGCTCGGCATTCCCAACGCCTATCAGACCGTGCGCATCTCGCGCGGCACACGCCGGGACTCGGTGTGCGTCACGCGCTTTGGCCGGATCATCACCGAAGGGAGGTGCCAGTGAGACGCCGTCAGACTGGAAGAGCGGTGCGCCGGCGCTCGGGCTTCACGGTCATCGAGGTGATCATCGCCATCATGGTGCTCACGGTCGGTGTGCTAGGCCTGGCGGGCGCTGCCGCCATCGTCACACGCATGATGGCCTCCGCGGAAGTCCAGAGCGACGCGGCCGCGGTGGCATCGGCGCGCTTCGAGAGGCTGCGCGGTTCGCGATGCCCGGTCGCCAGCGGTTCGGTGAGCTCGGCCGGTATCAACGAGCGCTGGGCGGCAGTTCAGATGGGGAATCCGAGTTATCGGATGTACGACGTGGTCGACACGGTGCGGTTCACCCGCCGCGGCGTACAGCGCGAGCAAGCCTACAGGAGTGTGGTCAAATGCCTGCCGTAACCCCGCGGGACCGGGTGCGCCGTCGCCCGAGCGGCTTCACGCTCATCGAGGTCATGGTGGCCCTCGTGCTGCTGGGCCTCGTGGTCGGAGCCCTGCTCACGGTGGTGATGCATCAACAGCGATTCTACGACAGCGCCTCCGAAGTCATGGAGGTGCGCGACAATCTTCGTCGAACGGGCGATCTGTTGCCGTCGGAGCTGCGCGCGCTGGCTCCCCGCTACGGCGACATCTACGCGATGAGCGATTCGGCGATCGATTTCCGGTCGGCGACGGGCAGCAGTACGATCTGCGAGTTCAGCAACAACCGGACGATGATCATCGTGCCGCCGACACAGCTGCAGACGGATGCGGGGCTCACCTCCTGGTTGGTTCGCCCAGTGATGAGCGACTCGATGTTCATCTTCGACTCGCGCGACGCGGGAATCGACACGATGATCGGCCGCGGCATCTCGGCCGCGCCCGCGGCGGGGAGTTGCGCGATCACGAGCGGATTCACGTCGACGTCGGCCGAGGTCAATGCGTCGGTCACGTTCCTGCTCGACAGTGCGTTGCCGCCGTCGGTCCCGGCTGGCGCGCCGGTGCGGTTCTTCCGCCGCGCGAGATACTCACTGTACCGCAATCCGAACGACGAATTCTGGTATCTCGGATACCGGGACTTCGTACCCGGGCGAAACCCGCAGTGGAGCGCGATCCAGCCCGTGGCGGGCCCGCTGCTCCCGTACAACGCACAGGGCGCCAGCGGACTGCGCTTCATCTACCGCGATTCCGCCGGCACCGTACTGACCTCCGGGGCCGACGCACCGCGAGTGCGTCGCATCGACATCGAGGTGCGGGCCCGGTCCAGGGCGATCGTCCGTGCCATGGGGATGACGACCAACGGCGCAGGTCTGTACACGGACTCGCTGTTCACGTCCGTGGCCCTCCGCAACCACTAGGAGATCGTTATGCGACGCTTCACTCGCGCGCGTGAAGGATTTGCGCTGGCGATCGCCATCTTCGCGATCGTCGTCATCGGCACCCTGATCGGGGGCATCTTCTTCGCCTCCATGCAGCAGCAGCGGATGGCGCGCAACCAGCGCCTCCAGACGAACGCGATCGCGGCCGCGGAATACGGCCTGAATCGCACCCTGTCGGTCGACTGGAAGGGCACCTCCTGGAACACCATGCCGGTCGGCGGCATCGACTCGACGTCCAATAGCTACACCTCACACGGCGCAACCGCGCGCGTGCGGGTGACGCGCATCGGCAACTCGAACATCCCGATGTTCCTCGTCTCGTCGGAGGGCGCATCCGGCACGCTGCTCGGCGCCCGGGCGCGACGGCGGACCTCCAGCGTCATGGCGCTGGTGCCGTTCGACATCAACCTTCTGGGCGCACTGACCACGCGCGGTGCCCTGCAGATGGGCGGTAGTTCGTTCATCAACGGCACCGATACGAACTTCTCCGGCTGGGGGTGCCCGGCGACGGGTCCGGATCTCCCCGGTGTCGCGACGGGCGATTCGACCCTCATCACCACGGCCGGTTGCAACAACTGGAACTGCGTGCAGGGATCGCCTCCGATCCAGCAGAACGCCGCCGCCTCCGATACGAGCACCTACTTCGATTACGGCAATGGCATCCAGTGGGCGCAGCTCACGGCAATGGCCAAGCTCGTCGGCACCGGCACGGTGTCACCCGCGCCGCTCGCCGTTGGAGGTGTGTGCCAATCGGGCGTGTTCACGAATTGGGGTGATCCAGCGCGCAACACGCCGGCGGGGGCCTGCGAGGATTATTTTCCCATCCTCTACTCGCCAGGCAACCTCAATCTGCTGGGTGGGAGGGGGCAGGGGATCCTGCTGGTCGAAGGCAACCTCAACGTCGCCGGCGGCTTTCAGTTCTACGGGCCGATCATCGTGCGCGGCGACCTGAACACCCAGGGCACGGGTGGTCACTTCAACGGTGGCGTGATGGCCGCGAACGTGAACCTGGCGCAGAACGTCGTGCTCGGGAACGCCGTCGTGACCTACTCGAGCTGCATCATGGCGAAGGTGCAGCAGGCGACAGCGCTGCCGATTCCGATGGTCGGCCGTCCCTGGGCGGAGCTCTATTGACCTGACGAGCGGTTCGCCGTTGCAACATCGGTGACCGAAGTGGAACGAAATGATGCAGGTGGTGCGGCGCACCGGGGCTAGCCTCGGTGCGCCGCGCTGCATCGGGGAATCGGCGCCCGCGTCACGCTGTGACGTTTCGTGCCGCCAGTCGTGTCAGGGAGAAGAAAGCCGGCCCAGGCCGGTCGCCGCCGGTGCAGCGCGGCGTCGTTCCGCAGTTGATGCCCCTCTCTCTCCCCGAGACTTCCATGATGCGCTTCGGTCGGAAGAAGACGACGATCGGCCTCGACATAGGGTCGGGCCTCATCAAGGTCGTGGTCGTGGACCACGCCAAGAACGAGCCCGAGCTGGTGAAGGTCTCCATCAGTCCGCTCATCGCCGATGCGATCGTCGAGGGCGAGGTCATGGATCCCGGCATCGTCGCCGGCGCGATCAAGGACGCGCTCGCCGCCGCGGGGTTTCCGGTGAAGAATGTCGTGACCGCCGTCGGTGGACGCGACGTGATCATCAAGAAGATCAAGATCGCCCGCGCCCGCGAGCACGAGGCTCGGGACGTCATTCGCTGGGAAGCCGAGCAGCATGTGCCGTTCGACATGGAATCGGTGGAGCTCGACTTCCAGATCCTCGACCCGCACGGCAGCGATCCGGAAATGGCGGTGTTGCTCGTCGCAGCCAAGCGCGATCTGGTCGAGAACAAGATGCGCCTGCTCACCGACGCCGAGGTTGCCCCGTCGATCGTCGACGTGGATGCCTTCGCGCTCCACAACGCCTTCGAGCTGAACTACCCCGAGGCGATGTATGGGTTGGTGTGTCTCGTGAACATCGGGCACGAAGTCACGAACATCAACATTCTCGACGACGGCGTGCCGCTCCTGACGCGCGACATCGGGGTCGGCACGCGCCGGCTCCGCGAGGACCTGCAGCGCGAGCGGGGCCTGTCCGTCGAGCAGGCGGACGCGCTGCTCCAGGGCTACGAGACGTCGCCGCACCTTCAAGCCGTGCTCGCGAGCCGCGGCGAGGAGATCGCGGTCGGTATCGAGCGCGCGGCGGCCTTCCTCGCGACCTCGTCGCGGGCCTCCAGCCCGCTCAAGACCGTGTACACCTGCGGCGGTGGCGCCCGCGTGCCGGGCCTCACCGAGATGCTTGCGGGGCGGCTCCGGATGTCCGTCGAGCAGGCCAATCCGCTCCAGCGGTTGCGGGTACGTGACGGCGCCTTCGATGCTCTCGTCATTGACGAGGTCGCGCCGCTGTTGATGCTCCCGATCGGCTTGGCGCTTCGGAAGGCCGCCTGACTATCACCGGGCCACTCTCATGATTCACATCAATCTTCTGCCCGGCGCCGCCAAGAAGTCCCGCGGCCCCCGTGGTGTCCAGCTCAATCTCGGCTCCTGGCTCACCGGCGCCGCCGCGCGGGTCAAGGATCCGTACCTGATCGGTGCCGTCGCCTCGGTGCTGGTCGGCGCCGTCGCGATCGCGGGCATGTTCTGGATTCAGGGCGCCCAGTCGTCGGCCGTCGCCGCCGAGTTGCAGACCGCCGAGCAGGACTCGATCCGCTTCGCCGCGATCATCAGGGAGAAGCGGAAGACCGAGGCGCAGCGCGACTCCGTCCGTACGCAGCTCCACATGATCGAGTCGATCGACGGCAAGCGGTTCGTCTGGTCGCACATCATGGACGAAGTGAGCCGCGCGCTCCCGGCCTATACGTGGCTCACGCAGCTCGCGCAGACGAACACGAGCGAGCCGATTCAGCCACAACCCGCCACGCCTGGCGAAAAGAAGGCCGGCAAGAACGCGGCGCGCTCGGAGGAGGCGATCCAGGACAGCATCGCGCTCGCCCAGCTCGTGAACTTCCGGCTCATCGGCAACACCGTCGACATTCAGGCGCTCACGCGATTCATGCGCCTGCTCGAGGCGTCGCCATTCGTCGAGAACGTACAGCTGGTCAGGTCGTCGTTGATTCTCGTCGACGGCAAGGAAGTCACCGAGTTCACGCTCGATGCGTCGTATCAGACGCCTGATTCCACCGCCATTCGCACCGTCCCGCTGACGGTGTCGGTGAGGTAGCCATGGCTCTCAAGTCTGGCGGACAGCGCGAGCAGACCCTGCTCGTACTCGCCGCGATCGCGCTTCTCTCCGCTGGGGCCTACTGGTACTTCCCGTATCAGGCCAAGGCGCTGGAGATCGAGGAGCACCGCGTCCGCCTCGAGAAGCTCGTCGAGGAGAATCAGAAGGCGCGCACGGAGCTGGCGAAGGGCAGCGTGGAGCAGATGCGCGCGGAGCTCGCGCTCGCACAGGACAACCTCGTCCTGCTGCGCACGCTGATCCCGACGTCCAACGAGGTGCCGGCGCTGCTCGAGCAGGTCTCGACGGCCGCACGCCGCGAGGGACTCGACGTGGCGACGGTCGATCCGCAGCCCGTCGTCGAGGGGCCGCAGTTCGACACCTATCGCTACAACATCGGCGTGATCGGCGGCTACCACGAACTGGCGGCGTTCCTGTCGAACGTCGGGAGTCTCACGCGAATCATTGCGCCAGTGAACGTCAGGCTGCATCCGCCGACGGTAGTGGCCAAGACCCCCAAACGGGGCAGGAAGTCCGCAGCAGAAATCGAGGCTCGTTTCCAGATCCAGACGTACGTCGCACGGCGCTCTCCGCTGGATGATGGCGCGCCGCTGCCGATCGATGAACGCGGAGCACGCGAATGAGACCCCTGACTGCCCTCGCGCTAGCGGTGACCGCCTTCGTGGCGTGGCCCACCGCCTCGAGCGCGCAAACGTCGTCGCCGGCGCGCACCATCGCCATGGCGGATTCCGTCCGGCCGAACGCCGCGCCTGCGCCAACGCGCCCGGCCGGCCGCGCCCAGGTCACCATCCAGCGCGAAGCCTTCAGCTACGCGCAGGAAGGGCGCCGCGATCCGTTCGTGTCCCTCATGACCTCGAGCGAGCTGCGCCCCATGATCAGCGACCTCCGGCTCTCGGTCGTCGTGTACGACTCCGATGGAGATTCGCGCGCCGTGCTGCGCGACATCAACACGAACGAGCAGTACAAGGTGCGCGTCGGCCAGCAGCTCGGCCGCATGCGGGTCGCCCGCATCGCTCCGAAAGCGGTGACGTTCACGATTCTCGAGTTCGGAGAAAGCCGGCAGGAAACGCTGGCGCTTAACGATTCTACTACTGCGAGGACGCCATGAGGCGGGTCTGGAGTCTGGCGGGAATTGCCGCGCTGCTGCTGAGCGCGCCGGTCCCGGCCGCGCACGCGAATACGCCGGCCGGCAACGACACCGGCGAGGTACGGACGCTCAGCGTCATTCCCGCCGCGGGACGCGCCGAGGTGATCATCGGCGTCGACGGTGACGTCGAGGTGCAGGACTTCACGCTGGGAACGCCCCCCAGGGTCGTGCTCGACGTGCGCGGGGCGCGCCTCACGATGCCGCCGCGCCTGTACGACCGCGTCGCGCGCGGTGGCGTCGCGAACATCCGCGTCGCCCAGTACAAGGAAGATGTCGTCCGCGTCGTGATCGATCTCGAGTCGGAGCACGACTACACGGTGAGCCGTGGCGACCGCGAAGTGCGCATCGCGATCATCGGTGGCGAGGCGACCTTCACGGCGTGGCACGCGAGCCTGCCGGAGCGTCCCGCACCGGAGGCGGTGGAGCGGCCGGCGCGCCGCATCCCTGAGGCGGCGGCGCGCACCGCGACGCCGCAGGCGCAGCAGCCGCGCATTACGGTCACCTATCAGGAGGCGGACATCCGCGACGTCCTCGCGGCGTTCGCAGCCTTCTCCGGACGCACGATCGTGGTCGGCAAGGGCGTCTCCGGCCAGGTCACCGCCGAGGTGCGCGATCAGCCCTGGGACGTGGCACTCCGTGCGATCCTGCAGTCGCAGGGCCTCGCGGCACAGACCGATCAGTCGGGCATCATCACGGTCGACAGCTACGCCAACATCGCGGCGCAGCAGGCGCTCGAGCCGCTGACGACGCAGATCATTCCGGTGAACTACGCCCGCGCGGGCTCGCTGGTCGAGACGATGCGCACGCTGCTGTCGAAGGACTGCCTCGGCGCCGCCGCGGCGACGGGCGCCGGGCCGACGCTCGGTTCCCAGACCGGGTGCGTGACGCGCGGGTCCGTCACCGCGGACACGGCGACCAACCGCCTCGTCATCACCGACGTGCCCTCGCGCCTCGCCGAGATCGGCAACTACATCCGCGATCTCGACGTACGCACGCCCCAGGTCGCGATCAAGGCGAAGATCATCTTCGTCAACCGCACGGACATCGAGGACCTGGGCCTGAGCTACGACTTCGGTAGTCAGAACCAGTTCTTCAACAGGCTGGCCCAGCGTCCCGATCCGTCCACTTTCCAGCCGATCGACACCGACGGCGACGGCGTGCCCGACGGCGTGACCTCCCAGCCGTACGACCAGAACGCCAACATCATCGCTCTCGGCGGCAACACCCTGTCGGCGATCGCCAACGCCAACAATCGCGTGGTGCAGCCGGCCCTGCAGCTGGTGTTCTCCGCGGCAATCGGCAAATTCGACCTGACGACGTTCCTCGACGCGCTCCAGGAAGTCCGGCTCGCCGACATTCAGGCGGAGCCGAGCATCGTGACGCTCGACAATCGTGAGGCGAGCATCCTCGTCGGTGAGGAGACGCCGATCCGCGTGATCGACCTCGCGGCCACCGGCCAGGCAACGGGCGGAGCCCAGCAGGCGCCGCGCGCAACGGTCAGCTTCAAGGAGACCGGTATCATCCTGCGCGTCACCCCGCACATTACGAGCAATCGCCAGATCCTCATGCAGCTGCACAGCGAGCGCTCGAACCTCGTGGCGGCCGCGTCCGATCTCGGTTTCACCTTCCAGAAGCAGGAAGCGCGCAACCAGCTGCTCGTCGGCGACGGCGAGACGGCGGTGATCGGCGGACTGACCGTCACCCAGGTCACGACGTCGAAGAGCGGCATTCCCATCCTCGTCGACCTGCCGCTCATCGGCCGGCTCTTCGGCACGACGCGGCGTCAGGAGGAGAAGCGCGATCTGCTGATCCTCGTCACACCGCACATCGTGGACGACGGCGAGCAGCTCGGTCCCCCCTCCGGCCGGTAGGAGGAACTCGAACGACGCGGCACCGCGGGTACTTCACCGCGCCGCTTGACGACGGAGGGCTTGATCGTCATTGATATACGAGCCAGCGACATTCTGCTCGTGCCGCGATCGGCGGGACGGAATGACGGCTTCACCTGGCGAGCCCGGCTTCGGCCGGGCTCGTCGCGTTTTCCGGAGCGACCAGTGCTGCGATTCACCACCGCCGGCGAGTCTCATGGACCGGCGCTCGTCTCGATTCTCGAGGGCGTTCCCGCGGGCCTCCCGCTGCGCGCCGACGACATCGACCGGGAGCTCGTCAGGCGCCAGCAGGGCTACGGCCGCGGACGCCGGATGCAGATCGAGCAGGACGCGGTGCGGCTCCTGTCCGGCGTCCGGGCCGGCGAGACCATCGGTTCGCCGATCGCCATGCTCGTCGAGAACCGCGACTGGAAGAACTGGCAGGAGATCATGGATCCCGCGCCGCGCGAGGGGGATCCGGAGCCGCGCAAGCGGGCCGTCACCCGGCCGCGTCCCGGACACGCGGATCTCACCGGCATGCTGAAGTACGATCGTGCCGATGCCCGTGACATCCTCGAGCGCGCCTCGGCGCGCGAGACGACGGCTCGCGTGGCCGCGGGTGCCATCTGCCGCGCGCTGCTGCGCCGCATCGGCGTCCGCATCGGCAGTCACCTCGTCCACCTCGGCGGGATCGATGCAGCCCCAGCCGATCCGCTGCCTGACGACGTGAACGATGTCGCGGACCGGTCGCCGCTGCGCACGCTCGACTCCGACGCCGAGGCCCGTATGATCGAGCGGATCGACGCCGCCAAGCGAGCGGGCGATACGTTGGGCGGCATCTGCGAGGTCGTCTGCACCGGTCTTCCGGTCGGGCTGGGTTCGCACGTGAGCTGGGACCGGAAGCTGGACGGACGGATCGGCCGCGCAATGCTGTCGATCCCCGCGGTGAAGGGCGTGGAGATCGGGATCGGCTTCGAAGCCGCACGCCGGCCCGGCAGCGACGTACACGACGAGATCGAGTCCACCTCACGAGCATCCACGGGCAACGTGCGGCGCCGGACGAATCGCGCCGGTGGTCTCGAGGGCGGCATGACCACTGGAGAGCCGCTGGTCGTGCGCGTGGCGATGAAACCGATCAGCACGCTCATGCGCCCGCTCGCCACGGTGGACGTCGCGACCGGCGAGGCCGCGGCCGCCGTCGCCGAGCGCAGCGACGTCACCGCGGTGCCGGCGATGGGCGTGATCGCCGAGGCGATGCTGGCCTATGTGCTCGCCGACGCCGTGGTGGAGAAGTTCGGCGGCGATTCGGTTCGCGAGCTGGAACGCAACCTCGCCGCATACGTGCACGCGGTGGATGCGCGGATGCGTACGCATGACCGGCCGTGACGTACGGACCGTGCGTGTGCGCCGACCGGGCGCGTCGTCGTTGACCGGGCGATGACACCGTCCGTTAGGTTGGTGCTACGGTGACGCCGCGCCAGCTCGTTCTCACGGGCCTTCCCGGGTCGGGGAAATCCACGGCGGGGCGCCTCCTCGCCGAGCGGATCGGCTGGGACTTCGTCGACCTCGATGACGCCATCGTGCGAAGGGAGGGCCGCTCCGTCGCCGACATCTTCGCCCAGTCGGGAGAGACGGCGTTCCGGGACCTCGAGGCGCAGGCGACGGCAGAGATACGGTCTCGAGATCGGCTGATCCTGGCGACGGGAGGAGGTTGGATCGTGCGCGCCGAGACTGTCGCGCTGCTCCGGCCGCCCGCGCGGTTGGCGTATCTGCGGGTATCACCCGCCGTGGCGGCAGTCCGCTTGGAGGGTACGAGGGAAGTTCGGCCGCTGCTCTCCGGCGGCGGGATGGCTGAGCGTCTGGAGGCATTGTGGGGCGAGCGGGAGGCACTCTACCGGACTGCCGATTTGACAGTTGACGCGGAACTTATTGTAGAGAAAGTGGTTAGAGACTTGGAGGCGTGGCTTGTTTCGGACCCATGGCGCCCATAGGTTTGCTCGCTTCGGAATCCGGGGCGGGGTCGGGGGTATCGAGTGCAACCAGAACGAGGGGCGGTCGTCATTTTTCTGTGCGGCGCGGAAGGCCGGCGGGGGTGAGCCGGAAAACGGCGCGTCAGGCACGAGGCACATAGATAAGGTATGACGTTTCGAGTGCTGGGCCCTCACGAGCGCGGCCGATTCGCGCCGGAGGCGTGGGGACATCTGCTCGCCCTCACCGGAGCCGGGCTGCTGAACCCCGCCGAGCTGGAACATGTGATCGAACGCGCGCTCACGCAGATCGATGGGCGGATCGCCCTCGACGACTTGCGCGCGCTGATGGAGGGGGCGGGACTGGTGGACGAGGACTCCCCCGGCGAGGGGACCACGCTGCACTGAGCGCCCCGCCGACGGTGCGGCGTTCGACGCCCACCGATGAACGGAGAGAACAGACGAGAGGCGATGGCGCAGAAGAAGACCACCAGGACGCGAAAGAGCGCGACGAAGACCGGCGTGAAGAAGCGCGCCGGCCGGGTGGCGACGTCTGCCCGCAAGCGGCTCGCGGAGGAGTACGAGGGGTCGGCGGATGTCGCGTCGAACGGCTCGCCGTCGCTCGTCATCGTCGAGTCGCCCGCGAAGGCGCGCACCATCAGCAAGTACCTCGGCCGCAACTACAAGGTGCGCGCGACGGTCGGGCACATCATGGACCTTCCGCCGAAGAAGCTCGGCATCGACATCGATGGCGGGTTCGAGCCGGAGCTCGTGCCGATCGAGGGGAAGGAGAAGACGATCGCCGAGATCAAGAGCGCGGCGAAGGACGCGAGCGAAGTGCTGGTGGCCACCGACCCTGACCGCGAGGGCGAAGCGATCGCGTGGCACGTGGCGGAGCAGGTGAAGCGGTCGAAGAAGCCGATCCGCCGCGTGCTGTTCCACGAGATCACGAAGGACGCGGTTCGGAAGGCCATCGCGAACGCCGGTCGCATCGACGAGAAGAAGGTGGAGGCGCAGCAGGCGCGCAGGGTGCTGGACCGGCTGGTGGGCTACAAGGCGAGTCCGGTGCTCTGGAAGACCGTCAAGACGGGGCTGTCGGCCGGCCGGGTGCAGACGGTGGCGCTGCGGCTCATCGTCGAGCGTGAGCGGGAGATCCGCGCGTTCACGCCGGTCGAGTACTGGTCGATCGAAGCGCTGCTGGAGAAGAGCGGCCAGCGTTTCACCGCGAAGCTGCACCACGTGGACGGCGCCAAGCCGGCGATTCCTAACGAGGATACGGCGGCCGGGATCCTCAGGGATCTCGCGGCGCGCAAGACGTTCGTCGTCACCGAGGTCAAGCGCCGCGAGCGCCGCAAGAATCCGTCGGCCCCGTTCACTACCAGTACGCTCCAGCAGGAAGCGTCCAAGAAGCTCGGCTTCGGCTCCAAGCGCACCATGCGCGTCGCGCAGTCGCTCTACGAGGGCATCGACCTGGGCGACGAGGGCGCGGTCGGCCTGATCACCTACATGCGCACGGATTCGACCCGCGTGGCGGAGGTCGCCGCCGGTCAGGCGCGCGACTACCTCCACACGCTGTTCGGGGCCGAGTACCTCGCGCCGACGCCACAGCTGTACGGCAAGGGTGGCAACGCCGCCAATACCCAGGATGCGCACGAGGCGATTCGTCCGACCGATCCGGCGCGCCGTCCCGACGCCGTCAGGCAGTACCTCAACGCCGACCAGTTCAAGCTGTACCAGCTCATCTGGCAGCGGTTCATGGCATCGCAGATGGCGCCGGCGGTCTTCGATACCACGACCGTCGATTTCGACCTCGGGCGGTATCTGTTCCGCTCGACCGGCAGCGTGGTCAAGTTCCAGGGCTTTCTCGCGCTCTATCGTGAGGCGCACGAGGACGGCGACGCCAAGCCGTTGGAGGATGAGCAGGAGCTGCCCGCGCTCGCGAAGGACGAGGCGGTCCCCGTCGTGGAGATCGTCCCCAATCAACACTTCACGTCACCGCCGCCCCGCTTCTCCGAGGCCAGTCTCGTCAAGGAGCTCGAGAAGCTCGGCATCGGGCGCCCATCCACGTACGCCCAGATCATCTCCGTCCTGCTCGACCGGCACTACGTGCAGCTGGAGCAACGCCGCTTCACGCCGACCGCGCTCGGCGAGACGGTCGAGAAGGTCATGGTCAAGCAGTTCCCGGACATCTTCGACGTCGGCTTCACCTCCACGATGGAGGGGGAGCTCGACAAGATCGAGGAAGGGTCGTTAGGTTGGCGCAAGGTGCTCGAGGACTTCTACGGCCCGTTCGCCAAACGACTCGGCAACGTCAACGTGGAGGAGCTGATCGGGATCGTGCACGATCTCTCCAACCTCGAAACCGAGCGCTGTCCCGAGTGCGGCGGCCGTCTCGTCGCCCGGGGCGGATTCTTCGGGCCCTACGTCGCGTGCGAGCACCAGCTCAAGAAGCAGTGCACCTTCACCCGGAAGCTCGGCGTGGACCGCAAACCGGCTCGGCCGAGCGGCGAGATGTGCCACGAGTGCGGCGCCGAGATGCTGATTCGCACCGGCCGCAGCGGCGAGTTTCTCGGCTGCAGCCGGTTCCCGAAGTGCCGCGGCACGCGTCCGATGCCGACCGGGGTGAAGTGTCCCAAGGATGCAGGCGACATCATTCAGCGCCGCTCGAAGGCGCGGGGCAAGGCGTTCTACGGATGCGCCAACTACCCGAACTGCGACTTCGTGATCTGGGACAAGCCGGTGAGCGAGGTGTGTCCCGAGTGCGGTTACGAAGGCGCCGAAGCCAAGCAGAACAAGACGCGCGGACAGTACCGTAAGTGCCTGCGCTGCGCGAACGAGTGGGACGTGGCGACGCCGGAGGAAGAGGAGGCAGTGGCGGTGTAGCTCGGGAATCGGGAATCGGGAGTGGGGAATCGGTGGGACTTCCGATTCCCGATTCCCGATTCCCGATTCCCGATCGATATTGGGGCATGACGTCGATGCCGATCCATGTCGTAGGGGGCGGACTCGCCGGCTCCGAGGCCGCCTGGCAGCTCGCCGAGCGCGGGCACCGCGTGTTGTTGCACGAGATGCGGCCGGTGGTGCGGACGCCCGCGCACAGGACCGACCGGCTCGCCGAGCTCGTGTGCTCCAACACGTTCAAGAGCACCGAGACGTCGAACGCGCACGGGCTGCTGAAGGCGGAGATGCGGCTTCTCGGCTCGATCGTGCTCGAGGCCGCCGACCTCGCGCGGATTCCGGGGGGCACCGCGCTGACGGTGGATCGCGACGTCTTCTCGCAAGGGGTGCACGACCGCCTCGCGGCGCACCCGCGCATAACGATCACCCGCGCGGAGGCGCGCGACGTGCCGTCGCCGGCGGTGATCGCCACCGGGCCGCTCACGTCGGACGCGCTGGCCGCGGCGCTCCGCGCGCGGCTCGGCACCGACGCCCTGGCGTTCTACGACGCGATCGCGCCCGTCGTCAGCCGGGAATCACTCGACGAATCGGTCATCTTCCCCGCGTCGCGCTACGGCAAGGAGACGATGGAAGGCGCGGGTGAGGAGGGTGCCTATCTCAACGTGCCCTTCACGCGCGAGGAGTACGAGGGCTTCATCGATGCGTTGACGGCGGCCGACCAGCATCAGGGTCACGAGTTCGACGAAGTCCCGTACTTCGAGGGCTGCATGCCGGTCGAGGAGATCGCGCGTCGCGGACGGGATACGCTCCGCTTCGGCCCCATGAAGCCCGTCGGCCTGCGCGATCCGCGAACGGGGCGCGCGCCTTACGCCGTCGTGCAGCTGCGGCGCGAGGATCGGGGCGCGCGCATGTGGAACCTCGTCGGATTCCAGACGCGCCTGCGCATTCCCGAGCAGCAACGGGTGTTCCGCATGATACCCGGATTGGCGGAGGCGGAGTTCCTGCGCTTCGGCTCGATCCATCGCAACTCGTACATCAACTCGCCGGCCGCGCTCACGCCGGTGCTGTCGGTGCCTGACGACGCACGCGTCTTTCTCGCCGGCCAGATTACCGGCGTGGAGGGCTATACCGAGAGCGCCGCGACGGGCATCCTGGCCGGCATCAACCTGGCCCGGGTGCTCGCGGGCGAGGCGCCGGCGCTCCCGCCGTCCGAGACGATGCTCGGGGCGCTGTACCGATATCTGCGCGAGGCGGACCCGCGGCACTTCCAGCCCATGAACGCGAACTTCGGCCTGCTCGACGATCTGCCGGAGCGGGTGCGGGACAAGCGGCGCAAGCGTGAGCTGTTCGCCGAGCGGTCGCTTGCGGCGATGGAGCGCTGGCGGACGGAGGAGCGGCTCGGGCTCGCGGTCGGCGCTGAGTCGGCGGCGGGCGCGTCGTGACGCGCCGCGCCGGCCGGGGGGCCCCCCCCCGTGCGAACGATGCCACCGGGCGCGCCGATTCCCCGCATCCGTCCGACGCCCCGTCCATCGATTCGCCGCCCGTCCTCCTCCCCGACGACGCCCGCGAGTTCCTCGACAGCCTCGCGCGCGAACGAGACTACTCGGCCCACACCGTCCGGGCCTATCGCCGCGACCTCGAGGCGTTCGCCGCGTTCCTCGCCGCGCGCGCCGGCGGCGCGGCGTGGGGGTGGGACCGCGTCGATCGCCTGACGATACGCGGTTTTCTCGGTGCACTCGCCAGGCGCGGTGTGTCGAAACGCTCGACGGCCCGCGCGCTCTCGGCCATCCGCAGCTTCTATCGCTATCTCCACCGCAACGAGCTCGTCACCGCCAATCCGGCGCGCGGCGTGGCGACCCCGAAGCTCGACAAGTACCTCCCCGGCTGGCTCGATCGGATCCAGGTCGATCTCCTCTTCCAGCTCGCGGAGACCCGTGCCTGGGAGGGCGGCTTCGAGGATGTCCGCAACCTCGCCATCCTCGAGCTGTTCTACTCGACAGGCATGCGACTCTCCGAGCTCGCCGGCATCGACGTCGGCGCCATCGATCTCGTCGCGCAACAGGTGAAGGTGCGCGGAAAGGGAAAGAAGGAGCGCATCCTGCCCATCGGTGATCACGCCGTCCTCGCGTTGCGGAACTACGAGGCCAAGCGCGACGACCTCCTCCGCCGATTCCGCGGCGCACGCGTCGATCGAACGGCGTTCTTCCTCGGACGCACCGGGCGGCGGCTCGGGGTTCGGGCCGTTCAGCTCGCTGTCGGCCGATTCCTCGACGAGGTCGACGAGGGCGCGGG
>DATHUW010000106.1:0-7599 GCA_035461825.1 Gemmatimonadaceae bacterium
GCCACGTTGGGCCTGCCCTCGAGTGCCCGGATGGTCGTGCTCGAGCTCGACATCCCTAACGGCTCGAACAGCCGGGCGCGTATGGCATCGTCCCAGGACAGGTCGAGCGCGTTGGCCACGAGCTGCCCGGCCGCGATGTACATGATGTTCTGGTAGCCGAACTGCGACCGCAGGCTCCAGCTCGGCCGCAGGTACCGGACCTGCGCCACGATCTCGTCGCGAGAGCGCTCCGTGCCGTACCAGAGCAAGTCGCCGCGCGCCAGCCCGCTGCGGTGCGAGAGAAGGTCGCGCACCCGCATCTCGCGGGTCGCGTACGGATCCGCGAGTTGGAAGCCGCGCAGGTGCTGCGCGACGGGGTCGTTCCACTGGACTTTGCCCGCGTCGACCAGCATGCCGAAGAGCGTGGCCGTGAACGCCTTGGACGACGAGCCGATCGCGAACAGCGTCGCGGGATCCACTGGCTCGCTCCGGCCCACCGTGCGAGTCCCATACCCCTTCGCGTACACGACCGAATCCCCCTGCACGACCGCCACGGCCACCCCCGGCACCTCCCAGTCCGCCATTGCTTTCGTGACGTAGGAATCGAACCCGGCCAGGGGCGCTGGCGCGCGCTGTGCCACTGCCGGAAGGGCGAGGAGCAGGAACGGGAGCGGTAGAGTGAGCGTCGAGGGGCGCATGCGAACACTCCGGGAAGAGCAGTGCGGTGGAGCCGGACGGGAACGGTCTTCGGGCGGGCGGCATTCACGACCACGAGCGAGATCCTCTCGGTTGCTGGTCGCCCTCCGCGTCCATTAGCCTTCGCAACGATGCAACTCGGCCGGCGGATTGTCACGATGGTGGTGAGCCTCGCGCTCCTGCAGCTGGTGCTGCTGGGGAGCGCGGCGCCGTGCGCTCCGGCCATGGCGGACGCGGGTGGTCACGCCGCGCATTCACCACAATCCGGTGAGGCGCCCGATGGGCCCGCCGTGGCCGAGCACGCGCATGATGGCTCGCTCCCCGCACCCGAGTGCGAGATCCGCTCCTGCGCCGCCTCGCCGGTCATCGTGTACGCGACCGTCGCGCTCGCCGAGCTGACCCCGATTTCCGCGAGCGTCGAAGCGGTCGCCGACGGCCGGCCGCACTCGCTCGTCCCCTCCCTCGACCCACCGCCGCCGCGCGTCTGATCGCGCTGGCCGCGCCGCCGCGTCCACGACGTCGACGCCGGCACGGTGCACCTCGAGTCACCTAACGACCGCGCATGCGCGCGGACCCGTTCACGGCTTCGAACACCACCGAGGGACATACGACATGCTTTGGAACCACGTGCGCCCGCGCCGCCGCTTCGGCGACGCGCCATGGCGCAACTCCGCGCTGATCGCCGCGCTCGCCGCGTCGGCGATGGCGCTGCCTGCATACGCACAGACCGACTACTACAACACGGACGCCGGCCGGCCCGTGCGCATCGAGGATGCCTATCCGACCGAGCGCTATGCGTTCGAGCTCCAGCTGGCCCCCGTCCGCGCGGAGCGCTCGAGCCGCGGTCACTACGCGTGGGGCATCGAGCCGGAAATCGCCTACGGGATCTTCCCACGCACGCAGATCGAGATCGGCGTGCCCCTGGTGGCGATCGACGTCCCCGGCGAACCGAACCGCTCGGGCGCCGCGGGCGTGGAGATCTCAGTGCTGCACAACCTGAACGCCGAGACCGAGGGGCTGCCCGCGCTGGGGCTCGCGGCACATGCGGTTCTTCCGGCCGGCGCGTTCGGTCCGGACCGGGCAATCCCCTCGGTGACGGCGCTCCTCACGCGCACCTTCTCGCAGTTCCGCCTCCACGCGAACGCGCAGTACACGCTCGCCGATGCGGAGGATGCCGGAAGCGCGCTCGAGGTGTCGGAGTGGCTCGCTGGCGTCGCGATCGACCGCACGCTGCCGCTGCGCTCCTTGCTCATCACCGCCGAGGCCTACGCCGAGCAGCCGCTGGAGGAGGGAGAGCAGGTGGCGTGGACGGTGGGCGGTGGCATGCGCCTGCAGCGCACGCCACGCTTCGCGCTCGATGCCGGCCTCGGTCGCCGGGTGACCGGGCCCGAAACCGGCTGGTACGTGACGGCCGGCGCCGCATACGCCTTCGCCATTCGTTCCCTCATGCCGGGAGGTGCGCGATGAACGCGCCACATGACCGCGCCGTTGCGCGACAGAACCTGACGACCTCCGGCGCGTTGCGACGCGCGAAGTTCGTCCTGCTTGCCGTCCCCGCCCTGGCTTTCGCCACGGAAGTGGGCGCGCAGTGGTCCACGACGTACGAACAGACCTACCTGCCCGCGCGCCACAACTGGTCGTTCCGCGAGCAGTACCGCGTGGCCGACCGCCTGTTCAACGCGTTCGACTATGGCCATGCCGTGCTCTACGAGCTGCTCTATACGAAGCCCCACGCGCCGGCCGCGCGGCTCGAGCAGCAGGAGTACGACTTCATCACCCGCAAGCTGCTCGTCAGGCCGCCGGCGGTGCCCCTGGAGGAAGCGGCGATCGAGGTGCAGTATGCGAAGCTGGCGCCCGAGGCGAAGATGATGTTCGACTGGGCGCACGTGCTGCACCGGCAGGTCTACGACGTCTGGGCCGACGAGCGCATTCCGCTCGCCGAGAAGGACGCGCGTGTCGCCGAACTGCTGGCCTATTACCGCACGCGGCCCGACCTCGCCTTCAGCACGGTGCCGAAGAACATGGAGCTGATGGAGGGGCAGTACTACTCCGGCGCATTCCGCGAGAAGTACCCGAAGTTCAACGGCCTGATCTGGGGATACCACTGGCTGCAGGTCGGCCTCTACGAGCCGCTGATCGAGGGCAGGAACGTCGATGAGCGGCAGACGGGTGTGCTGGCGGCGGTCTCCCGCTTCTGGCAGATGCTCGAAACGCCGCCGGCGAGCATGCCGCGCGTGATGCCGATGACGGCCGTCGTCGCGCCGGAGTTCACCGCGCGGTATCCGGAGATCGCGATCATCTTCGACAACCTCCACGCCATGCACGATGTGATCTCGGACGTCCTGGCGAGCCCCGAGGTGCCGAAGAAAAGAAAGCGGGCGGAGATCCTGCTCGCCGGACAGCGCTACCGGGACGACACGTCGTTCGCCATGACGCGCGACGAATGGATTGCCATGGCGCGGGCGATGGGCGCGGAGAACATGGGCGGCGTCGCGTCAGGCACGATCCTCACCGACCTTCCGGAACCGACGGTGCCGGTGGGGGCATCGCACGCCGAGGCGATGCGGGCGGGAGGGGCGGGACACGAAGGGCACGCCGCGCCGCAGCCTCCGCGCCGCGACACCGCCGCAACCGGCCATGAGGGACACGGCGCACGACAGCCCGCGCGACCCGATTCCGCGGCGCCTGGTCACGAGGCACACGGCGCGCAGCGCCCGGCGAGGGACACCGCCGCCGCACACGACCACACCGCGATGCATGCCGCCCATCATCCGCCCACGTCCGAGGACTCCTCGGCGGTGGTCGACGTGATGCGACGCTTCCGCGACGCCCTCATCGCCGGCGACAGCGTTTCGGCGATGGCGCTGCTGCACGACGACGTCCGGGTGCTCGAGAGCGGCGGAATCGAAACGCGGGAGGAGTACGCCGGACACCATCTGCCGGCGGACATGGCGTTCCTGCGGGCGATTCCCGGATCGTGGGAGCTCGTCAGGCTCGACATCCGTGGGGACGCGGCGTGGGCGTCGTCCCGGAGCGTACAACGGGGGACGTTTCGCGAGCGGGCGGTGAACTCGCAGGGGGCGGAGCTGATGGTGCTCGTCAGGACGCCGCAAGGCTGGCGCATCGCGGCGGTGCACTGGTCATCGCGGAACGTTCGGCCTGGGCAGTAGCGGGCCGGCGGATCTTCAGCCAGGTTCTTCGCCGCCGCGCTCCGTAGAACGGATGTGCGGCGTGTGAGGGACGCGCCGATCCCACTCTCCGAGAACGTCATGAGACACGATGAGCACGCGTCGCATCGCCATGAGGGGCGCACGGGTATCGCGGACCGGCGCGGCGGACACGAGTCGCACGGCGCATCGGAGCCAGGGCTCCCGACTCCGGAGATGCCGCCGACCGCGCACGGCGAGCACGCCGAGCACGCGGCGCACGACAAGCACGCCGGGCATTCCGTCGCGATGTTCCGCGACCGCTTCTGGCTCTCGTTCGCGTTGACGGTCCCGACGCTCGTCTGGAGCGAGCTGTTCCAGGGGTGGTTCGGCTACACCGCGCCCGACTTCCCCGGCGCGGCGTACCTCTCCGCCGTCCTCGGCACCGTCGTCTACTTCTACGGCGGCTGGGTGTTTCTGCAGGGTGCCGCGCGCGAGCTGCGCGTGCTGCGGCCCGGGATGATGACGCTGATCTCCCTGGCCATCACCGTGGCGTTCGTCTACAGCCTCGCCGTCACAATGGGCGTGCCCGGCATGGCGTTATGGTGGGAGCTCGCGACCCTCGTCACGGTCATGCTGCTGGGCCACTGGATCGAGATGCGGTCGATTTCGCAGGCCCAGGGGGCGCTCAAGGCGCTGGCAAAGCTGCTGCCGAGCACCGCCGAGCGGATCGGTACCGGCGGGGCGGCCGAGACCGTTCCGATCGCCGATCTCCGGGATGGTGATGTCGTGCTCGTCAGGCCCGGCGCCGCCGTGCCGGCGGACGGCACGGTGCGCGAGGGCTCGAGCGACCTGAACGAGTCGATGATCACCGGCGAGTCGCGCCCGGTGCGCAAGCGGGCGGGGGACGACGTGATCGCCGGCACCGTGAATGGCGCGGGATCGTTGCGCGTCGAGGTGACCGGAACCGGCGACCAGACCGCACTCGCGCGCATCATGCGCCTCGTCGCGCAGGCGCAGGGCTCGCGGTCCCGCGCGCAGGCGCTGGCGGATCGCGCGGCGTTTCTCCTCACGTTGATCGCCGTCGGGTCGGCCGTGGTGACGCTCGTGGTGTGGCTGCTCGTTGGCGCCGAGACGGCGTTCGCGATCGAGCGCGTCGTCACGGTCCTCGTCATCGCCTGTCCGCACGCGCTCGGCCTCGCCATCCCGCTGGTCGTCGCCATCTCGACGACGCTCGGCGCGCAGTCCGGTCTGCTCGTGCGCGACCGGCGCGGGCTCGAGGAGGCGCGCAACCTGACCGCCGTGGTCTTCGACAAGACGGGCACGCTGACGCTGGGCGAGCATCGGGTGGTCGAGGTCACCACGGCCGACGCCGTCACCGAGGAGCATGCCTTACGATTCGCGGCCGCGGTGGAGCGCGACTCCGAGCATCCGATCGCGCGCGCGGTCGTGGCCAGCGCGAAGGAGCGCGGCTTGGAGATCCCATCCGCGCAGGAATTCGAGGCGATCGCGGGACGGGGCGTGCGCGCGTCCGTGGAGGGTCGCTCGTTCACGGCCGGAGGGCCGAATCTGCTCGAGGCCGAGCGCATCGAGGTGGGCGAGCGGCTGACGGCCGCGGCCGAGCGCGCCGCGTCGCGCGGGGAAGCCGCGATCTACCTGCTCGAGGACGGCCGGCCGCTCGCCGCATTCGCCATCGCCGATGCGATCCGTCCCGAGTCGCGTGAGGCAATCGACCGGCTGCATCGCGAGGGGATCGAGGTGGTGATGATGACGGGCGATGCGCAGGCCGTGGCGAACGCGGTCGCCGCGGAGCTCCGCATCGATACCGTACTCGCGCAGGTGCTGCCAGAGCACAAGGCCCAGCGCATCGAGGAGCTGCAGCGTAGCGGCAAGCGGGTCGCCATGGTCGGCGACGGCGTGAACGATGCGCCGGCGCTCGTCACCGCCGATGTCGGCATCGCGATCGGCGCGGGCACCGACGTCGCCGTCGAAGCCGGCGACGTCGTCCTCGTGCGGAGCGATCCCCGCGACGTGCCGCGCATCATCGCGCTGAGCAAGGCGACGTACCGCAAGATGGTCCAGAACCTCTGGTGGGCCGCCGGCTACAACATCGTGGCGCTGCCGCTGGCGGCGGGCGTGCTCGCGCCGTGGGGTATCCTGCTGCATCCGGCCATGGGCGCCGTGCTGATGTCGGCGAGCACGGTGATCGTGGCGCTCAACGCGCAGCTGCTCCGGCGGGCCTCGCTGTGAGGTTTCCGTCGTGGGCCCGCATCGCGCTCCTCGTCGCAGCGCTGTTGTTCGCGGGCCCCGCGATGCTGCTCGCGCATCAATCGCTGCGCCGCTCCGTTCCCGAGAAGGACTCGCGACTCGACGCCGCACCGCGCGAGCTGCGCCTGACGTTCAACGAGCCGGTGGACTTCGGCCTCACGCGCATCGTCCTGCTCGACCCCGCGGGCGATACGACGGCGCTCGGGCCGCTCGAGCGGCACGCGGACAGCACGACGGTCGTGGTGACGGCCATCCGCGGGCCGCTTCGGGCTGGCGCCTATCGAGTCCGGTGGGTCACCGCAGGGTCTGACGGCCATCCGACCAGCGGCGACTTCGCGTTCGAGATCCTGGCCGACGCCGACGGGCTCGGGCCGGCGACCGCGGCGTCAGGCCTCGGCGCGATGGACACGAGTATGCCTCGCGCACCATCGACGCGCGATGCACCCGGAGACGGCGGCTTCGATACTTCCTCTCCCGCCTATGTCGCGCTGCGCTGGCTCCTCTATCTCGCGATCGTGCTCGCGGTGGGGGCGGTGGCGTTCCGCACGCTGGTCATTGCCACGCTCCGGCGAGGATTCGCCGTGACCCCGCGGTGGCTCGCGCACGCCACCGCGCGCGCCGCCGGCCTGGGACTCGGAGCAGCCATGGCGCTCCTCGTCGCCGTGTCGCTCCGGCTCTGGGCACAGGCGGCGGCGATCCGCGGCGCCGGACTGCCGCTCGATGCCGATCGCCTGACGACGATGATGATGTCCACCAGCTGGGGCACGGGATGGATGTTGCAGCTCGCGGCGGCGGCGCTCCTGCTGCTGGGGTTTGCCCTCGCGCGCCGGTCGGAGGCGCCGACCGGCTGGGCGCTCGCCGCGGTGGGCGCGCTGCTCGTGTGCATCACGCCGGGCCTCTCGGGGCACGCCGCAGCCGCCGCGCGGCCCGCCCTCACGATCGCCGCCGACGCGCTGCACGTGCTCGGCGCCGGCGGCTGGATCGGCAGCCTCGCCGTCGTGATCCTGGCTGGGGTTCCGGCCGCGTTCGCGTTGCAGCGCGAGGAACGCGGCGATGCCGTGGCCGATCTGATCGGCGCGTTCTCGCCGGCGGCGCTGGCCTTTGGCGCGCTGATCGCGTTCACCGGCCTGGCCATGGCGTGGATCCATCTGGGCGAGGTCAACATGCTCTGGGCGAGCGGCTACGGCCGCGTGCTGCTCGTCAAACTCGGCGTGCTGGCGCTGCTCGGCGCGACCGCGGCGTACAACTGGCGCAGGGTCAAGCCGCGGCTTGGCGACACCGCCGGGACCCAGACGCTGCGGCGCAGCGCGGCGGCCGAGGTCGCGCTCGCCGCCGCCGTGTTCCTCGTCACCGCGGTCCTCGTCGCGACGCCTATCGAGCCTCCGGCGCCGTGAGTGGTATCAGGACCCGGCGTTCCGCCGGCGCCCGGACCGCCCGCTCCTTCCACAGCGAGTAGACGGCGGGGATCACGATCAGGGTCAGCACCGTACTCGAGATCATCCCGCCGACC
>DATHUW010000107.1:0-9204 GCA_035461825.1 Gemmatimonadaceae bacterium
GGAGAGGATCCGACGGATCAGGGAATCCCCGATTGCTCGGCCTTCCCCGGTGCCTAACATGGGCGCGGCAGGCCGATGGCCACTCTCCACCAGGAGGTCGACATGACGTCCCCCGGTTCGCTATGGCTGGCGGCGCTGTTGCTCGTGAGTGCCGTGACGCTCCCCGCGCAGACGCCCGTGCAGATCGGCGTCGCCGGCGGTGTCGCGATCAACGATGTGGTCGGCGACGACACCGAAGGAGCGGAATCGCGCACGACCGGATACTTTGGCGGAGTGCTCGTGTGGCAACCCGCCGGCATGGTGGGCTTCGAGACCGGGATCTATTACGTGCCGAAGGGCGCCGAGTTCAATGAAGACGGCGTGAACGGCACGATCAAGTTGAACTACGTCGAGGTCCCGCTGCTCCTGCGGCTCGCGCTCCCCATCTCCCAATCGCCCATCCGTCCCGTGCTCACCATCGGCGGCGCCGTCGCGTTCAAGTCGTCGTGCGATGTGGAGGGGGAAGGAGGCGGCGTGTCCGTCGAGATCGACTGCGATGAGTTCTTCACGCTGCTCGAGGACGAGGTGGGCGTCAAGGCGGAGATGCAGTCCGTGGACTACGGCGTCGTCGCCGGGTTGGCGGTCGATTTTCCCGCCGGCGAGCGCATGGTCATCTCGCCGTCGATCCGCTACGTGCGCGGCCTGCGGGACATTCTGGAGATCGGCGGAACGTCGGTGGACGCCAGAAACGCCGGGTTTCAGGTCGGGATCGCCTTGCGACTGGGGATCTAGGACGCACGGGACGGGCGGCGTCGAGCCGCCCCGTCCGTTTCGCGACTACCGCCAGTCGACGTCGGGGCTGCGGTAGAAGTTGACGCCAATCGCCGTCAGGCGCTCTCCGTGCACGCCGAGCCGGCGCCGGAAGTCGTCCCACCGGCGCCGCTCGCGCGTGGACCATCCGAGCTCCGCGACCGCGAGCAGCCGCGGGAACGCCAGGTACTCGAACTCCTCCCGCCTGACGACCGTCTCCGACCACAGCGGGCCTTCCACGCCGAGGATCGCATCGTCGCCGATGTTCGGCCGGAACGTCGACGGCTCCCAGTCGTACGCGTGCCGCAGTGGGATCAATCCGGCCCACTTCAGGCCGAGCACGGTTCCGCTGTCGTACTTCATGTCGAGGTAGATCCTGCTGGAGGGCGAGAGGATCACCTTCCCGCCGCGCGCGGTGTGCAGCTGGGCGCGGTCGTTCTTCCAGTGTTGGACGATGGTGCTCGCGTTCAGGGACGCCGGCGCGATCTCGCCCCAGCCGATCATCCGCTTGCCGTGCCGCCGCACGATCGCCTCGACCCGCTCGACGAAGCGCCGGTACTGCTCATCCGTCAGCCGCTCGACCTCGTCGCCGCCGATGTGGAAGTACGGTGTGGGCACGAGGGCCGCAACCTCGCGCACCAGGTCCTCGACGAAACGGTACACCGTATCGCGGCCCACGCAGAGCGCACTGAACCCCACGCGTGTGCCGGTGTACAGCGCCGGTGCCTTGTCGTCGCAGTTCAACTCCGGATAGGATGCGAGCGCGGCGTTGGTGTGTCCGGGCATGTCGAACTCCGGAACGATGGTGACGTACCGCTCCGTGGCGTACGCGACCAATTCGGCGAACTCCTCCTGGGTGTAGAAGCCGCCCGCGCCCCCTCCCACCTGCGTGCTGCCTCCGTGCCGCGCGAGGTTGGGCCACGACTTGATCTCGAGCCGCCATCCCTGGTCGTCCGACAGGTGCAAGTGCAGCCGGTTCAGCTTGTAGAGCGCGAGATAGTCGATGAACCGCTTTACGTCTTCGATCGGCAGAAAGTGGCGCGAGACGTCGAGCATCATTCCGCGCCACTCATAACGCGGAACGTCGTCCACCGTGGCGCCGGCGATCCACAGCCCGCGGCCGATGGCCGCGGCGTGTTCGACCGCGGCCGGCATCAACTGTCGCAGCGTCTGCACGCCGTAGAACAGCCCGGCAGGATCCCGGGCGCTGATCGACACCCGCTCGGCGCCGACTCGCAGCTCGTAGCCTTCCGCGCCCAGCGATGCGGCGCTCGGCGCGAGGCGCAGGTGGATGCTGCCGGCCGGTGGCGCTTCACCCGGTGCGAGGCGGCGCGCATCCCGGCGGGCGCCGAGGCCGAGGAGGCGCGAGAGCTCCGTGCCGATGCGGTGCACCTCGGCCGGCGCATCGCCATCGACGACGACGATGGAGCGCGGCTCGATGCGGAAGCGCTCTCCAACCGTGAGCCGTATGGAGCGCGGGACCGGGATGATCGCGTGGGTCGCCGTCTGGCGGGGTGCCTGTGCCGCGGTGGACGATACCGCCAGGCAGAGCGCCGACAGGACGAGCATGGAGGGGCGAATTCGCATCGGAAGGTGAGCTTCGAGGATGGCAGTTGACGCCCAGCGTGCGCGGCGGAACCTCCCGGCAAGGTACCACGTTGACCGGACGATGTCCTTACATCCGGGGACCCCGCAGGCCTTGTTCCGCCCGACGCCGCCGGGCATCGTGCGCCGATTCCGCCGTCCGACATCCAGATCCTGGAACCCGACACCGCGTGGGTGTTCAACGGCACGACGCGTCGGCACACCGGGCCCGGGTGGCTGCAAGGTGCAGCGCTCGAGGTGGGACGCGGACGCGTCGTGGTGCTCGGGGAGGCCGCGATGTTCTCCGCGCAGCTCGGAGGTGCGCAGCGCGTGCCAGTGGGCATGAACTCGCCCGCGGCATCGCACAATCCGCAATTGCTGCTGAACACGATGCACTGGCTCACACGACTCCTGGAACCATGACTAGCCGAAGCTCCATCGCATCAGTGGCGTCCGCGCCGCAGCGTGACGGCCGCGAACCTCTCGGGTGGGTTGACCGGTCCGCCTATCCCTTCACGTCGCATGAGGTGCACCTGACGACGGGGCACACGGTGCACTACGTGGACGAAGGCAGCGGATCGACCGTGCTGTTCGTCCACGGGACGCCGTCCTGGTCGTTCGAGTGGCGTCACGTCATTCGGAGCCTGTCCGCCGATCATCGCTGCGTGGCGCCGGACCTGCTCGGGTTCGGACTCTCCGAGCGCCCACGCGAATTCCCGTATACGCCCGAGGCACATGCACGCGTTATCGCGGCCTTCGTCGAGGCGCTCGATCTGCGGGACTTCACCCTGGTCGTGCACGACTTCGGCGGGCCCATCGCTCTCCCGCTTGCCTTGGAGCGTCAGGGACTGGTGAGGCGGCTCGTCGTGCTCAACAGCTGGATGTGGAGCGTGGCCGACGACCCGACGATGGCGCGCGCGGCGCGGCTGCTCGGCGGGCGCTTCGGACGGCTGCTGTACGAGCGCCTCAACATCTCGCCGCGCACCATCATGCCGGGTGCCTATGCCGACCGTCGCAAGCTGACGCCGGAGATTCATCACCAGTACTTGGCTCCCTTCCCGGATCGATGGTCGCGCGGCACCGTGCTGTGGACGCTCGCGCGCGCACTGCTCGGCTCCGCGGCGCATTACGAGGGACTCTGGAGGGATCGTGCGCGACTGCGCGAGCTCCCGGTACTGCTCGTGTGGGGTACGAAGGATCCGGCGTTCACGACCAGGTCGCTCGCGCGGTGGCGCGAGGCGCTGCCTGACGCGCAGGTGGTGGAGCTGCCGGTGGGGCACTGGCCGCAGGAAGAGGCACCGAACGAGGTGGTGCAGGCGCTGCGGGGCTTTCTCGAGGAAGTCGGCCGATAGGGGCTGGGGCTCCAGTTCGGGGGCCCGGGGTTTCGGGGGTCGCGAAGTTCTCGCCGTATGGAAGCCGTTCACCGAGCCCCCAGGCCCGCGGCCCCCGACCCGCTATCCCTCGTGCAGCACCGCCACCGGATTCACGCGGCCCGCTCGCCGCGCCGGACCGAGTGTGGCCAGCAGCGCCACGCCAGCAGTGACCGCGAGCACCGCACCGAACGTCGCCGGATCGGTGGGCCTGACGCCGTGCAGCAGCGCCGAGAGGGCGCGCGTCAGCAGCAGCGCCATGCCGACCCCTGCGACGAGCCCGATGATGGTCTGCCTGACGCCGGTGCGCAGGCTGAGCATTACCAGCTCGCCCGGAGAGGCGCCAAGGGCGGCGCGGATCCCGAGCTCGTGTCTCCGGGTCGCGACGATCTGCGACACGATGCCGAAGATGCCGATCGCGGAGAGGACCAGGGCGAGCGTCCCGAACAGGCCGAGCAGGCCCATGGTGAAGCGCGGTTCGGCGATCGATTCGCCCATGATCCGCTCCATCGTGCGCACATCGGAGATCGGCAGGCGCGGGTCCATCTCGCGGATCAGCGCGCGCACCGAGGGGATGAAGGCTTCGGGATTCGCGTCGGATCGCACGACGAGGCTCATGTTGCGCATGGTGTTGCCGGGTGCCACCGCGAATTGCGCGTGAGTCGCATAGAACTGCGGCTTCACCTCGGTGGTCAGGGCGTTCTGCCGCACGTCCTCCACGACGCCGATCACGGTATAGGACTGCGCGGCGGGGGATCCGCCAATGCGAATGCGGCCACCGATCGCATCGCGACCGGCGAAGTAGCGCCTGGCGAGCTCGCGGTTGACAATGATGCTCAATGCGCCGTCGCGATCGTCGCGCGCGTCGAAGTACCGGCCGGCGATCAAAGGCACGCGCATCGTCTCCAGGTATCCTGGTGTGACGACCTGCCAGTCGCCGGGAGCGCCTTGCCCTGGTGGTGGCGTGTACCCCTCGACCTGGAGCCCCCAATCGCCCATCTCCGCGGCGAGGGGCAGCAGACGCGCGGCGCCGACGGAGCGCACACCGGGCAGCGCCGCGACGCGACGCTGGAGTTCATCGTAGAAGTTCGATACTTGCGGGGATTCGGGATACCACGTGCTCGGCGTCGACAGGCGCATCGTGAGCACGCCCTCGGGCCGGAAGCCGGCGTCGATGGCGAAGAGATTGGACACCGAGCGGATCATGAGTCCCGCGCCCACCACGAGGACGACGGCGAGCGCTACCTCTGCCGCGACGAGAGCCTGACGCCACCGGAGGCGCACCGGTCCGGCCGTCGCTGATCGCCCGCCTTCCTTCAAGGCGCCGGCGGGGGCGACCCTCGCCGCATGGAGCGCCGGCAGGAGGCCCGCGAGCACGGCCGCGCCGATCGTAATGACGAGCGCGAACAGGAGCACCCCCGGATCGATCGCCGTGTCGGCGACCCGCGGGAGCGCCGCCGGAGCGGTACGGCGTACGAGCCACACGCCGGCGATCGCCAGACCGACGCCGAGCGTGCCGCCAGCCGTGGCGAGGACGAGCGTTTCCGTGAGCAGCAATCGCGTCAGGCGCTGCGTGCGCGCCCCGAGCGCCGTGCGAATGGCGATCTCGCGGCGGCGATGCTCGCCGCGGACGAGCAGGAGTCCGGCGACGTTGGCGCAGGCAATGAGGAGCACGAATCCGACGGCGCCGAGCACGACGAGGAGGGCGGGGCGCACGCGGCCCGTGATCTGGTCGGTGACCGGCACAGTGTACGCACGGAACTGCTGCTCCTCGGGATAGATCCCCTCCCTGACGAGTCCCGCGACGTACTCGTCGAGCTGGCGGTTCGCCTGCTCCGTCGTGGCGCCCGGCGCGAGACGGGCCACGGCGTAGAAGCTGTGGTTCTGGCCGGTCGGATTGAAGGCCGGTCCGGGGATGGCACCCAGATTCTCCGCCGAGAGCTGGAACGGGAGCCAGGCCTCGGTCGGTCCTGCGCCCGAGTAGTCGAGCGGCAGCCGGAAGCCTGGCGGCATGATGCCGATCACCGTAGCGGCCGATCCGTTCACCTGGATGTCGGTCCCGACCACGGCGGCGTCGCCACCGAACCGCCGCTGCCACAGCGCGTGTCCGATCACGATCACGGGCGGACCGTTAGGTACCATCTCCTCGCCGACGAAGCTGCGGCCGAGCATCGGCGCCACGCCGAGGATCTCGAACACGTCCTGCACGACCGTGGCGCTGCGCACGCGCTCCGCTGCGCCGTCTCCGCCGAGGGTGATCGCTCCGTCCGCGAAGATGCCGACGTTCGCGAGCGCCGGAATCTCCGTATCCCACGCTTCGTACTCATCGTAGGAGAGCCAGGTCTGATCGAAGCCGCGCCATGCGCTCCAGACCACGGCGATGCGATCGGGATCGCCGTAGGGCAGGGGAGTCAGAAGCACCGCCTTCACGACGCCGAACAGGGCCGTGGTGGCGCCGATTCCCAGGGCCAGCGTGATCGCGGCGACGGTGGTGAACGCGCGCCGCCGCGCCAGCGTGCGGATCGCATAGCGGACGTCCGCCGCGAGGTCCTCGAACCACCGCGAACCACGCTCATCGCGCACTGCCTCCTTGTGGCGCTCCATGCCGCCAAACGAGATGGCTGCCCGGCGGCGGGCCTCGTCAGGCGGCACGCCTGCCGCGACGAGCCGCTCCGCTTCCATGTCGATATGGAATTGCATCTCCTCGCTCATGGCTTGCTCCTCCTCACGCCGGTGCAGGAGCGCGCGAAGGGCCGCCGCGAGCTCGTGGTGACGGGCCACCTCAGCCTCCGAAGGCGAAGCGCAGCACGCGGTTGACGGCGCGCGACGAGCGATCCCACTCGGCGCGCGCAAGGCGGAGCTGACGCTCCCCTTCGCTAGTCAGCTCGTAGTAGCGTGCCCGCCGGTTGTTGTCGCTCGCACGCCAGGCAGAGCGGATCCAGCCGCGCCGCAGCATGCGCTGCAGAGCGGGGTAGAGCGATCCCTGGTTGACGTCGAATACCTCGCCGGAGAGCTGGCGCAGCCGTAGGGACAGCCCATAGCCGTGCATGGGCTCCAACGAAAGCGTCGTCAGGACGAGCATCTCCAACGTGCCCTGGAGCACCTCGGAGCGCGGGTCGGTGGTAGGCATGCTCCTTTAGACGGCCAAAAGGAAGAAAAGGTTGCGGCAATCGCTGGGACGAACCGATGGCGCCATGTCAGAAATCGGTAAGGTGGGCGCGGTCGGACGTCACGAGCGCAAGATTAGCGGGGTCTCAGTCTGCACACCTCGCATGCGCCGACGCCTCGAGCCACGCGCAGCACGCCACGCTGGTGCACGGCACCGGGGCGTCCCTCGTCGCTGTTTGCGACGTGACTCGCGCTCGCGACGGCACGCGGCGCTCCCGCGCGGGAGCGCACGGACATGGAATCGGAGGTCGTTATGGGCGCGAGCGAAGCAGCGGCGATCCGTCCCCCGTTGCCGCCGGCCGTGGAGCGCGTCGTGGTTCGCGAGTGGAACCGCGTCCACCTGGTCGCGCCCGACGACATACACTGGATCGAGGCCGACGACAACAACGTCGTCGTGCACGTCGCCGGTCACATCTACAAGGGACGCGGCCGAATCAGCGAGTACGAGTCGCTGCTCGACCCCACCCGTTTCGCCCGCATTCACCGCTCGGCGATCGTGCGCCTCGCGAGCATCGCCGAGGTGCGGTTTCTGTCGAAGGGCGCCCTCGCCGTGCGCCTGCGCGACGGCAAGCTGCTGCGGGTTTCGCGCAGCCGGCGCAGCGTCCTCCGGGCGGTGCTCGGCGTGCGGCTGACCGGTTGACCCGGGCGGCGCGGAGGCGCACCTCTTCGCGCCGCCCCCGGCCCTGAACGACGCACCGGCCGATGCTCCGTGGCGAGATGCAGCGGGTGCAGCTCGTCAGGCGGAACGCGCACGAACCCGGTGCCCTCGCGGGCGCTGACGGAGCACCGCATATTGCGCGCGGTAGCGAAGCACCGTGGTCCGGACGCACGAACGCATGGAGGAGGACGCGATGACGGGTCGGCCGTGGGTGCTCGCCGAATCGCCGTGGAAAGTCGTCGAGGAGGTGCCGTACGACGTGGCAGTGTTGCCGTGGGGCGCCACCGAGGCGCACAACCGGCATCTGCCGTATGCGACGGACACCATCCAGTCCGAGCGCCTCAGCATCGCGGCGGCCGGGCGCGCGTGGGAGGCAGGCGCGCGAACCGTCGTGCTGCCGGCCGTGCCGTTCGGCGTGAACACGGGGCAGCTCGACATCAAGCTGTGCCTCAACATGAATCCGAGCACACAGGCGGCGCTGCTCGCGGACCTCGTCGATGCATTGTCGCGACAGCGGGTTCGCAAGCTCGTCATCGTGAACGGGCATGGCGGCAACGACTTCAAGCCGATGATCCGCGAGCTTCAGCCGCGTACCGACGTATTTCTCTGCCTCATCAACTGGTACACGGTGCTCGAGGCGCGGCAGTACTTCGACGAGCCCGGCGATCACGCCGGCGAAATGGAGACGAGCCTGTTGATGCACTTCACGCCCGACCTGGTGCTGCCGCTTCAGGAAGCGGGACCGGGACACTCGCGCCAAGCGCGCATAACGGGAATGCGCGATGGCTGGGTGTGGGCGCCGCGTCCGTGGACGCAGGTGACGAGCGACACGGGCGTCGGCGACCCGTCCAGGGCGACGGCGGAGAAGGGGCAGCGGTTCGCCGTGGCGCTGGTGGAGCGCATGGCGATGTTCCTGGTCGAGCTCGCCCAGGCGAATACGGCCGATCTGTACGGCTGATTGCGAACTGCTGGCGCGACCGCCTCCTGCGCTTCATACTGCGGCGGGAGCCTCGAGCGAGACTGATGACGGAGATCGTCACTGACGGCGACGGCGCGGAGTCGCTGGAGCTGAAGACGGAGGGCGCGGAGCCCACACTCTTCTCCGTGCTGGCGGAGCGCGCTCGCGGTCACCCGCCGGCGCACTTGTGGGGCGCGACGCTGTTCGGAGCCGCGGATGCGCTGGCGATCCTGATCGCGTATCCCGCGGCGTGGTGGCTGGCCAGCGCCGCGTTCGTGCTCTGCGCCTTCGGCGTGTGGGGGCTCGCGGACGAGGCGCTCGCGGAGGACGGCTTTCGCCCATCCGGGCGCTCGCGGCTCTTCCCGAGGGCGATCCGTGCCATTGCGGTAGTGGGCGGAATCGGCGCGACGCTCGTGGCCGGATTCGGCCTGATGGCGGCGGTGTTGGGGGGGCTGATCCACTAGTCAGGCAGAGGAGCCGGCCGCGTCACGCGCGATCGCCTCGGGGCCCGAGAGCGCGTGCGGAGCCCGCGCACCATGGGGTGACGCGCCACGGCGGCCGTGTTACCATCCGTGGTCAACCGGCCGACCTCATCGCTGCACATGCGCGGACGCCACACGGCGCGACTCCCCTGGGTAATCCTCGGCGCCACGCTGCTGCTCGCGGCGGGCGCCGCG
>DATHUW010000108.1:0-2968 GCA_035461825.1 Gemmatimonadaceae bacterium
GGACGTCCGGTCGCGCGCGGCCGCGTGCTGTTCTCGGCGTTGGTCCCCTGGGATCGCGTCTGGCACCCGGGCGCCGAGTCAGCCTCCCGCATCTCGTTCAGCCCCGATGTGCGGATCGAGGGCCACGACGTGAGGGCGGGCGAATACTCGCTCTGGCTCATCCCCCGTGAGAAGCAGCCGTGGACGTTCATTCTCAGCCGCGCCGCGCACGTCTTTCATACGCCCTATCCGGGCGACGATCTCGACGCGCTGCGGATCGAGATCGCCCCCGAGCAGGGCGCGCACATGGAAACCCTGGCGATCTACTTCCCGGTGGTGAATGGTGACGAGGCAGTGATGCGCATACACTGGGGACGAACGATTTTGCCAGTGCGGATTCAGGCGCCGTACCGGCCCACCTAGATGGCCGTCGACAGGTGCCAAGGCGCCTCTCTCCGCATCGTTGCTCGCGGAAGCCCTGAGCGGGTCGCTCGCCTGCCTAAAATGCGCCTGACGACTCAGGAGCGGCTCGCCGAATGGATCAATGCCGCAGCGGCCGCCCCAGCTCGCGCTCCACCTCGCGCACCGACTCGTGCAGCCGGTTCTCTACGCCGACGTGATCGTCGAGCGCCAGGAGCATGAATACCCGCTTGTGATCGTCGCGCAGCCGCCGTTCCGCCCGCTGGAGCACCGGCATCACCTGATCCCACTCGCCTTCGATCACGGTGTCCATTCCGGACACCTCGTAATGCAGGCCGGCGCGGTCGATCTCGTCGATCACGTGTGCTACCGGCTTGCAGATCGATGATCCGTCGCCGATCGGGAACATCGAGACGCTGAAGAGCATGAGATACCTCACGGAAGAGTCGCCTGGCGCGGGGCAATCCCGCGAACCGAGGTGGATCGTGCGACAAATTGCCGCCAGTACCGTGCCCGACGCCGGCGCTGTGGGCGGTCATCAGGCGATCGCGGCACGTGAGTCAAGCGGCGGCCCCCCTGGAACCACCGTTGTAGTCGCCGCCGTCCAAGCTGTATAATCCATACGCGCGCGCAGGGCGCATCCAGTCCGCGGAAAGGGCCGCGCTCACCTGCCAGATAAGCCGGTCGACGAAGCTACGACCTCTTTCTGCCCGTCATGCGGACACCGGGTGCTCCGAAGGAGGTCGCATGTCCAGCTCAACCCCTCCCCGCCCCGCGCGGGCCCTTCCGGCCGTCCCCAACCTCGACCAGCAGCGCAAGCAGGCACGGGAGCTGCTCGACGCCGCACACCGCGGCGATCCCGACGCGCTGCGCCGCTTCCGCGAGCAGCACCCGCGGCTCGGCGCGCGTCAGCGCGACGGGTCGTCGGCCTCGGAGCTGTCGCTCCATCACGCGCAGCTCGTGATCGCCCGCGAATATGGATTCGCGAGCTGGCCGAAGCTCAAGGCGCACATCGAGGCGACGCTCGGAGCTCGGCACACGCGCCTGATCGAGCGCGAGCTCGCGTATTACGACGACCGTGCGCACGGCCTTTTCGAGGTGCTCGCGGACGGCGCCGCCAACACGATTGAACAGGTGCGGTCGTGGCACCCCGAGTTCACGCACGCGTCGGACGAGGCGATCCGCTCCGCGGCGCGCACCGGCGCGTTCACGCTGGATGATGCGCGCCTCGTCTATGCACGCGAGCACGGCTTCTCGCGCTGGCAAGACCTGGCTCAATACCTCTCTCACGTGAGCCAAGGGAAGGCCGACGAGCCGTTCATGCAGGTCGTCGAAGCCGGCAAGCGACTCGATTTCCCGCGGGTGCTCGAGCTGCTCCGCGCGCATCCGGATCTCTTGCGAGCGCGCGGCACGAACGGCAACACCCTCCTCAACCTCGCCTGCGGCCTCGCTCCCTGTGCCGAACCGGCGAATGAGGCGGAACGGGACGCCATCGCGCACATGGACCGAGACCGCCTCGCGCCCGTGCGTCTCCTGCTTGCCTCGGGCGCAGATCCGAACCAAGCGAACGCCCGCGGGTGGACGCCGCTTCATCAAGCCGGCTATCGTAACGATCCGGAGATGGCGGCGCTCCTGCTCGATGCAGGTGCGCGGAGCGACGCCGAGGCACACGGCGCTGGTGGGACTCCGCTCGTCGTCGCGCTGTTCTGGGGCCATCGCGAAGTAGCGGAGCGCCTCGCCGAGGCGGGAATCGTCCCGCGAAATCTCCGCGTCGCCGCAGGACTCGGCCGGCCGGACCTCCTCGACGAGTGCTTCACCGGTGACGGGCGCCTGACGCCAGACGCTGGAGCGTCGCGCGGGTTCTATCGACCGCACAGTGGGTTCCCCGCATGGCAACCATCCGACGATCCGCAGGAAGTGCTAGGCGAGGCGCTCGTGTGGGCAGCGAAGAGCGATCGCGTCGAGGCGATGTCGTTGCTGGTCGAGCGTGGGGCGCGGGTGGACACCGATCCGTATCGCGGTACGCCGCTCATCTGGGCTGCGGCCAACGGGCGGACCGCAGCAGCGAAGTGGCTCATCGCGCATGGAGCAGACGTGAACCAGCGCGCGACCTTCGGCGGGCCATCGCATGGTCAGGGAGTGACTGCGCTGCACCTCGCGGCCCAGAGCGGGCAGCTCGAGATGGTGAAGTTTCTCATTGATTGTGGCGGCGACCCGTCGATCAAGGACGAACTCCATGGTGGCACCGCGCTGGGCTGGGCGGAGCATGGTGAGGCGGCGGATGTCGTGGCGCACCTCGAGGCGCTAGGCAGCTCATCCGTGTAGGTCCGCTCCAGGTCCTCGGCTCCGTCGCGTCGGCGCCGACGGTGCGGCGGGGTCGCGCCATCACATTCCGGCAGCGGTAGCCGGAGAACCTGGAGGAAAGGCGATCGCTCACCAGCACGCAAAACGCCACCGTCGTGAATGACGATGGCGTCTTCAGTTGCAGTCGGGACGGCGGGATTTGAACCCGCGACCCCCTGAACCCCATTCAGAATTTCACCGCCGCCGCCTAATTCCTATGAGTTCC
>DATHUW010000109.1:0-4842 GCA_035461825.1 Gemmatimonadaceae bacterium
TCGGCAACCACGTCCACTACGTCCGGCACTTCGGAGAACGGGGAATCACGCTCGAACCGCTGCCATTCATCGGCGGGGTGTGGCACGCGGATACCGGCGAGAATTCCTCGCGCGCGTGGTGGCGCGGCTCGCGCTTCGGGCCGATCTGGGGCAAGCCGCTCACACCGGAGGAGAACGCCGAGTTCTGCATCCCCGAGAGCCAACGTCGCCCGGCGGCGACGGCACTGCTTTACGGCTGGCGCGCGCGCTCCCTCGTAGCGCGCACCGCGAAGGCGGCGATCCCGGGCATCGACGCCCGTAAAAAGCGCTAGGTCCGGCCCGAACGCGTGTTCCTCGGCCACTTCGCCGCCGCGCTCGCAGCCAAGCGATCCGCGCCACGCGTCTCGCTCGGATGGCTCGTCGCGGCGGGCCAGCTTCCGGACCTCATCTGGCCGGTGCTCGTGCTCGCCGGCATCGAACGCGTCCGCATCGCTCCCGGCGACACCGCGTACACCCCCCTCGCCTTCGAGTACTACCCCTGGTCGCACAGCCTCGTCATGGTCGCCGTGTGGGGGGTCGTCTTCGGGACGCTGTACTTTGCCGTCCGGCGCAATGGTCGAGGGGCCGTGGTCCTCGGCGCGGTCGTCGTCAGCCACTGGGTGCTCGACTGGATCACCCATCGCCCGGACCTGCCCCTCGTCCCGGGCCTGACGACGGTCACGGGACTCGGGCTCTGGGACTCGGTGCCGGCCACCATCGCGCTGGAGCTGGCCCTCATCGCCGCCGGCGCCGCCCTCTACCTGCGCCTCACGATGCCGCGAGATCGCCGCGGCACCTGGGTGTTCGCGGCGTGGATCGCGTTCCTGATCGTGACGCAGTTCGCGAGCGGCTTCGGTCCGCCGCCGCCGAGCGTCACCGCCGTGGCAGCCAGCGCGTTGTCGATGTGGCTGCTGGTCATCTGGGCCTGGTGGGCCGACTTCCACCGCGCTCCCGCGACCGACGCCTCGAGCGGTTGAGGCGCGGCGGCAGGGGGAATGTCGCAGCCTCCGGCGCTTCCTCGCATTCCACCGGCAGACGATTCACTGCCAACGATTGCCTGGGAGGTCCCATGAAGATCCGAATGCTGCCGGCGCTGGCCGCGATGGCCGCCGCACCGCTCGCGGCGCAGGCGCCCGCCGCGTCGTCCGCTGGTGAGACCGGCAACTCCGGCGCAACCCGAGCGCCGAAGTTCGGGAATGCCAGGCTCCGCACCGGCGTCAGGCTGCACTACGCGCAGCAGGGCGCCGCGAGGGGCGAGCCGCTCATCCTGCTGCACGGCCTCGCCGATTCCTGGTTTTCGTTCAGCCGCGTCATGCCGCTGCTGCCCGGATCGTATCGCGTCTTTGCGCTCGATCAGCGCGGCCACGGCGAGTCGGATCGGCCCGCGAGCGGCTACACCATCGCCGATTTTGCCGAGGACGTCGTCGCGTTCCTCGACGCCATGGAGATCCCCAGGGCCACACTGGTCGGGCACTCCATGGGAGCGTTCGTCGCCCAGCGCGTGGCGATCATCGCGCCCGACCGCGTACACCGGCTCGTGCTCATCGGCGGCGCACCTAGCGCGCGCAACGAGGTGCTGCTGGGCCTCCAGCAGGAGCTGGCGCCGCTGCCGCCGTCGATGCCCACCGAGTTTCTCCAGGCGTTTCAGTACGGCACCGTCCACGCGCCCGTGCCGAAGCCCTTCATGGACGCGGTGATCGCCGAGAGCGCCAAGGTGCCGACGCGCGTGGCGCGCAGCGCACTGGACGGGCTGCTGGCCAGCGGCGACTCGAGCCGGCTGGCCGACATTCGGCTCCCCGCGCTGCTGGTCTGGGGCGAGCACGATGCGATCTTCGACGCCCCATCGCGGGCGGCGCTACGCGAGGCGCTCGCGAGCGAAGAGCACCGGTTGTATCCGGAAGCGGGTCACGCCCCGCACTGGGAGGTGCCGGAGCTGTTTACGCGCGACCTTCTCGGATTCCTGGGGCGCACCGGCACGCGCTGAACCACCTCTCGTCAGGATGGGCGGCTGGCGTCCCACCGGGGGCGTCCGCCGCGCGCGCAGCGTCACCCGTGCGCCACGCGGGTCGCCCGTCGGCACAGCCGATCGAGCACCGAGTCCGGCAGGGCCCGCCAGTCGTCAGGCACCGGACAGAACTCGCGCAGCTCTCCCGGCGACTCGAACCGCAGGCAGATCGAGTCGCCGTGCTGCGCCTCCGCCTCGCGCACCTCCCAGCGCACGCCGCGCGCGTCGAGGAACGCGTGCCCTTCGTTGCTCACGATCCCGTCTTGCCGCGCAGAATCCCGTCGAGGATGCGGCGGGCCTTCGGCGATGCGCCGGGCAGCGCCTCCACCCTCGGTGCCATGCGTTCGCCTATCTGGAGGCGTCCGCCGAGCGCCAGCAGCGCGCCGTCGCGCCTTACGCCGATCTGGATCGGCGCCCCGGCCTCGTTCCGGTACCGCGCGCGGAAATAGACGCCGAAGTTCTGGTCCTCCACCCGGATGTCGCCGACCGAAACGAGCACGTCGCCCGGCCGCACGCCGGCCTCCGCCGCCGTGCTCCCGGGCATCACCGCCGTGACCATGACCCCCTCGGGCGAGCCAATGGAGTTGACGCCAAGCCGCGGCTCACGGATCGTATCCACGGCGAAGCGCATTCCCGCCAGCGGAAGCAGCTCGGCCCAGGGATACGGATCGCGCCCGTCGATGTAGCGGCGCTCGAACTCCTCGAACGAACGGCCCCCCGCCGCCTGCGACGCCGCGCGCCAGAACTGCGCCTCGGTAAAGCCGCCCTTCGCCCGCGCGTAGGTCTCGCGATACAGCCGGCGCATCACGCTGTCGAGCGAGGAACGGTTGTCGGTCGCGTCACGAATGATGATGTCGAGCATCAGTCCCGCGAGGGACCCCTTCGGATAGTAGATGTAGCCCGTGCCGTCCGTCGGATGGATCCAGGTCGAGAGCGACGCGTCCTCGAGCGCCACCGGCGGCGCCTGCATCACCTCCGCAATCTTGCCGGACGTCACCTCGAAGAACCCTGACGAGTCGATGAGGCCGCCGCGCACCAGCGAGAGGTCGGCGTAGTAGTCGGTGATGCCTTCGCTCATCCACAGCAGCTCCGTCGGCTGCTCGTCGTCGTAGCGGTACGGCACGAGGTCCGCGGGCCGCAGCCGCTTCACGTTCCATGCGTGGAAGACCTCGTGCGCGTACAACCCCTGGAGGAGTGGGTGGGCCACCGCTCCCGCGAACACGATGTCCACGTGGGAGTTCTGGTGCTCCAGGCCGCTCCCGCCGCCGTACGTCGAGTCGCTGATGAGCATCATCGTGTACGAGTCCCACGGGGTGACGCCGAACACGGCGACCTGCGGCGGGATGATCGCGCGCAGCGTGTTCCAGATGGTCTCGCGCTCGGCCCCCGCCACCCCACCCGCCGGATACGTGGCCAGGCGCACCCATCGCTCGCCGATCCGCGCCGAATCCAGATCGAACGCGCCCACGAAGAACGGCATGTCGACGAGATCGTGGTAGTCAGGCGCGGTGTACACCCGCGTCGCCCGCTCGGTCATCCCCGTCGCGACCTTCCAGCCGAGCTCCGTGCGCACCTGCACGGTGGCCGGCCAGTCGAAGCCGAGTCCCTCGAAGTAGGGGAACAGGTTGGTGCCGTTGAACATCACGAAGTCGGGGCGGCGCCACGTCATGGCGTTGTCGAGCGAGTCGCCCACGAAGTCGAACGTGACCGTGACCGACCGGGCGCCCGCCGGGTGCACGCGCCAGGTGTCGTAGTCGACCTTGTCCCACTGGAGGTCGCGGCCGCCGCCCGTCGCCGAGAAGTTCTGCACCCACTTGCCGAAGTAGGTGATCTCGTACGCGCCCGGTGTCCAGGCTGGAATCGAGAGCAGCACCGGCGCGTTGCCGGGCGTCGTGAACTGCACGCTCACCTTCACGGCGCCGGCGCTGGCCGCGGCGCGATCGTACTCCACGATGTACGCCACCTCGCTGACCGGCGCGGAGCGGAGCGTGGCTGGCGGCGCCGTCGGCTGGGCCCCGGCATCGGCGGTCGAGAGTAGCGGCCACACGACGGCGGCCAGCAGGCACACGGACGAACGCAAGGGATCCTCCCTTTGGTGAGCGTAGTCGGGCGGCGCCCGGCGTTGCCGTGGGCGCGGCCCTGGCGATCCGGCCCGGCGGCGTGCAAATCCTGCGCGCCACGTCGTCATCACAAGGTACCGTTCGCGGACCTCCACAATTTCTACCCCGGAAGGCTCATGCGATACCTCGCGCTCGCGTCGATGGCACTGACGCTCGGCTGCACCATGGAGGCCCCATCGAAATCTCCATCCACGTCCGAGCCTTCTACCCTGATCTCGGGCCCCACGGCAGACGAAGCGCAACGCGCTGTCCCGCCCGCGGCGCCGAGCCCCTCGGGCGGCGCCACCGACGCGGTTGGTCAGGTGCAGGACACCTCGGCGGCCCCGATGATCATTCGCACCGGACAGGTGTCGATCGAGGTGGATTCGATCGAGCCGGCGATCGCCGCGGTCCGCAATCTCGCGAGCCGCGTCGGCGGCTACGTCGCGGGCAGCTCGGCGCAGGGGGGTGACGATCGGCTGCGCTCCGCGCAGCTCGAGCTGAAGATCCCCGCGGCGCGATGGGCCGACGTGATCGCGGGACTCGCGCCGATCGGCGAGCTGGAGTCCGTCCGCGAGGAGGCGCAGGACGTGGGCGAGGAGTACGTGGACGTGAGCTAGCGCCTGACGAATGCGCGGCGTCTGGAGACGCGCCTCATCGAGTTGCTGGATCGGCGCACGGGAAAGCTGGAGGATGTGCTGATGGTGGAGCGGGAGCTCG
>DATHUW010000110.1:0-48844 GCA_035461825.1 Gemmatimonadaceae bacterium
CTCTCGGCGACGACTTCATGACGTTGACACGCGGCGCTCAATCCGAGAACAGCGAGGCAACCGAAGGCAGGAAATCGTCGGAGGAAAGGACTGAGGCTCATGTAACGGCCCAACGCTAGAGCTAAGCTGCGGGGCGGCCAGGGCAGGGCTCCGGCCGGTGTACGCCGGCCGGCCGCCCCGTCAGCTTCAGCGAAAGGTTAGGCTTCTGCGCGTGAGTACCAGAGAACGAAAACGCTATGTGGTCGCAAACGTCGCCTTCGGCCGTGCTGCTCATGAGCTTAGTAGCGGATCGTCGGGGAAAAGCGGTAACTCCACAGCGTCGAGCTCGGCTTGCGTGCATGTTCTGATCTGCCCGTCGGTGACCTCCTGGAGCCGCTGCAGCACGTCTGGTGGCACATCTTCTATCACGAGCCAGATACTCGCAAGAGCGGCCCGGAACCGTGAATCCCGCCCGGCCTCGGATATTAGTCGATCGACGAGCGCCGGTCCGTGCTGCTTCACGAGATCCTCGACTGGTCCGGCACCAACGTGTTCGAGGCAGTGATCGGGCACCGCACAAACGAGCTGAAGAACGAGTTCGAAGGCTTGGTTGGCGTTCAGACCATTGACGAGTTCAGACACTCGCTGGCATGCCCAGAAATCCTCTGGCTGGCGCGACAGGGAGTGCCGAACGTAGGCGTCAACTAGCAGTTGGGGCTCGTTCACTCGATTCGAGAGCGAATGGAAGCAGGTCTGTAAGCCTAACCTAGCATTAGACTGCTCGCGCTTCGACTAGGCAGAACCAGCAAAATGTAGCTTACCGCTCGCCTATCGCACCGGCAAGCACCCCTAACACTCGCACAGGCCGTCAATTCGTACGGACCTCTCTAATGGTCATCGCGAAGCTGCGCACGCAGCCCTAATGCAAGCGCCGCCGCTACGCCGCTCAGGACCGGCTCCGAACCGCTCTTGACGCGGCCTGGCATCGGCCGCAGCAGCCCTGTCGAATCCGCCTGCGGCGCGAGAGTCGGCTGGGCCGCCCCTCCTTCCCGCCTTGCCGAGCCCGATCCGCCCGCTGATGGCCCTCGCCTTCGCCGCCGCCGTCGAGACCAGCCACGCTGCAGGTCATGAAAGCCCCAGCTCGGCCACCTCGTCCGCGACTCCAACGCCCACCCCGTGGCTTCGCCTCCTACGCGGAGTGCGTCCTCGCCGCGGGGCGGACCGACCACTGCTGCGGCGCCGCGCTCAAACCTGCGTGGCCGGCGCGCAGCATCCTAAGAAGCCCGAGCCGCGACACAACCGACCGTCCCCCGCCGTAGGGAGGCCCCGGTGCCTCTGCCAGGGCGGCGCGGTTGGTAGGCCATCCTCCCGCAGGTAGGTTGAAGCACGCCGCGTCTCGCCCGTTCGCGGGAATCGGCGCCCGGTCGCGGCCGGAGGCACCGCTCGTCACGAATCCGGCCGCCAGGCCCCTTCGCATGCAGACCTACACGAGCATCCCGGCATGACTGAGCTCCTCCGCGAGAACGTCGTTGCGGCCGTCGGACAGCACTACGATCTCGAGGACGAGCTCGGCCGCGGCGGCATGGCCGTCGTCTACCGGGCCCGCGACCGCCGCCTCGAGCGGCCCGTCGCCATCAAGGTCCTGCCCCCCGAGCTCGCCTACGACCCGGCCATCCGCACCCGCTTCACCCGCGAAGCGCAGACCTCCGCGCAGCTGTCGCACGCGCACATCGTCCCGATCTACGACGTCGGCGAGCGGGAGGGCATCGCCTACTTCGTCATGGCGCTCATCAAGGGCGGCAGCCTGGCGACGCTGCTCGCCCGCGAGCCGCGCCAGCCCGTCGAGGAGGTGCGGCGCCTGCTCTGCGAGATCGCCGACGCGCTCGAGTACGCGCACGTCCGCGGCGTGATCCACCGCGACATCAAGCCCGACAACATCCTCCTCGACTCCGACAGCGGCCGCGCAATGGTCGTGGACTTCGGCATCGCCCGCGCCATGGAGGCCGGCGCGCGCCTGACGGTGACCGGCAACGCGGTCGGCACGCCGACCTACATGTCGCCCGAGCAGGCCATGGGCGAGCGCGACGTCGACGGCCGCAGCGACATCTACTCGCTCGGCGTCCTCGCCTATCAGATGCTCACCGGTCGCGTGCCGTTCACGGCCGGCAACTCAATGGCGCTGCTGCTCAAGCACGTCTCGGAGCCGCCGCGCCCCATCGCCGAGCTGCGGCCGGACGTGCCGAGGAACCTGCAGGAGGTGATCGAGCGCGCGCTCCTCAAGGAGCCTGACGACCGGTGGCCCTCCGCGGCCGCGATGCGTGACGCACTGCGCACGGAGCGCACTCCCGCCACGTCGTGGCGGGCCTCGAGCCGCGCCCAGGTGCGGTACACGTCACCGCGCCCGGCCCCTCGTCATGCGGCCGCCCGTCGGGACGCCGCCGCACCGGCCCCCGCGCCACTGCCTAACCCTGCGACCCCGGTCGACCCCTCGGCCCCCGTCATGGTGCCGGAAGGATACGCGAGCCTGACGCCGGCGCAGCGGGAGGATCTCCGGCTCTGGCACGGCCGGATCCACCTGATGGACCGCATCAAGGCCATGCGCGGCTATGCGCTGAGCACCGGTGTCATGGCCGTTGCGGGCGTCGGCGTGATGATCGGCGGGCTCGCCGAGGGCGTCCCGCCGGCGATCCTCGCGCCGGTCGTGCCCGCGTACATGTCGCTGAAGCTGTGGAAGCGCGGCAAGTCGCTGCGCGCCGCGGGGCTTCGCCTGCGCCGCGTGCTGCTGATGCCGCGCGCGAAGTGGGTCATTCCCCGGCCCCCGGCGCCGAAGAAGGACGAGTTCGAGAAGCTCGCCCCGCGGCACGTCCTGGACGGACCGCACGGCGTCGCCGTCCGCCGGGCGGCAGGCTACCGCACGGAGATCCTCTCCATCGCCAGCACGCTCCCCAAGGCCGATCGCGCGTTGCTGCCGGAACTCCAGCCCACGGTCAACGGCCTCGTCGAGCGGGTCGCGCATCTCGCGCAGGCGCTGCACCGGCTGGAGGATGCGATGGATCCACGCGCACTGGCGGAGATCGAGTCGCGCCTCGCCGAGGTGCGGCAGGAGACGGATTCGCCGGAGCAGCAGCGGCGGGTCGGCCTGCTCGAGCGGCAGCGCGACACGCTCGTCGATCTCGACCGGCGACGCGAGACGCTCGCCAGGCAGCTCGACAACGCCGTGCTCGCCCTCGAGGGGTTGCGGCTGGACCTGATCAAGCTCCGGTCCTCGGGGCTGCGATCCGCGCTGTCGGACGTGACGAGTGCCACCCAGGAGGCGCGCGCGCTCTCGCGCGAGATCGGCGTTGTGCTGGAGGCGGCCGAGGAGGTGCGCCGGTTGTGAGGCGCGCCCGGCTCGCCGCGGCTGCGCTCCTCGCGCTCGGCTGCGCGCACGAGCCGGCGCGGCTGGGGGAAGCCCGCGCCTATCGCGATCTCGCCGGCGCGCTGGCGGGCGCCGACACCGGCGTGGCAGTGCCCCGCGGCCGCTACGCGCTCCACGCCGTCCGCCTGACGAGCACCACCGGCATCGCCGTCACCGGGCGGCTCCTCCGCCCGACCTCCGGCGCGTGCCACCCCGCCGTGCTGCTGCAGAACGGCCGCGAGGAGAACAGCGCCGTGATCGGCCGCCTGCCCGACGAATTCGGCGACGTCGTCGTGCTCGCGCTCGACTACCCGGACGCCATGCCGATGGCGATCCAGCTGAGCGACGTCGTCAAGCATCAGGACCGCCTGCGGCGCGCCGCGCGCGAGATCCCCGCGCGGTTTCTGCTCGGCGCCGAGTACCTCGCGCGGCGTGCCGACGTCGATTCGACCCGCATGGCCATCGCGGCGACGTCCTTCGCCGTGCCGTTCGCGACCATCACGGCGGCCGCCGAGCCGCGCCTCCGGAACGTGGCGCTCATCTACGGCGCGGGGGACCTGTCGCAGGTGCTTGCGGCGAACCTCGACTTCGATCCCGCGTTCCTCCGCCGGCCGGCGGCGTGGCTGGCCATGCGTCCGTTCGCCGAGTTCGCGCCGGAGCGGTTCATTCATCTCATCGCGCCGCGGCCTATCATCATGGTCAACGGCGTGGACGATCCCCAGATGCCGGTCGACGCGGTGCGGTCGCTCTACCGCGCGGCGCGCGCGCCGAGGGAGCTGATCTGGATGCGCACCGGCCACCTGATGCCGACCGACAGTGCGCTGATCCGCAGCCTGGTCGACACGGCGATGGCGCGGATGCCGGTGTTGCAGGAGAGCACGCCGACGGCATGCCGGGCCGTCGAGGAATGAGCCCGTGCCGCGCGATGCCGGCGCGCCGCGCGCGGCGTCGCTAGGGTCCCGGCGCCGTCGTCGGTTGCGCCGACGATCGGACCAGCGCCTCGAACTCCCGGTCGCCGCGCAGGACCGCGAGATCCGCATCCGCGTGCAGCCAGAGCCCGTGCGCGTGCCCGCGGGCGAACGCCTCGCGGAGCAGCGTCACCGCCTCGCCAGCACGTCGGGACTGCGCCGCGATGCGGGCGCGCCATAACGCCGGCTCACTTCGCTGGATCGCGGGCGCGCCGGCGAGCGCCTCCGCGGCCTCCCGCGCAACGACCACGTCGCCGAGCCGCGCCGCGACCGCTCCCCGCCAACCGCGATAGGTGATGCCGGCGGGAGCCTCCGCCACGAGCTCATCGAGGATTCGGGCGGCGTCCGTCCAGCGGCCGGCCTCGCCAAGCAGGCGTGCCCGCAGCGGGCGCCACCTGCGCTGATCGTCGTCAGGCCGGCCGTCGAGCCACCGGAGGCCGCGCTCGCTCACGCGAACCGCCTCTGCGGCATGGCCATGCGCGCGCAGTTCGCTTGCCGCGACGAGGATCGCCTCGGCCGCGAACCCGGATCCCACGGCAGGCGCGCGCTCTGCCTCATCCAGCAGCGCGGACAGCTCGCGCGTGCGCCCGAGCGCGGCGAGCGCGCGCATCTCCAGCAGCGGCGTCGCGTTCACGTCCGGATGCCGGCGGCGTGCCTCACGAGCCTCGCGCAGCTCCGCCCGGTGCTCGCCGAGCAGGTGGCGCGCCACGGTGAGCCATTCCCAGTAGCGGGGAAGGTCGCGCACGAGTCCGGCGTCCGGATCCACCGCCAGCAGGAGATCGCGCGCCTCTGCCGGCCGATTGGCCGCGATTGCTGCCACCGCGTGTCCCACCGTGAATTGCGAAGCGGGGGTGGCGGCGGACACGCGCCGCATGGCTCGCAGAACACCGAGGCGATCTCCGGCAAGCTCGGACTCGAGCGCCTCGAGCAGCGCGCGATCGAAGGCGGGCAGCCGCTCGCGCCTGACGACGACCGGCTGGAGCAGCGAGTCGGCGCGCGCCAGCCGGCCGGTGTTGAGCGCCATGAGCACGCCGAAGAGGCGTGCGAGGTCGAAGGCCGAATCGATCGCCACAGCGCGCTCGAAACGCGCCGCGGCCTGCGCCGACTGGAATCGCGTGAACAGCCGCAACCCCTCGAGGTACTCGAGGTAGGCCGGATACGTCGGCGGCTGTAGACGAGCCGTGATCTCGCGCCTCACGACATCGCCGCTGCGCGCCGCGACGGCGGCCGCCACCCGCTGCCGGATGAGATCGAGCGCGAGCACACCGCTGTCCGCCGGAACGAGCACCGGCTCGAAGCCCTGGAGCAGCCGCCCGGCGACGGGATCGACGAGCCTCGCCTCGAAGCGCAGGCCGCCAGCCGCTCGGTAATACGCGCCCGATACGCGCGCATCGCCGCGCGCCGAGCGGCCGGGGAAACGCGAACCGACCGCGACTCCGGAATCCGCCCACGCCGGCGACACCACCTGCACGCCCTCGACGGCGATGAGGCTGCGCGCGATCCAGTCCGCCGCCATGGCCCCTAACGGCTCCAGGGCCGCGTCGCCGGTCCGGTTCGCGAAGGGCTCGACGACCACCCGCGGCGGCCCACGGTCCGCCGTCGCCCACACCAGCGCGGCGATGCCCATCACGGCGGCGAGAGCGGCGCCGGCAACGGCCGCCACCCAGCGGATCGGCGCGCGACGGAACGGCCGAGACCTCCCGTGCGGAGCGCTCGGGGGTTCCTCCTCGGCCGGTGCGGGGGCGGGCACCGCGCCGGCAACGACGGGCGGCGCTGCCTGACGAGCAGCGGCCGGCGGCGCGGCGGGCCGGACCGGGGCGGCGGCGGGTGCGGCGCGGAGGCGGTCCGCCAGCGCCGTCACGGCCGCATCGGGCGCGATCCCAAGCTCCTCGTGGAGCGTGGCTTCGTGCTCCTGCAGAACGCGCAACGCGCCGGCCGGGTCGCCGGCACGCTCGAGCGCTCCGGCGAGCCGCACGGCCACTGGACTGCTCATCGAGTCGATCGCCTGGAGCGCCCGCCACCACCGGACGGCCGCGCCGTGGTCGCCACGCTCCTGGGCCCGCACGGCCAGACGGTCGAGGCAGGCGGCGAACGCCCGGTCGAGATCGGCCCGCTCGGTTTCAGACCAGCGCTCGAGCTCGGGCGCATCGGGAAGGTAGAAGCCGTCCAGAAACGGCCCACCACGGAGTGCGACGGCCGCCTCGTCCTCGTGCCGGGCAAGGCAAGCGCGAAACTCGAGAACGTCGCAGCGGACGACGTCGGGATTCAGGCGCAGCGCGTCGCCCGCACCGATGATCGTGTCCTGGCCGAGCGCCTTACGCAGCGTGTAGATCGAGTCGGCGAGGAAGCGCCGCGCCTGCTCGGACGACACGTCGGGCCACAGATAGCCGATGAGCTTCTCGCGGGTGAACCCGGCGGGTGGTGCGGCGCCGAGCAGCGCGAGAAGGCCGAGCCGGCGGCGCTGGGCCGCGGGACCGGCAACCGGACGCCCATCCCGCTCGAGCGAAACGCCTCCGAACAGCGTCAGGTTCACCATGGAATGCGCCGACGATGAGGAACCGATCCGCAGCCGATCGGCAGCCGATGGGTGGATCCCAAGATACGCCTCCACGGACCGCCGGGACAGCGAACCCGCGCCGTCCATCGAACCGCGCCGCGGATGCGGAGCGCCCCGGTCCGGCCCACTCCCCACTGGAGGCTTCACATGCGACTCCCTGCAACGTCTCTCGCCCTGTGCATCATGCTCACCGGCGCGGCCGCGTGCGCCGGTGATCTTCCGACCGGAGCGGCCGCCTCGCCGACCGATGGTCCGTCCCTCCAGGCGCATCACGCGACGGAACGGCCGCTCCGCGGTTCCTGCACGGTCACCTCGGTCGAGCTCATCTCCTTCATCCCGCCGATTCTCCAGCAGGGTTCCACGGCCGGGTGCCGGGTGTCGCACATCGGGCTGATGCAGGTCGAGACGATGCAGACGATCAACGTCGCGACGGGCAGCCAGCTGGGGACGGCCGAGTGGACGGCAGCGAACGGCGACGTGCTGTACGCCTCATCGCAGGGCGCGGCGACACCCACAGGTGCGACCACCATCGCGTTCAGCGGCACGACGACCATCACTGGCGGAACGGGGCGGTTCGCGGAGGCCACGGGGAACCTGACCGTGGACGGCTGGGCGGACAACGCCGCTAACACCGGCGCCTTCACCTACGACGGATGGATCTCCTACGCGGCCTCGGCCCGTGCCGGCCGTTAGGCCGCGCCATGGACGCGCGCGGCGGCGGCAGGGAGTGCTCGCCGCCGCCGCGGTCGCGGTCGGCGTGGTCGCGGCACCGGCCGCGGGACAGCCGGCCGCGCCCCGCGCGCCGCAGCCGGTGATCGACGTGCACGTGCACAGCACCATGACGACGCCGGACATGCTGGATCGCCTCGACAGGCTCGGCATCCGCTATGTGGTGCTCTCGGCCCTCGCCGGCGACCTGCCGCGGTGGGCGGCCGTGGACTCCAGTCGTTATCTCCCCGCGCTGGCGTTTCCCTGCCCCGGCGGCCGCGCCGTGGTGACCGGCCGCCCCTGCTTCGCGAACGGCGAGGAGCTGCCGGACACGACGTGGCTCCGTAATGAGGTGCGCGCCGGGCGCATCAGGGCGTTTAGCGAATTTCTGCCCCAGTTCATGGGACTGTCACCCGCCGATCCGCGACTCGAGCCGTACTGGAGCCTCGCCGAGGAGTTCGATCTGCCGGTGGGGATTCACATGGGCCCGGGGCCTCCGGGCGTGGCGTACGACGAGAGTCCCGTCCCGCGGAAGGCGCCGGCCTTTCGGATGGCGCTCGGCGATCCGCTCCTGCTCGAGGAGGTGCTGCTCCGCCACCAGCGACTGCGCGTGGTCGTCATGCACGCCGGCTGGCCGCGGCTCGAGTCGATGCTCGCGCTGCTTCACGCACATCCGAACGTGCACGTCGAGGTCGGAGGCCTGCAGTCCACGCGCATCGTGCCGCGCGCGGAGTACCTGCGCTACCTGCGAACGCTCGTGGAGGCGGGATTCGGACGCCGGATCATGTTCGGATCGGATTTCGCCGACCAGGTCGAGGCGGGCATCGAGGCGATCCGGACCGCGGACTTCCTGACCGAGGAGGCCAAGGCCGACATCCTGTGTCGCAACGCCGCCCGCTTCCTGCGGCTCGGCGACGCCGCGTGCGAGCCGTGACGACTCGCGCGCGCGCCGCGCCGAGGCGCCTAACCGACCCTGTATAAGATCAGCGTAGAGCCGTACGGGTCGCGAATGCTGAACTGCCGCCCGCCGTAGAAGGGATCGACCAGCTCCTCGTCGAACGGGATGGCCTCGTCTCAGCCCGGCCTCCACTACGGATCTCACCAAGGCGCCGGCGACACCTCGCGCATTGGAGACAGCCGATGCCGGCGTGCAAGGGAGGCGACAACCACCAGCACGGCGAGGACACCCAGCCATGAGCGCACGGGCATCCCGTAGCTCGCGCCGACGATGGTCAGATAGAATGGGAGGGGCATCAGGATGAAGATGCCTCCGAAGACCGCGAAGTACGGCAACCCCCGCAATGTGCCAGCGGCGAGGCCGCCGAGGACGATGCCTAGCGGCACCACCGCGCACAGGATCGTCGCCAGCCGATGGAGCTTATCGAAACTACAGCAGCGCTTCCACCACGGGGGCCTGTCGGTAAGCCAGCGGTAGCGATCGAACACGTCCGTGGTCCAGAAGAGAGCCACTCGCACGAAAGTCCGCTTGACGGCCAGAACGGGATCCGCCTGGATGTACATCTTGGCCCGTTGCGTCGCCCAGTGCGCGTAGCCCCGTTCCCCCAGTGAGTCGAATATCGCTCGCGCCTCACGACTGACCGCGGGATGGTACGACTTGCCGTACTGCATCGGCCGCGCGTCAGGGTGATTCGCTTGAAGCAGCTCGAGTCCCAGGTTGCCGCGGATCGGGATGTTTTCGCCGAAGACGGTCCGGTTGCGAATCATCCACGGCGTGATGACGGCCAGCGAGACGAGGCCTCCCACGAAGGCGGCGACCACGTGCCGTCGAGCGGTGGCCCAGCCGCGAAGCAGGGGAGCGGCCAGTATCGGCCCGAGGACGACCGCTGGCGTTGGATTCACCAGTGCCAACATCCCGGCGGCAAGCCCGGCAGCCGCGGCCGAGGCGAGCCGGGGGCGATCGATCCACACCATGCCGAGATAGGCAAGGAGCGCCAGCCCCGCTTCCTGCCATTGGTAGTACCACGTGTTCGAAAGCTGCGCCAACGCCTCGGGCCAGAAAGCCATGACGAGTCCCACGGCAACCGGCGCGTATCGGGGAAGCACGTCCCATCGCCTCCTGATGCGTTCCGCGCACAGCGCGTACAGCAACACCGCGAAGGCACCCGGCAGCGTCTGGAGCAGGCGGATGATCAGCACGGATGTCCGCGTGGCCGGCCCTGTCCAATCGAAGATTGCCGACCAGAGGTACGGAACCGCGGGAGCGAGATGCGCCGTCGGCGCCTTGCCCGGCCCAAAGGGGGAGGAAAACCCTCTACCCTCGGCGAGGTTCACGGCAATCCACTCCATCTCGGCGGCATCCAGATCCGGCTTGCGCTCCGTCAGGATCATGACGCTGCCGATGCGCATTGCGAGTGCGAGGAAAAAGAGCGCGAGCACAGTGCGTTTCGTCATGCCTGCGTGGGGACGTGGGCTAGTGACCTGAAGGCCGTCGGAGCACGTGGGGTCGAGGGCGCCGTTCGTGGGTGCTCGTGCACGCGGTCAAAAGCTAGCCGCGTCGAAGCGAAAGATCCCCCTCCTGATGGGCCGGGAGGTGCGGCGCCACCCAACGGATGCATTCTGTGACGCGGCTGGAGCCAGCCGGGCAACGTCGCGCCGACCGCCGTCATGGTGGGGATTCACATGGGACCGGAGCCTCCGAGCGTGCCGTACGACGAGAGCGCCGTGCCGCGGAAGGCGCCCGCATTTCGGAAGGCGCTCGGCGATCCCCTTCTGCTCGAAGAGGTGCTGCGCCGCCACCAGGGGGGTGCGCGTCGTCGTCATGCGCGCCGCACGGCCGGCTCGAGTCGATGCTCGCGCCGCACGCGGACATCGTGTATCGCCACGCCGCCCGCTCGCGCGCGGGGACGCGCTTCCTGTGCCTAACTAGCTCTGTAAAAGATCAGCGTATAGCCGAAGGGATCGCGGATGCTGAACTGCCGTCCCCCGTAGAAGGGATCGTACAGCTCCTCGTCGAACCGGATGGCCTCGTCCCCGAGGGGCCTCCCGTCCATGACCTCCTGCGCCTCGCCGAGCTGGCGCGCCTTGAGCAGCTCGTACAGCGCATCGACCTCCTCGGTGTAGAACCACAGCCGGACGTTCTCCGCATTCGGCGCAGGGTGGATGCCGAACATCAGCTCCGCCTGGCCGAAGGTCACCATGCCGAAGTTCACGAGGCCGTCCTCCGCATATCGCTCGACCTCCGTGAAGCCGATGGACGTATACCACCGCAGGGCGGCCGCGATGTCGGGGACGCCGATCATCGCCACCCCCTTGCGCGTCGCGCGGGCGAGCGTCGCGAGGCGCTCGCGGATCTCGGCGGGGGGGCGCGTCGGCGGCAGCGTCGCGCCCTTCGCGCGGAGCAGTCGCGCCAGGGCAGCTTCGCCGTGCGTGAGGGCGACGGCGAGCGGCGTCTGTCCGTGGAGGTCGAGTGCGTTCGGGTCGGCGCCCGCCTCCACCAGCATCTCGGCCAGATCCGGTCGCTTCCGCTCGATCGCGTAATGCAGCGGCGACCGCCCGTGCTCGAACCGGGACAGCCGGCGCTCCAGCGCACTCGGGTCGCGCCGCACGACCGCCAGAACCAGCGCCGGATCGCCGGCGGCGATGGCCGAGAAGACGTGATGCCGGGCGCCGCGCGCCTCGAGCAGCGCGAGCACTTCGGGCACGATGTCCTGCTCGGAGCGGAACAGCGTGGCCCAGCCGATGACCTCGAGCTCGTGGACGTCGCCGGTGGCCTGCGCGTCGGCCCCGACGTCCAGAAGCGCGCGCACCGTGTCCGGGTCACTGCGCGCGGCGGCCCAGTGCAGCGGCGTCGTATTGTCCCCCTGCTCGCGCGCGTGCGGATCCGCGCCGTGCCTGAGCAGGAGCCTGACGACCGTGGCGCGGCCGGCGAACGCCGCGGTGTGCAGCGCGGTCCACCCGTCGTGTGTCCGGCGGTCATCCACCGCCGTCGCCAGAGCGGGGTGCTCCGCGAGCAGCGCCGCGACCGACTCGGCATCGCCGGCGGCGCACGCGTCGAGGAAGCGATGCGCGGGATCGGTCGCCCGGCGCTCGACTTCGGCCTTGAGCGCGCGCCAGCTCGAGAAGCCGTGATCGCGAGCAATCGCAAGCTGCGCGGCGGCGAGTTTGACGTTAGGATCGGCGCCGCGCATGGCGCGCAGGCGGTCCTTGGCGAGCTTCTTGAGGTACTCCAGCGATGCGCGCTCGGGGAGCTTCGCGTGAGGCATGACACCCTCCTTCCAGTAGCACCCGGCGTCCGCGGTTCTCGGGCTGGAAGACAGGGTCGGTGCGGCGATGACCTGGCCAGAGGGTGGGTTCGACCCTTCACGCGGACCGTGGGCCGCCCCAACGGCCCGCGGCTATTCTATCCCCCGTGCCCTGCGGCGGCCAGACACGGGCGCCGTCCTGGCTCGCCGGCCGCCGCCGCCCTACACTCCAATCGTGCGTCGCCGGGAGACGCCGGGGCGCGACCGTGCGTCGACGCATGACGACCGTGGGAGCCACCCCGCCGTCCCCGATCTCGGCAGCTCGCTGACCCGAACAGCCCAATCCGCATGGAGATTCGCTCCGTTCCGCAGTTTCTCGAGTACTGGGACAGCCTCCGCGGCCGGACCCGGCGGGTCGTCGCCGCCATCCCTTCCGAGCACCTCGAGTGGGCGCCCCGCGCCGGCGCCTTCACCATCGGCGATATCGTCAGGCACCTCGCGACGATCGAGCGCTGGATGTACGCGGAGACGGTTGCCGGCCGGCCGAGTCGCTACGCGGGGTGTGGCCGCGAGCTGGCGGACGGCTACGAAGCGGTGCTCGCGTTCCTCGACCAGCTCGACGCCGAATCGCGCGAGATCATCGGCGCACTGCACGATGAGGACCTGACCCGCAAGTGCCGGACGCCCGCCGGGATCGAGATTACGACGTGGAAGTGGCTCCGCGCGATGTGCGAGCACGAGGCGCACCACCGGGGGCAGATCTACCTGATGCTGAACATGCTCGCGGTCCCGACGCCTCCACTCTTCGGCCTCACGTCGGAGGAGGTCCGCACCAGGTCAAGCTGATGTAAGCTCCTCGCCGTCCGCCTTCCCCGTCGCCATCCCCGACCGCAGCTTTGAAGCCTCACCTACCCCCTGTGTGAGCCCCAATGCGAGCCCTCGTCGTGGTCGCGCTGCTGCTGATTCTGCCGTTGCCCGCGCGCGCGCAGGCGCCGGGAAAATGGCCGCCCGATTCGCTCGTCAACACGCACGTGATTCCCCGCGGCACCCCCGTTTCTCAGGTGGTCGGGACCATGCGCGACTTCGCGACCCACCTCGGCGTGCGGTGCACCTACTGCCACGTGGGCGAGGAGGGGCAGCCGCTGGCGCAGCTGGACTTCGCGAGCGACGAGAAGCGGAACAAGCTCGTCGCCAGGCAGATGATGCGGATGGTCCAGGAAGTGAACCGGCGGCTCGACACGATACCGGAGCCCGGCGCGCCCGAAGTGAACGTCAACTGCTTGACCTGCCATCGCGGGGTCAGCCGCCCGGTGCCGCTGTCGTTGCTCGTTTCGGAGACGGCGGTCGCCTCGGGCGCCGACTCGGCCGTGCGCGCCTATCGGGCGTTGCGCGAGCGCCACTTCGGCCGCGCCGCGTACGACTTCGGAGAGCTCTCGTTGAACGCCGCGGCGCTCCGCACGGCGCGCTTGGGGAAGACGGAGGAGGCGCTGGCGCTCCTGCAGCTCAACCAGGAGCAGTTCCCCGAGGCCGCGTCGGTGCACGTCATGCGCGGCAACGTGCTCCTCATTCGCGGCGACACTACGGCGGCGGCTCAGTCGCTGCGGGAGGCGCTGCGCCGCGATCCGCGGAACTTCGACGCGCGGTCGCGGCTGCGGGACATCGGGCGGGACCCCTGACGCACCACAGGTCAACGACGCGACCGGCGGAAGCCGGGCGCGCGGCGTGACTCGCCACACCGCGCACCAGGCGGTATTATCGGGCTTCGTCATGGTCGCTCAGGGACGGCGCAGACTGCCAACGGATGAGACGTGGCCGGTGAGCTCCAGCGATGCGGCCCCCGTCGCGGTGTCGAAGGTGCCGGTCGCGAGCCCCGATCCACTGGCTCCCTCGAACCGTCCTGTCCCGCCGGTGATGACGAACGTTCCCTGAATCGTGAACTGTGTCGGATGCGACGTGGGTACGAGATAGCCGTCGTACGTCCCGATGATCGTGGATCCATCTGCGGCCGTGTTGGTGAATTCCCCGTCGGTGCGCAACGTCGTGCTCGCGGTGAGTCTGCTGTATGCCGGGGAGCTCGACGAGGCATTCGCCAGGCGGGACGACGCGTATCGTCTGGGGCTCTCGCGCGACGGGTTTCTTCCGCTGCTCTTCGCGATCGAGGATCCGTCCGCCGACGCTCCCATCGGCGCGCTGCTAGGCGATGCCGCGGACGCCAACTCTCCCCGGCCAGTCGCCGAGGCATTGGCGATGAGCGTACGCGACGCGAAACGCGGCAGTGGCAGACGCGCCTTACAAGCTAGCCTGGGACCGCTCGGGGCGGCCCGGACCATACCGGTTCATCAACGGTTCGCGCTGGCGCTTCTCGCGCGTCACGACGACGCGGCGATGGCGCTCGGCGCGACACTGGCGCGTCAGGCGAGCTGGTTCATGTCGGCATTCTGGATCGAGGCGGCGCGCCCGCTGCGGCAGTCGCCGGCGTTCGCCGCCCTCACGAGGGAGGTCGGACTCGACGAGTACTGGTCGCGTCACGGCGCCCCCGATGAAGGGGGTCGGGCGGTGACCGGCGACGGCGTCACGGCCACGCCGACCCCGCTTCTCTGGTCCGTCTTCGCGATTCGTCGTGGTCGGAAGCGATCGGACATGGCGGCGAGGCCGACGTGCGCGCGCCTGACGAATTCGTCCCCCGTCCCCGTCCCTCGTCCCCTTCCCCCCCTCACATCCGCCGCAGCACCGGATACCGCGCGAACGCCCACACCCCGTACACCAGCGTCACCGCCGCGCTCACCCCGATCGCCTGCGGCGTGCCGATGCGGTTCGCGAGCCCGCCGACCATGTACGGCCCGAGCACCGGCCCCACGCCAACGAACACCCACGCATAGGCCGCCATCACGCGGCCTCGCAAGGCATCCGGCACCAGCGACTGCAGCAGCCCGTTCGAGATCGCGTTCGTGAGCACCATCGTGAACCCGACGAACAGCAGCAGGACCAGCGAGAGCTGGAGCGAGCGGGAGAGCGAGAACGCCAGCACCAGCACCGAGAAGGAGAGCGCGCCCGCCGTCAGCACCCGCCCCCGCCCCGCGCGGCGCGCGACGATCGCCAGCACGAGCCCGCCCATGATCGCCCCCAGCCCCACCGAGCCGAGCAGCCACCCGTACGTCCGCGCGTCGCCGCCCAGCGTGTCGCGCGCGATCACGGGCATCAGCGCCAGATACGGCGCGCCGAAGATCGAGAACACAGCCACGAGCCGCATCAGGTTCCACACGGGCTCCGTTCGGCGCACGTATCGCAGGCCTTCGATCAGGCCCGCCATCGGGGACGTCCGCCTCGGCACGTCGATCCGGCGCGGCGGCAGGCGGATCGCGAGCAGGCCCGCCAGCACCGCCGCATAACTAATCGCGTTCACGCCGAACACCCACGGCAGCCCGAGGTTCGCGATCAGCAGCCCGGCCACCATCGGACCGAGGATTCGCGCGAGATTGAAGCCGGTGGAGTTGAGCGCGATCGCATCGAGCAGGTCCTCCCGTCCCACCAGCTCGATGATGAGGGCCTGCCGCGCCGGGATCTCGAACGCGTTGATGAGTCCACCGAACAGTGCGAGCGCCACGACCCAGCCGATGCTGATGTGCCCCGTCGCCACCATGAGCCAGAATGCGCCCGCCTGCAGCGCGAGCAGCGTCTGCGCCGTGATCACGAGCCGGAGCTTGTCGTAGCGGTCGGCGATCACGCCGCCGACGAGCGAGAACAGGGCGACCGGTAGCGAGCCTGACGCCGCCACGATGCCGACCGTGAACGGGTCGTTGCTCAGCTCCAGGGCCAGCCACCCCTGCGCCACCAATTGCATCCACGTCCCGATCAGCGAGACGGTCTGCCCGATCCAGAACAGGCGGAAGTTGCGGTGCCGCTGGAGCGCGCGGAACGCGTTCAGCGAGCGCGAGGCGGGTCGCGGTCGCGGGGGCGCCACGGGCTCCGCCGCGGTATCCCCGGCGGTCTCGGTCATCCCCGTTGGGTTCGCGGTGCGCGACGGCGCACCCCATCCTAGATTGCGACGGCGGCACGCGTGTCGCGGCCTAAGCTCGCCAGTTCAGGAAGCCCGTCGCAAGGGAGTGCCATGCGCTCGCACAAGTACCAGCGCTTCAGCCCCGAGATGGCCGACGCCGTCGATCTGCAGGCGCTGCTCGACCAGCTCGCCGACTTCCTCCTCCAGTCGGGCTTCGCCGGCGGCAAGGGCTGGCACCCGTACTGGGGCGAGTTCGGCGACGACGCCGATCAATCGCTGGACGCGCTGCGCGAGGCGATCTTCAAGGCCCTCGTCGAGAGCGGGCAGTTCACGCCGGAGATGCTCCAGGCCATGCGCGGCGAAGGGGACGAGGGGTCCGAGGCGAAGCTCTCGCAGCTCCTCGACGAGCTGGTCCAGCGGCTGGTCGGCGAGGGGTACCTCCGGATGGACGCGCCGCCCCAGGTGCCGGACAGCCACCAGGGCGTGACCGGTCCCGGCGGACTCGCGCGCGCCGCCTCGCGCGACGTGCAGTTCAAGCTCACCGACAAGGGCCTCGACTTCCTCGGCTACCGCACCCTGCGCCAACTGCTCGGCTCGTTAGGAAAGAGCAGCTTCGGCAGCCACGACACGCCCCATCTCGCCACTGGCGTCGAGGCGGATGCCTGGAGCCGGCCGTACGAGTTCGGCGACACGCTCAACCTCGACGCACCGGACACACTTCGCCAGGCGCTGATGCGGACCGGCTCGCTCGACATGCCGCTGGATCTCGACTATCCCGACCTGAGGGTGCGTCAGGCGGAGTACCGGTCCTCGTGCGCCACCGTGCTGATGCTCGACTGCTCGCACTCGATGATCCTCTACGGCGAGGACCGGTTCACCCCCGCGAAGAAGGTCGCGCTCGCGCTCACGCACCTCATCCGCACGCAGTTCCCCGGCGACTCGATCCGCGTCGTCCTCTTCCACGACTCGGCCGAGGAGATCCCGCTGGCGGCGCTCGCGCACGCGCAGGTGGGGCCGTACCACACGAACACGGCCGAGGGGCTCAAGCTGGCGCGCCGCATCCTCATGAACCAGAAGAAGGACATGCGGCAGATCGTCATGATCACCGATGGCAAGCCAAGCGCCCTGACGATGCCTGACGGGCGGATCTACAAGAACTCGATGGGGCTCGACGGCACCGTGATCGCGAAGACGCTGCACGAGGTGGCCGACTGCCGCCGCAGCGGCGTGATGATCAACACGTTCATGCTCGCCCGCGATCGCGCGCTGGTCGAGTTCGTGAAGCGCGTCTCGGCGATCAGCCGTGGCAAGGCCTACTTCACGAACACGATGACGCTCGGCCAGTTCATCCTGATGGACTTCCTGCGGCGGAAGACGCGGAAGGTGAGTTGAGGGGGGCGGGGGGCGGGGGGCGCGATGATGAGTTCACCCCCGTCCCTCGTCCCTCCTAGGTCCGCCTCCGCGCTCGCCGCCCCCCTGCCACGAACAGCAGCGTCCCCGCGACGCCCGCGCCGAGCATGACCGCGACGTCGCGCTGCCACGCCCCCACCCCGGCGATCTCGGACGACCGTTCGGCCCGCGGATCGCGGGATGCCGCGGGCTCGGCGCTCGCCGGCGCCGCCGCCTCTCCCGATGGGCCGCCCTCCGGCGCCGGCCGCCGAGACGCCCCGGCTTCACCGTCGATCGGGCGAAGTGACTGAGCGGGGGCGCGCACGTCTGCAGAGGGTGCCCCGCCAATCTCGATGGCGGCTGGTGCCGTTTCGCCCGCGATCATGAGTGCGCCGACGACCGAGCCCTCGACCACGGCCTCGACCACGACCCTGGCGCCGTGCTCCGGAGCGGGGGCCGCGACGCCGAGTGGCGCGAGCATCGCCAGCGAGCACATCGAGGTGATCGTTCGCATGGGAGGCGTCAGGCGAGGGGGGCGACGAAACGAGACCCACTCCTACGGAGTCGCCCGCCGATTAGTTTTTTTGGCGTCGCGAAACCCGCGACCGCCACCAGGGGTATGTCATCGCGACGGGCGGAATCGGTTTCCCGCGTCCGTCAGGGCCAACCGCGTCTCGCGCGCGCTGTTACCTCTCCTGATCGGCTCCGTCTACCGAAGGACGGTCCCCGATTTCGCGCGAACGTGCACCACGCATCCGGCGACGCGCCCCGATTCAGCGCCGAACCGCGCGTCCCGCAGCTCTACCAATCCGTCGTGTCCTCACAGAACGAAGCCAACAGCGGCGCCTCGGCGCCGGTTCGTCGCGAACGTCGCAACTGGCGACTGCGCACCCTCTTCGCGATCTCGCGCCGTCCCGGCCCGCTGCGCTACTGGCCGCTTCTCGCGCTGCTTGGCGCCATTGGCGCGGCGCTGATCCTCGCGGTGATGCTCCGCCCTGCCCCGGCGCCGATCCCCGCCATCTCCTACTCGGAGCTCGCCACCGCCCTGGCCGGACGCGAGGTGGCGGAGCTCACGGTCGAGCAGGGCGGGAGCCGGATCGTGGCCACGCTTCGCCGGCCACGCACCATCGGTGGGACCGACGTCACGGTCGTGAGCGCCTCCCTGCCGCTCCGGTCGGTCTCGCTCGCGGACCTCGAGCGGTGGAGCACCGCGGGTGCGCGCGTGCGCGTGCGCGACGTGCAGGGCGGACGAGATCCGCAGCTGGCGATCCAGGTCCTGAGCCTGCTCGTGCTGATCGGCATCGCGGCGTTCTTCTTCACCCGCGTGGCGCGGGGCGGCGTCGCCAAGGGGAAGTTCACCGCCACTCCGCCCGAGCGACAACTCACACTGGCGGACGTCGGTGGAGCGCGCGAGGCCCAGGCCGACCTGCGCGACATCATCGCCTACCTGAAGGACCCCAAGCGGTTCGATGCGATGGGCGCGAAGTGCCCCAAGGGGGTGCTGCTCGTCGGACCGCCGGGAACGGGCAAGACGCTGCTCGCCCGTGCGGTGGCGGGCGAGGCTGGCCGGCCGGTGATCACCGCGGCGGGCTCGGACTTCAACGAGATGTACGTCGGCGTCGGCGCCCGGCGGGTTCGCCAGCTGGCCAAGCTCGCTCGCGAGCAGGCGCCGTGCATCGTCTTCATCGATGAGTTCGATTCGCTCGGCGGACGCCGTGGACGCCCGAACCGCTCGGGCGAGGAGGAGGTGACGCTCAACCAGCTGCTCGTGGAGATGGACGGTCTGGCGGGGAGCGAGGGCATCATCTGGATGGCGGCGACGAATCGCGAGGACATGCTCGATCCGGCCGTGCGGCGGCCCGGGCGCTTCGATCGCGTGGTGGAGGTGGCGCTGCCGACGCAGGCGGACCGGCTGGAGATCCTGCGGATCCACTCGGCGCAGAAGCCACTCGCGGCGGACGTCGACCTCGACCGCCTCGCGTCGCTCACCGTGGGGCATTCGGGCGCGGACCTGGCGAACCTGCTCAACGAGGCCACGATCATCGCGGTGCACGAGGAGTGCGAGACGATCACGGCATCGCACATCGATCAGGCGCGCGACAAGATCCTGCTCGGCCGGCTGCGCTCGGGGGTGGTGATCAGCGAGGAGGAGCGGCGGCTGATCGCGGTGCACGAGGCGGGGCACGCGATCGTCGGGCTTGTGGCGTGCCCGGACGACAAGCTGCACAAGGTGACGATCGAGCCGCGCGGGCGCTCGCTCGGCGCGGCGCACTTCGCGCCGGAGGCCGATCGGCACCTGTACCCGAAGCGCTACCTCGAGGGCGTGATCGCCAAGGCGTTAGGCGGCCGGGCGGCGGAGCTGGCGTTCTTCGGGCCGGAGGCGGTGACGTCGGGCGCCGGGAGCGACCTCGTGCAGGCGACGAACATCGCCCGCCGCATGGTCGCCGAGTTCGGCATGAGCCCCGAGGTCGGGCTGGTGAGCGCGGACGCGTCGTCCCCGAACGGCCAGCCGAGCGGCGGCCTGCAGTCCCAGATCGACAGCGGCGTGCGCGCACTGATCACGACCCAGGCGGAGCGGGCGGAAGCGATCGTCCGCGAGCACCGGTCGGCCGTGGACGCGCTGGCGACGGCGCTGCTCGACCGCGGCGTGCTGCCCGCGGGCGACGTGATCGCGATCGCCGAGGAGCATGGAGTGGGGGGGGCGAGGGACGGGGGACGGGGGACGAGAGACGACGGACGCGGGACGCGGGAGGCGTCGATTTGAAACACCGCCCCCCGCCCCCCGCCCCGCGTCCCGCGTCCCGCGTCCCGCGTCAGCCCCCGGCGATCCCCTTCCTGACCGCCTCCAGCACCGCCTCCGAGAACCGATCCACTTCGTCCAGCGTCGTGTAGACGTTCGGCGTCACCCGGACGCCCTGGAACTCCTCGTGCGGAATCGGCGTCGTGATGATCCGGTGCGTGGTCCAGAGGTGCGAGACCAGGTCGCCCGGCGCGATGCCGTCGATGGCCAGGAGTCCAATCCCGCACGCCTGACGCGGGTCATCGAGCGGCGTGAGGACCCGGAGGCGACCGCCGCCCTCCGAAACCAGCCGCTTCGCCCAGCGGTCCCGCAGCAGCCGCAGCCGTGCCGCCTTGCGCTCCACGCCGATGCCGCGATGGAAGGCAAGCGCCGTTGCAATGGCGTTATGATTGGCCGCCGGGTGCGTGCCGATCTCCTCGTACTTCCGGATGTTCTCGTCCATCGATTCCGGCGCCGCCATCAGCGGCCATAACGACTTCTGCCGCTCCCTGCGTACGTAGAGGAACCCGGTGCCGATCGGCGCCAGCAGCCACTTGTGCAGGCTCGTGCCGTAGTAGTCGCACCCCAGGTCGTCGCGCGTGAATGGGAAGTGCGCGAACGCGTGCGCGCCGTCGACGAACACCTGGACTCCGCGCGCGCGCGCGACCGCTACGATCTCCTTCACCGGCAGGATCTGCCCGGTGAGATTCGTGATGTGCGTGACCTCGATGACCTTCGTGCGCGGCGTGATCGCCTCGGTGAACGCGGCAGCGACATCGCTCAGATTGCGCGGCGGCACCCCGAACTTCACGCGCCGCACGACGATCCCGTCCCGCCGGGCGCGCTGGTCCCATGCCGTGAGCATGCGGGGGTAGTTCTGCGTCGAGACGATGACCTCGTCGCCCCGCCGGAGGTCGAGGCCGAAGATCATCGTCTCCTGCGCCTCCGAGGCGTTGCGGGTGATGGCCATCTCCTCGGGATCGCAGCCGAACTCGTACGCCAGCTCGCGGCGCACGCTCTCGATCCGCGGCTCGAGCACGCGCCACATGTGCTCCACGGGCGCCTCGTTCGAGAAGCGCAGGTCGCGGATCATCTGCTCGAGCACGTGCGTGGGCGACGGCGAGACGCCGCCGTTGTTCAGATTGATCAGCGTGCGATCCGCGTCGAACGCGCGCTGGATCTGCGCCCAGTAGAGCTCATCGTCAGCCACCGTCTCGGGCGGCCGATCGCCGGCGATCGCGTCGGCGCGGAGGACGATGCCCATGGCGTGCGCGCGGAACGCCGGCAGCGTGCCCAGGCCAGCGCCCGCGAGCGCGGTGAGAAACGAGCGCCGATTGCGCATGCGCGTTATGGTTCGAGCGAGGGGAAACGCGAGGGAATTCGTCCGCATCATGCGGTGTGTCGGGGCAGCGTGCAAGGAGAGGGCGCGGGACGGGGCGTGAGCGGTGCGGGCACCGGGAATCGCCCAATCGCATTCCCCGTCCCCCGTCCCTCGTCCCCCGCCCCTACCTCGGCCTGAGCTCCAACCGCTCTGCCGTCACCGTCTCGACGCGCGTACGGGAATAGGCCAGCGGAAAGAACTGATCCGTCGCCCACAGGTCGAAGAGGTTGCGGTAGTACGGCGAGCGGGGGTCGCCGCTCTGACCGGGGGTGTTCATGCCGACCGACGCATCCCAGTCCCGGGTATCGACGATGATCCGGAACGATGCGCCGCTCGTCTGGAGGTTGCCGTTCCCGGTCTGATTCACGGTGTAGGCGCTGCCGCCGCGCGGGGCCGGTCCCACCTCGAACAGCGTCCGCAACGAGTCCGCAACCACCCCTCCTAACGGGTGGCGCAGGACCACGTGCTTGTACGCGGGCTGCCCGTACCGCCACGCCGAACGGTCGGGGCCGAGCTGCTGCGTGAGCGTCGCGATGGCGCGGGAAAGCGCGCCGAGGGCGATCGAGTCGCGGACCGCGAGCGGTTCGGGCCCGAGCTCGCCAGGCGGGGCGAGCATCCAGTCGATGATCCGGCTCAGCGCGGGCGCACCGAGGTGCGGACGCGCCGCCTCGGGCACCAGCCGGCGTGCCATATCGCTCCGCAGCTCGCGCTCCCACCCCGCGTAGATCCCCGCCGCGACCGAGGCGGGATCGAGCCGGTAGTCCCAGGCGAGCAGGGCACGCCGCGCCGACTCCGTTCCCTCCTCGCCGGCGCGCAGGCCGGCGAGCAGCGGGACGAGGGTCCGCGCGGGGATCGACAGGTAGTCGGTCTGCAGCCGCATCATATCCGCCATCGCATGCCGCCGCCCACTGCCTAACTCCTCGGCCACGCGCGCCCAGCGGAACGGGTCGGACCAGGAGAAGCCCACCCCCTCCGTATGCGCGTAGCCGCGGGGGATCAGGTCGTTGTTCGCCGTCGCGATGAAACCGTCCGGAGGATTGGCCGCGTGCGGCAAGTCGCGAATGGGCAGATAGCCGTCCCACTCGTAGCGGCCATCACCGGGAACGGGCACGAGGCCGCTCCACCTGCGGCGGATGGGCGCGATCCCCACGGCCTGCCAGCCGATCGTGCCCGACGTATCGGCCCAGACCATGTTCTCGCCGGGGATGTGCGACCAGGTGCACGCCTCGCGGAACTCTTCCCACGTGCGCGCCTGGTCCATGCGCAAGCTCGCGAGGTACGGGGCGCCGCCGGTCTCCATCCACGCCGCGCGAACCGCGTACGCGAGATGGTTGGCGGAATCCAGATAGACGACGGGACCGTGCCGCGTGTAACGGTGCCTGACGACGGCCGTCGCGGCCCCCTTGACCCGGATCGTGTCCGCAATCCCCCGCATCGCGACCCACGCGCCGCGGTACCAGTACCGCTCCGGATTCCGCGGATCGGTGCGGTAGACGTAGAGATCCTCGCCGTCGGTCTCGAAAATCGTGAGACCCCACGCCCCGTGCTCGTTGTGGCCGATGGATACGCCCGGCAGGCTGGGCTCCCCGCCGCCGATCACGTTCCATCCCGGTCCGACGAGGTGCACCCAGTGCCGGAGTGAGGGCGCCGCCAGCGCGCGGTGGGGATCGTTCGCCATGATCGGGAAGCCGTGCTGCGTCAGGCGCCCGCTCACCACCCAGTTGTTGCTGCCGAGGTCGCGCCGGTTCACGCTGTCGATCAGAGCCGGGCCGAACGCGCCGCCGGCCGCCGCGCGGGCCCACGGCGCGACGTCGTCAGGCGAGAATCGGACCGCCGTACGGAACGCGCGATAGGTGCCGAGAATGTCGTCGAACAGCCGCTCGGGCACGATGGCCGTGTCCAGCTCGAGCAGCGGGTCGCCGGGCCCGAACGCCGACAGGAACTTCACGCGCTCGGCGCCGATCCGCGTGACGGCGCGGCCCACCCTCAGCTCCTCGTCGATGTTGCCGAGTAATCCCTGGTGGCGCGAGATGACGACGTCGGGAGTCCACGCCTTCGGCGCGACGCCGAGCAGCCGGAGCTCGATCGGCCATTGCGCGGTATCCGCGGCGACCTCCGAAATGCGCGCGTTGATGCCCTCCACGAACGCGCCGATGATCGCCGGTCCGCGCGGATGGTAGTGCCGCAGCTCCGCCTCGAGATCGCCGCGGAAGCGAAAGAGCCGCGCCCCGATGTCCCGGCGCAGCTCGCGCGGACCCAGGATTTCGGCCACCGTGCCCGTTGCCTGACGACGCCACACCTCGAGCTGGAAGAGCCGGTCCCGTGCGGCGAGATAGCCCTGCGTGAAGAACAGGTCGTGCTCGGTGGCGGCGTAGATGTGCGCGATGCCCCAGTGGTCACGCAGCACCTCGACCGGACGCTCCAGCCCCGCAATCGAGAGCCGGGTGCGCGCCGCCTGCTGAGCGCTCGCCGCGGACGCGCAGCCCGCGAGCACCAGAATGAGGAGGATGCGGCGCACGGGCACGAAGAAGGACATGGGCTCGCGGAGTGGAGGAGACGATGCGCGATCGTTCGTTCGACGCTGCGTCGATACTGCGCCCGTGGCCGGCACCGCGCAACCGCACTTGTGATCGGCGCGTCGCGGGCTAGCATCAGACACGACTCGCGCCCCAAGGAGCACCGTGGCCAGATCTCCCCGCATTGCCCAGTGGTACGGCTACACCGTCTGCCTCGTCGCGGTGATCACGTTCCTGATCTCCGCGCAGAGCGTCGTGAATCAGGCCTTCACGCTGGGCAACCCGCTGCGCGCGGCGTCGCGCTATGGCTCGGCGCTGACGTCGTTCGAGGCGTTCGAGGCGACCCAGGATCTGTCGCCGCGGCGGATGCCCGGCGACACGACGACCGCGCCGCTTTCGGAGGCCGACCTGCGGCGGCGCTACGAAGTGCTGCGCAGCGAACAGATCGACCAGAGCCGCTTCGACGCGATGCGCGCGATCGTCGCCTCGGGGCTGATGATGCTGCTGGCGATCGCCTTGTTCCTGTGGCACTGGCGATGGCTGCGCGCGCTCCCCACCGCCGAGGAATGAGTGGTGGCGAGCATGCGGCGTGGCGCGGCGGCACGACGCCGGTGCGGATCCTCGGACGTCGGCTCGCGACTCGTCGTCGCCTGCCAGGCGGCGGCCGTGCTTGCGGCGGCCGCGTGCGCGCCGTCCCAGGGGGGTGCCGATGGGACCGGGCACGTCGCGAGCGCGGACAGCATCGTCCTCGAGCGGACCGTGTGTTTCGGCTTCTGCCCGGCCTATCGACTCGCGATCGCGGGCGACGGCACCGTGACGTTCGCGCTCCAGGGCCAGCGCGGCGCGCCGGACGAGATGCGGCACGATTCCATCCCGCCGGACGAGGTCGTCGCGCTCCTCGGGCGGGCGCGGGAGGTCGGATTTTTCTCCCTGCCTGACGAGATCACCCCCGCGAACCGGGAGGCGTGTCCCCTCGCGGCGACGGATCACCCGAGCGCGATCGTGACGATCGCCGTCGCCGACACCGTGAAGCGCGTGAACCACTACCACGGCTGCCACGCGCAGTCCGGGATGACCCCCGGCGATGCCTATCCGGCGCTGACCGCGTTCGAGAGCGCCATCGACAGCGTCGCGGCCGTCGCGCGCTGGCTCCCCCGGCGCTGAACCGGGCGGGCGGGCACCGGGCGCGCGCGCTCGTCCGCTCCAGTCAGTCGTCCAGCAGCCAGCCGGTCACGCCGTTCGCGCGCACCAGCCGCGCGTTGGCCGCGTCGCCGAGGACATCGACGCGCTCGCCAGCCGGCAGCGACGCCTTGACGAGCGCCGACGGGTCCGGGGCGTCGCGCAAGGCGACGGTGCGATCCAGCCGTTCCACCCGCAACGGCGCATCCGCGGACACCAGCTGGCCGACCCTGATCCACCCCCGCGCACCGTCCGCGGACTCCGCCCGTGCCCACCCCCCACCGGCGCCGATGACCCGCACGACCTGACGAGACGCGAGGCGCGTCACCGCATCGGCGTCCGCATTCGGGCTGGCGCGCAGCACGGCGTTGCCGATGCGCACGCGGGCCACCATACCTAACAGCGCGGAGTCGGCGCCGAGCGGCGCGGGACCCTGGGTGGGCTGATGCACCCACGCATAGGGATTCCGCGGGCCGAACCCCCGGCGATAGATGCCGAAATGCAGATGCGGCGGCGTGCTCCGCGCGTTGCCCGTGTTCCCCACCAGCCCGATCGTGTCACCGATCTGCACCTCCGCCCCCGGCGCGACGAGCTGCGAATCGAGGTGCGCGTAGTAGTAGGACACCCCGCGGCTCGGGTCACGGAGGAAGATCACCTTCCCGCCGAGGCGGTTCTCCCGAACGGAGGCGCGCCCGGGGGCCACGGCCAGCACCGGGGTTCCGCGCGGCGCGAAGATGTCGATGCCGTGGTGGCTGCGCGCGCCGGCGTCGCGCGACGCGCCGAAGAGGCTCTGCACGGCACGGGTGTCCTTGCCCGAGACAGGAAAGGCGAGCGCGCCGCGCACCTCGAGCGTGATCGTCAGGCGGACATCGCGCAGCAGCTCCGACTGCACGCGAATGAGCACCGTGTCCGCATCGTCCGCCTCGAGCGTGAGGGTCATGCCGGCGGAGTCCGCGCTCGCTCGATGACGTGGCGCTTCGGTGGAATCCCGGGCCGGCCGGAACGCATCGAGAAAGACGCGCACCGGCGCGCGCGCCTCGCGCTCGACGAGCACCGACAGCCGCTGGCCCTCTTCCAGGACGACGCGATAGCCGAACGCCCGCGCTTCGGAAGCCGGTACGTATACTGCTTCGCGGTACGGCAGCGATACGGCAACCGGCTCGTGGATCGCCTGCGCCGCGGCGCCGAGCCACGTCTGGCCCAACGCGGTCTCATCGAGTCCGGCATCGCGCAGCCCCTCGGCGTACTCCTCGTGGGGCGTCGGCGGCGATTCGAACACCTTGCGCAGCTGGCGCGCGGGATCGCAGGCGGCAACCGCCAGCACCCCCACGAGCAGCAGGCATTGGGCCGGGTGGGGTCGCGAACTCGAGGACATGCTCCAAGATAGCAGCGCGGCGCCGCCGCGGACGCGCGGAGCGCGCTGCTGACCGGCTTCTTACGCCGCGCGGTCGCCCGGAAACCTGACGAGCGCGAATCGCTCAGCCGACGCGGCCTGCGCCCTCCGGGCGCTCCGGCTCGCGGACCACGCGCTGCAGGATCGCCACGGCGTTCTCCAGCGACCGACGGTCGGCTGGACCGAGCGCGCGGAGCGAAGCCGCAAGCGCCGCGACGCGGCGCCGCCGCCCCTCGCGCAGAAGCCGGCTGCCTGCGGCGGTCGCGATCACGCGCTGAATGCGCCGGTCCCCGGAGTCTCCGACGCGGCGCACGAGGCCTTCGCGCTCGAGCTCCTGGACGAGCCTGGAGATGGTCGGCGGCTTCACCTGCTCCGCCGCGGCGAGCTCGCCGAGGGTCAGCGGGCCGCGGAAGATGATGACCGAGAGCGCGGACAGCCGCGGCGCAGTGAGCCCGCTCGCGTCGTCCTCCGTGCGGAGTCGCCGGAGAAGGTGGATCGCGGCGGAGTGCAGCCGATCGGCGAGCGCGACCGCGGCATCGTCGCGGGGATCGGTCGACGCGCGGGCGGAACGCGAGGGGGCTTGACGGCGCGGGGGCATGGCCCAATAGTTAGCTTGGCTAACTAAACTGTCAACCCCCCCTGTTGGACGGAGACTCCCATGACCGCTCCCGCCCCCGGCGTTCGGCTCGACACGCTCGGCCAGATCGCCCTCACCGTCACCGACGTCGAGCGCGCGACGGCCTACTACCGCGACACGCTCGGCCTGCCGTTCCTCTTCGCGTTTCCGGGGCTGGCGTTCTTCCGGCTCGGCGATGTGCGGCTCATGCTGACGCGGCCCGATGACGCCGATCCGCGATCGATGGCGTCGCCGCTCTACTTCCGCGTGCGCGACATCCAGCGCGCCCACGAGACGCTGGCGGCGCGCGGCGTGGCATTCGTCGATGCGCCGCACGTGGTGCACCGCGACGATACCATGACGCTGTGGATGGCGTTCTTCCGGGATCCCGACGGGAATTTGATGGCGATAATGGAGGAGGAGGACGCGGGACGGGGGACGGGGGACGAGGGACGGGGCGCTAACGCGTGACGCGGCGCCGGGGCAGACGATCGTCAGCCAGACACCGGCGTAGAGCTCCCCCACATACTGAAGGGGCGCCGCCGGGCGCCCCCTCGTCCCTCATCCCGCGAGTCCCGGCGCCCGGTCCAGCTCGAGCATGAAAAAGAACGTCGTGCCTTCCCCGGGGGAACTCTCGACCTGCAGCTCGCCGCCCATCAGCGATACCAGCCGGCGACAGATCGACAGGCCGAGCCCCGCGCTGGAGAACGCGTAGTCCGCGCGGCTGTAACGGCGCTGGAAGGGGTCGAACAGCGAGGCGAGCACGTCCGGCGTGAGGCCTCGCCCGGTGTCCTGTACCCACAGCCGCATGGCGGAGCGGGAGATCGCGATTGCACCGATCTCCACGTGGCCCTGGTCCGTGTACTTGAGCGCGTTCGTCGTCAGGTTGAGCAGCGCCCGCGTGAGCGCCACCGGATGCCCGAGCCGCGCGTCCTCGCCATGCGGGAGCTGGAGCCGGACCTCGAGCCCTTTCTCCTCCGCCATCGGCCTGACGATGTCGTTCACCGACAGCAGGATGTCGGCGACCGAGAACGCGACGGGCTCGCGGTCGAGCAGCCGCTCGCCGCCCCGCGCCATCTCGATGAGGTCGTTGGCGATCTGGCTCAACCCGAACGCGGCGCTGTAGATCAGGCCGAGCTGTCGCTCCTGCACGGCGTTGATCGCGCCGGACCGGGCGTTATGCAGCGTCTCCGAGAGGAACAGGATGGAGGTGAGTGGCGAGCGGAGGTCGTGCGCCACCTGCACGACGAGCTCGAGTCCGTCGGGACCCGAGAGGCGCGAGGCGAAGCGTTCGCTGGCATCGCGGTCCATCCGCGCCTGGAGGCGCTCGAGCGTGCGAAGCAGCTCGACGAGATCGATGGCTCCGGCCAGATCGTCGCGGGCGCTGAGCCGGTCGATGAGCGTGCGGCGGAAGAGCTCGAGCGCGCGGCGCGCGCGGCCGGGCGTCGCCAGGACGGGCGTGCGCAGGAACGGGTCGGCGCCGGGATCGCGCAGGACGTCGCACAACACCGTGACGTACGCGGCGACCTCGTCGCGCGCCTCGGGATCCTCCTCGCGGGCCCAGAGCGCGACGGTGTCCGCGACCACCTGCGGCAGGAGCTCCCCGAGCGCGGCGGCAGGCTCGAATTGCTCGGCGCCCGGTTCGACGGGCAGCCGAAGCACCGGCACGTCGCGCCGCCCGCCGCGCTGGGGGACGCGCTCCGTCACCGGATCACTCACGCTCCGGGGTCGTGCTACTCCCCGAAGCCGGAGAGGTCATCGCGCCGCACGTTGTGCTTCTCCATGAGCCGATAGAGCGTCGTCCGGTCAATGTTCGCGAGCCTGGCGGCCTTCGACATGTTGCCGCCGGCACGTGTCACCAGCCGCGACAGGTACTCCTGCTCGAACTGCGCGATCAGCCGGTCCTTCGCCGGATGATACGGTTCGTCCATGAGACCCGCGAACATCGCGCCATCGCTCTGGAACGACGGCGTGTCATCGTACACGGGGATGTCGTCAGGCTGGATCGGCTGTCCAGCCTCGGCGAGGACGGCGACGTGCTCGATCACGTTCTGGAGCTCGCGCACGTTGCCGCGCCACGGGCGCGACCGCAGGAACTCGACGCTGCTTTCGGTGAGCCGCGGCGCGACGTCGCCCGGGGGCCGGTGGCGCTCCCAATAGTACGACAGAAAGTGGTTCGCGAGCAGCGCCACGTCTTCGGGCCGCTTGCGGAGCGGCGGGAGCTTGATCGGCACGACGCGAAGCCGGTAGTACAGGTCCTCGCGCAGCACCCCCTGCCCCACGGCTTCCTGGGGATCGCGGTTGGTGGCCGAGATGAACCGCACATCGACGACCGCATCCTGCTGCTCGCTGCCGACGCGCCGCACCACGCCGTCCTGCAGGACGCGGAGCAGCTTGGCCTGGAGCGGCATCGACATCTCGGTCAGCTCATCGAGGAAGAGCGTCCCGCCGTTCGCCGTCTCGAGCAGGCCCGGCTTGTCGCGGTCAGCGCCAGTGAACGCGCCCTTGCGATGCCCGAACATCTCCGACTCCAGCAGCGGCTCGGGGAGCGCGGCGCAGTTGATCGGGACGAGTTTGCGGCCGGCCCGCCGGCTGTGCCGGTGGATGAACTGTGCGATCACTTCCTTGCCCGTGCCGCTTTCGCCGCTGATCATCACCGACGCATCGGTGGGCGCGACCTTGCGGGCCAGCTCCACCGCCTTACGAAACGCCGGCGACACGCCGAGGAGCGTGATCTTGTCGCTGTTGCCGCTCTGCTTGAGGAGCTGGAGCCGCAGGTCGCGCGTCTCGCGCGCCGCGAGCACGGCGTGCGCCGCGCGGCCAACGAGCACCTGGAGGTGCGTCGCGGAGAACGGCTTCGGCAGGTAGTCCCACGCACCCACGCGCAGGGCCTCGATGCTCGTGCCGACGCTCGGATTCCCCGTCATCACGATGACGATGGTGTCTCGGTGCGCCTCGAGCGCGGCCCGCAGGATCTCCATCCCCGACACCGGGGTCATGTAGAGATCGACGAGGATGATGTCGAACTTGCGCCGCTTGACGGTGTCCAATGCCTCATCGCCACGGCCGATGAAGGTCACGTTGTACCCATCGAGCTGCAGGACGCTGGCGCAACCTTCGCGCAGCGTGCGATCGTCGTCGACGATCAGCAGGCGGAGCGATGTCTTGACGTCGGGAGGAATCGACAGCGGATCACGCGTCCCAGGCTCCGCTGGGGCCCCCAAATCAACGTTCGGCATGGACGCGGTGGACATCGTTGCTTCTCCTGACGCGACGGTCACCGATCGCGGGACCGGACTCCGGAGAGATGATGCTCGCCGTGGCGGCGAGCGTGGCGAAAGCTCGGGCGACCGATGAAGGGACCATTACTATTTCCCCGCGTTTACCAAAGTCAACCCGAGTCGTTGACTCGATACCACACCGGAGTGTCTCAGGCGGGCCACATCGTTGTAGGTGACGACCAACACTGTACACGGTCACGGGGGCACTAAATTGAAGACCGGTAAGGTGTTGCCACTGGGGCCGTTCTTGCATCTGCGGTTGGCCGTGAAATATGCACATCCGGCGCGTCATGCAGTGTGACCTGCATCGCGTCTTCCCATTCGAGGCAAGCCCCTGAATGTCGAACGAGAATCTTCCGGCGCCGCTGACGAACGAATACGGCTATCTGGCCGAGCCGGGCGCTCAGGCCGCCTGGGCTCCGCAGGTGCCGGAGCCGGAGGAAGGCGGCGGGCTGAACCTCGAGCGCTACTTCAGCGCCCTCAAGCGCTACAAATGGCTCATCGCCGGCCTCTTCGTGGTGGGACTCGGCGCCGGGTTCGTGGCAACCCGCTTCATGGTGCCACAGTACCAGGCGACTGCGACCGTGTGGCTGGGCGCCGGGCGCGCTTCGGGCATGGCTGGCCCCGTCGAAGGCACCGACCCCCTTCAGGACGCCCAGAACTGGATGCTCCTGCTGACCAGCCAGAACGTGCTCAACACCATCGTCGAGCGGCGCCAGCTGTACCTGACCCTCGAGAACCCGGCCGATTCGATGACCTTTCGGACCTTCCGGGTGGGTGAAGGCTTCCGTCGGGGCTCATTCGTGCTCCGGGTCGCGGCCGACGGCCGCCAGTATTCCCTGCTCGAGCAGACGGACGTGAAGGACAGCGCGAGCACCATGGTGCTCGAGGCCGGCGCGGTCGGGGACTCGATCGGTCGGAAGGCTGGTTTCCTCTGGCAGCCGGACAGCACGACGATCGAGGCGGGGCGGAGCTATGCCTTCCGCGTGATCTCGCCTGCCTCCGCGGCCTCGAACCTCAAAGGCCGGATCACCGCGCGTCCCGACCCGCGGTCGAGCGTCGCGAACATCTCGCTCGTAGGCAACGACCGGTACGAGGTTGCCGCGACGCTCAACGCCATCGTGGAGGAGTTCGTCGCCACGGCGGACGAGGTGAACACACGCAACCAGTACGAGGTGATCGACCGCCTGACACGGCAGGTCGACTCCGCGTCGTCGCTGCTGGTCGGAGCGGAAAAGGCCCTGGAGGAGTATCGAGTCCGGACAATCACGCAGCCCAACGAAGGGACTGGCGTGCCGCTCGGAATGGGGCAGGGTCCGGCGATCGCCGTCGGAAACCCGTCCATGGCAAAGTACTTCGGCTTCAAGCAGCAGCTCGAGGGCTACCGGCAGGAGCGGCGGTCGCTGGAGCGGGTGCTGGCCGAGGTGCAGCGCGGCCAGGTGTCCCAGATGGCATTCCAGGGGATCCCGAGCGCCCAGGCGAGCGCGATCCCGGCGGCGCTGGCCGATCTCACCGCCCGTCAGGCACGAGTGACGCAGCTCCGGCTCACGTACACGGACGAGCATCCCGCCGTGCAGCAGGAGCTGCAGATGATCCGGCTCCTGACACAGGAACAGATTCCGCGGCTCACCGAGTCGCTGATCACGGAGCTCACCAAGCGCGAGGCGGCGGTCTCATCGCAGCTCGGAGAGGCCGGACGCGAGCTGCAAGCCATTCCCGCCCGCACGACGGCGGAGCAGCAGCTGCAGCGCAACGTCGGCGCGCGCGCCGGCGTGCACAGCCAGCTGCTGCAGGCGCTCGAGCAGTCGCGCATTCGCGCGCTGAGCGAGCGGCGGCCCATCTCGGTGCTCGACACCGCGCGGGTGCCGGCCCGGCCGCAGGCCGACCAGTCGCTCATGATCCTTCTGGCCGCGGCGCTGGGCGGGCTCGGACTGGGCCTCGCGAGCGCGATCGTGCTCGACCGGGTCGATCACCGGTTCCGGTATCCCGAGCAGGCGACCAAGGAGCTGGGGCTGAGCATCGTTGGCGGCGTGCCGCGGATCGCGAAGGACGCGGCGGCGGATCCGGAGGAGCAGGCGCAGGTGGTCGAGGCCTTCCGCACGATTCGCATGAACCTGCGGTACGCGCTGGATGGCATCGGCGGCCCGCTGTCGCTCGCCGTGTCGAGCCCCGGCCCAGGCGACGGCAAGTCGCTGGTGTCGGCCAACATCGCGGTCTCGTTCGCGGAGGCGGGCTATCGGACGCTGCTCGTGGACGGCGACATCCGCCGCGGCCAGCTCCACGAGTCGTTCCGCGAGCCCATTCCGCGGCGTCCAGGCCTCATCGACTATCTGACGGGCATGGTGCCGCTCGAGAGCGTGCTCCGTGAGACGGGGGTCGACAACCTGACGCTGGTGCCGTGCGGCACGCGGCGTCACCGCGGCCCGGAGCTGTTGCAGTCGCCCATGCTGCCGGCGTTCCTCGACGAGATGCGCACTCGCTATGACGTGGTGATCGTCGACTCGCCACCGCTCGCCGCTGGCATCGACCCGTTCGTGCTCGGCTCGGCCACCGGCAACATGGTGCTGGTCTTCCGGGCGGGCGAGACGGACCGCCGTCTGGCGCACGCGAGGATCGGTCTGCTCAAGCGGCTGCCGATCAACGTCGTGGGCGCAGTGCTCAACGATATCAAGGCCGAGGGGTCGTACAAGTACTACTCGTACCTGTATGGGTACTCGCTGGACGAGGACGAGGGCGGCACGCCGGCGCTGGCGGGGAGTGTGGAGTGAAGGAGCTAGGAGTTAGGAGCTAGGATCTAGGATCTAGGGGTGGAGTCGAACGCGGCGCCGATGGCGCCGCGTTCGAATTTGTAGCTAGGCCAACGGGCGCGGAATTCGCCGGCACTCCAAAAAGCAAAGCGGCGCCTCACGCGCCGCTTTGCATTCCTTCCCTAGCTCCTAGCTCCTAGCACCTAGCTCCTAGCACCCAGCTCCTAGCTCCCAGCTCCTAACCCGATCTCCTCCCGCCGCGATTCCCGCTCCTCGAATGCCCGGATATGGCGGGCGTTCGTGTCGTCGCGCAGGTGGCGGAGCGCCGTGGTCGCGCGGAAGAGCATCTCGACGGCATCGATCGGCACGGTGGAGAAGTCGTCCACGGCACAGTAGCCAGCGCGGATGTCCATCACGCTCGTCGCGCCCTGGTTGGAGAACGGCGCCTTCGCGATCGACGTCCGGAGCCGCTCGATCATTCGCACGGCGGCGTCGCCGTCAGTGCCCGGAGCAATGATCGCGTACTCAGTGAGGCCAATCCGACCGATCGCGTCCGAGACGCGCCCGGAGGCCCGGCAGACGTCGCCGAGGTGCATGGCCATCCGCAGCGCGAGCTCCTCGGGGTCGGGCGTCAAATCCTCGCCCACCGAGGGTGCGAACGCGACGCACGCCAGCGGATCCCGGCGGCGGAACGCGTCGGCCCCGATCTCACGAGCACGGCGTGCCAGCCCGCGGATGTTGTACAGACCGGTGGTGTTGTCGAGGAGGCTCTCGTCCCGCATGGAGTCCGCGGACTGCTTGGCCCGCGAGTAGGTCCACAGTTTCAACAGCAGGACCTCGCCGTCGAGCGGCTGGGTGAAGTAGTCCCAAGCCCCCGCCCGCAGAGCCGCGAGCCGCTGCGCACGGGCCGCCGGCCCCGAACTCGTGACAATGATTGGGGTCGCCGGACTGAACCGGGGATCCTCGCGGAGGAGCTGGCACACGTCCAGGCCGTCCATGTCCGGCATTCGCGCGTCCACCAGGACAATGTCCGGGTGCGCGCTCCGAGCGAGATCAATGGCCTGCTTTCCGGTGTAAGCCCGGAGCACCGCGAACCCGCTCGGACCGAGAATGGTCTCGAGCGACCGCGCCGACCATTCTTGCTCGTTGGCGATGAGGACCAGGGGCGGCTTGACCGCCTTATCGGACGTGGTCATGGAGTTCGTGAACAGAAACGACGCGCCCTCGCGGGCGGCGGACCGCGGGAACGCGCTCCGGGCGCCTCGTCATGCAGAGATCATGCGCCGGGTCGCATCAGACATAACCCGTTGACTGACAGTGCGTTACCCCACTCTTATCAGCCCGGGCCACCGAGGCGTTTGACGCACTCCTGCCACACACTACGATGCAGTCGTGTAACGGTCCTTGCCATCGACTCGTGCCGTCGCGCGCGCTCGCGCGAACGTCCGCCTCCAAGCGACGTGTGCGGCACGAGACGTGAATCGACTGCCCCGGCCGCTTTATGGAGCCCGAAGGGAACCGGCGGCCTTGCGGCATTCTGTTGTGCGTCGCGCGCAAATGATGTGGACGGGGTGCCACAGTAGGGCCCGCCCGCGGTCTTGATCCACACAGTTAACTCCAATCATTACATACAGTTGAAACCATGGCCAAACCGCCGCTCGGGTAGCACGCCGAGTGCATGCACAGGCGGCGACTTCAGCTTCCGACCGCAGCACCTCCGAAACGTCCGAGGATTCGTGAACCGGTTCGTCTTCGCCTGTCTGGCGCTGCTCGTCAGCGGGCTTGCTCTGCCTTCGCTCGCGCAGCAGCCGCCGCCTCAGCCGACACCGCACTCTCGCGCGGATCTGGAGGCGCGCGCCACCCTACTGGAGCAGGAGTCGTCGTCGGCCTCCAGTGACGAGAAGGCGTCGAAGGCGGCCGAGGCGGCCATGATTCGCACGCGCCTGCGAGATGGGGACTTCAGGGCAGGCGACCGGATCGTGGTCCGGGTCGATTCGGGCGTCAGGGCCCAGGCTGACACGTTCCTCGTGCGCGGCGACCAGTCGGTCGAGTTCCCGGGGCTGCCGGCGATCGCGCTCACCGGCGTCCTGCACTCGGAGCTCTCCGACTATCTGACGCAGCAGCTGTCCCGCTATTTCCGGGATCCGAAAGTCCAGGCCTATCCAATGGTGCGCGTCGCGATCCTCGGACCGGTCGGCAACCCGGGCTTCTATTCGTTCCCCGCGGACGTCCTGCTCTCGGATGCGATCATGAATGCGGGGGGACCGGCGACATCGGCGAAGCTGGAGCAGACGGTGGTGAAGCGCGGCGATCGCGAGGTCATCGACCGCCGTGCGGTGCAGCGCGCGCTCGTGTACGGCTACACGCTCTCGCAGATGAACGTCCGCGACGGCGATGCCATTCACATCGGCGGCGGCAGTCAACGCAGTTGGTACAATACCCTTCGCGCGGTCTCGATTGGTCTCGGGCTTGCATTGACGGTGTACGGTATCACGCAACGGTTCTAACGAATGAGTCTCAGCGATCCCCAGACCAGAATCGCGCCGCGCGGCGTTCCCCGCCACAGACGATCGTCAGGCGACGTGATCGATGTGACGGACCGCCTCCGCGGCCTCGAGGGTGTTCGGGCGGCCGATCTCGCGGATATCGCGGCGGAGCCGCACGTCCGGCCCGCGACCCGGTCGGAGCAGGCGAACCGCGCGGTCAACCTGTTGATCGCGGCCGTCGCCCTGCTTCTGCTGTCGCCGCTCATGCTGCTGATCGCGATCGCCGTGCGACTCACCTCGCACGGCCCGATCCTCTACATGCAGACCCGGGTGGGGCTGGATCGGCGGCAGACGCTGGTGAACGCCCTCTACGACCGCCGCATGCAGGACCTCGGGGGCACGATCTTCACGATCTACAAGTTCCGCACGATGCACGCTGACGCCGAGTCGGGATCTGGAGCGGTGTGGGCCAGCAAGACCGATCCGCGCGTCACGAAGCTCGGCCGCGTGCTGCGGAAGACGCGACTTGATGAGCTACCGCAGCTGTTCAACGTGCTCAAGGGCGACATGAACATCGTCGGTCCGCGGCCGGAGCGTCCGAGCATCTTCGCGCGACTGCGGAACGACATCCGCGAGTACCCGCTGCGGCAGCTCGCGAAGCCGGGGATCACGGGCTGGGCGCAGATTAACACCGACTACGATCAGTCGATCGAGGACGTGCGTCGCAAGGTGCAGTACGACCTCGAGTACATCCGGAATCAGAGCCTGATGCACGACCTGCGCATCATGGCGCAGACGGTGCCGGTGATTCTGTTCCGACGGGGAGGGTGGTAGAAGAAGGGGCGAGGGACGGGGGGCGAGGGGCAGGGAGTTCGGACTCGGGCCGCGCACAGCGCGGCCCGCTCTTCGTTCTGGCCCGGACGTGTCGGGTACGAACTGGCGGGTTAGGCGATCCTGGTCGCGTCTTCAGCCCGCGCGGCGCGAAGCGCCCGCGCGACTCCATCCCCCGTCCCGCGTCCCCCGTCCCGCGCCCGCGTCCCGCCAACCGCCTACCGCCTCGTCGGCTCCCACACCGCGCTGCTCTCTCCCCGGAAGAACTTCATCCATGCCAGCATCCCCGCGACGTTGGAGGCGAGCGCGAAGCCGGGCAGTGCGATGAAGGGCGGTGCGCGTCGATCGTCGGGCCAGCGCATGCCGAGTACCCCCAGCGCGATAGCCATCGCGCCCAGGGCAATGAGGATCCACAGCGGGGGCCAGACCGTCGCGATGGCGATCGCGCCGAGCAGTGCCAGCGGCAGCGTGAGGTACACTAGCCACCGGCACAGCTTGTGGCTGATCAGCATCCAGGCGAACAGTCCGTGGCGCAGCGGATTCATGAGGTGCCGCTTGTACCACAGGGTCTCGAGGCCGCGCGCCATCGTCCGCGCCTTGCGACGGAACTCGGACCGCAGCGCGCCTGTGCGGGGCACCAGGCAGACCGCGTCGTCCACCGACACGGCCCGGAAGCCGCGCTCCACGGCCATCAGGGCGGAGGCGAAGTCGCGGCTCAGCGCCTCCGGAAAGTCGGACTCGTGAAGGTCGCGCCGCATGGCGAAGAAGGACCCGCTCGCACCGACGATCGAGCCGAGCCGCGTCTCCAGCGCCCGCACGCGCATCTCGTAGCCCACGTACCCGGATTCGCCCTGATTGCCCTCGGCGGTGATGTCGCCGACACTGACGTCCCGGCTCGAGGCGACGCCCACGGCCGCATCCCCGAACGCACGGACGAGCGCCTTGAGCGCGTCGGGTTGTATGGCTACCGACGCGTCGATGTTGACGACGATGCCGGCGCGGGCCGCGGCCACGCCCGCGTGCTCCGCGGCGGTCTTGCCGCGCCGCTCGGGCAGCCGGATCAGCTCGACGCCGCGCGCGACGAATTCCCGGGCAATGTCGTCGGTTCGGTCCGTGGACGCGTCGGAGATCACGAGGATCTGCCGTCGGTCGGGCGGGTAGTCGGCCCGAAGGATCCCCTCGAGCGCGGCGCGCAGGCGCCGCTCCTCGTTATGGCACGGGAGCGTGATGGTGATGTGGGGCCACTCGTCAGGCTCGACCGGCTGCCGCGACGGCGGGCGGCGCGCGGCGAGCATCCGCAGGAGGAGCGGGTAGCCCACGTACGCATAGGCGAACAACGCGACGGGCGCGAGCACGCCCGCCAGGCCCAGCCACACCCTCATACGGCGATCCGCTCGGCGGCCCCGCCCAGGCGCAGCACCTCGCGGTAGAGCTGCTCGTATCGGTCGAGCCACGGCTCCATGGCGGCGATGTCCGCGAGCCGGGCGGATGCGCGGTTCGCGCGGGCCGCGGCAGCCTTGGGAGCCCGCAGCACGGACGCGATCGCGGACGCGAGCAACTCCGGCTGCTCCGGCGGAACGAGCAGCGCATCCCTGCTCGTCACGACGTCGGGCACCCCTCCGACGCGTGAGGCGACAACCGGCACACCCGCGGCCATGCCCTCGAGCAGCACGATCGGCGTCCCCTCCGTGCGCGAGCTGAGCACCAGAAGATCGAACGCCCGCAACAGGCGCGCGGCGTCGGGCATCAGACCGTGAAAGCGGATGATTCCCTCGAGCCCGAGCGCCGCCGCCTGACGCTCGAGGGCCCGCCGCTCGCGACCGTCGCCCACGATGCTGACGACCAGGTTGCGCTCGGCCAAGCGGTGGACGGCATCGATGAGCACGTCGGCGCCCTTCTCGCGGCCGAGCCGGCCCACGAACCCGATGTGCAGCACATCCTCCGCGACGCCGAGCGTCCGGCGCGCGTCCGCGCGAGTCGCGAAGGTCGTGCCGCCGCCGTACGCGTTCGGGATCACATGCAGCCGTTCGCGCGGCACGCCGGCGAGCGCGAGCCGTTCCGCGAGTGGCATGGCGACGGCCACGACGGCATCGAACGCGCGGAGCGCGCGGAGCTGCAACCGCTCGTAGAGCCGGTTCTTCCAGCCACCTCCCGTGAAGCCATGCACGGTGCTGACGGTCGGCGTGCCTGCCTTACGCGCGCCGGCCGCACCGACGACATCGGGACGGTAGCCGTGCGAATGCACCACGTCCGGGCCGAGCTCCCGGCACAGGGCGGCGACCACCGCGCGCTCACGGAGATACCGGCGCCCCGGTAGCACGAGCGGGACCACCTCGACGCCCTCGTGCGCGAGCGGCTCGAGCCAGGAGGGCGGCGCGCCCTGCGCTCTGAGCACTGCCACCATCCGGACGATATGGCCCTGTCGAGCCTGGCCAGTCGCCAGGGCGCGCACCACGCTTTCGAGGCCTCCGGCGTCGCCCGGCGCGAGCAGGTGCACGATCGACAGCGGCACGCCCGGAGCGTCCCAGTCGTCAGGCATCAGGCAGGGACGGCACCCATGGCGAGGCCCGTCAGCGTGCCAACGTCGGGCGCGGACAGATCCACGCGTCGTCCGGTGGCGGCCGAGCGGTAGCAGGCGGCGATGGTCTCGAGCACGTCGCGCCCGTCCTGCGCGGTGGCTGGAGGGCGGGTACCGTCGCGGAACGCCGCCAGCGTCTTCTCGAGGAGCAGGCGCGTCGCGATCATTGCCGGATCCTTCGGGTTCTTCTCGATGACGGTCCGGGCGTGCCCCTCCTCGCGCCACGCGAGCCCCGATACGCCGTACTCCAGGCGCAGGTGCGGCCTGGTGCTGCGCAGCATGCCCGCCGACACACGCGCGCGCCCGCCAAACGACGCGCGCAGCGACGCCGTCGGCGTCTCGGCGCGCACCTCGAAGTACTGCGTCTCGCCCTTGCAGAGGCGGTTCTGGACGATGTTCGCCAGGCGCCCGCGCGAGAACTCGAGCGTCACCAGCGCGACTGCATCGCTGTCCTCCTCGCGCACCCCACACGTCGAGACGTGCGTGCTGACAGCGGCCGGCTTCTCGCCGAACAGGGCCATGAGGTAGTCCACGAGGTGGATGCCCGCCTCGTAGAGCGTGCGCGTCAGCATCTTGCCGCGCCACCCCGGCTCGGCCCACGGGGGCAGGTCCATGTTCTGCCAGGCCTGCGCGAAGACGACGCCGCCGCGCTCGCGTGCGACCGCCTCGCGTACGGCACGAAAGATCGGCATCTCGCGAAACTCGTGGTTGAGCGCGATGCGCCGGCCGGCAGCGTCGGCGGCCGCCATGAGCCGGTCGGCCTCATCGAGGCTCGAGACGAACGGCTTCTCGCAAACGACATCGGCGCCCGCCTCGATGGCTCGCAGGCAGAAGTCCGCATGCGTATCTGGTGGCGTGCCGATGATGACGACCTCCGGTCGCGCTTCGACAAGCATCGCATCGAGCGACGCGAACACGGGCACGCCGAACCGGCGCGCCGCGTCCTGCCGGCGCGCCTCATCGACGTCGGCGGCGCCGACCACCGTGGCCGACCCGAGGCCGGCAAGCGCAGGAAGATGCAGCGTGGCGCCGGCGTTTCCGCAGCCGACCACGGCAACTCGTGTCTGTGTCATGTGCGAGGAGAAAATGGCCGGCGCCCGGACGCCGCCCTCAACGTCCGAGCTCGACCATCTTGTTGTAGACCACCCCGATGAAGCGCCCGACGATGTAGCCGAGCACGAAGAGGTAGACGAATCCGACGAGGCTGCCCAGGAAGCTCACGCTGTACCCGGGAAGGAAGACGCGCAGCAGCTGCAGGTGCTGGCCGACGTTCTCGCCGCCCTTCAGCACCAGAACGTTCGTGGCGACGAACAGCCCGCCACCAAGCAACAGGCCCATCGCAATTCCCCAGGCCCGGGCGTTCAGCCTGACGAGCGCTGCCTGGAGCTCCTGCTCCTCGGTGGAGAGGCGTCGATCGTGCGAAGCAGCGGAGGTCATTCGCGAATGGCGGTCAGATGTGGTCGAGAAAATCCGCGGTCGCGTGCAGCTCGCCACGCGTGCGGGAAATGAAGATCGAGATGGCCAGCGCGAGGTTGCGGCAGAAGGCGATGAACCAGCCGGCCACGAAGCCCACGGCGAATCCCCAGAAGAGGCCGATGAACGCGCCGATCCAGGTCACCGAGTAGCCGTAGAAGTACTCGGCCAGGAGGTACAGACCGATGTCCACGCCGCGCAGCAGCTCGGTCGCCGTGGCCAGGAAGAACAGGAGTCCGGCGGCGGCACCCACAGCGATGCCGAACGCGCGCTTGTGCAGGGGCGCGAATGCGAGCGCCAGCGCGTCGGGGATCGCTTCCGCGTCCGATGATCGCGGCGTCTGCAATCCCGTCATCATGCGTTGACTCGCCGTTTGGCGGGCACTGGGGGCCATGATTCGAGCCCCACTTCCGCGTAGGCCTCGACGGTCGGGTCGGGGCGTGGCGCCCCAACGGTTTCGTGCAGTAGCCATCCGAATGCGAAGGAGACGATGTTCAACGAGTAGTACAGCAGGTTGAGCGGCACCACGGCGAGCGCGAAGCCAAAACCGCGAATGCGGGCGAAGAAGCGATAGAGCCGCGCGTTCGTGACGAGCACCGGCAGGAGCCAGAGCCCCGCGGGGAGCAACCAGGTCAATTGACCGGAGAGCACCGCGAGCGCCACGCACAGCCATGCCAGGGCCACGAACGCGGTGTTCACCTTTTCGATGATGCGCAGGTTGAGCGTCGCGGTCCGCATCGCCTCGCTCTTCGTCATGAGCAGGCGGGTCCACGGCACGCCACGATCGTTCAGGTCGGTCTTGATCACCTGCCAGAGCGACCACCGCTTGAGATGCGACCCCTGGATCTCCGGACGGATGACGATGCGATGTCCGAGGCCGCGAATGCGATGGCCGAGCTCGATGTCCTCGATCTGCGGGCGGGAGTAGTGCCACTCGTCGTACATCCCCGCCTGACGAAACACGCTGCTCCGGATGGCGCCGCATCCCGCCCAGAACGTCTCTGCCTCGCCGGCGTTCTGGTGATGGACGTAGTGATGGAGCAGGTTGCGGTACTGGCTCACGAGGCCCTTCGCCGGCGGATTGGCATCGTAGGATCCGAAGACGGCCGAGACATCCGGCTCGGTGGCAAAGACCTCCGCGAACCGGCGCAGCGTGTCGCGGTGCACCAGCACGTCGGCATCGATGAAGACGACGTTCTCCCCGCGGCAGACCTCGAAGCCGCGGTTGCGCGCGTAGGCCGGACCGTGCGCGCGCCCCGGGAGCCGCACGACGGTATCGGCGAATCGCGCGGCAATGACCGACGTATCGTCGTTCGACGCGTCGTCGACGACGATCAGCTCCCAGCAGTCCCGCGGCAGGTCGCTCTGCACGAGCGCGGCCAGCGATCGGCGCAGCACGGCCCCGCCGTTATGCGCGGGGACGATCACACTCAAGAACGGGTGGTCGGGACTCATGTTCACTCCGCGGCGGTCACGAGGGCGGCGCGCACGCGCCGGGCCTGGGACCGCACCCACAGGTACTGGCGAAAGCGGGCAGTGCCGTACGCCTCCAGCCACGCGCCCGCTCGAAAATAGTACATGTCCAACCGGGGCAGCGCGTGCGGATCCTCCCCCGTCCCGACGATCCGCAGCTCGGTGGTCACGGCCCAGCGGAACTCGCTAGCGACCGCCCGTGCGACCGCGTCGGTGACCGCTCCATACGGATAAGAGAATGCCGTGGGACGCACCCCGAGCTCCCGTTCGATGCGGTCAGCCGACCCGCCGATCTCATCGACGATCGCCGTCGCCTCGAGCTCCGGGAGCGCCGGGTGCGTCCTGGTATGCGCACCGATCGCGACTCCCGATTCGGCCAGCTGCCCAAGCGCCGGCCAGTCCATCAGCGGCAGCGTCGGAATGTCCTGAGCGCATGCGCCGCGCCACGCGTTGGTCCCGCCCACGTGGTCCGTGACGACGAATACCGTGGCCGGCAGCCGGTGTTTCGCGAGCAGCGGGGCCGCGATCTCTCCCGTGCTCACGAATCCATCGTCGAAGGTGAGCGCCACCGCGTCCGCGCTCTCGGGGAGCGCCATGAGCTCATCGAGCGAGACGACCCGGACCGCGCCGGACGCAAGCCAGGCGACGTGCCGCTTGAACGCGTCCGGGGCGATGGAGATGGCGGACGGCGAGTCGTCGATCGAGTGGTAGGTGAGGATCGCCTTCATGCCGCCCTCCCCGAGTCAATCGCCCGAACGAGGTCCATCGCGCCGCGCGCGCGGGCTACGCGGGTGAGCAGCTCGAAGAACTTCGGCATGACCGCGGACTCGGTCCAGCGGTCCGCGTAGCCTTGATAGGCAGCGTGCGCCAGGTGCTCGCGCAGCCCGGGCTCGTGCTGCATCCGCCGGAGGGCCTGCTCCAGTTCCTCCGCCGTCTGGAAGGTCGCGCCGCCGCCACACGCGTCGACGAGCTCCGGTAGCGGGCCGATGCGCCGCGCAATCACCGGCGTACCGCGCCGGAACGCCTCGATGATCACGAAGCCGAACGTCTCGTAACCCGTCGTCGGCACCAGGGAGGCGATGGCATGCGCATAGTAGCGCCCGAGCTCATCTTGCGGCACGCTGCCCAGGAACCTCACGCGGGGGTTGCCCGCGGCGATCGCCTCCAGCCGCGCGCGATACGTCCCATCGCCGGCGATGAGGAGGTCCGCGTCGGTGTACCGCTCGAATACGGGAATCACATCGTCGAGGCCCTTGATGCGCTCCAGCCGTCCGACGAACAAGAAGTACGGTCGCTGCTGTGGCCGCTGCCCGGCAGGCGAGGGACGGGTGGCCTCCGGCTCCGGATCGGGGAGGAATCCCGGCAGCACGTCCATCTCGCGCGGAAACCCGAACTCCCGATGCTTGGCGCGGCTGAACTCGCTCAGCGCGATGAACGCGTCAACGTGGCGCAGGTTCCGGTCGAGCGCCCCGGTGTAGCGCCAGAGTTGCGGCGGCCGCTTGTAGGTCAGCACACAACGCACGCACTGGCGTCCCGTGCACGCCTCACGATTGTGACGCCACAGCACGTGCGCGGGACAGACCAGCCAGTGCTCCCAGGCCGTGTACAGCTTGAGCGCGGATCCCAACGCCAGCACGCCCGGGCCGCCGACGGCGGAGACGTTATGAAAGTCGATGACGTCGTACGAGCCCGCCTCGAGGATCCGCCGGATGCGCGTGCCGTTGACCACCGGACGACCCGTCTGATGCGTGAGCAGCACCGACAGCGGTGCCACGCGCGTGCGGAGCCGGTGGACGGTGATCCCCTCCTCCTCATCGATGCGCGACGGGGCCGGCCCCGTCCGCAGCAGCTCGTACACGTCGGTGTCACAGATGACCGTGACGTGATGGCCCCGGCGCGCGAGCGCGCGGGCCCAGCGCTGCGCGCCGATGCCGTCGCCGCCGAAGTTGTGCGGCGGATAGAACGTCGTCACGAACGCGAAGCGCAGCGGTCTCATGCCGCGGCCTCCCGTAAGGCGGCGAGCGCCGTCCCCGCCGCGCGCACCCAGCTCAGGGAAGCCGCGCGCTCCCGCGCGTGGGCGCCGAGTTGGCGGCGCAGCGCAGGGTCGTCGAGCAGCCGGCGCATCGCGTCGGCGAGTCCTGCCTCATCGCGCGGCGCGACGAACAACCCGCCGCCGGCGAGCAGCTCCGGCAGCGGGCTGGCCGTCGTCGCAACCACTGGTGTGCCGCACGCCGCCGCCTCCACCGCAGGCAGTCCGAAACCCTCGTTCTGCGATGGAAGCACGAGCGCGACGGCGCCCGAATGCAGATGCCGGAGCTCCTCGTCAGGCACGAATCCGGTCCACCGAACGAGCGCGTCGGACCCGGCCTGCGCCACGGCGTCGCGGATGCGCCCCTGGTCCCCGTGGAACACGTCGCCGGTCAGGGTGCCGACCAGCAGCAGGTAGGGCGCGCGGCCGTTGCGGCCAGCGAGCAGCGCCGCGTGCGCCCGGACGAGCGCATCGACGTTCTTGTGCGGGTTGAAGCCGCCAACGTACACGAACCATGGGGCGCCCGGGGGAACGCCGAACCGCGCCGCGGCGGCCGTCGCGACGTCGGCGCTCGCCGAGGGCCGGTACGCCGGCGCAGGCGCCTCCTCGGCCACCCGTATGCGACGGCGCGGAACGCCCAGCACCTCCTCGATCTCCCGTGCCGCGAACGTCGAGACGGTCAGCACCACGCGCGCCTGCCAGAGTGCAAGGCGAACCTTCGCCGTCCAGAAGAGTCGAGCCCGGGCCGACGGCAGCGTGAGCTCCGGATACCGCTCCGCGATGGCGTCGTGCACCGTGACGACCATGCGCTGCCCCGGCGGTACAGGAAAGTAGCTGTAGACCGACGGAAAGAAGAACACGTCGGGCCGCTCCCTCGCCACGGCGCGCGAGAAGCGCAGCATGTCGGAAACGCCGCGGCTGCCGTCGGACGCGGCCGCCACGGCCGGCGCCCGCCGCTGCGCGACGCGCACCGTTCGCGCGTTGGGCGCGTCGCGAGGCAGGCGCTCCGCCGAGAGCGGATCCGCGAAGAAGATGAACTCGTCAGTCGGCGCGGCCGCCAGCATCGCGCCGAGCAGCTCGCGGGCGAAGCGGCCGTAGCCGCGCCCATTCGCCCAACAAGCGGCATCGACGCCGATGCGCATCCATCACCCGCCGACCGCTGCCGCTCGTCGCTCCGCGGCCGGGGCCGGGGCCGGCGACGGCGTGGTCGCGTCGAGCTTCTGCTCCTCGTGATACTCGAAGTCGGTGTTCACCGCCCAGAGGTCGTGCTTCGAACCCTGCATGTTCTGCACGGCCATCATCGCCGTGAGCATGGAGTGATCCTGATTGTTGTACTTGTGCATCCCGTTCCGCCCCACCGTGTGGAGGTTCGGGATGAGGTCGATGTGGGCGCGCACCGCGTCGAGGTGCTGACGGTACACCGAATCGTAGACCGGATACGCCTTCGGCATCCGGACGACGGCGCCATCCACGACCTTCTCCGGGTCGGCCAGGCCGAGCGCGGCGAGCTCCTTCGTGGCGAGCGCGACGAGGTCGGCATCGGAGCTCGTCCACAGCCCGTCCCCCTCGAAGCAGAAATACTCGAGACCCAGGCAGGTGCGCCCCTCGTCAGGCACCATCGCCCGGCTCCAGTTGTTGAAGTTCTGAATGCGCCCGACCTGCACCCCCGGCGTGTGGATGTAAATCCAGTTGTCGGGGAACAGGTCCTTCTGGTCGATGATCAGCGCGACCGTGAGGAAGTCGCGGTAGTTGAGCCCCTCGCCGGCCGCGCGGATGTCGTCAGGCGCCGCGGGCTCCAGGCTACGGACGAGATGGCGCAGCGGCATGGTCGAGAAGAAATGCTCTCCGGCGAACCGCCGCGTGCCGTCCGGCGTGCGCGCGCGCACCGCGACGACCTTGCCGTTCTCCATTTCCAGCGACTCGACCTCGTGCCGCATCAGCACCTCGCCGCCCCAGCCACGGATCTTCTCCGTCGCGAGCTCCCACATCTGCCCCGGTCCGAGACGCGGATACTGGAACTCGTTGATGAGCGTCTTGATTTTCGTCGACCGCTTGTTCAGCGACGCGGCGTTGATGATCGCCTTGGCCAGCGACAGCCCCTGGATGCGTTGCGCGGCCCACTCCGCACGAATCTCCGTGCACGGGATGCCCCAGACCTTTTCCGTGTACGTCTTAAAGAAGGTCTCGTACAGGCGCTTGCCGAAGCGGTTGGTCACCCACTGCTCGAGATTCTCCTCGACCGGATTGGGCCAGAAGTGCGCGCGCAGATAGCTCACCACCATCAGCGTCGCCTTCCACATCCCAAGCCCGGTGAGCGCGTTGAGCGCCTTGAGCGGGTAATCGAAATACCTGCCGGCGTAGTGGATGCGCGAGAGACGCGGCACCGAGATGAATTCCGGCCCGAGGATCTCGTGCCAGAGCGCCTCGACCGGCGCGATCTTCGTGAAGAAGCGATGACCGCCGATGTCGAACCGGTAGCCGTTGTACTGCGCGGTGCGCGAGATACCGCCGACGACGTCGTCCGCCTCGAGCACGGTGACCGGATGTCCCGCCCTGGCGAGCAGGTAGCCGGCGGTGAGTCCGGCCGGCCCCGCGCCGACGATGATCGTCCGATCGCCCCGCCTGAGCGGGGTCACCACGCGAGGCGCGGCGGGTGTCTCGAGCTCCATCTAGCGCACCTTCCCTAGAGAATCCCCAGGGCCCGCCCAGTAGCCGACTACCTCACCGAGGGCCCACGATGTCACGAACAGCGCCAGCAGAGGAAGCGACCGCACGAGCTCCGCGCGATGGCGTCCCTTGGAGACGACCCGCGTGAGAGTGCGGTAAAAGAGCAGCGGCGGCAAGGCGAACGCCGCGATCCCGTAGGCGACGCGCTTTGCCACCGGTTGCCCCACCACGCGCGCGCCCGCGTACGATCGCGCGTAGAGGTATCGCTGCGACAGGTACTCGCGAATCGTGTAGTGCTTCTTGTGCCCAACCGCGATCTCCGGCACACACACCAGCGAGACACCGTCGCGCTTCAGTGCCTCGTGCAGGTGGTTCTCCCACTTTCCTTCCTCGATGACCGCGCGGTGCCGCTGGAGCACCGCCCGCGGATAGACGACGTTGTTGCCGGTGAGCCACTCGGCCGGCCCTGCGGGCAACGGTGGAATGCAGTGGCTGTACTCACACAGGAATGCGGCCCAGTCCACGAGCCGCTCCGTGGCGGCGTTCTCCACGGATCCTCCGACCACCGCCCTGGTTCGCATTTGCGCATCGAGCAGCCGCCGGGCCCAGTCGCGCGGCACGATGACGTGATCCTCGATCACCGCCACGGACTCGGCCCGGGCCTCCGCGAACGCGATGGCTCGCATGTGCGGGATCGTCGTACCCTGCGGCACGCCGATGAGACGAACGCGGGGAAAGCGCGACCTGACGATCTGCCGGATCGCCTCGCCAATCCGATCGATCACGAGAATCTCGAGCCGCGCCTCCGTCTGCGCCTCGAGCGCCTCGAGACAGCCGACAAGGTCCGCCGGGCCGTTGACCGACGGGACGACGACCGAGAGCTCGGCCCCCGCCGTCGACTTCTCCGCGACGGGCGCGATCATGTGCGAGGGCCGTTCCGGGACAGCAGTCCGTTCTCCTCCAGGTAGCGTGCCCAGTCGACCGAACCGTTAGGCGAGGGACCGTATCCGCCGGCGTTGCGACAGCGGCGCTCCAGCACGCTCAGCCACTCCTCGCCGCGGGATTCCTCGGCATCCGTGAAGGCCACGATGTCGCCGGAGGCCTCCAGGAGTCCCTGGCTCCGCAGGTCGTGGGGGGAGAGATCCGCCGCGGCGCCGACCACGCGGGCCTCCGGGTATTGTTTCCGAACTGCCGCGACCTCTCGGTCCGGACCCTGTACCACGATGATGATCTCCGCCCCGCCTCGAAGGCACGCCTCGCCGAGCCGGGTCATGCAGGCAACGAGCGACTGATTACCGCGCGAGGTGATGACGACGGAAAACGTGGGCGCACTGCCCCGCCGGGGCGTGCGCTGTCGCGGCGTCCGCGAATCGAGGGAGCCGCTCACGCGAGGCATCTCGCGGTCGAGACGCGGAAGCGAATGGCCGGTCGGTACGCTGTACGGTGTCTCTGGCGAAGCATCGAATTCGGAAGTCTCGTGTGGCGCCGCGTGCGTACCCGCCCGGCTCCGGTGACCGCGCTGCAGGTGGGCGGGTACGCCGCGACGGGCGCCGGAAACGCAATCCTTGCGCCCGCACGCCCGGGCCGTTCAAACTCATAAGTCGTTGTGGCGCAACGCGGAGGGACGAACGGCGCACGCGTCCTGTTGCGGAGCGGCCACAATCCGGGTGCGCCGCCCAAACACCCTGGCTCGCTCCGGAGCGGCCATTCGAATGGGCGAGCCACCCTCAGCGCAGCCGTGCCCTGGTCGGCGCAGCCTCATCGGGGCAGAAAGGATTGGGCGAGCGTAAGTTGTAGACGTTGTTGGCCGACGCATTGTTGCGTCGACGCCACCAACGATGGTGCATCGACCACAGAAGTCTCGACGCGCTGAGGGTGCTTCGACCTAAGTGACGATTGGGTAGAGACTTGCAGGATTCGCGGATTGGTCCCCCTCTTGCTCCCTGCCGCGACAGCATGAATCAAGCAACTGCGAACGCCGCCCGGGTCAAACCGGAGCCGACAGATACGCTGCTCGACGAAAGAGCTCAGGCTGCCAACAATCTCGACCGCTCGCTCATGCAGGGAATCGCGTGGACGGGCGGGATGCGTTTCGTCGCCCAGGGCCTCCGCTGGGCTTCGACACTTCTTCTGGCGCGCCTGCTGTCGCCATCCGATTACGGGCTCGTCGGGTACGCCACCGTGTATCTCGGGCTCGTCTCGCTGATCAATGAGCTCG
>DATHUW010000111.1:0-8928 GCA_035461825.1 Gemmatimonadaceae bacterium
CCGGCGACCTCGCTCAGAATCGCCGCCGCTTCGGGTCCGGTGAGCTCGTCGCCGGCGAGATCGATCCCGCGGCCGTTCAGCTCTTCATGGCGCTCGAACGCCGCACGCCCGTACTTGCCGATGTCGCGCACCGCGATCATCTGAAGCCTCGTGTCCGGCTTCATGCCGAACGCCAGAGTCCCCTGATCGATGTACGGCTTGAACCACGGGGAGAGGAGGTTCTCCATGAAGAAGACGGGGCGCAACACGGTCCAGGACGGAAAGCCGAGCTCTCGAATCGTCTGCTCGATCCGCCACTTGTTGTCGAAGTGCGGGATGCCCGTGTTCCGATGCGCCGAACCGACGGATTGATAGAGCAGATGGTGGAGTCCGGCGTCCTTCGCGACGCGCGCGAACCGCTTCCCCTGTTCCTCCTCGCGTTCGACGCCCGCCTCCCAGGTGTTCTGCACGGCCACGGCTCCCCAAGCGCCCTGCAGTGCGCGATGAAGCGATGCCTCGTCATCGAGATCGCCCTGCACGACCTCGGCGCCCTTTTCGGAAAGCGCCCGCGCCGCGTCGCTCCCCGGCTTGCGCGTCATCGCGCGGACGCGCCACCCGGCCTCCAGCAGCTCTCCGGCAATGCTGCCACCCTGATTCCCGGTGGCTCCGGTCACCAGCACTACTTCATCGTGTTTTGCCATTGCGTGGACCTGTGGTGTTGGAGGTCATGAATTCGTGCACATCGGGGCACCTTTCCAGCGGTCATCCCGCACCGCCCCGTCAGCGCAGCGCATCGTAGTCGGCGCGCGTGTCGACGTCGTGCAGCGCGGTGGCCGGCCAGTCGAATGTGACGGCCTCGTCAAGGTGCGCCGCGGCGACCGTCCTGCCGCATCCGTCGCCGGTACAAGCGAGAAGCTCGGGCCAGAGTTCCCGGCCAAAGCCCACCGGAGGCGCGAGCGCCAACTCAGGACCATAACGTGACACTGCCAGCCGAGCCTCGCCACGGCGCACGGCGGCAGCCAATACGCCCATCATGGCCGGGGTCACGTGCACCATGTCGCCGAGCACGATCACGGCGGCGAGTACGGCGTCGTCGAGTGCGCGCAGTCCCGCATGCAGCGACGCGCTCATGGGACCCATCGGGTCCGGACTGCGCACGAAGCTGCACGGCAGACCCACCAGCGCGCCCTCGACGCGCTCTGCCTCGCATCCGGTCACGACCATCACGGGATCGAGCCCGGCCGCGACGGCGCGGCGCACGGCGCCGCGCACCATCGGTTCGCCTTCGATCTCGAGCAGCAGCTTGTTGGTGGATCCGCCCATCCGCCTGGATGCGCCGGCGGCGAGCACGATCCCGCCTACGCGTTCGGCTCGTGAGGCCTCGGTCGCGATCTCGCCAGGCGGATGCTCACTCGCTCGGGGCATGAATCGGAGCGCCACGTTCGCGCAGCGATCGCGCGCCGCGACCGCTCCGCACCGCGAGGATTTCCGCGAGAATCGAGAGGGCCACCTGTTCGGCGCCGTCGGTGCCGATGTCGAGGCCGACGGGGCCGAAGATCCGCGACTCATCCACGGGCCCCTCCGCGCGCAGGATGCCGAGGATCCGTTCGGTCCGCTGTCGTGGACCCAACACGCCGAGGTAGTGCGCCGGACTCCGGAGCAACGCGCGCAGGTAGTCGGTGTCGTCGGCGAAGTGGTGCGTCATGACGACGGCAAAGCTCTCGGCATCGAGCACCAGCCGCTCGGTCAGGCGCGCCGCGTCGGTGTCCACGAGCCGCACCGTCGGAGGGAACCGCTCCGGAGCGAGTAATCCGGGACGCCGGTCCGCGACGACCACGCGAAATCCGACTTCGTCCGCAAGCCGCGCGAGATGGCGGGCATCGTCGCCGGCGCTGACCACGAGGAGGCGCGGCGGCGGCATCAGCACATCGACGAAGAGCGACGCGCCCTCCCGCTCGATGAGCTGCGAGCGTCCCGTCGCGAGCCACTCGTCCGCCGCGTCTCCGGTGACGACGACGCGCTGGAGCTCGCCCGGCGGCGGGGGCGCGTCGCCGCGCACGGAGTCGAGCCGCGTTATGGCGACGAACGCCGATTCCTCCGCGATGAGGCGGCGCTCGATTTCCCGATCGGCCTGCACGGGCTCGATGAGGATCTCCACCTCCCCATCGCACCCCACGCCGAGGTCCCACGCCTCCACATCGTTCGGCCCTCCGCAATACGAACGGAGCTCGGGGACCCCCGAGGCGATTACGCGAAGCGCGACCTCGCGCACGTCCTCCTCCAGGCAGCCGCCGCTCACGTTCCCGACGATCCGCCGGTCCTCGCCGACGACGAGTTTGGCGCCCTCGTGGCGGTACGCCGACCCGCGCACCCGCACGACCGTGGCGAGCGCCGCGCGCGCGCCCTCGTGGCGCAGCTCGGCGATACGCTCGAGCACCTGTCGCGTCTCCAGCCATTCCTTCATCGCGGTCCCCTCAGCTCCAGGACAGATCGTGCTTGCTCAGCGGCAGCGAGCGGATGCGCTTGCCCGTCGCGACGAAGATCGCGTTGGTGAGCGCTGGGACCACCGGCGGGAGCGCCGGCTCGCCCATGCCGGTCGGCGGAAAGTCGGTGATCCGAAAACGCACGTCCACGGGAGGCGCCTGCGTCAGGCGAAGGAGCGGAAAATCGTGGAAGTTGCTCTGCACGGTGCGGCCGCCATCGATCGTGATCTCCTGCGCCAGCGCCTCGCTGATGCCGTCCAGCACCGCGCCCTGCACCTGGTTCACCGCGCCGCTCGGGTTGATGATCTGGCTACCGACGTCCCCGGCGACCCACACCTGGTCGATCGTGAGCGCGCCGTCGCGAGTCACCGTGGCCTGCACGACCTCGGCGAAGTACCCGCGGTGGCTGAAGTGGAAGGCGACGCCCATGCCGGTGCCGCGCGGCAGCGAGCGCGCCCCCCATTCCGAGATCTCGGCAACCATATCGAGCACGCCGCGCATGCGGTCGGGGTTCATCACGAGGGGAGGGCGCTCGCCCTCGGCCGGCGGCGGGGGCGGAGTGAAGCGGGCCAGCAGCGCGCGGCGGAATTCGACCGGATCCTGCCGCGCCGCGTGCGCCAGCTCATCGATGAACGACTGGAAGACGAACGCCAGACCGTTGCTGCCCGGCGCGCGGAGCGGCCCGGTCGGCACGCCGAGCGGCATCGTCGAGATGCCTAGCGAGACGTTCGGGATGAACAGCGCCGGGAACTCGGCGGGGCTCATCCCCGCGCTCGGCGCAACCTCCGCGCCGTCTCCAAAGGTGACGAAGTGGTTCTGCCAGGCGACGAGCGCGCCGCTTCCGTCCACGGCGCCCTTGAGCTTGTGGTATCCCGCCGGGCGGTAGAAGTCGTGCCGCATGTCGTCCTCACGCGTCCACACGAGTTTCACCGGCGCGCCGGCCTGACGAGCGATCCACGCCGCCTCGACCATGTAGTCGTTGCGCAGACGCCGGCCGAACCCGCCGCCGCTGCGGACGATATGAATGGCAATGTCCTCCGGCGCGATGCCGAGCGTCGTTGCCACGAGCTGCCGTCCGGGCTGCGGATTCTGAGTGGGTGCCCAGATCTCGAGCTTGCCATCGCTGAAGTGCGCCGTGCAGTTCATCGGCTCGAGCGTGGCGTGCGCGAGGAACGGATACTCGTACGTGGCCTCTACCACGGTTGCGCTTCCAAACGCGGCCTCCACGTCCCCGTCGCTGCGCAGGCTCCGCTGCGGCGAGGATGCGAAGAACTCGGCCGCCTGCTCCGCGAAGGCCGACGAGTTCTGCGCGGACGTGGGATGGTCCGCCCACCGGATGCGCAGCCGCTGGCGTGCGGACTGCGCGGCCCACCAGCTGTCGGCAACGATGGCGACGCCGCCGAGCAGGCCATCCAGGCGGGTGCCACCGTCGACGACGAAGGCATGCCGGACGCCGGGAAGCCGCCGCAGCTCGTCCACGTTCGCGCTCTCCACCTTCGCGCCGAACACCGGGCTCTTCTCGAACACCGCGTACAACATGCCGGGCACGGTGATGTCGATCCCGTACAACGGCTGGCCGGTGACGATCCGGTGGTTGTCCACGCCGGGGATCGGCTTGCCGATGATCCTGAAATCCTTCGGATCCTTGAGCCTGACGCTAGCGAGATCGGGCGGCGTCAGCGTCGCGGCCCGGGCGACGAGCTCGCCGTATCCGAGCCGCCGTCGTGAGGCACGGTGGTGCACCGCGCCGTCACCCGTCGTAAGCTCCGATTCGGGCACGCCCAGCGTCTGCGCCGCTGCCGCGACGAGCATCTGGCGACCGGCCGCGCCGGCGCGGCGCAGCGGCTCCCAGTTGGTCGGCGTCGCCGTGCTGCCTCCGGCGAACTGCGAGCCGTACTTGGCGGGATCGCTCATCGCCTGCTCAATCGTAATGCTCTCCCACGGCACATCGAGCTCCTCGGCGATCAACATCGGGAGCATCGTCTTCACGCCCTGGCCGATCTCCGGGTTCTTCGCGACGATCGTGACGGCGCCGCCGGCCGAAATGCGGATGAACGCGTTGGGCTCGAAGTCCGCCGCCCCGGGCGACTCGCTCGCGGCCAGCACGCCCACCGCGTCGAAATCGAGCCAGGTGCCGATCAGCAGTCCGCCGCCGGCGAGGGCAGTCACGCGCAAAAAGTCGCGGCGCGCGACGGCCGCGCGGGAAGTGTCGTTATGATCCACGCGTCCCCCTAGTCGTTGTTCGCCGCGAGCGCGGCGGCGCGATGGATGCCTTCGCGGATGCGCGCGTAGGTGGCGCAGCGGCACAGGTTGCCATTCATCGCCGCGTCGATGTCCGCATCGGTGGGCTTGGGATTCCGGGCGAGCAATGCCGCCGCCGACATCAGCTGACCTGCCTGACAATACCCGCACTGGGGCACGTCGAGTTCTTCCCATGCCTTCTGCAGAGCGTGCGCGCCTTCCGGCGACAGCCCCTCGATCGTCGTGATCTGCGCGCCCTCGGCCGCCGGCGCGGGAAGCGTGCACGAGCGGGTCGGCGCGCCGTTCACGTGCACCGTGCACGCACCGCACTGCGCCACGCCGCAGCCGTACTTGGCGCCCTTCAGGTCGAGGACATCCCGCAGCACCCAGAGGAGGGGCATGTCCGCGGGCACATCGACGGTTCGCTGCGTCCCGTTCACGACGAAAGAGACCTTCATTGGCGGACCCGTTCCGATGGAGGGTGGAGACTCAACTTCGCTCAGTGGAACGCGACCCGCAACGACCGACAAACGCGCGAGATGTATGCCGCTCGTCAGGAACGCGTGAGCAACGCTCCCCTCCTCGCGCGCTGGCCCAGGAAGCCCCACCTGACTCGAAATCGTGAAGGCGCGCCGCCGACACCACGGCGGCCTGTGCCCTACAGACGCGCTCCGTCGCGGACCGCACCGTAAAAGCGGCCGTCCATCGAAACTCCATCGACGAGGTTCCTATGCGAAAGCGTGTCGCGACGATTGCGTTGGCTGCCGCAGTGCTGTCCTGTGCCGACGGTCCCGTTGAGCCGCGGCGAAACGCGGAATCCGAGACGCCGCCGGTTTCCGAGTCGAACCCGTTGTCGCCCGCACGCGAAATCACACTGTCGCTCGTGGGACGCGGCTGGACGATCGAATCCCGCGTAGAGACAACCTCCGGCGAGCAGCGCATTCTCAGTACGACCCTCGAGGCGGCGACCAGAGCCATCGTCGTCGGCCAACCGGTCGACACTCTGCTTGCCATCGCGTTCCCCGGCGCACCCGCAGCTGGCGACCTGATGCTGACCCCGCCCACCACGGTGACCATCAAGGACGTCGCGCCCGGCATTCCGATCATCTTCTTCGAGGGGAGCCCCGGCCGCCTCGAGCTCCTCGTCTTCACTCGCGCATCGGGGTTCCCGTTGCGCCAACTCGTACAGGCCGAGCCGGCCACGCTGACGGTCACCGAGCTCGTCGCTCCCGAGCCGCTCCGAGACAACGGGCGGCTCGAGGGCCGAATCGATTTCCTGGCGGAGGAGTACGTGCGGGAGTGGTCGCCCGATGGCGCCATCTCCATCCGGAAGAATGCCGGACGAGTGCGCGTGACGGCGAATATCGAGGTGCAGCTGGAACACCGGATCCGGCAGGTCCAGGCGCCGCCCCTTCCGTAGCCCAAACGCAGGCGCCAGCACGCCAGGCGTTGGGAACCTGGGCCAAGCACTCGAGCACGCGTGCTACTCCTCGTTCCTTACCCACGCGAGGCCTCGCGACGGCTCGGCGGATGATCGACGCTCGGCCGAAAACGGCCGAGCCGATCACCCGGCGCGACAGACAATCCCAGTTCGCTTCCAGCGCGAATCCGGGTCTCCGCAGGCGCGCTCGCTCTTACATCGTGACGAGACGGTCCGAAGGTGTGACTGTCGGCGGGTCAATCCGTCCTCCTACTGCAGCGGACAATCCGCGCGTACCGGAGCCAATTCGCAGAGGCGGAGATGATCACCTTCAGGAAACGCCAGCCGTCCAGCGGCTCGTCGAGCCAGGGGTCCACCGAACACCACACCAACAAACCGTCGTACGATCCTGAAGCACTCAAAGCGTTGATCGAGCGTGCCGAGCGCGCCGAGGCTGCGCTGCGATCCGTGGATTCGACGATCGAGCGCGGCAGTGAGCTGGTGGCGCTCGATGAGCGCATCGCCGATCTGACCGACAAGATGCGGGCGGCCGAGGAGCTCGAGCTGAAGCTCGCCGCGGCCAACGAGCGGATCGAGGGTCTTGCCACGGCTCAGGAGCGGGCCGATTCCGCCCTCTCGACCACCGATGCCGAGATCGAGCGAGTCGGCACCTCGCTCACCGACCTGCTCGAGAAGGTCGATTCTGCCCTCCGGATGGGCGAGAACTTCGAGAAGGCCGCCGAGGTGAGCGCCGAATTCGCCACGCTCCAGAACGAGGCCGGGACGATCCGGTCCCAGATCCGCGACCTCTTCGACAACATCATCCGCCTGCGGACGGTCCACGACGACGTGCTCCGCGCCCACAAGCAGGTGAGCATCCGGCTGGAAACGGTGGACCAGCGGCAGCAGGCCACGACGAGCAAGATCGACGGGCTCGAGCGCCGGGCGGTGTCGGCGGAGGAAGCGCTGACGTCGCTGCTGCGGCTCGCCTCGGAGGTGCCTGACGTGCAGCACCAGCTGGCGGTGCTCAAGTCGATCTCCGATCAGGTGGCGCAGCGCACCGCATCGATCGAACAGCAGCGCGACGCGGTCGAGCGCGCGATCTCGCAGTCCTCGCAGGTCATCGCCCTCGGCGGCCAGTTCGAGATGGCGCTCCAGCGGCAGGAGGAGCAGACGCGGACGCTCGGCGCCCTCGAGGCCAAGCTCGTGGACGTGCAGGCGATGCACTCGAACGTGCTCACGCGAAGCAGCGAGATCGCCGCGCAGCAGCGCGAGATCGACGAGGTCGCCCGCGAGGCCGCGCGCGAGTTGGTCGGGCTGCGCGATGAGATGCGGTCCAGCGCCGAACGATTCGAGATGGAGAACAAGAGCCTCGACGCGGCCAGCGAGCGCATCGCGGAGCTGCGCGGGTACGTGAACGATTGCGAGAAGCGCTTCGGCGGCCTCGACGCCGCCGCGCGCCTGGTCGCCGAGACCGACACCAAGGCGCGGGTGCTCGCGTCGCAGGTCTCCAAGACGGCCGAAGACGTGAACCGCATCAGCGCCCAGGCCGAACGCCTCCGCGTGGTCCGCGACGACGTCGGCGAGCTCGACACGAAGCTGCAGGAGCTCAGCGAGCGGATGGAACGCATCGAGGGCGCGCGGCCGCTCGTGGACGAGGTGGCGCGCGACCTGACGAAGCTCAACGGCGCGCACGAGGCCGTGCGCGATGGACTGGAGCAGGTGCGGTCCGCATCGACGGAGATGAACCGCCTGCGAGATCGTCAGGCAGAGACCAATGCCTGGCTCGGCGACGCCGACGAGCGCATGCAGGCGCTGCGCGAGATCGTGGACGAGCTGCAGCGCACGCGGCCGGCGATCGATGCCCTGCGAGAGCAAGTCCAGCGCGTCACCGCCTCGTCGGATGCGCTCGACGACCGCGGCACGGCCGTCGAGGAGCTGCATCGCCGGATCGACGGATTGGAGTCGACCGTCTCACAGCTGGACGACCGCAGCGTGAGCGTCCGCAACCGCATGGATGCGGCCGAGTCCCGGTTCGGGGATCTGGCGCGTCAGGCGGCCGAGGCGCAGCGTGTCGCCGGAACGATCGCGGGGGTGACGGCGGCCGTCGAAGGCGCCGAGCGTCGCATGGAGGCGATCGACGGCTCGATCGAAGCGCTGGAGGATCAGGCGACGCGGGTCGACGAGCTGCGCGACCGCATGCGGTTGCTCGGCGAAGAGGTCGAGCAGCGGCAGGGCGCACTGGATGCCGCGGCGGATCATCTCGCCCGGGCGTCGGAGCTGCGGCGTGAGGCGGCGGACGCGGCGCGTCAGCTCGAGGAACTGTCGGTCGGCATCACCTCGCAGCTGGAGGAGGCGGAGTCGCGGACGGAGATGCTCGGTCGCCTGGCGCACGATCTCGAAGGGCGCGCGGCGTCGCTGACCGACGTGGACAAGCGCATGTCGCAGCTCGAGGAGCTGCTGGGCCGGGCCGAAGTCGCGCAGTCCGCGGCCTCGAAGGCGCTCGAGCAGATCACGGGTCGTCAGGCGACGGTGGACGCGGTGCACGCGCAGGTCAAGCACGCGTTCGAGATCGCCGAGCGCACCACGGCGAACGTGAAGTCGATCTCCGTGGCGCGGCAGGACATCGAGGCGGCGCGCAGCCAGCTCGAGGAGATGCGGGAGCGGCTGGAGAAGGCGAACGATGCGATGCGCAAGTTCGACGACCGGCGCCGCCAGATCGAGGAGCTGGAGCAGCGCCTCGCGCGCGCCGACGCCCTCACCCGCGACGTGCAGTCGACGATCGAGATGATCGCGGCGCAGAGC
>DATHUW010000112.1:0-11065 GCA_035461825.1 Gemmatimonadaceae bacterium
GCAGCTCAGCGCAGGGCGGCGACCGTCAGCTGCGGTCCGCGCAGCTCGAGCTGAAGATCCCAGCGGCGCGCTGGGCCGACGTGATCGCGGGACTCGCGCCGATCGGAGAGCTGGAGTCGGTCCGCGAGGAGGCGCAGGACGTGGGCGAGGAGTACGTGGACGTGAGCGCGCGCCTGACGAACGCGCGGCGCCTGGAGACCCGCCTCATCGAGCTGCTGGATCGCCGCACGGGCAAGCTCGAAGATGTCTTGATGGTCGAACGGGAGCTCGCGCGCGTGCGGGAGGAGATCGAGCGCTACGAGGGGCGGCTGCGGTACCTGCGCTCGCGGGTGGCGACGAGCACGCTGGTCGTGTATCTCCACGAGCCGGCGCCGCTCGTGGGCGCGCCTGGCGAGAACGTGCTCGTCGATGCGTTCCGCGACGCGTGGCGCAACTTCGTCCATTTCCTGGCCTGGCTCATCTCGGCCTCGGGCATTCTGATTCCGCTGGCGCTGTTGGTGGGCGCAGGAGTGTGGGTCGCGTTCCGCGTGCGGCGGGCGCTGGCGGCGAGGGCGCAGCCGGCGAGGGCGCCGGACGAGAAGACGTGACCCCGATCCCGGCGACCGGCGATCCCGGGGGCGCCCTCCCGTCCTTCCCCGTCGCCCGCTAACATCGGAGCCATGACACGACTCCACCTCCTCCGCGGCGCCGCCTGCCTCGCCGCACTGGGCGCCGTCGGCTGCGCGGCCGACGGCGCCGGCACCGCAGACCTCATCGCGTACAACGGCCGGATCTACACGGTCGAGGACGCGATGCCGAACGCGACGGCGCTCGCCGTGCGCGGCGACCGGATCGTCTACGTGGGCGACTCCGCCGGCGCGATGCAGTTCCGCACCGACGATACCCGGCTCGTGAACCTGGAGGGGAACACCGTCATTCCGGGAATGGTCGACGCCCACGCCCACCTCGCGGGACTGGGCGCCGCGCTGCGCAACGTGGATCTGGTCGGCACCGAGTCGTACGCGGAGATCATCGAGCGCGTGGCGGCGCGCGCCCGTGAAGTTCCGGCGGGCACCTGGATCCTGGGCCGCGGGTGGGACCAGAACGACTGGCCTGACACCCGGTTCCCGACGCACCAGGCGCTCTCGCGCGCGGTACCCGATCACCCGGTGGTGCTCACCCGCGTGGACGGGCACGCGACGCTCGTCAATGCCGCCGCGATGCGCGCGGCGAACCTGACGAGCCAGACGCGCGATCCCTCGGGCGGGCGGATCGAGCGGCTGCCGGGCGGAGCACCGTCGGGCGTGCTGGTGGACCGGGCCATGGGGCTGGTGAGCTCCCACATCCCGCCCACGCCCCGGGAGGAGCTCCGCGCGTCGATCCTCGCCGCCGTCGCCGAGGCGAACCGGTGGGGGCTGATCGGCGTGCACGACGCCGGCGTGGGCAGGCCGGTCATCGACCTGTACGAGGAGCTCGCGCGGGAAGGCCGATACGACCTGCGCAACTACGTCATGATCTCGAGCGACGACTCGACGCTCGCCCACTACTTCGCCCGGGGTCCGCAGAGCGCGCTGTACGAGGGGCGCCTCTGGATCCGGTCGATCAAGATCAGCGCCGACGGGGCGTTGGGTTCCCGCGGCGCGGCGCTCCATGCGCCGTACACCGACGAGCCCACGCACAGCGGCCTCCTGCTCGTATCTCCGGGCCGCATCGCCGACGTCGCGGTGCGCGCGCTGCGCAGCGGGTTCCAGCTCAACGTGCACGCGATCGGCGACCGGGGCAACACCGTGGTGCTGGACGCGTTCCAGCGCGCGCTCGATTCGGTGCCGACCGCGGACCACCGGTTCCGGGTGGAGCACGCCCAGATCCTCACGCCTGACGACATTCCCCGCTTCTCGAGCCTCCGCGTGATCCCGTCGATGCAGGGCAGCCACCAGACCAGCGACATGTACTGGGCCGAACGGCGTGTGGGGCCGGAGCGCATCCGCGGGGCGTACGCGTGGCGCGCGCTGCTGAATACGGGCGTCATTATCCCGAACGGCAGCGACTTCCCGGTGGAGATGGTGAATCCGCTCATCTCCTTCCACTCGTCGGTGACGCGTCAGGATGCGAAGAACTGGCCGGACGGCGGCTGGTATCCCGACCAGAAGATGACGCGCGACGAGGCGCTCAAGTCGATGACGATCTGGCCGGCCTTCGCGGCCTTTCAGGACACGCTCATGGGCTCGCTGCGCGCCGGGAAGTACGCCGACTTCGTGGTGCTCGACCGCGATCTCATGGGCGTTCCCGACACGTCGATCCTCGGGACGCGCGTGCTCGCCACCTATCTCGGCGGACGCGCCGTGTACCAGGACTCGCTGTACGCGGACTCCCCCACTCCCTGACCATGTCCCTGACCAATCCGCGGATCCGCCCGAGCGCCGCGCCGCCGACGAGCACGCTCGCGGTCATCCGCATCGCGCTGCTCGTCGGGGTGCTCATGTTTGGCGCGGTGACGTACATGGTCCAGCGCGGCGACACGTGGCAGGCCGCGGGCCCCGACCTGCTCGATACGCTGCGGGTGGCCCTGCTCGCCACCTGGGTGGTGGCCGTCGTCCTGCTCCTGGTGCTCCGCGCGCGCCTCACGAGGCTGACGGAGGTCGCCGGCCGTTCGGTGCTCATCATCGCGTGGGCCGTCGGCGAGGGCGCGGCGCTGTTCGGCGGCGTCTACTACTTCCTGAGCGGCAATCCCGAATGGTTCATCATCGGGTTGTTCGTCATGCTCGCCTCCTTCATCCTGTTTCCGATTCGCCGGCGTTAGGTGCGCGCCGTTTCGCTGCTCCCGGCCGCGACCGATGCCGTCATAGCGCTCGGCGCCGTCGAAGTGCTGGTCGGCGTTTCACACGAGTGCGACGGAGACGCGGTCCGCGCGCTGCCACGGGTGACCGGCACGGCGGTCGAGTCCGGCGCGGCCCCCGACGTCGTCGATGCGCAGGTCCGGCGGCTCTCCGCCCAGGGCGCTCCGCTGTTCACCATCGACGAGCGCGCGATCGCGGGGCTGCGGCCGGACGTGATCTTCGCTCAATCCGTGTGCGACGTCTGCGCGGTCCGCGAGGAAGACGTTCGGGCCCTCGCCAGGCGCCTGTCGCCGATGCCGCGCGTCGTGACGCTCGGCGCGACGACGCTCGAGGGAATCTTCGAGGATCTCGCCCGTGTGGGAGCCGCGCTCGACGGGGCCGGCGAACCCGGGGAGCTGCTGGCCGGACTCCGCTCGCGCCTCCGCCGCGTGCACGACCGGCTGAAGGCGCAGCGAGCGCCGCGACCGCGCGTCGCCATTCTCGAGTGGACCGAGCCGGTGTTCGCCGCGGGGCATTGGGTGCCCGACCTCGTGCACCGCGTCGGCGGGATCGACGTTCTCGCGAGCCCTGGAGAGCACTCGCGTGAATGTGCGCCGGACGACGTGCGGGCCGCCGATCCGGAGTTCCTGCTCGTCGCCCCGTGCGGGTACACACTGCCGAGGGCGCACGAGGCGGCCACAAGGATGCTGGCGCGTCCCGATTGGGCGTGGGCCCGCGGCCGGCAGGTTTGGGCGATCGATGCGCATCGGCTCGTGAGCCGCCCCGGCCCCGGGGTCGTTGACGGGGCGCTGACGATGGCGTCCATATTCCACCCCGCGCTCTTCGCCGCGCCTGACGCCGGGCGGGCGAGAAGGGTGACGGCCGACTGACGCTATCTTTCCTGCCGCCGTCAGTCCTCCACCACTACCTGCCCCCATCATGATCGCGGACCGTTCGCTCTCGTTCCTCAAGCGCCTGCTCGATACGCCGGGCCCCTCCGGCTATGAATCCGCCGTCGCGAACGTGTGGCGCGACGAAGCGCGCGGCTTCGCGGCCGAGGTTCGAGGCGACGTGGCGGGGAACAGCATCGCGGTGGTGAACCCCGACGGCGCGCCCACCATCATGCTGGACGGCCACATCGACGAGATCGGCGTCATCGTGCAGTACATCGACGACGAGGGCTACGTGCACATCGGGCCGATCGGCGGATGGGATCCGCAGGTCCTGGTGGCGCAGCGCATCCGCTTCCTCGGCGCCGACGGCGACGTGTTCGGGGTCATCGGCAAGAAGCCGATTCATCTCATGAAACCCGACGACCGGGAGAAGGCCAGCAAGCTCACCGATCTCTGGGTGGATATTGGCGCCGCGGACAAGGCGGAGGCCGAGGCGCGGCTGTCGGTCGGCGACGCGGGAGTGATCGACGCACGCACGATCGAGTTTCCGAACGGTCGGATCGTGTCGCGGTCGATCGACGACCGCATTGGCGCCTTCGTGGTGCTCGAGGCGTTGCGGCGGTATGCGGAGAAGCCGGGCGCGGCGCGGGTGGTGGCGGTCGCGACGACGCAGGAGGAGATCGCCTACCACGGTGGCGGCGCGCTGGTCTGCGCCTCGTGCCTCGACCCGCAGATGGCGATCGTGGTGGACGTGACCTTCGCGACGGATCACCCGGGCATCGAGAAGAAGGAGGTCGGCGACCACAGGATGGGGTCGGGCCCGGTGATCACCCGCGGCTCGCTTATCTCGCCGGTCGTGTTCCGCCTTCTGGCATCGACGGCGAAGGCGCACGACATCCCGTACACGGTCCACGCGGCGGGGCGTGATACGTCGACGAATGCCGACGCGATCCACATCGCGCGAGAGGGCGTGGCGACGGCGCTCGTGTCGATCCCGAACCGCTACATGCACTCGCCCAACGAGATGGTGAGCCTCGAGGATGTGGACCGGGCGGCGACGCTGCTGGCGGAGACGTGCCGGGCGGTGACGCCGGAGACGGACTTCGCGGCGCGGTAGGTCGGGAATCGGGAATCAGGAATCGGGAATCGAAAGCGCGTTGGCGCGGTTGGACGGCACGGTCCGGCCGGCGCCGTTCCTCGTGCGCGCCGCCGATCACACCGGCGCCTCAGCCCAGTCTTGCGCCCGATTCCCGATTCCCGATTCCCGATTTCCCGACCTACTCCGCCCCGCCCTTCACCGCCCAGATCGCCGCGCCACGGACCTGCTTTTCGCGATCGTGCGCGAGCTCGCGGAGCGCCTGACGGGCCGCGTCCGTCCGCGCCTCGCCTAACGCCTGGACCGCCGCGACCCGTACGGCCACCGAGCGCCGCCGGCCGAACAGCCCGCCCGCATCGTGTGCGGCCTTCACGAGGGCGTCCACGGCGTCCGGTGTCCCGACGCGTCCCAGCGCCATGACGATGGCCTTCTGCGCCTCATCATCGCCCCCGCGGTTCAGCGCCTCGATGAGGGTCGAGACCGCCCGATCGCCCTCGCGTGTCACCATCGCCGTCGCGGCCACGTGCCGGACCGGGTCCGCCACGGTGCGCATCGCGTGGTACAGATCGCGCTGCGCACTGGGCGTCCCGAGCTTGGCGAGCGAGAGCGCCGCCGCGCGGCGCACCCGCTCGTCCGCGTGCCTGAGCGCCGCGGCGACGTGCGGCTCTACGGTGACGTCACCTAACGCTCCCAGCAGATCGACGGCGTTGCGCACGATGTACCAGCGGTCGTCGCCGAGCTTCCGGAGGAGCACCGGCACCGCGTGCTCGAGCTTCCCGAGCACGTCGTAGAACACGCGCCGTTCGGCGATCGACGTGGCGCCGCCCAGCTGCGCCACCACCGCCTCCGCCCCCACCTCGCCTGCGCGCTCGAGCAGGTCGAGATACACGTGGTAGCGCTCCGGCTGCCGCGGCACGAGCTGCACGATCGACTTCAGCACCGCGGGGGTGAGCAGTCGGCGAAGCGTGTTGTCGAAGTGGGGCTTGAGTTCGGCCCGCCCGGAGTACTTCTCCATCGACAGAATGGCGTGCGCCGCATCCACCATCGTGTCCGGATCGCCGCGATGGAACGCGGCGCGCGCCGCCGCGATGATCTCGTCGAACACACGCGACAGCTCGCGCGAAGAGTCGATCTTGCGCGCCTTGTCGAGCAATCCGAGCAACGCCCGTGACGTTGGCGCCGGCGGCAGCGCGCGGTTCGCCGCGCCGATGATCGCCGTCGACTCGCCCTCGCGTTCGGTGAAGGCGGTAAACTCGCCCGTCGTCGGCGCGACGACGTCCGCCGCAATCTGCTGGACCTTCGCGTCTTCCAGCCGCTGGCGGACCGTCTCGACCGTACTGCGCGGCGGCGCGTCTTCGGCCATCAGCCGCGCCAGGGCGAGGAGCTCGGCCGGCGGTGTGCCCTGCGGCACGAAGAACCGAGTGCTGCCGTGGCCGAGCATCCGCACCGCAAGCTCGTGCACGCCGATCCCCTCGTCGGGGATCTGCGTGTCGTCGGCCGTGAGGCGCAGCGACTGCACCGTGACCGTCACCGAGGCCTCCGCCAGTTCGGCGACCATCTCCCGGAGCGCCTGCTTCTGCGCTTCCACGGCGTGCGGCTCGTGCCTGACGATCCACACGAGCCGTGCGAGTTGACGTGCGAACGCTGCCGCGTGCTGCATTCCGTGAGCTCTCCCTGGTTGTCGCGCGCCCGATCACCGGGCACTGAGCCGCCCGCAGCGGGGCAGGCGGCCTTCACGTTGAGCAATCGCCGAGCCCGCCTGCGGTCTCGGAGAATGTCTCCAGAATGGATCGACCCGCCGCGCTCGTCCAACTCCGGCGCGCGCAGTCAATCGCTTTCGTGCCAATGATTTCCACGGCCTACTACCGGCCATGTTCCACGGCGGATCCGAGCCCGGCTCCAGAACCGCGAGGCCCGAGTCGCTTTACTCCTGTACCCGCTCCCGCACCGAAGCGTTGCATGAGAGCAACGGTCTCCGGAAGGCGCTCGGCCCTGGCTGGGGCGCCATCCCGAGTGGCTTGCCGCGCGTTGGCGCCGCCGCGGACGCGCGGGTAACATTCTCCGCACGAATCCTTTGGCAATAGAGGTCGGCAAATGTCGTGGTCGTTCCGGCGGTTCGCCGTCGTACTTGCAGCCTGCTCAGTCGGCGCATGCCGCCCCGGCGCGGTTGGTCCTACCCCGGTGGTCCCCGACACCGCGGCGCTCCGCCGCGACGTCGCGCACCTCTCCAGCGACGCGCTGGAAGGCCGGGGCACGGGAACGGCCGGGTTCGACAGCGCCGCATCGTACGTCGTACGCCGCTGGCGAAACCTCGGCCTCGAGGCCGTGGTTACCGACTCGGCCTGTCGCGCGAACGGCGCGGCCAGCTGCGAGCCGGCGTTCGAGCAGCCCTTCGTGGCCCGGTCGATCGCGGCCGCGCACGCGGGGCTGAATCCCCAGCTTCCCACGCGCAACGTGGTGGCGATGATCCGCGGCAGCGATGCGCAGCTCCGCGACGAGTACGTCGTGATCGGCGCGCACCTCGATCATCTCGGCCGCTCGAGCGCGAGCGCGCTCGATCCCGACGCGGGAACCGCGATTCGCAACGGGGCGGACGACAACGCGTCCGGGAGTGCGGTCGTGATGGAGCTGGCGCGCATGTTCGCCGCGCAGCCCACGCGGCGCTCGCTGCTGTTCGTCCACTTCAGCGGCGAGGAGCTGGGTCTCCTCGGGTCGCAGTATTTCGTGGAGAACGCGCCGGTCCCCGTCGACCGGGTCGTCGCCATGATCAACTTCGACATGGTTGGTCGGCTGCGCGATGACCGGCTCATCGTCTATGGCGTGTCGACCGCGGAGGAGATGAGCGCGCTGCTCGACAGCGCGAACATCGAACCGCCGCTCGCGGTGCACGCGGTGGGCGACGGCTTCGGGCCGTCCGATCACAGCTCCTTCTACGCGAAGGGAATCCCGGTGCTCCACCTCTTTACCGATCTGCACGGCGAGTATCATCGCGCGACCGACGACGCCGAGCTGATCGAGATCGCGGGGATGGCGCGCGTGACCGAGTACGCGGCGCGCGTCGCGCGCTCGATCGCCGACCGCGCCGAGCGCCTGACGCCGGTGCGCCGGGCGCCTCCGGTCGCCTCGGCCGCGCCGCGCACGGGGCGTGGGGTGTGGTTCGGCTCGATTCCGGACATGGCCGCGAGCGAGACGACAGGCGTGCGGATGACCGGCGTGAGCCCGGGCTCGCCAGCCGAAAAAGCCGGCCTGCGTGCGGGCGATGTCCTCATCGAGTTCGGCGGCAAGCCGGTCGCCGATCTGTACCAGTTCACCGATGCGTTGCAGGCGCACCAGCCCGGCGACACGGTGCGGGTGGTCGTGCGCCGCGACGGGACGCCGCTCACGGTCACCGCCGTCCTCGCCCGCCGTGGACAGCGTTAGGCTCCCTTCGACGACCCTCCGCTCCTCCTGATGCGACTCGCTCTCCTCCTCGCGCTCGGCGCCTCCGTGGCGAGCGCGCACGCACAGGCGTCCGCGCCTGCGACCACGACCGTGATCCGGGCGGCGCGTCTGATCGACGGCACCGGCGCCGCGCCGGTCCAGAACGGCGTCGTCGTCGTGACCGGCGACCGGATCGTCGCCGCGGGCGCGCAGGGGCGGGTGCCGATTCCGGCCGGCGCGCGCGTGATCGATCTCGGCGACGCGACGCTGCTGCCGGGGCTCATTGATGCGCATACCCACATCATCGGCCGCGAGCTCGGCGATGCCGGTTCGGCCACGGCGGCGGTGCGCGACTTCCGATCGTTCGGCGCGATTCTCGGCGTGAAGAACGCGGAGAAGACGCTGATGTCGGGCTTCACGACGATTCGCAACCTCGGCGCCGGGGACTTCGACGACCTGGCGCTGCGCCAGGCGATCGACGATGGCTACGTGCCGGGACCGCGCATGCAGGCGGCGGCGCACTCGTTGGGCATCACCGGCGGCCACTGCGACGAGAACGGCTACCGGCCGGGGCTGATGGACGGCGACGTGCAGACCGGCATCGCGAACGGGCCCGACGAAGTCCGCGCGGCCGTGCGCTACCAGGTGAAGTACGGCGCCGACGTGATCAAGACGTGCGCGACGGGGGGCGTGCTCTCGGAGGGCGACGCGGTGGGCACCACGCAGTATACGCTGGAGGAAATGCAGGCGATGGTGCAGGAGGCGCACAAGCTCGACGAGCGGAAGGTCGCGGCGCACGCGCACGGGACGGAAGGGATCAAGATCGCGACGCGGGCGGGCGTGGCGTCGATCGAGCACGGGTCCTTCCTCGACGAGGAGGGGGCCAAGTTGATGGCGGCGCGAGGCACGTACCTGGTGCCGACGCTCATGGCCGGCGAGGCAGTGGAGAAGGCGGCGGCGGCGGGCGTGCTGAAGGGCCTCCGGGCGGAGAAGGCACGTCAGGCGGCGGAGGCGATGCGGCGCGGCATCAGGATCGCCGTGCGGAACGACGTGCCGATCGCGTTTGGCAGCGACGCCGGCGTGGGACCGCACGGCGGCAGCGCGCGGGAGTTCACCCTGCTCGTCGAGTGGGGCGGGATGACGCCGATGCAGGCCATTCAGACGGCGACGAAGAACGCCGCGACGCTGCTCGGATGGCAGGATCGGATCGGCACGCTGGAGGCGGGAAAGCTCGCGGATGTGATCGCGGTGCCGGGCGATCCGCTCACGAACATCGCGGCGATGAACGAGCCCGTGTTCGTCATGAAGAATGGCACGGTGTATCGGGGCGGCACGGGGGGCGGGGTGGTGCCGTGAGGGGTCGGGAATCGGGATTCGGGAATCGGGAATCGACGTCGCGGCGTACGGCTCCCTGAAGCGGGTACGCTTCGCGACCCCGTCACGCTTCGCGGTCGCGAACCGCCGATTCCCCATTCCCGATTCCCGATTCCCGACTAGTAATGCTCCACGCCTGGTCCTCCGCCGCCTACGCCATTCCCCTCCCCGAGGGACATCGCTTTCCGATCGCGAAGTACGCGCTGCTCCGCGATCGCGTCCTTGCCGAGGGCATCGTGCGGCCGGAGCACCTTCACGAGCCCGAGCGTGCCTCCCGAGTGGCGGTGCGACGCGTTCATGCGGAGGAGTACGTCGCGGCCTTCGAGACGGGGGCGCTGCCGCCGGCGGCGCAGCGGCGGCTCGGCTTCCCGTGGTCGCCCGCGCTGGTGGAACGCGCCTATCGCGCGGTCGGCGGCACCGTGGAGGCGGCCCGCGCCGCGCTCGATCTGGGTGTAGCGATGAACCTCGCCGGCGGCACCCATCACGCGTTCGCCGACCGCGGCGAGGGGTTCTGCGTCTTCAACGACGTCGCCATTGCCGTGCGCGCGCTGCAGGCGGAAGGGCGGGTTCGCCGTGCAACGATCATCGACCTCGATGTGCACCAGGGCAACGGCACCCACGCGCTCTTCGCCAGCGACCCGGACGTGTACACCTTCAGCATGCACGGCCGCAGGAACTTCCCGTTCGACAAGGTGCCAGGGCGACTCGACGTGGAGCTGGAGGACGGGACGGGTGACGACGTCTACCTGCCGCTGCTCGAGCGACATCTACCGCAGGTGCTGCGCGCGGCGGCGCCCGACATCGTGTTCTATCTCGCCGGCGCCGATCCCCACGAGGGGGATGCGCTCGGCCGCCTGCGCCTGACGATGGAGGGCCTCGCCCGCCGGGACGCAATGGTGCTCGACGCGTGCCGGGACGTTGGGCTCCCGGTGGCGGTCACCATCGCGGGCGGCTACGGGCGCGACATCACGACGACGGTGGCGGTGCACGTGAATACGGCGCGGGTCGCGGCACGCGCGATGCGCGACGCGGGAGCGCTGTTGCGCGACACGAGCCGGTAAAGAAAGCGCGCCGGCCGAAGCCGGCGCGCCATCCGCACCGCGACGCCACCGCGCCTCCTGCATTCTACAGCTTCTTCACTGCCAGCTTCCCGACGTGCACGTCGAGGTTGTGGTTCACCCGGAGCCCGACGATGCCGTCGATGTTCATCTTCGCGGCGGCGGCGGCGCGCGGCAGGGTGTGCACTTCGGTGCCATTCACCAGAAACGTCAGGGCGTCCGTCGTCGCGCGCGCGGTCAGCGTGTTGGTGGCCTTACCGCTCGCGTCAGGCGTCTTGACGGCCGCGGACTCCGTCCACGGCATCAGCGTGTGCACTTCGGCCCCGGCACGATGGCGGATCATGAACTTCCCGTCCTGCCTGACGATGAAGTACAGGTAATCCTGTTGCTCCGCCTCGAGGTTGTTCCCGCCGTAGAACAGCCCGTACG
>DATHUW010000113.1:0-2423 GCA_035461825.1 Gemmatimonadaceae bacterium
CGACCTGCGCGGCGCGAACTTCGAAGGCCGCCGCCTGCGCGACACGAGCTTCATCAACTGCAAGTTCGCAGGCGTCCGCGGCAAGCCCGAGATCCAGGGCAACTACACGGTGGAGCGCGCCGACTTCTCTCCTGCCGGAGACGGTAGCGATGTCCGCGGTGCAGACGCCGTCCACGCGATATGGGGCGCGCCAAAATGACGGCAGACGCGTAGAGGTTTGCGGCGCCCGCCGGCGGCGCCGACGCGGTCTCCTCAAGTGAACCTGACACGGGCGAAGGTACGGCTAGCCTATCGCTCGCGCGGATAGCGCAAAGGTCGAGCAAGTTATTCAGGCCGCGACCGCAGCGGTTGCGATCGCTCCTGTGCTTTGGCGCACCTTCGTTGCGCCTCGCGCTGGCACTACACGTGCTGCAGGAGGCGGTAGGGGGATCACATGGCTCGCATCACGAGGAGCGTCATCGCGGCGACCGCGGCGCTGGCGATGTACACGTCACCGGCGTTCGCGGTCATCTACCAGCACAACACGGCTGGACCTGCCTGCGGATCCGGCGGCGACTCGTGGAACGCGCGCGGCGGCGACATCATCCTTCACCGCGCGGCGCCTTCGGGCGGAGGGCCGGTCTCTGCCATCATCCGCTCGATCGGCGAGCGTTTCACGCACAACGCGCTCGTCTACAACCACGAGCGCGCGCTGCACGCGACGATGCGCTCGCCGCCGGTCTGCGTGAACATTCTCCTGCAGCGCTACATGTGCGACGAGGTCCAGAACGGCTGGCCCGGGGTCTCGGCTCCGTACTCGGAGGGCTACCACATCGCATCCACCGACGCGGGGACGGGGCGGCAGTACAAGTCTCCGTCGAACCCGGCGGCGGCAAGCGGCGTGGTCTCGTTCTGGGGGCAGCAGTACGGCACGTGCAGCACGTCGAAGGCTGACAGCAACCTGTGCCTGTTCCGGTTCTACAAGCCCGGCACGAGCAGCACCTATCCGTACGTGATGTACCAGTTCATGGACCTCGAGAGCGCGCACCTCTCGGCGAGTCATCGCCGCAACGGCCTCGTGTGCTCGACGTGGATGGCGCATGCTCTCAACCGCGCGGGCTACGGCACGATCGAGCCCTACGTGTACTCGCTGGCGCAGAAGCAGGCGTCGATCGATAACACCGGTCCGGCGATCTACAACGACTGCAAGTCCGCGGGGCAGAGCGACTCGACCTGTAAGCGGATCCGCAACCAGGTACTCAACGCATTCGCCGCCGACAAGGGCAAGGAGTGGAGCGATTCGCCCTGGCGCAACGTCTACGGATCGGCGCAGCAGCCGCGGAGCATCAGCCCCGACCGACTCGCGGGCCTCGGCGTTCACGCGGACGCTCACACGCCGTGGGGGGGCGGCGAGTCCGGTCTCCAGACGCTGTCGTTCTCCGGATCGCAGTACTACAGCTGCTGGTACTGAGCCGTGCGTACTCGCTCGCACCGTCGCCTGCTGGCTGCCGCGATCGCGGCACTCGCGATGCTGTTCGTGCTGCTGTGGCTCGTCTCGCGACCGTCGATACGCGACCGCACCGCGGCGACCCCGCCGCATGGCTCGCGGTCTCCAGCGGAGCTGCGCCCGCGGCTGACACCTCCCGCAGGTATGGTCCCGGATGGCCTGCGCCCCAGCGCGAACGAGCCGCCGATCATCGAAGAGGTGACGGTCGAGAAGATGGAGGTGTGCGACGGCGAGGACAACATCGTGACCGTCAAGGCGCGTGCGCCCGATCCGCGCGATGATCGTTACCTCGAGATCCTGGTCGCGGGGCAGCCGGGACCGGTCGCGGTCGTCAACTGGTGGCGCGATGCGCCGGTCGAGCGCGTCTGGGTGAAGGGACGCGACGGTGCACTCGCCGTCGCCGAGCTGCCGCCGGTGCGTGTGAAGGAGTGCGAGCCGCCGCGACGCCTCTTCCTCTCCTCGCGCGAGCTGGCGAACGCGGATGCGACCTACCTGTTTGCGGCGCGGGTCGTCGACGCCGCGGCGACCGCACCCATGCAGCCGATCCGGTACCGCTGGGACTTCGGGGACGGCTCGACCGCCGAGACGGACGTCCCGCACGTCGAGCACGGTTTCGAGCCACGCGGCGAGGCGATGTCCTCCCAGTACGTCGTCACGTGCGAGGCGATCGCCGGCGACGGCGAGCGCGTGCGGGGCCGGCGCTCGTTCGACGTCATGAACGTCGAGGCGCTGAACCTCGCGTACTACGGGGTGGTGGTGCCGCGCTGGGCGTTCATGCCGCGCTATCCGGTCACCGGCGACGATGGCGTGGTGCGCGTCGGCGTTCGCATGTGGCACGGCCGGCCGTACGCGCTCGAGCTCGACCGCGTCGTGCTCACCGTCGAGGATCTGCCCGACGGCGCGGAGCGCCCGGTCGTGCGCACCGAGGAGATCATCT
>DATHUW010000114.1:0-2156 GCA_035461825.1 Gemmatimonadaceae bacterium
GGTTGGCCGATTCGGTGCTCGCCTCGAGCGCCGGCGACATCACGGACACTGACGAGCTGTGGGCGCTCTCGGCCCTCGCCGCGCTGCGCGGCGACGCCGCGCGCTCCGCCGCGCTGCTGCGCCGCGGAGCGGTCGATGCCACCTTCACGACCCCGACCGCGACCGAGTGGACGCTCGACCGTCCGCTTGCCGAGCCGGCGCTGACCTACCTGGCCTACGCGGCCATCGGCGCTCCGGCCGACACGCTCCGCGCGCTCGAGCGCGCCACGCGCGCGGCCGTCGACGCATTCGCTCCTCCGGCGCAACGGCGGGAGTTCGCGCTGGCCGCGCTCCTGCGACCCGCGATGCTGGCGTTCCCGATCGTCGGCCCGACCTGGATCCACCAGCAGGGAGACCAGCCAGTCCCCCTGTTCATGCTCCAGCGCCGCCTCGTCACCGGCGACACGACCGCCCTCCGGGCCCGACTCGACCGGTTCGTCGAGGATCGCGCGGCCTTCCGCCCGGGCGACGTCTCCATTGACGAAATCCATCAGGAAGCGGAGCTTCGACTAGCCATCGGCGACACCACGGAGGCCGTGCAGCTGCTGGACCGCAGCCTGTCGGCACTACCGACCCTCGGTTTCGAGCTCGTGCACCACGTGCAGGAAGCGGCGGCCCTCGTACGCGCCATGGAACTTCGCGTCGCGCTGGCGCGCAACGCGGGCGACGCTCGGACCTCTCAACGATGGGCCGCCGCGGTGGCCGCCCTGCGCGCGCCGCGCGCCGCCGGCCCCGATGCCTGACGATCACCCGGACGACAAGGAGCCGATCGTGCACTCAACCCGTGTGGCACCCCGACTCGCCCTCATCGCCGTGTGCATCGCCGCGGCGTGCGGACGGCAGGACCCGCAGGACCGCGACACTGCCGCCGACACGACGGGCGCGTCCACGGACACCGGCCAGTCGGCCTCCTGCCTGCCCGTCGTGCCGGAGGTGCGCGGCTCGCTCGTCGGGCAGCGCGAGCTGGCGCAACGCGAGGCGCGCCGCGTGCGCGTGGTGGGCGACGGGGTCGCTCGAGTCGATTCCGGCGGCGGCAACGTCACGATCTCCCCCGCGTGCGGCAGCCACGCCTTCCGTGCCGAGGACCTGGCGCGCGGACAGTTCGTCGCGCGGCTGGCGATCGACGGACGCGCCCCGCGGTTCAGCCGCTTCGAGAACGACACCGTGTACTGGTGGGTGTACCTGGACCTGACGAGTGGCCGGCCGGTCCTGCATTCGCAATACCTCTCCACGGCGGCGACGAGCGACGCGGGCCGCAGTTATCTGCGTCGAGCGGACTTCGTCATTCGCTGCAAGCCCGCCGGCGAGCGGCCCAGGACCGAGGTCGCCGCGTGGGAGTCGCCCCACGACGCCGAGGCGTGTCCCGAGACCGACGAGCAGATGCGCATGCTCATGCGGGCGCAACTCGACTCGGGCACGCAGGGCGGGGGCAGTTCGCCATGGTTCGGGTGCACGCTGGGGTGCTGTCAGTCGTCGCGGTTCTTCCTGGACGAGCAGTAGCGCGCATCGGGCGCGCCCCGCGGAGGTCGCTAGGCGGGAGGCGTCGCCGCACGCCGTCCTGAGCGTCACCAGCGCCATGAGTGCGCCAACGCACCCAGCGTGCGCCGCGTAGCACTTGATCGGGTGGGAACTCCGTCAGCGCCTGCGCGACGCCAGCCATTCGCGTGCTGCACGACGCCGCCCGCGGGGTGAAGAGGCCCGTACTCGCCCCGCGGCAACCGCCCGAATGAAGGGATTCATGCTTTCCATTCGCCAGGAGCACTCTGCATGACCGCGTTTCGTTGGCCCACTGTGGCCGTCGCGGGGCTGCTCGCCCTCGCGGCCGTTCCCGCCCTCGCGCAGGAACCGTATCGGCAGCCGCCCGCGCCGATCGCCCAGATCCTCGACACGGAGCCGACCCCCTCGGTCGCCGTGAGCCCGAACAACGACTGGCTGCTCCTGCTCGGCCGGGAGGGACTCCCGCCGATCGCGGAGGTCGCGGCGCCGGAGCTGCGGCTGGCCGGCCTGCGGATCAACCCCCGGAAGAGCGGCGGGTCGCGAGACTTCAGCTTCAACGGGCTCACGCTCAAGGCCCTCGACGGTGGAGCCGAGCGCCGCATTCAGACCCCGGCGGGCAT
>DATHUW010000115.1:0-16237 GCA_035461825.1 Gemmatimonadaceae bacterium
GCTCCGCTCCCCGGCTGCGATTCCCGATTCCCGATTCCCGATTCCCGCCTCCCGACGATGCAGACCCCCCTCACCACGCACGCGCGCATCGACGTCCCGCTGATCTGCGGCGCGATGTATCCGTGCAGCAATCCCGAGCTCGTCGGCGCGGTGAGCGCCGCCGGCGGGATCGGGATCCTGCAGCCCATCTCGCTCACGTACGTGCACGGGCATGACTACCGCGAGGGGATCCGACTCATGCAGCGCCTCGCGAACGGCAAGCCGATCGGGATGAACGTGCTGATCGAGGCATCGTCCACGGCGTACCTCGAGCGCATGCGGAAGTGGCTCGACATCGCGCTGGAAGAGGGGGTGCGGTTCTTCATCACGTCGTTGGGCAACCCGCGGTGGGTCGTGGAGCGCGTCTCGCCCGTGGGCGGGATCGTCTATCACGACGTGACCGAACGGAAATGGGCGGAGAAGGGGTTGCAGGGGGGCGTGCACGGGCTGATCGCGGTGAACGACCGCGCCGGCGGGCATGCCGGACCGCTCTCGGCCGAGCGGCTGATCGAGGATCTGGGCGGCTACGGCGTGCCGGTGGTGTGCGCCGGCGGCATCGGGGACGCCGAGGGCTTCGTTCACGCCTTACGACTCGGATACGCCGGCGCGCAGCTGGGCACCCGCTTCATCGCGACGACCGAGTGCACCGCCCATCCCGCATACAAGCAGGCCATTCTCGAGGCCTCGGCGCGCGACATCGTGCTCACGGAGCGCCTCACCGGCGTGCCCGTGAGCGTGATCCGGACGCCGTACATCGAGCGCATCGGGACCAGGGCCGGCCCGCTCGCGCGGTGGATGCTGCGCGGCCGCAAGACGAAGCATCTCATGCGCACGATCTACGGCCTGCGGTCGCTGCATCAGCTCAAGCGGTCGTCGATGCGGGGCGCCCGGAACGAGGACTACTGGCAGGCGGGGAAGAGCGTGGAGGACATCGACGCCGTGGAGCCGTCCGGCGCGATCGTGCGGCGATTCGCCGAGGCGGCCGATGCGGCATTCGCGGGGGGATCGCCCGCGGGGCGGGATCGGCCGGCGTGATCCCGCCTGACGATGCGATCCCCTCGCCCATCGTGGGCTTCCGCCGCGACGACGAGGGGCACTGGGTGGCGGAGCTCGCGTGCGGGCACTCGCAGCACGTCCGCCACGACCCGCCGTGGCAGGTACGCGCCTGGGTCACGACGCCCGAGGGTCGCGCGGCCTGGATCGGCCGCGCGCTGAGATGCGTGCGCTGCGCCCGCGGAGAGCCGTAGCGCCGCTCGTCAGGCCCGCGGCCCGTCGCCCGCGCGCCGCATCGCGTCGAGCACGTGCGGCAGCCAGGGCGAGTAGCGCTCCGGATGCGCCGCGAGATCGTTCGCAAGCCGGTCGAGGGGCTCCGCCCGCCAGGCCATGACTTCGTCCGGATCGGGATCCGGCGGCTCGTCCGTCGTCCCGGCGAACACGTGATCGACCTCGTGCTCGATGAGCGGGCCGACCGCGGCGCGGTACACGAACGTCGCGACCGGTCGCAGCGCACACGCGAGGCCCATCTCCTCGCGCAGCCGGCGAACCGCCGCCTCTCGGGGCGCCTCGCCCAGCCGCGGATGGCCGCAGCAGGTGTTCGACCAGAGGCCTCCGCCATGGTACTTGTTCCGGGCGCGCTGCTGCAGGAGCATGCGCCCGGAGGAATCCGTCACGACCACCGACACGGCCCGATGCAGCGCGCCCTGCACGTGCGCGCGCAGCTTGTCCATCACCCCCCGCTCGCGATCCTGCTCATCCACGAGCACCACCACCTCTTCCGATGCCATCACATGCTCGGACCGAGCAGGACGGCGTTCGCGAAGAGCGGCAGGAGACCGCGCCACATATCGCGGAAGTTCGGATCGCCGGCGAAGGCGATGACGCGGCCCTGCCCCACCCGCTCGGTCCACAGGTAGGGCGTGCCGGCAAGTCGATCCGGCACCTCGGGCCACAGGTAACCGGCGAGCCGCAGGCGCGGCCGCTCCGCATAACGAATCACGGCCTCTCCCGGCGCCAGATCGCGCGGCGAGTCGTAGATCCGGTCGGAGAAGACCAGGACCGGCAGCTCGGTCTGGTGGACGCCGGCCATCAGCGGCGACAGGGTGTCCGTCGTCGCGCGCACGATCGCGCCCGGCACGCCGGCCGGCAGCGGCGCGCCAATCGCGGTGTCGATACGCGCCGTGTCGCGCCGCTGCCGGAAGCGCGAGAGTCCCGACCGCTCGGTCGCCAGCCAGCCCGTCGCGCCGTCGAGCGTGACGAGGGTCCCCCCTTCGCGCACCCAACTCGTCAGGCGATCCCGTCCGGCGTCGCCCAGCGCGCGATCGATCGCGCCGGACGCCGCGCTGGGGAGCACGATCACGTCGTAGCCCTCGATCGCTCGACTTCCCAGGCGGCCGATGTCGATGGTCACCGCCGGGAAGGCGAGCCGCTGGTCCAGCGCATACCACGCGAAGCCGTGCGAGTAGCCGCTGACCCCGTCGCCGCCGATGAGGGCCACGCGCGGCGGGCGCACGAAGAACACGCTGTTGCTCCCGAGATCGGTGCCTGCATCGACGGCCGAGGAGGAGATGGCGGCGACGGCGGCGCGCGCGGCCTGCGCGTACCGCCTCATCCGTTCGTGCACCGACGTGTCGTTCGCCGCGACGCGAACGATGAACCCGCCGCGCGGGAAGTCGTGGTCCCCGGAGCGGAACGCGTAGGGGGCATACCAGACGCGCACGCTGTCGGACAGCAGCGCCGACAGCAGACGGATGGACGCCTCGCTGCCCGCCTCGAAGGCGTAGGCATAGCGAGCTCGGGAGGGCGCCGGCGGACCGGGGGTCGGGCCGGCAGCCGGATCCGCGGTCGATTCACCCGCGCCCGCCGGCGGCGCGGCCACGTGCCACGCGCGCAGCCGGTACGTCATCGGGAGGCTCCACGCCGTCACGTCGTAGAAGCGGTCGCTGCGGCCGGTGCGCCGTCGCTCGAGCTCCTCCGCGATGAACGAGGAATCCAGCTGCGCGTCGGGCTCGAGCAGCGCTCTGGCCAACCGGCCCTGCGGCTGCGCAAAATCCACCCAGTAACCCCCGGACTCCAGCCGTGCGCCGCCGCGACCGCCGTCGAAGCTCGTGGCATTCGCGAGCGCCACACCCGAACCTAACGGTGCGACGGCTATGCCGTTCTCGCGGAGCCGGACCGCCAGCGTGTCCGCCCGCCCCTGCACGTCGCGGGCGAACACTACGCCGCGCATCGCGCCGCGCTGCGCGTCGGCGACCGCCGATCGCCGGAACTCGGCGTAGTCGCGCACCCGCTCCCGCGCACGCCGTGCCGTCGTCAGGATCGTCGCCCAGGAGGCCGTGTAGTGATGCGATGCCGCCTCGCGCAGCGTCAGGATCGTGCCATCCGACCGGCGAATCGCGCCGCCCGAGCTCGATGCCTGCTCGTACGTCATGCCGACCGCGCCGGTCAAGATCGGCCACGACACACCGTAGCCCGGATAGAACTCGTCGTAGCCCTCCCGGCGGAAGAAAGACCAGCCGTTCGCGTCGAACGCCTCGGCGTTGGCAGCGGCGTAGATGTCCCACCAGCGATGAATGCTCTCGTGCACGTTCTTGTTGACCGGCTCCATGGGTGGCGCGAAGAAGTACGTGGAGTTGGAGCCCATCTCGTGCACATCGACCGCCACGTGCGGCCAGAAGCGCCGGAACGTGGCGTTGCGTCCGCGCGTTTCCGGATGCGAGAGCAGGAACCAGTCGCGGTTCAGGTCGAACAGGTAGTGGCTGGTTCGCGCCCCCGGCCAGCTGCCGCTATGCACCATGGCCTCTCCGCCGACCGGCAGGCCCGTCGCACCGCGCCGGCGCATGACGTCCTGCACGTGCCGCTCGTGCCCATCCGGGTTCTGCACGGGATCGATGATCACGAGCGTGCTGTCGAGGATCAGCCGCGTCTCCGCGTCCTGGCCCGCCGCGAGCTGGTAAAGGAGCGCCAGCGCCGCCTCGACACCCGATGCCTCGTTGCCGTGCACGGTGTAGCCGAGCCACGCGATCGCGGGCATGCGTCCAGCCGCCGCCGCGGCGTCGGGCGCGCCGCGAAGCCCGGCGACCCGCGCCGCGTCTGCCTCGATCTCCGCGAGCCGCGCGATGTTGGCGGCGCTCGAGACGTAGATCGCGAGCAGCTCCCTTCCTTCGTAGGTGTGCGCCACCGTGTCGACCCGCACCCGGTCGCTCGCCGCCGCGACCCGCTCCACGTAGCGGATGATCATGTGATGCGGAGTGAAGCGCTCTCCGATCTCCCACCCGAGGACGGAGCGCGGCGTTGGGATCGCGGGGTCGTAGGTGGCGTTCGGCGCCGAGAAGGGGTGCTGTGCCGTCAGTGGAGACGCGAGAAGAAGAAGCGCGAGCAGTGGCAGGATCCGCGACACGACGTGCTCCGGTCGGAGGGTACGGGCGCGCAAGCCGTTCCGAAATCTCGCTCGCGCGCACGCGGACAACGTACGCGGCGAGCGCGGCGTTGACCACCAACTGGACAATGCCGCCTCCGACCGGATAATTCGACCTGGCCCGATGTCCGCGCACTCCCTCACCGCGTGAACGATGCTCGCATTTCGCCGACTCCTCCTCCTCGCCCTCCCGCTCTGCGCCTGCGAGACTGCGGACCGCGCCGCGATTCCGGCCGCCGACAGCGGCGCTGCCGAGGCGACATCGTTGACCGGCGCACCGCTGGTGCCCCCCGCCCTTCCGGATTCGGTGCGCCTGCGATACGAGGAGCGGCTGCGCGAGGCCGAAGCGGACCTCGCCCGCGATCCGGCGAGCGCCGACGCCGCCATCTGGGTCGGGCGACGGCTTGCCTATCTCGGCCGGTATCGTGAGGCGATCGACACGTTCACCAGCGCGATCGCTCGCCACCCGGACGATCCACGCCTCCATCGCCACCGCGGCCATCGCTACATCACCGTCCGCCGGCTCGACGATGCGATCACCGATCTCGGACGCGCGGCCGAACTCATCCGCGGGCGCGCTGACGAGATCGAGCCGGATGGCCTCCCGAACGCACGAGGCATCCCGACGAGCACGCTGCAGTCGAACATCTGGTACCACCTCGGGCTCGCGTACTACCTGCGCGGCGACTTCGCACAGGCACACGACGCCTATCGAGAGGCGCTTCGGGTGTCCACGAATCCGGACATGCTGGTGGCGACGACGCACTGGGCGTACATGACCCGGCGGCGCATGGGCGATTCGACCGGCGCGGCGGCGCTCCTCGCGCGGATCAGCCGGGAGATGGAGATCATCGAGAACGACGCCTATCACCGGCTGCTGCTGCTGTACAAGGGCGAGATCGAGCCCGATTCGCTCATGGTCACCGCCGGATCCGCCGACGGAATCACCGACGCGACCCTGGGATACGGCGTGGCGAACTGGCACCTGTACAACGGCAGGCCCGCCGAAGCGGTCGCGCTGTTCGAGCGGGTGGTGACCGGTCCGCAGTGGGCCGCGTTCGGCTACATCGCGGCGGAGGCGGAGCTCGCGCGCGGCACGGCGGGGTAAGCTTCACGGGCGCTGGTACATCCCTTGCCCCCCACGGCGGGATGACGCGCGCCGGCGATCCCGCCGCGCGCTTCCGGAGACTGCCATGCACCTGCCCATCTGCCGGGACCGTGTCCCGTTCGCGTGCCTCGTCGCGCTCGCCACCGTTCTGCTCGCCGTCGACGCGGAGGCCCAGTACTTCGGACGGAACAAGGTCCAGTACGAGAAGTTCGACTTCCACGTGATGGATACGGAGCATTACGACATCCATTTCTATCCCGCGGAATCGCTCGCCACGAAGGACGCGGCGCGCATGGCCGAACGCTGGTACACGCGGCTGTCGAACACACTGCAGCATGAGTACGCGGGAAAGCCGCTCATCTTCTACGCGGATCACGCCGACTTTCAGCAGACGAACGTGATTGGCGGCTTCATCGAGCAGGGGACCGGGGGGATCACGGAGGCGCTCCGCACGCGCGTCGTCATGCCGTTCACCGGTGTCTACGCCGACTTCGACCACGTGCTCGGGCACGAGCTCGTACACACGTTCCAGTACGACATTGCGTACCAGCGTCAGGCGGGCGGCCTCCGGGGGCTGAGCGAGCTGCCGCTGTGGGTCGTGGAAGGGATGGCGGAATATCTGTCCGTGGGTCGGGAGGATCCGCATACGGCGATGTGGCTGCGCGACGCCGTGCGGCGGAACGACCTTCCCCGGATCGAACAGATCGGCCGCGACGCCCGGTACTTCCCGTACCGTTATGGTCAGGCGGTCTGGGCCTACATCGCGGGACGGTTCGGCGACGCGGCGGTGCCGCAGCTCTTCCGCGACGCGATCCGCCGAGGGTTCCAGCCGGCGATCGCTCGCACGCTCGGCATGACCATGGATACGTTGTCGGCCCGCTGGCATACGGCGGTGCGCGAGGCCTATCTGCCGGCGCTGCAGGGCCGCACCTCGCCCGATTCCATCGGGCGCCGGGTGCTGGAGCGCGCGGGGTCCGAGGGCGAATTGGACATCTCGCCCGCGCTGAGTCCCGACGGCCGGCACGTCGCGTTCTTCTCCGGCCGCGCGCTATTCACCATCGACCTGTACGTGGCCGATGCGAATACGGGCGACATCGTGCGCCGGTTGAGCAGCCCCAACGTGGACCCGCACTTCGACGCGCTGAGCTTTCTCAGCTCCACCGGCACCTGGTCGCCGGACGGCCGACGCCTGGCATTCGTGGTGTTCTCGGAGGGCGATCAGGAGCTGGCGATCTTCGACCTGGACCGGCGCGAACTCGAGCGCCGGATCAAGATCCGCGGCGTGGACGCGCTCTCGGATCCGTCCTGGGGTCCGAACGACCAGATCGCCTTCTCCGGCATGCAGGGCGGGATCAGCGACCTCTACGTGCTGGACCTGGCGAGCGAGCAGGTGGTGCGCCTGACGAACGATCGGCACGCGGACCTGCAGCCGGCGTGGTCGCCGGATGGGAACACCCTGGCGTTCACGACGGACCGGGGCCCCGCCACGGATTTCACGCGGCTGACGTACTCGAAGATGACGCTCGCGACCCTCGACCTGAACTCCCGGCAGGTCCGCACCCACCCGGTCTTCGAGGGGGCGAAGCACATCAACCCGCAGTTCTCGCCGGACGGGACCTCGCTCTACTTCATCTCCGACCGCGAGGGATTCAGCGACATTTACCGACTCGCGATCGCCGACGGCGCGGTCTACCAGGTGACACGCTTGGCGACCGGCGTGAGCGGGATCACCGCCCTCGCGCCCGCGCTGTCGGTGGCGCGATCGACCGGGACGCTGATGTTCGCGGTCTTCGACCGCGGCGGCTACACGCTGCGCCGGATGGAGCCTGACGAGGCGATGGGCCAGCCGGTGGCGGCGGGAGATGGACGGCTGGAGGTTGCCGGTCTGCTGCCGCCATTTCAACCGCAGAGCCGGAGCGTCGTCACGGCGTACCTCGCCGATCCGCTCGCGGGACTGCCCTCGCAGACCGAGTTCCCGGTGGCGCGTTATGATCCGGGACTCAGCCTCGAGTACCTCGGCTCGCCGACGGCGGGGGTGGCCGTGAGCAGCTCGGGTGGCGCCGCGGCGGGGGGAGCCATCGCCGGCTACTTCTCCGATCTGCTCGTGGACCGCGTCGTCGGCGGAACGTTCGCGGGAGGCGGCAGTTTCAAGGACATCGGCGGCGAGCTGTTCTACATCAATCAGCGCGGGCGATGGAATCTCGGCGCCAGCGTGTCCCACGAGCCGTTCCTGACGGGCGCATCGCGCGTGAGGGACACGAGCTTCACGATCGGCGGCAGTCAGGTGCCGGGCGTGATCGTCGAGCAGCTCCTGCAGCGCCTCTATCTCCAGCGGGCGGCGGGGTTCGCGCAGTATCCCTTCTCGCAGACGCGCCGGCTCGAGGGCAGCCTGGGGTTCACGCGCGTGGGCTACGACTTCGACCTCGATCGGTTCGCCGTGATCGGCAACCAGATCGTCGATCAGACGAGTGAGGACGTGAACGCTCCGCCAGGCCTGAACCTGATCGAGGGCGCCGTCGCCCTCGTGGGTGACTACTCGTTCTTCGGCTTCACGTCACCGATCGCCGGGGGCCGGTACCGGTTCGAGCTCGCGCCCACCACGGGCTCGCTGACCTATGGGACGGTGCTCGCGGATTATCGGCGCTACCTGTTTCTGCAGCCGGTCACGCTCGCCGTTCGCGGCATCCACTACGGCCGTTACGGCGGCGACGCGGAAGATCCGAACCTGACGCCGATCTTCCTCGGCCGCGAGCACCTCATCCGTGGATATGCGGTGGAGTCGTTCGACCCGGGCGAATGCACGTCGGTTCCCGGAACCAACCAGTGTCCGGAGTTCGACCGGCTGATCGGGAGCCGCATCGGCGTGGTGAATCTGGAGCTGCGGATACCGCTGTTCGGCACGCCGGAGCTCGGCCTGCTCGAGACGCGGTTCCTTCCGGTCGAGATCGCGCCGTTCCTGGACGCCGGCGCGGCCTGGACGAGGAGCGACGGCCCCAAGCTCGAGTTCTCGAGGAAATCGTTGGAACGCGTTCCCGTGGTGAGCGCCGGCGTGAGCACGCGGCTCAACCTGTTCGGGTACGCCGTGATCGAGATCTATTACGCGCACCCGTTCCAGCGGCCGGAGAAGGGTTGGCACTTCGGCTTCAACCTGGCGCCGGGCTGGTGATGCGGAGCCGTCGCGCATCGAAGTCGCGCGACGGTGGACCGGCAGCCGGCACGAAGCGATCCAGCCGGCGGCGGAAACGCGCCGCCGCACCGCGTCGCGTCCGGGTGAGGCAGCGTCCCCGCGCGCCCTCAGGGCAAGATGGGCGGCGTCACCGTGTCGATGACCGCGATGGCGCTGAACGCCTGGCGTCCCGCCGCCGTGACGGCAATCCGTGCATCGCCGACACCGACCGCCCGCACGAGTCCGACCGAGTCGACCGTCGCTACGGTATCCGCATCGGCGGAGAACGCATAGCGGACGCCGACCACCGGTGCCCCCGTCGCATCGTAGGCCTGGGCGAAGAGCTGCAGCGAGTCGCCGAGCACGAGCGTGTCGAGCGTCGGCAACAGCACGAGGACGGCGGTCGCCTGCAGCACGACGAGCGTCGCGGTCGCGCGCTCGCCGGCGATCGCGGTGATCGTCGCCTGGCCAACGCCTCTGGCGGTGACGAGACCGGTGGAGTCCACCGTGGCGACGAGAGGATCGCTGCTCTCCCACCGGGCGCCGGTGAAGTCCACCGTGTCGCCGCTGTACGTCCGGACCGCGACGTGGAAGCGCACCGAGTCGCCCGCCTGAATCGTGTCGCCGACGTAGAGCGTGTCGACATCGGGCGCGACCAGCAGCGTCGCGCCGATCGGGAGCGGTTCGGTGGCGGTCCGAAGCTCATCGCAAGCCGCCGCCGAGATCAGGGCTGCGGCGATCATCGTCAGGCGAAGCGCGGCTCTCCCCGACGCGGTCACTTGCACCGTCCGGCGCGACGGTCGCGCGGCTCGCAGTCGAAGGCGTCAGTGCTCCACAGCCCCCGATGCGCCTCGCGCGCCAGCGCGAGCGCGCGGCGCATGGGGTCCACGTGGCGTACGTTGGGCGGGTAGGTCACCACTATCGCATATCCGGATCGTACCATCATCTCGTTCACCTGCAGTCCATCGGGTCGATAGGCATAGGCCAGGAGTCGGCCATACTGGTCGCGGGGCTGCACATCCATCTCGAGGCGCGCGGCGGTACCGACCGGCAGCAGCGCCAGCAGCGCCGCGCGCGCCTCCGCGCCGTACGGCGCCTGGTCCCGCTCCGGCGAATCGATCAGCAGCAACCGGATGCGGCCGAGGTCGCCGCAGCGAAACGTGTCGCCATCCACGATGCTCGTGACCGTACATGGCATCATGCGCGCCATGGCTTCGCCGGTGGCGCGGAGAAACACGGAATCGCTGTCCGCCGCCGCTGCAACGGTGGCTCGCGCTGGCGAACCACGCACGCTCGCGGTCGCCAGCGCCGCCGTCACCGCCACTCCCAACAGCAGCGCCAGCCGCATTCGAATCGTTCGCATGGCCTCGGGGAACGCAGACGGCGCTCGGTTGCGCCAGCAGGACGTTAGCCGGATGTCGAGCCGGGCGTCAATTCGCGCCGTGGATTGTGACCAGCGTCACATCACCGTGGCCGGACGCGCCCCGCCTTACGACTGCGCCGGTGGCACGCCGACGGTGTCGATCCAGTCGGTGAACTGCCGAAGGTAGGCGGCGAGAAAGTCGCGCGTCGCCGGATCCGCGAGATGCCCATCGGCGTCGAACTTGTCAGGCGCCCTCCCGACCACCACCCCGGGGTGCGGCATCACGCGGGCGAGCGTCGAGAGCAGCGTGAGCTTGAGGACCTGCTGCATGCGCGCCGTGCCGACGAGGCCGTTCGCCGCCCCCATGATGCCGACCGGCGTGCCCGCCCACGGCGAGCGCATGCCGGGGCGCGACGACCAGTCGATGATGTTCTGCATGACGCCGGGTACCGTGTGGTTGTACTCCGGTGAGGCGATCAGCACCCCGTCCGCATCGGCGATGGCCGACTTGAGGCGGCGCACCGCGTCGGGCCGCCGCTGGTCCGTGTCCAGATCCGCGTCGTACAACGGGATGCCGCGGATGTCGAACGGCTCGATACGCAGCCCGTCCGGCGCGAGCTCGCGCGCGGCCTCCAGCAGCCGCCGATTCCACGAGCCCGAGCGGAGGCTTCCGGCAATCCCAACGACGCGACGGGTCCTCCTGTCGTCAGGCGCCATTGCGCTCGCCGACCGAGTCCGTCGCCAGGGCGGCATCCCGCGTGAGCCAGTCCCGCAGGTCGCGGAGTTCGGCCGGCGCCACCCCGTGTCCCATCGGATAGTCGTGCGCGGTCAGGTCGGCCCCCGCGGCCCGAAGCGCGGCCCGCCCCTGCTCCGCGAGGCGGAACGGGATCTGGGCGTCGGACGTGCCGTGCCCCCAGAACCATCGTACACCGGACACCGTGTCCCGCTCGACCCGCACGTCCGGGTGCCGCGGCACGAAGCCGCTGAGGTTGATCACGCGGTCGACGGTGCCGCGCCGCGTGAGCGCGTAGGCCACGCTGGCCGTTCCGCCTTGCGAGAATCCGCCCAGGGACAGCGACCCCGGACGCACCGGCAGCGCCGACGGGAGCTCCCTCAGCAGCTCGTCGAGCCACACCAGCGACTCCGTGAGCGTCGTCTCGTCAGGCAGCCCCTCGGCGATGAACCGGTACCAGGCCGATCCGGGACCGTACCCCCAGGGCGCACCCGGGAACGGTGCCTCCGGCGTGACGAGCATCGTCCCCGGCGGCAGGTGGGGATGGAACCCGATCAGGTCGTGCCGGTTGCTGCCGCGGCCGTGCAGCAGCACGACGAGCGGCGCGCCATCCACCGGGCGCTCGGGCAATCGCAGCTCGTAGGGCAGCATCCCGTCACCCTAACGGAGCGAGTGTCGCCAGGATCTCCTCGCGCCGAGGCTCCAGCCAAGCCGGCAGCCGCAGCTCCGTGCCGAGCGATCCCGCCGGCTCATCGATGAGGAATCCGGGACCGTCGGTCGCGATCTCCAGGAGCAGCCCGTCCGGCGCGCGGAAGTAGATGCTCGTGAAGTACGTGCGGTCGAGAACCGGAGTGACCTCCACGCCGAGCGAGCGCAGTCGATCCTGCCACGCAACCTGCTCGTCCGCGGACGCGGCTCGGAACGCGATGTGGTGCGTCTGTCCCACCCCGCCACGCGCCACCTTGCCGCGCGGCGGGAAGCCGAAGAGCGTGAGCGCGCTGTGCGGCGCGATCGTCCCGGCATCGTACCGCGCCCAGAAGTAGTGCGGGATGTCGGGCGCGTCGCGGTTGATCGTCTTCTTGATGAGCGTGAGGCCGAGGGCTTCCTCGTAGAAGGCACCGGCCCGATCGAGGTCGTTGGTGATCGCCGAGATGTGATGCATGCCCTCGAGCGCCATGTCGGGCGTGATGACCGACACGGGCTCGGCATACGTCCTCGCGGCGATCGCGGCCTCGTCGCGCCCGCCGATCACGATGTCGTTGCCGGGGTAGCGCATCTCGCGGCCGAGTGCGTCGGGCTCCTCGTCGATGGCGTAGCCCGGGCCGCGCGTCGCGATCTCGAGAATCTGTCCGTCGGGATCGGCGAAGTAGATGCTCGTGAAATAACCGCGATCGTACGGACCAGTCACGGGCACACCGTGATCCGTGAGACGCCGCTTCCACTTCAGCTGCGTCTCCTCCGTCGCGGTACCGAGCGCCAGGTGGTGCACGCCGCCGATGCCCCAGCGGCCGCGGCCCGCATGCGGCCACTCGAAGAAGGTCAGCAGCGTCCCGGGCGTGCCCGTCGTATCGCCGAAGTACAGATGATAGGCGCCGGGGTCGTCGAAGTTGACCGTACGCTTGACGAGGCCGACGCCCAAGACATCCCGATAAAAGGCCAGGGTTCGCGCGGCATTCGCCGACACCATCGTGATGTGATGAAACCCCGCCGTTCGCAGTTCGCTCATACCGCCTCCCGCACCGCCGATCCGGTGCCATCCGGTTGTCGGGGTAAATATCTCGAACCTGAGATAAGTTCCCGACGGATGCCTGGGGGAAGATCGAAGGCGCGGCGGCCGAGCGGAACCCCGCCGAGATCGGCGATCCGTGCATTTCATCGCCCCGGCCTCGCCAACGAGGCGGCTCACTGCGCCACGTCCCGGACGCTCGAGCGGCCCGGATCCGCAGACCCGGGCCGCTCGCCATCCCGGACCACGCGCGTCCGCGAATCAGGGCAGTCCCGACCCTCCGGTGGCCGCGTTCACTGGCGCCAGCAGCGTACCGAAGAACTCGAACACCCCGTCGACGATCAGGAACAGCTCGACCAGCGCATCCATCTCCTCCTGCGTAAGCTCCGCGCCGCCGGCCCCGAGCACCACCGGATCGGATGGGTCGCCGCTGATCGTCGCGAAGATCGCGTTGTTCACGTACACGGTCGCGTTCAGCGTCGTGTCATCGGAGCTGATCTGGAACCGGATACGGGTGCCGCCGCTCGTGATGGTCAACGCGACCTGGCCCAGCCCGCCGGTGCTCCCCGCGAGCCCGTCGATCGATCCGGCCACGGAGAATTGCCGCGACGGCACGGCGAACGAGAAGTCGACGTCGATGGCGAGGTCCTCCTCCGTGAAGCTCAATGACGCGTCGATGTCGAAGTTCAGACGCGTGGTTCCATCGGTGAGGTATCCGTTCACGCCGAGCGTCACGGCGTTCTGCGTACCTCTCGCGATGAAGGCGTAGTCGAGGTATGTCGTGCCGCCACCGACGAGCAGCACGCGCATCCCCGCGGTCGTCTGACTGCCGACGCTGGTGTCGATCAGGTCGGCGTGACCGATCTCGGTGTCGACGACCGGTTCGTAGGTGAACGGATCGACCGCGTAGATGATGAACCGCACGCCGTTCGCCGGCGCGCCGGTGCGGTCCGACTCGACGTAGGTGCCGGCCTGCTCATCGAACACGAAGGTCTTGCCGAAGACGGAGGGCGGCAGGACCGCCAGCGATGGTGCGGCGCTCCCGGTGGCCTTGAGCGCCAGGCCTTCGGCCGCGGCCAGCGCCATCCTGCGCGCGGTTCCGGCAGAGGCGCCGCCCGACGACAGCATGGCGCGTGCGCTCGAGACGGTGGCGAGCGACGCGCCGCCGAGGTTGAAGTAGGCGCTCATGGCCGCGAAGGCCTCGAGCTGCGGGCTGCCCATCACGGCACCGAGCGCGGCCACGTCGGCTTCGGCGTGCGCGGGGTCGAACGGCGCTCCGGGGCCCGTCGAATCGGAGCAGCCGGAGAGGAGGAGGGCCGCGGCAAGGCAGGCGGCGCCGAACGAACGCGTGCGTCCGGTCATCGGTGGGTGTCTCCAATTAGCGGTACGAGGTGGTGCATCACGAGACACTGACGATCTGGCGCGGCCGGACGGCACGCTGAGCCGCTCACGCCGGCCGGCGCTCGAGATGGCGCTGGATGAGCGCGCGAGCAGTCTGCAGCTCGTCCCCGTCCAGCTCCAGGCGGGGGGGCCGCACGGTCGGCGTGCCCCGGCCCACCTCCGCCTGCACGAGCTTGATGAGCTGCACGAACTTGGGCAGCGTATCGAGCCGCAGCAGCGGGAGAAACCAGTCGTACAGCGCACGCGCCTCCTCCCAGCGACCGGCCTTCGCCAGGTCGAAGAGCCGCACCGACTCGCCAGGCAGCGCGTTGACCAGACCGGCGATCCAGCCGGACGCCCCCATCGGCACGCTCTCGAGGATCATGTCGTCCAGCCCCGCGAACACGTTGAGTCGCTCCCCTAACCGCTCGACGACTGCCGTGATGCGCCGCACGTCGCCGCTGGACTCCTTCACCGCCAGCAGGTTGCCGTGGCGCGCCAGCTCCTCGAGCTGCGCCGCGGTGACGTCAGTCCCGTAGGCGATGGGATTGTTGTAGAGCATGCACGCGAGCGGCGTGGCCCGGATCACGGCGGAAAAGTGCGCGTCGGTCTCACGCCAGTCCCCGCGGTACACGTATGGCGGGAGGACCATCAGGCCGGCGCACCCGGCACGCTCCGCCTCACGAGCGAGCGATACGCACTCCGCCGTCGAGAGTCCGGCGATGCCGGCGATCAGCGGGACGCGGCCGTCCAGCGCCGCGCGGCACACGCGGAGGATCTCCACCTTTTCATCGAAGGCGAGCGTGGCGGATTCGCCGAGCGAGCCGAGGGCGACGATCCCGGTGCACCCCGCACCAGCGAGCCACTCCACGTGCGCGGCCAGCGCGTCGTGATCGACGGCGAGGTCGGCGGAGAACGGGGTCGTGATCGCCGGGAAGACTCCGGCCCAATCGGACTGATGCATGACGATTCAGTGGTCGTGAGGTAGATGGGCGGTCGCGCCGGCGAGTGCCGCGAGTGGAACGGGTACGAGGGGCGGGCGCACGGACTCACCCGGCCAATCGGTGAGCCACGCGAGCGCATCGCCACAGACCCGGCCTTGGCAGGCACCCATTCCGACGCGATGATGGAGACGGGCGCGGCGGAAGCCGCCATCGAGCGCCACGTCGCCAAAGGGGACGTCCTCGCACCGGCACAGGATCGTATCCGGCGCGGGGAGTGAGCGCAGCTCGGCCCGCAGCGCGAACGCGAGCTCCATGCGGGTGGCGGCGGCGCGGAGCCTGCGCACGGGGGTGGTGCGCCGCAAGGCTGCCTCGTCGTTTCCGGCGGCGGCCAGCCCCGCGACCACGCCCTCGGCGATCGCCATGGCGACGCCGCCGATGCCGGTCGGCTCCCCCGCGGCATACACGCCGGGCACCGTCGTGCGCTGCACCGCATCGACCCGGACGGCGCCGGCGTCCACGGCACACCCGAGCAGCCGGGCGAGTCGATCGTCAGGCACGAGGCCGTACCCCGTACACAGCAGGTCGCAGGGAACCGTCGTTTCGCGGCGACCGTCGGTCACGGTGACGCGCTCGATGCGGTCGGCGCCGTCGGCCCGCGCGACCCAGCGGCCGCTCGTGTAGCGTCCCCGGCCGATGGCCGCTCGATAGGCGCCGGCGTGGAGGAGCAGGGTCGGCGAACGCCACAGACCGGCCGCGTATCCGGCGACGCGCGAGGCCGTAGCCTGCTCGGCGATGAGTACCACGCGTCCTCCCGCACGTGCGACCCCGGCGGCGGCCGCGAGGAGCAGCGGGCCGGACCCGGCCACCACGACGCGCCGCCCGCGCACGTCCATCCCCGACTTGATGAGCGCCTGCGCGCCCCCCACGCCGAGGACGCCGGGCAGCGTCCAGCCGGGAAACGGAAGAAAGCGCTCGCGTGCACCCGTGCAGATCACCACCGACGCCGCGCGGACTCGCACCGTCTCGGACCCACGGACCGCGAGTATATCGAGTTCGCCATCCGCATCGCGCGTCGCGTCCACCACCGACATTGCGCGCTCCACCCGGGCACCGGACCGCGCCAGGCGCGCCATCCACCGCTCCGCCATTCGAGTTCGGCCGCGACCTACATCGCGCCGCCAGATCTGACCGCCGAGCGTGAGGTTCTCGTCGATCAGCCGTACCGAGGCGCCACTCTCCGCGGCGAGCGCCGCGGCGGCGATCCCCGCTGGTCCGCCGCCCACCACGACGACACCCGGCGTTCGGCGCTCGCTCATTCGTCCGTACCGGTGCAAACGACCAGGCCATCGGTCGCGACGCGCAGG